>NZ_CP087106.1:600000-1200000 GCF_028583545.1 Methylobacterium sp. NMS14P | reverse complement strand
GCACCCGCATTTCGAGACCGAGGACCACCCGATCAACCTCAACATCGGCAAGATCGAGGGCGGCGACTGGGCCTCCTCGGTCCCGGCCTGGTGCCGGATCCACTGCCGGGTCGCGCTCTACCCGGGCGTGACCGCCGCGCAGGCCGCCGCCGAGATCGAGGCCGCGGTGGCGTCCTTCTCCCGCACCGACCCGTTCCTGGCCAACAGCCCGCCGCGGGTGGTCTTCAACGGCTTCTTCGCCGAGGGCTACGTGCTGGAGGAAGGCTCGGAGGCCGAGGCCGTGCTCGGCCGCGCCCACGAGCGGGCGATCGGCTCACCGCTCCAGAGCTTCATGACCGCGGGCTACCTCGATACCCGCGTCCACGCCCTCTACGACCGGGTGCCGGCCCTCTGCTACGGCCCGACCTCCCAGAACATCCACGGCTTCGACGAGCGCGTGAGCCTCGCCTCGGTGAAGCGGATCACGACCACCATGGCGCTGTTCGTGGCCGAGTGGTGCGGGACCGAGCGCAAGGCGGGGTGAGCCGCCGTCCTTGCGAGCGAAGCGAAGCAATCCAGCAGCACCACGCCCGCCGAGCTGGTGCTGCCCTGGATCACTTCGCTACGCTCGTGATGACGGCGTGATCTTTCGTCAGGGGATCAGCCGGTCCGCGCGGAGCTGGCCGAACAGGTCGTAGAACGCGTCGTCGGTCGGCTGATAGGCCGTGAAGCCGAGGCGGCGGCTCTTGCTCATGTCGGTGACGACCTCGATCGGCCGGCCGAGATCGGCATCCGTGTGCCAGGCCGAGGCGAGCTTCTCGAGGTTCGGCTCGGCCAGCCCGTAGCGCTGCGCGATCTCCGCCCAGGCCGGGCCATCCTGCGCCATCCGCGGCTCCAGGGGCCGGTGCGTGCCGTCGAACGGCACCGCCTCGATCCCGAACCAAGCGGCGATCCGGCCCCACATCCAGCTCCAGCGGAAGACGTCGCCGTCGACGACGTTGAACGCCTCGTTGGCGGCCCTCGGCTCCGTCGACGCCCAGAGCAGCTGGCGGGCGAGGAGCCGCGCGTCGGTCATGTCGGTGAGGCCGTTCCACTGCGCGGCCGAACCCGGGAAGATGAAGGGCCGCCCCAGCTCCCGGCACAGGGTGGCGTAGCAGGCGAGCGTCGTGCCCATGTTCATGGCGTTGCCGACCGCCTTGCCGATGATCGTGTGCGGGCGGTGGACGCTCCAGGTGAAGCCGTCGCGCGCGGCGGCCGCGAACACGGCGTCCTCCTGCGCGTAGTAGAAATTCTCGATGTCGAGGCGGCCCTGGTCCTCGCGGAACGGCGTCTGCGGCAGGGTGCCTCTGCCGTAGGCCTCGAACGGGCCGAGATAGTGCTTCAGCCCGGTCACCAGGGCGACGTGGCGGACGCTCTTCTTCGGGCGGAGCGCGTCGAGCAGGTTCTCGATCATCGCCCGGTTGACGCGGATCATCTCCGCCTCAGTCGGGCGCCGCTGCCAGGTCGCCAGGAAGACGTGGCTCGGGGCGAGGTCGGCCAGCGCCTTCTCCAGAGAGGCCGGATCCTGCAGGTCGGCGGCCACCGGCGCGACGCCGTCCTGCTGCACCGGGTGACGGGCGAGGCCCGCGACCGTCCAGCCCTCCCGGTGGAGCAGCGCCGCGGTGGCGCTGCCGACGATCCCGCTGGCGCCGACGATCAGGGCGGTGTTCGACATGGAAACCCTCGCGCCCGGCCCAAATCCGGGTCCGGGGCAGATGGGCACGGGTGATGTCGTCACAACCCCGCCGGGCGGCGGGGACGCCTGTGCGGCGCGCAAGGGTTGTGTAATCGCGAGACCTCTCCCGTCATCGCGAGCGCAGCGAAGCGACCCAGGGCTGCGCGACATCAGCAAGCGTGGCGCTACCCTGGATTGCTTCGCTTCGCTCGCAAAGACGTGCGCCCTCAGGCGACCCGGTCGATCGCGGCCCCGAGGATGTCGACGATCTCGCCGATCTGGCCGCGCTCGATGATCAGCGGCGGCGACAGCGCGATGATGTCGCCGGTCACCCGGGTCAGCAGGCCGCGCTCGAAGCAGTCCACGAACACCTCGTAGGCGCGCTTGCCCACCGCGTCCGGACGCGGCGCCAGCTCGATGCCGGCGACGAGTCCGATGGTGCGGATGTCGATGACGTTCTTGCGCCCGCGCAGGTCGTGCATCGCCGCCGCCCAGTCGTCGGCGATGTCGGCGACGCGGGTGAGGAGCCCCTCCTCCCGGTAGATGTCCAGCGTCGCGATCCCGGCCGCGCAGGCGATCGGGTGCCCGGAATAGGTGTAGCCGTGGAACAGCTCGATCCCGTCCGGGCCCTGCATCAGCGCGTCGTGGACCGCGCGGCTGGCGAAGACCGCGCCCATCGGCACCGTGCCGTTGGTGAGGCCCTTGGCGCTGGTCACGAGGTCGGGGACGACGCCGAAGAAGTCGGTGGCGAAGGGCGCGCCGAGGCGGCCGAAGCCGGAAATCACCTCGTCGAAGATCAGCAGGATGCCGTGCTTGGTGCAGATCTCGCGCAGGCGCTCCAAGTAGCCCTTCGGCGGGACCAGCACGCCCGTGGAGCCCGCCACCGGCTCGACGATGCAGGCCGCGATGGTCTCGGCCCCGTGCAGCGCCACCAGCCGCTCCAGATCCTCGGCGAGCTCCGCCCCGTGCTCGGGCTGGCCCTTCACGAAGGCGTTGCGGGCCGGGTCGTGGGTGTGGCGCAGGTGGTCGGTGCCGTTGAGCTGCGGGAAGACCCGCCGGTTCGACACGATGCCGCCGACCGACAGGCCGCCGAAGCCGACGCCGTGATAGCCGCGCTCGCGCCCGATGAGCCGGGTGCGGGTCCCCTGCCCGATCGCCCGCTGGTAGGCGAGCGCGATCTTGAGGGCGGTGTCGACCGATTCCGAGCCGGAATTGGTGAAGAACACCCGGTCGAGGCGCTTGTCGGGGCCGCCCGGGGCGATCTCCGCGAGGCGCTCGGCGAATTCGAACGCGATGGGATGGCCCATCTGAAAGGTCGGGGCGAAGTCGAGGGTCGCGAGCTGGCGCTCCACCGCGGCGGCGATGCCCCGGCGGCCGTGGCCGGCGTTGACGCACCAGAGGCCCGCGGAGCCGTCGAGGATCTTGCGGCCGTCATCGGCGGTGTAGTGCATGCCCTCGGCCGAGACGAGCAGGCGCGGCGCCGCCTTGAACTGGCGGTTGGCCGTGAACGGCATCCAGAAGGCGTCCATCGCGGGCGTGTTGCGGAGCGGATGGTCGGTCATGGGGCGGTTCTCCGGGGCAGGCGGCGCGGATCGGGCGGCGGGACCAGGGGACACCTTCGCCGATCGGGCAACAAGTCCTTTTCTGGTCGCCGCCAACCCCTTGCAGGACCGGGGCCACGGGTGGCACCGTTGCGGGATCCGCAACACCTGAAACGGGGTCCGGCCGGATGAGCATCGATGTCGGCGCGCGCCTGCGCTTCGTGCGCGCGCGCCACGGCCTGTCGCAGCGGACGCTGGCCAAGCGGGCCGGGGTGACCAATTCCGCGATCTCGCTGATCGAGGCCAACCGGGTGAATCCCTCGGTGGGCGCCCTGAAGCGGATCCTCGACGGGGTGCCGATCGGCATGGCCGAGTTCTTCGCCCTGGAGCCGGAGCCGGAGCGCAAGGCGTTCTTCGCCGCCGAGGAGCTGACCGAGATCGGCCGCCGGGCCGCCAAGGGGGCAATCTCGTACCAGCAGGTCGGCGACAGCCTGTTCGGGCGCAAGCTCCAGATCCTCAAGGAGCGCTACGAGCCGGGCGCCGACACGGGCCGGGTGCCGCTCTCCCACGAGGGCGAGGAGGGCGGCATCGTGCTCTCCGGCCGCCTGGAGGTGACGGTGGACGCCGAGCGCCGGATCCTCGGCCCCGGCGACGCCTACAGCTTCGACAGCCGCCGCCCCCACCGGTTCCGCTGCGTCGGTCCCAATCCGTGCGAGGTGGTGAGCGCCTGCACGCCGCCGAGCTTCTGAGGCGGAGCCGGGCTGCGGCGGATGAAACGCCCGCCCTGTCGCGTGCGGGCGTTGCGGTCGGCCGGCAGACTGGCGCATGCAGGGCGGCGTTTGAATTCATAATGCCGCGCGAGGATCGATGGCCGTCACGACCGCAGCCCCGGCCACCGGGCCCGGACAGAACCAGTCGGCGCGCGCGGCGCTGGCGGCCTTCGTGGGCACCACGATCGAGTGGTACGATTTCTTCATCTACGGCACCGCGGCGGCCCTGGTGTTCGGGCCGCTCTTCTTCACGACCGAATCCCCCTACATCGCGACGCTCTCGGCCTTCGGCACCTTCGCGGTGGGCTTCCTGGCCCGGCCGCTGGGCGGCCTGATCTTCGGGCATCTCGGCGACCGGTTCGGGCGCAAGCGCGCCTTGGTGGCGACGCTCGTGATGATGGGCATCGCGACCTCCGGTATCGGCCTGCTGCCGACCTACGCGTCGATCGGGATCTGGGCGCCGGTGATGCTGGTGGTCCTGCGGCTCATCCAGGGGCTCGCGGTCGGCGGCGAGTGGGGCGGCGCGGTGCTGATGGCCGCCGAGCACGCGCCGGCCGGGCGCAACACCTTCTTCGCCTCCTTCGCGCAGCTCGGCAGCCCCGCCGGGCAGATCCTGTCGCTGCTGGCCTTCCGGCTCGCGGGCCTCCTCGACAAGGAGAGCTTCCTGACCTGGGGCTGGCGGGTGCCGTTCCTCGTCAGCATCCTGCTGCTCGGCGTGGGGCTCGCGATCCGCCTCGGCGTCGCGGAATCGCCGGCCTTCGAGAGGGCCCGGGCCGCCGGCGGGCCGCCGCCGGCGCCGGTGCGCGAGGTGCTGACGACCTGCCTGAAGCCGGTGCTGCTGGCGGCGGGGGCCAACACCTTCGCGATCGCCTCGGTCTACCTGTTCAACACCTTCATGATCGCGTTCACCACGCAGTATCTCGGCATCGCGCGGGCGACGATCCTCGACGCCCTGCTGATCGCCGCCGTGGTCCAGCTGATGATGACCCCGGTCGGCGCCCGGATCGCGGAGGTGATCCGCAACGAGCGGCTGTTCCTCCAGGGGACGCTGGTCTGGGCGATGCTGGCCCCCTACCCGCTGTTCTGGCTGGTCGAGACCAAGTCGGTGCCCCTGATCGTGCTCGGCCTCGCCCTCAACGTGATCGGCAGCGCCACGTTCTACGCGGTGATCGCCGGCTACCTCGCGGGCGCCTTCCCGACGCGGGTGCGCTACACGGCGATCTCCATCGCCTACCAGTTCTGCGGGGCGCTCGCGGGCGGCCTGACGCCGATCGTTGGCACCGTGCTGGCCGAGCGCTTCCAGGGCCACTGGTGGCCGATCGCGGTGTTCGGCACGGCGCTGGCCGGCGTGTCGTTCGTGTGCGTCACGGCGATCGGCGGCTACCGGGCCCGGCAGCGGGGCTTCCTGGACGGGTGAGCGCGACCGGTCAAAGGCGCCGGATCCGGGTAACGCCGGATTCAGACCGGAGGTCTAGGATCGGCCCCATGGATTCGATCGCCGCAGCCGCCGTCCAGATGCTGGGTTCGTCCCAGAGCCAGCAGATCGGCATCGCCGTCGCCAAGCAGCAGCTGTCGGCCGACAAGGCCGTCGCCGGGCTCGTGGCGGACAGCGCCGCCCAGGCGGCGAGCGCCGGCCCGCCGGCCCCTCCCGGACAGGGCCAGAGCGTCGACCTGCGGGTCTGACGGCGGCGTCCCGCGCGCCCGCCGCGCCTCGGTCCGCCCTTACCCGAAGCCGTAGAGCCGCCGCGGGTTGTCGACGAACACCATCCGGCGTCGGTCCGCGTCCGGCACCCAGTCGGCCATCAGGTCGAGGAGCTCCCGCGTCCGCGGCGGCCCGTCCCAGGCGGCCACGTGCGGCCAGTCCGAGCCCCAGAGGCAGCGTCCCGGCGCGGCGTCGTTGAGCGCCCGCGCGAACGGGATCGTGTCCGCGTAGGGCGGCCCGGTGACGGAATCCCGGAAGGCGCCCGAGAGCTTCACCCAGTTGCCGTCGGCGACGAGGCCGAGCAGTGCCTCGAAGCCCGGATGGTCCAGGCCGGCCGAGGTCGGCATGTGGCCCATATGGTCGAAGACCAGCGGCACGGGCAGCCGCGACAGGCGGCCGGCGATCGGCGGCAGCTCCCGGGCGTCGAGCAGGAACTGGAGGTGCCAGCCCATCTCGCGGGCGAGCGCCCCGTAGGACTCGACCGCCTCGAGCCCGACCCCGCCGCCGAACAGGACGTTGAGGCGCAGGCCGACCACGCCGGCCTCCTTCAGCGCGGCGAGCTCCGCGTCGGGCAGGCCGAGCGGGATTACCGCGACGCCACGCAGGCGCCGCCGGTGGGCGCGCAGCGTCTCGACCATCAGCCGGTTGTCGGTGCCGTGCACGCTGACCTGGATCAGCACGCCGTTGGCCATGCCGGTCCCGTCGAGCATCGCGAGGTACCGCTCGGCCGGCGCCGCCGGGGGCGTGTAGCTGCGGTCGGCCACCAGGGGATAGTCCGGCGGCAGGCCGATGACGTGGGCGTGCGTGTCGACCGCGCCGTCCGGCACGGCGAAGCGGGTCGGGCCCTCCGGATGCGGGTCGGGGGCGGGGCAGTCTCGGATCTCGGGCATGATCAGGAATCCGCGTGGAGGACCTTGCCGCGCGTCTCCGGCAGCGCGAAGGCCGCCAGGAAGAAGATCCCGTAGGCGACGGCCGCGAAGATCGCGATGGCGGAGGCGAGGCCGGCGCGCTCCGCGAGGTAGCCGACCAGCGCCGGGAACAGCGCGCCGATGCCGCGGCCGAAATTGTAGCAGAATCCCTGCCCCGAGCCGCGCAGGCGGGTCGGGTACAGTTCGGTCAGGAACGCGCCCATCCCGGAGAAGTAGCCGGAGGCGAAGAAGCCCAGCGGGAAGCCCAGCACCCAGAGTACGCCGTTCGACAGCGGGATCTGCGTGTAGGCGACGATCACCGCGATGGCGCCCAGCGAGAAGATCAGGAAGAGCGGCCGCCGGCCGAGCCGGTCGGCGAGCCACGCGCCCACGAGGTAGCCGGTGAACGAGCCGATGATCAGGGCCGCGAGGTAGCCGGTGGAGGACACGATCGACAGGTGGCGCTCGGTGGTCAGGAAGCGCGGCACCCAGGTGGTGATCGCGTAGTAGCCGCCCTGGCAGCCCGCCGCCGCCAGGGAGGCGAGCAGGGTGGTCTTGAGGATCGGACCGGAGAAGATCTCCCAGATCTGCGGCCGGTCGCCCGTGGCGGCGGCCCGGGCGCGGGATTCGGCGGCGACCTCCGGCTCCTTCACGTAGCGGCGCAGGTAGAAGACCAGCAGCGCCGGCAGGGCGCCCACCGCGAACATCCAGCGCCACGCGGTCTCTGGCGGCAGGACCGAGAACAGCACCGCCTGCGACAGGACCGCGAGGCCCCAGCCGATCGCCCAGCCGGACTGGACCGAGCCCACCGCCCGGCCGCGATACTCGGCGCGGATCGTCTCACCGATCAGCACCGCGCCGGCCGCCCACTCGCCGCCGAAGCCGAGGCCGAGCAGTGCCCGCGCGATGAGGAGCTGCTCGAAGTTCTGCACGAAGGCGCAGAGCAGGGAGAACAGCGAGAACCAGAGGATCGTGATCTGCAGGGTCAGCACCCGGCCGATCCGGTCGGCGACGAAGCCCGCGAGCCAGCCGCCCAGCGCCGAGGCCAGCAGCGTCACCGTGGCGGCGAGCCCGGCCGTGCCGGCATCGACGTGCCACAGCGCCATGATCGTCCCGATCACCAGCGGGTAGATCATGAAGTCCATGCCGTCGAGGCACCAGCCGGCGGCGCAGGCCCAGAAGGTGTGCCGCTCGGGCGGCGTCATCGATCGGTAGAAGGCGGTGAGGCTGGCGTCGCGGATCTCGACCGCGTCCACGCCCGTGGGCCCCTGTCCGGTTGCTGAACTCATCACCGCCTCCCGCCGCCCGATACCAGTATCAGCGTCCCGGGTTGAGCTGTCCAACGATGCGGCGGGTCACGCAAGGAACGCGCAAGGAAAAGGCCGCCCGGAGGCGGCCTGTCCCGTTCTTTTCGCGGTCGATCGGCGCTCAGTAGCAGCGCTCGACCAGCACCCGGCGGTAGCCGTAGGGAGTCCAGCGCACCCGCGGGACCGTGTAGCAGCCGCCACCGTAGCCGTAATCGCCGCCGTAACCGTAGCCGACGGGGGCGTAGCCGCCGCCGTAGCCGTAGCCGTAGCCCGGGTAGCCGTAGCCACCGTAGCCGCCGTAGAGACCGCCGGCCGCGAGGCCGAGCCCGACGCCGAGACCCAGGCCGCCGAGCCCGTAGCCGTAGCCACCGCGATAGCCGTAGCCCCGGCCGTAGAAGCCGCGGCCGTAGCCGAAGCCCCCCGGACGGAAGCCGGCGCCGCGGAAGCCGCCGCCGAAACCGCCGTTGCGGAACCCGCCGAACCCGCCGCCCCGGAAGCCGCCGCCGAAGCCGCCACCGTGGAAGCCGCCGCCGAAGCCGCCGCCATGGAATCCGCCGCCGCCGAAACCGCGCGCGTCCGCGCTGGCCGGCGCCAAGGCCAGAGCACCCGCCGCCAGCAGGGTCGAGCCGAGCACTGCACCCTTCATCACGTCATCTCCGTGGAAACACGCCCTCTACGGCTAAGAACGCCTGAACCGGCAAAACGGTCCAGCCACGCCCGCGGCGCGCGGCCGCGAGACGCACCCGGCCCCATCCCGACATCGTACAGACGCATCCCGGCGCGGCGCGGACACGAAATTCGCCGCTTTCCGGAGCGAAGGGCGCGCCGATCGAGCTTCGCCGTCCCCGAATCGCGGCCTCCGATCGGCATGGATTGAATGATGATGCTGCGCCCGGCTCACGCCCTGTTGATCGTGCTGCTCGCCCTCGCGGCCCCGGCCCGGGCGGCCGCTCCGGCCGCCGCCGAGCCCTGCCGGGCGGTCGAGGCGCAGGGTGAGACCTTCACGGTCTGCACCATCGACCTCCGGAAACAGCGGCTGCGGATGTTCTGGCTCCAGGACGACGGCAAGCCCTACGGCGCCCTCGGCACCCTCGCCGAGAAGCAGGGCGGCCGCCTCGCCTTCGCGATGAATGCCGGCATGTACGACAAGGACCAGGCGCCGGTCGGCCTCTACGTCGAGGACGGGCACGAGCTGAAGCGCGTCTCCACGGCGGACGGGCCGGGCAATTTCCACCTGAAGCCCAACGGGATCTTCTGGGTGAAGGGCGAGCGCGCCGGGGTGATCGACACCGCCCGCTACCTGCGGGCGAAGATCCGGCCGGACTTCGCCACGCAGTCCGGGCCGATGCTGGTGATCGACGGGCAGGTCCACCCGAAGATCGCCGCCGACGGGCCGAGCCAGAAGATCCGGAACGGCGTCGGCGTGCCCGGCGACGGTCACGTGGCGATCTTCGCGATCTCCGAGCGCCCGGTGACCTTCGGGGCCTTCGCGCGGCTGTTCCGCGACGATCTCGGCTGCCGCAACGCCCTGTTCCTCGACGGCTCGGTCTCCAGCCTCTACGCGCCGAACCTCGGCCGCTCGGATATCAGCCGCCCTCTCGGACCCTTGGTCGGGGCTCTGCCACGCTGAGGGGCAGTTCCGGGCTTCCGTGGCGGCAGAGAGCTTGGCTCTCGATCCCGTTGACCGATCGGGCCGGCTTCCGCGACGTCCGAGCCGTCATCCCGGGGCCGCGCGGCGGAACCCGGGTCCCGGGCTCGCCCGGGGCGCCGCGCTTCGGCACCTGAGATAGTTCGAGATCCCGGGCGCGCTCGCGGCGCCCCGGAATGACGCTTCGGTCAGAGGGAAGACGTCCGCGGCGGCTCGTGCGCCGCCCCCCGGGACCCTCCGCGCGGCGGCCGTCCTCAGCGCTGGCCGAAGGCCGTGTCCTTGAACAGGTCCTTGTACTCCCGCGGCTGCGAGCGCCAGTACTGCTTGGGCGCGCGCACCCGGGCTCCGAGCTCGGCGGCGGCGTGCCAGGGCCAGCGCGGATCGTACAGCATGGCGCGGGCGAGCGAGATCGCGTCCGCCCGGCCCTCCTGCAGGACCGTCTCCGCCTGCTGTGCCTCGGTGATCAGCCCGACCGCGATGGTAGTGAGCCCGGTCTCGGCCTTGATCCGCTCTGCGTAGGGCACCTGATAGCCCGGCCCGAGCTTGATCGCCTGCTTCGGCGAGACGCCGCCGGTGGAGACGTGCAGCGCCGGCGACCCGGCCCTCTTCAGGGCCTGGGCCAGTTCGATGGTCTCGTCGAGGTCCCAGCCGTCCTCGACCCAGTCGGTGGCCGAGACCCGCAGCCAGACCGGGCTGCCGGCGGGGACGACATCCCGCACCGCGTCGTAGACCTCGAGGGGGAAGCGCATGCGGTTCGCGAGGCTGCCGCCGTATGCGTCCGTCCGCTTGTTGGCGATCGGCGACAGGAACTGGTGCAGCAGGTAGCCGTGGGCGCCGTGCAGCTCCACGGCCTCGATGCCGAGGCGCACGGCCCGCCTGGCGGTGGCCACGAACTGGTCGCGGACGCGCTTCAGGTCGGCGGCGTCGAGGGCGTGGGGCGGGACCTCGCCCTCCCCGTGGGCGACCGCCGAGGGCGCCTCGGTGCGCCAGCCGTAGGCGTGCTCAGGCGGGATCTGCTGGCCGCCGGCCCATGGGGCCTCGCTCGAGGCCTTGCGGCCGGCATGGGCGATCTGGATGCAGACCGGGATCGGCGCGTACTCGCGCACGGCGTCGAGCACCCGGCCCAGTGCCCGCTCGCAGCCGTCGTTGTAGAGGCCGAGATCCCAGGCAGTGATTCGTGCCTCCGGGGAGACCGCGGTGGCCTCCAGGGTCAGCAGGCCCGCCCCCGACATGGCGAGCTGGCCGAGGTGCATCATGTGCCAGTCGGTCGCCTCGCCGTCCCGCGCAGAGTACTGGCACATCGGCGCGACGAGGATGCGGTTCTCGAGCGTGAGTGCGTCGAGCGTCAGCGGTTCGAAGAGGCGAGCGGTCATCGGCAACTCCTGGTGGAAGGGCCACTGTGGCCCAGGACGGGCGCGGCGGCCAGTGCAGTGCGGCAGAGCACCTCTGCGGGCGGGCGTTGCGGGAACTTGCGGATGTAGCTGCCCGTTTCCACGCCTGTCGCCGCATCGCGGCAATCGACGCGAACCGCCTGAGGGGGCGAGATCGCCCGAGGTCCAGATGATGCTCACCAGACTCGCCGTACCGCTCGTCCTGGCCGCCGGCTGCGCCGCCCTCGCGGGCGCGGCGCAGGCCCAGCCGGCCGCCTTCGGCGGACCCAAGATGCTGATCCACGGCAATTACTGCGGGCCGGGCAACAACGCGCCGCTCCCGCCGATCGACGCCCTCGACGCGGCCTGCGCGCGCCACGACGCCTGCACGCCGCAGGGCGGATTGCCCTCGCAGGCCTGCAACCTGCGCCTCCAGCAGGAAGCGGCGCTGATCTCCCGCGATCCGCGTCAGCCGGACGATGTCCGGTCCCTCGCCGGCCTCGTGGCCGCTACCGCGACGCTGATCCCGTCCGAGCCGAACGCGCGGCGCTTGCCGGCCTCGGTCGCCACCGGTCCGGCCCCGGGCGCCTACCTACCCGACGCGACGCGACCGGCGCCGACGGTCGATATCGACCCCGACGACGACGGCGCCGACGCGGACTGAAGCGGGTCGCGACGACCCGTCAGCCCTCCATCGGCGCGGTCCGGCGGCCTACTGGGCCGCGCCGATGCCCCGGTCCTTCAGGCTGTCGCCGATCTCGTCGAGGGCGGCCGCGTCGTCGATCGTCGCCGGCATCGTCCAGGGCTCGTGATCGGCGATGCGTTTCATGGTCGCCCGCAGGATCTTGCCCGACCGGGTCTTGGGCAGCCGCGGCACGGTGAGCGCCAGCTTGAAGGCCGCCACCGGGCCGATCTCGTCCCGCACCTTCGCGACGAGTTCCCGCTCGATCGTCTCGGTCGGCCGGGCGACGCCGGCCTTGAGCACCACGAACCCGCAGGGCACCTCCCCCTTCAGCGCGTCGCGGATGCCGATGACCGCGCACTCCGCCACGTCCGGGTGGCTCGCCAGCACCGCCTCCATGCCGCCGGTGGACAGGCGGTGGCCCGCGACGTTGATGATGTCGTCGGTCCGTCCCAGGACCGTGATGTAGCCGTCGCCGTCGATCACCCCGGCATCCGAGGTGTCGTAGTAGCCCGGGAAGGTGGCGAGGTAGCTCGACCGCATCCGGTCGTCCGAGCCCCAGAGGGTCGGGAGGCACCCGGGCGGGAGCGGCAGGCGGATCGCGATCGTGCCCATGGTCCCCGCCGGAACCGGCTTGCCGCCCTCGTCCAGGACTTCGACCTGATAGCCCGGCATCGGCACGCAGGTGCTGCCGTGCTTCACCGGCAGGAGGCCGAGGCCCATCGGGTTGCCGGCGATCGGCCAGCCGGTCTCGGTCTGCCACCAATGGTCGACGACCGGCCGGCCCAGCACGCGCTCGGCCCAGGCGACCGAGTCGGGATCGGCGCGCTCGCCCGCCAGGAACAGGCTACGGAAGGCCGAGAGGTCGTACGCGGCGATGCGGGCGCCGGCGGAATCCTCCTTCTTGATCGCCCGCAGGGCCGTCGGGGCGGTGAACAGGCACGCGACCCCGTACTCGGCGACGACCCGCCAGAAGGCGCCGGCATCCGGCGTGCCCACCGGCTTGCCCTCGTAGAGGACGGTCGTGCAGCCGTGCAGCAGGGGCGCGTAGACGATGTAGGAATGGCCGACGACCCAGCCGATGTCGGAGGCGCAGAAGTAGGTCTCGCCCGGCTGGACGCCGTAGAGGTTCGGCATCGACCAGGCCAGGGCGACGAGGTAGCCGCCGGTGTCGCGGACCACGCCCTTCGGCTTCCCGGTCGTGCCGGACGTGTAGAGGATGTAGAGCGGGTCGGTGGCGGCGACCGGCACGCAGTCCGCGCTCCGCCCCGCCGCCCGGGCCGCCGCGACGGTCTCGCCCCAGTCGCGATCCCGTCCCGCGACGAGGGTCGCGGGCCCTTGCGGGCGCTGGAGGATCAGGCAGGCCTTCGGCTTGTGCCGCGAGGCCGCGATCGCCGCGTCGAGGAGCGGCTTGTAGGCGACCACGCGATTCGGCTCGATCCCGCAGGAGGCGGCGAGCACCAACTTCGGCGCCGCGTCCTCGATCCGCACCGCCAGCTCGTTGGCCGCGAAGCCGCCGAACACCACCGAATGGACCGCACCGAGCCGCGCGCAGGCCAGCATGCCGAACAGCGCCTCGGGCACCATCGGCATGTACAGGATCACCCGGTCGCCCTTGCCGACGCCGAGGTCGGCCAGCACCGCGGCCAGCACCGCCACCTCGTCGCGCAGCGCCCGGTAGGTGATGCTGCGCTTGGTCCCGGTCACGGGCGAGTCGTAGCGAATCGCCACTTGGTCCGCCCGGGCGCCGTCGGCGTGGCGGTCCACCGCGTTGTGGCAGGCGTTCAGGGTGCCGTCCGGGAACCACCGACCGTAGGGGCCGGAATCCGGCGCGAAGGCCCGCTCCGGCGACCGCGCCCAGTCGAGGGCCCGCGCCGCGCCGAGCCAGAACGCCTCGGGGTCGCGGCGGGCCGATTCGTAGATCTCCGGGTAGCGGCCCGGCAGGCTGGCTCTCGTCATCGGTTCGGCGTTTCCTCGCGGGCCGCTCTCCGGCGGCGGCCCGCAGAGTAGACCATTCTCGCGCGCGCGGGAGTGGCCACGGGCGAGACGGCCGCGCCCGGGTGAGCCTCGGGTCCCGCCATGAGAAAACCGCCGCACCGGGGCTCCCGGTGCGGCGGTTCTCAGCTTGAATTCGCTATCCGATGGACGTGTCAGGCGTCAGTGCAACGTGTCGTTGCCTGCCTGGAGCTTGTTGATCTCGTCCTTGAGAAGGAGTTTCCGTCGCTTCAGCTCGGCAATGTGGAGGTCGTTCGCCGAAGGTCTGTGGATCGCTTCCTGAATCTCGCGCTCGAGGGCTTCGTGCTTCCGGGCGAGTTGGTTCAGATGCGTCTGCAGCGACATGAGTCGACTCTCCTGTCATCGTTTCGACACACCGAGATTGGCACAGGATGCCGGACCTGTCGAAGCGTTTTCTGCTGCTAAGTCTGATGATTGCTTACCGCGCCGCCTTGTCCGGCGCCGGAGCGTGACGCATGCTCTCGGGCGACGAACGGTCTTCGGGTTCTCAGGTGACGATGGCGGACGAGGCGGGTGAGGGTGCGCAGTCGGACCTCCAGGGCGAACTGGCGCGGCTGCGCGAGGAGCACCGGGATCTCGACAGCGCCATCGAGGCGCTGGAGCGCAGCGTCGCCGGGGACCAGCTCCAGATCCAGCGCCTGAAGAAGCGCAAGCTCACGCTGCGCGACCGCATCTATCACATCGAGGACGCGCTCACGCCGGACATCATCGCCTGATGCCGGTGGACGCCCTCGGGCCCCGCCTTGCCGCCGGCCCGCGCCGCCTGTAAGCGCCCTCTTTTGCCGGGATCAACGATGGCGTCGCCTCCTCCGGTCGCGATCATCATGGGCAGCCAGTCCGACTGGGCGACCATGCGTCATGCCGCCGAGACGCTCGACGCGCTCGGCGTGCCGTACGACACGCGCATCGTGTCGGCCCACCGCACGCCGGACCGGCTCGTGGCCTTCGCTAAGGGCGCGGTCGCGGCCGGTCTCAAGGTCGTGATCGCGGGTGCGGGCGGCGCCGCGCACCTGCCCGGCATGGCGGCCGCGATGACCCGCCTGCCGGTCTTCGGCGTGCCGGTGGAGTCGAAGGCCCTGTCCGGCCAGGACAGCCTGCTCTCCATCGTCCAGATGCCGGCCGGCATCCCGGTGGGGACCCTGGCGATCGGCCGGGCCGGGGCCGTCAATGCGGCCCTGCTCGCCGCGGCGGTCCTGGCGCTGACCGACCCGGGCCTGGCGGAGCGCCTGGAGGCGTGGCGCGCGGCCCAGAGCGCTTCGGTGGCCGAACGGCCGGTGACGGAAGAGAACGCGTGACGGACAGGATCCTCGGCCCCGGCTCCACCCTCGGCATCGTCGGTGGAGGTCAGCTCGGGCGCATGATCGCGCTCGCGGCGGCCGATTACGGTCTCAAGGTGCACGTCTACGCGCCCGACGCGGACAGCCCCGCCTTCGACGTGGCCGCCCGGACCACCTGCGCGGCCTACGACGACGCCGCGGCGCTGGCGGACTTCGCCCGCAGCGTCGACGTCGTGACCTACGAGTTCGAGAACATCCCGCACGCCACCGCCGACGTCCTGGCCCGGCACGCCGCCCTGCACCCGAACGCGCGGGCGCTCTCGACCACGCAGGACCGGCTCTCCGAGAAGGACTTCATCAACGGCCTGGGCATCCCGACGGCGCCGTTCCGGGCGGTGGACACGCCCGACGACCTCGACCGGGCGATCGAGGTGATCGGCCTGCCGGCCGTGCTTAAGACCCGCCGCTTCGGCTACGACGGCAAGGGGCAGCGGATGCTGCGCGAGCGGGCCGAGGGCGACCGCAACGCGCTGTTCGCCGAGTTCGGCGGCGCGCCGCTGATCCTGGAAGGCTTCGTGCCGTTCGAGCGCGAGGTCTCGGTGGTGGGCGCGCGCGGGCGCGACGGCAGCTTCGCGGCCTACGACCTCTGCGAGAACGAGCACCGCGACCACATCCTGGCGCTGACCCGGGTGCCGGCGCCCGGCGTCTCCGCCGAGACGGGCGCCGCCGCCGTCGAGATCGCCCGGCGGATCGCCGACGCCCTCGACTATGTCGGCGTGCTGGCGGTGGAGATGTTCCTCGTCCGCGAGGACGGGGCGGAGCGGCTCGTGGTCAACGAGATCGCGCCCCGGGTCCACAATTCGGGCCACTGGACCAGCGAGGGCGCGCTGACCTCGCAATTCGCCCAGCACGTCCGGGCCGTCTGCGGCTGGCCGCTGGGCGATGCGGGCCGGGTCGGCGGCCTCCCCGTCGAGATGCGCAACCTGATCGGTGCCCAGGCCGACGACTGGCACGCCCTGCTGGCCGAGCCCGGTGCCCACCTGCACCTGTACGGCAAGGGTGAGGCGCGCCCCGGCCGCAAGATGGGCCACGTCACCCGTCTCGGGCCCGGCCCGACCGGTTCCTGAGGCTTCGAGGGCACACCCGCGCCGCTGCATGACCGCCGGAGGGCCGTCCTCGGTCCCGCGGACCGGTCGAGCCATACCTTCGCCACATCCCGCCGCTTCCACGACACCGTGGTCGGTTCCGAATGCTGTCGATCGCGTCCGCCCGCACCGCCGCGGTCCCGCCGGGACCGGCTGGGGCTGGATCACGACGCGGCGCTTCTTAAGCCGGCCTTCACCGTGATGCGCGACGGTGCCCCGAACTCGGGCGTGCCCGGCGCTCGGCGCGGGCTCTTGGACTGTGAGGGGCGGGGCGGGCGCGCGGCAGCGGGCGATGCCTCGGGGAGAGTGGGGCAATGAACGTACGCAACCGGCTGGGACGGAAGACGGCACTGATCGGCGCGGCCTTGGTCTCGGCTGCCGGCCTCGCGGGCTGCGAGACCGTCGGCAGCGCGGCCGGCCCGCGGCAATACGCGGTCCTGGAGAAGGACACGACCGGCGCCACGAACGTCAACATCGCGTCCCTGACCGAGGTGGTGCAGCGCAACCCGAACGACGCGGCGGCCTACAACACCCGCGGCGCCGCCTACGCCCGCGCCGGCCAGTTCAACGACGCCATCGGCGACTTCACCAAGGCGATCCAGCTCGATCCGAACTCCGCCTCCGCCTACAACAACCGCGCCCTGGCGAACCGCCAGATCGGCCGCGACGGCCCGGCGCTGCAGGACTTCTCCAAGGCGATCGGGATCGATCCGAATTACGGGCCGGCCTATATCGGCCGGGCCAATGTCGAGCGCGCGCAGGGCAACCTCGACCAGGCGCTGAACGACCTCAACGTCGCGATCCGCCTGAGCCCCGAATCCGCGCAGGCGTACCACGCCCGCGGCCTCGTGAAGCAGAAGCAGGGCCAGGACACCCAGGCGATCGCCGATTTCGACGCCGCCATCGACCGCGACCCGTTCGTGGCCGCGCCCTACGCGGCCCGCGGCCAGAGCCTGATCGCGACCAACCAGTACGCGAAGGCGATCGAAGACTACAACGCCGCGCTCAACGTGAACGCCAAGGACGCCACGTCCTGGGCCTATCGGGGCCTCGCCTACGAGAAGCAGGGCCAGCGCAAGGAGGCGACGGAGAACTACCAGCGCGCCTCGACGATCGACCCCAACAACACCGTCGCGCGGGCCGGCCTCGGCCGCGTTCAGGGCGGGGTCGGCACGCTGTTCAACTGATCGCTCCGTCATCGCGAGCGGAGCGAAGCGACCCGGGGTGGCGCAACGTTCTCAAGCGTGGCGCCCTCTGGATTGCTGCGCTCCGCCCGCAAAGACAGTGACGGCGCCTGCGTCGAACTAGGCCGCCAGCAGCCCGTTCTCGTCCTGCGTGATCCGGCGCAGGTGGTGAGCGGTGTCGCCGAGCTGGTACTCGATCATGGCGAGCCGCTTGAAGTGGTGGGCGCCGATATATTCGAGCGTCATGCCGATGCCGCCGTGGAGCTGGACCGCCTCCTGGCCGACGTAGCGGCAGGCCTTGTTGATCTGCACCTTCACGGCCGACAGGGCCGCGGCCCGCGCCCGCGCGTCCGGCGTGTCCACCATCATGGCGGCGTAGAGGGCCATCGAGCGCGCCTGCTCCAGCTGGATCAGCATGTCGACGGCCCGGTGCTGCAGGGCCTGGAACGAGCCGACGCTGACGCCGAACTGCTTGCGGGTCTTGAGGTACTCCACGGTCAGCTTGTGGAGCGCGTCCATGGAGCCGACCGCCTCGGCGGCGAGCGCCGCGATGCCGTGCTCCACCACCCGCTCCAGGAGCGGCAGGCCGCCCTCCGGATCGCCGAGCGCCGCGTCGGCCGGGAGCGTCACGTCCGAGAACGACACCTCGGCGGCCCGGCCGCCGTCCTGGGTCGGGTAGGCCTCGATGGCGACGCCGGCGGCGTCCGTCGGGACCAGGAACAGGCCGATGCCGCGGGGATCGCGCCGCTCGCCCGAGACCCGGGCCGCGACCACCATCAGGCCGGCCGCGTCGGCGTTGGGCACGACGCTCTTGGCGCCGCTCAGCACGTAGCCCTCGCCGGAGCGTCGGGCCGCGGTGGCCACGTCGGCGAGGTCGTAGCGGGACTGGCGCTCGGTGTGGGCGAGGGTCAGGCGCAGGTCACCGGCGACGAGGCCGGGGACGAGGCGCGCCTTCTGCGCCGCGCTGCCGCCGAGCCGCAGGGCCGTTGAGCCCAGCACGAGGCTCGCGAGCAGGGGCTCGACCACGAGGTTGCGGCCCACCGCCTCCATGACCAGCATGGTCTCGACCGGCCCGCCGCCGAGGCCGCCCTCGTCCTCGGAGAAGGGCAGGCCGGCGACGCCGAGTTCCGCGAAGGCCGCCCAGCCGTCCGCGGGGAAGCCGAGGGGCGCCTTGAGCCGCGCCTGCCGGCTCTCCAGCGACGGGTAGAGGTCGGCGGCCAGCCGCTCGACGCTGTCGCGCAGGAGCGACTGGTCCTCGTTCAGGTCGAAATCCATGGTGTTCCCTCGCGGATATCGTCGGAGGCGCACGGCACCTCAGGATGAGGGGGAGGAGGGACGAGGCGACCGCTCACAACCCCAGGATGCCCTTGGCGATGACGTTGTGCTGGATCTCGTTCGAGCCGCCGTAGATCGAGACCTTGCGGTTGTTGAAGTAGCTCGGCGCCGCCGCGTCGACCCAGTCGAAGCCGCCGGGCAGGTTGTTGGCCCCTGCCCCACGGACGGGCGCCGCCAGCGCGAAGGGCCCGGCGAGTTCCACCAGCAGCTCGGTCGCCGCCTGCTGGAGCTGCGAGCCGCGGATCTTGAGGAGCGAGGAGGCCGGGTCCGGCTCCACCGAATCCGCCCGGCCCTGCTTGGCCGCCACACGCATCTGGGTGATCTCCAGCGCCTTCAGCTCGACCTCGACCTCCGCGACGCGGCCGCGGAAGGCGGGATCGTCCCACATCGTCCCGGATCCGGCCGGCATCTCGCGGGCGAGCCGCTTGATCCGCGCGATCCGCTCCTTGGTGAGGCCGATCCGGGCGATGCCGGTGCGCTCGTTGGCGAGCAGGAATTTCGCGTAGTCCCAGCCCTTGTTCTCCTCGCCCACGAGGTTCTCGACGGGTACGCGCACGGCGTCGAAGAAGACCTCGTTGACCTCGTGCCGGCCTTCCAGGGTCAGGATCGGCCGCACGGTGATCCCCGGCGTCTTCATGTCGATGAGGAGGAAGGAGATGCCGCGCTGCTTCTTGGCCTCGAAGTCGGTGCGGACGAGGCAGAAGATCCAGTCGGCGTGCTGGCCCAGCGTGGTCCAGGTCTTCTGGCCGTCCACGACGTAGTGGTCGCCGTCACGCACCGCCTTGGTCTTCAGTGAGGCGAGGTCCGAGCCCGCGCCGGGCTCGGAGAAGCCCTGGCACCACCAGTCGTCGAGGTTGGCGGCGCGCGGCAGGAAGCGCGCCTTCTGGTCCTGTCGCCCGAAGGTCGCCAGCACCGGGCCGAACATGTAGCAGTTGAACTGCTGCGGCAGCGGCACCGCTGCCTGGAACAGCTCCTCGGTGTAGATGTAGCGCTGGATCGGGGTCCAGTCCCGGCCGCCCCATTCCTGCGGCCAGTGCGGCACCGCCCAGCCCTTGGCGTTGAGGATGCGCTGGCTCGCGACGTAATCGTCCTTGGTGAGGCTGCGCCCCTCCGAGACCTTCTTCCGGATCTCCGCCGGGATCTCCGTCCGGCAGAAGCTCCGGACCGCGTCGCGGAACGCGATTTCCTCGTCGGTGAAGCGCAGGTCCATCGGCTCAGCTCCGGGCGATCTCGAACAGGCCGGCGCAGCCCTGGCCGCCGGCGACGCACATGGTGACGACGGCGTAGCGCGCGCCGCGGCGGCGGCCCTCCAGCAGGGCGTGGCCCACGAGCCGCGCCCCCGACATGCCGAACGGGTGGCCGACCGCGATGGCGCCGCCGTTGACGTTGACCTTGTCCGGATCGATCCCGAGCGTGTCGCGGCAATAGACCGACTGGGACGCGAAGGCCTCGTTCAACTCCCACAGGTCGATGTCGGAGACCCGCAGGCCCTGCCGTTCCAGGAGCCGCGGCACCGCGAAGACCGGGCCGATGCCCATCTCGTCCGGGCCGCAGCCCGCCGAGGCGAAGCCCCGGAAGGTGCCCAGCGGTTCGAGGCCCCGCCGCGCCGCCTCGCCGGCCGACATCAGCACGCTGGCCGAGGCCCCGTCCGAGAGCTGGCTGGCATTGCCCGCCGTGATGAAGGCGCCCTCCCCGCGCACGGGCTTCAGCTTGGCGAGACCGTCGAGGGTCGTGTCCGGGCGGTTGCCCTCGTCCTTGGCGAGCCGGGTCTCGACCTCCCGGGTCTCGCCGGTGGCCTTGTCGGTCACCGCCATCACGGCGGACATCGGGACGATCTCGTCGTCGAACAGCCCGCGCGCCTGCGCGTCGGCCGTGCGGCGCTGGCTCTCCAGGGCGAATTGATCCTGCGCCTCCCGGGATATCCGATAGCGCTCCGCCACGATGTCGGCGGTCTCGATCATCGGCATGTAGATGGCCGGTAGGTGCGCCTCCAGCCACGCGTTGCGGGTCAGCTCCCGCTGCACCTTCGGCTGGACGAGGCTGATCGACTCGACGCCGCCCGCCACCGCCACCGGAACGCCGTCGAGCACGATCCGCCGCGCCGCGCTGGCGATCGCCTCGAGGCCCGAGGCGCAGAAGCGCGATACGGTCACGCCGGCAGACTCGACCGGGATCCCCGCCACCAGCGCCGCGTGGCGGGCGACGTTGCCGCCCGTGGCGTTCTCCGGATAGCCGCAGCCGAGCACCACCTCCTCGACCGCCTTGGGCTCCAGCCGCGCCCGGTCCAGGGCGCCGCGGATCGCGTGGGCCGCGAGGTCGGCGCCGCGGGTGAGGTTCAGCGCGCCGCGATGGGCCTTGCCGATGGGCGTGCGGGCGGTCGAGACGATCACCGCGTCGGTCATGTCGATCTCCCGCTCAGGCGTTCTTCAGGCCGGCGAAGCGGCCGCCCTCGGCGGCGAGCTTCCGCAGGAGCGGCGCCGGCTCCTGGCTGTCGTCGCCGGTCTCGGCCGCGAAGCGGGACAGCGCCTCCGCGATCGTCTTCAGCCCGACCGTGTCGGCCCAGTGCATCGGGCCGCCGCGCCAGGCGGGCCAGTTGTAGCCGTTGATCCAGATCGTATCGATGTCGCTGGGCCGGGCCGCGATGCCCTCCTCGAGGATCCGCGCGCCCTCGTTGACCATCGGGTACATGAGCCGCGCGACGATCTCGTCCGCCGTGAAGCTGCGGCGGGCGACGCCGTGCTCGGCGGCGACCCGCGCGATCAGCGCCTCGACCTCGGGGTCACGCGTGCCGGTGCGGGCGCCGTCCGGGTAGAGGTAGAAGCCGCGACCGGTCTTCTGGCCGAACCGGCCCTGCTCGGCGAGCGAGTCCGCGACCGGAGCCCGGCCGCCGAAATCCTTGCGCGAGCGCCAGCCGATATCGAGCCCCGCGAGGTCGCTCATGGCGAAGGGGCCCATCCGGAAGCCGAACCCGGTCACCGCCGCGTCGACCTCGTGGGGCAGCGCGCCCTCGAGCAGCAGCCGCTCGCCGGCCCGGCTGCGGCGCTCCAGCATGCGGTTGCCCACGAAGCCGAAGCAGACCCCCACCGTCACCGGCAGCTTGTTGAGGTGCTTGCCCAGGTCGAGGGCGGTGGCGAGCACGTCCGGGGCCGTCTTCTCGGCCCGAACCACCTCGACGAGGCGCATGACGTTGGCCGGGCTGAAGAAGTGCAGGCCGAGCACGTCCTGCGGCCGGCCCGTCACCGCCGCGATGGCGTTCACGTCGAGGTAGGAGGTGTTGGTGGCCAGGATCGCCCCGGGCTTGGCGATGGAATCGAGCTTCGAGAAGATCTCGCGCTTGACGCCCATATCCTCGAAGGCCGCCTCGACGACGATATCGGCTTCCCCGGCGTTCTCCAGGCCGAGCGCGCCCGTGATCCGGCCGACCCGCTCGTCGCGCTGGGCCTCGGTGATCGAGCCGCGCTTGGCCGAGCCGGCGTAGAGCCCCTTCACCCGGTCGAGGCCGCGCGCCAGGGCGCGCTCCTCCGTCTCGATCACCGTCACGGGGATGCCGGCATTGGCGAAGCACATGGCGATGCCGCCGCCCATCGTGCCGGCGCCGATCACCGCGGCCGTGCGGACGGGGCGGCGCGGCGTGTCCTTCGGCAGGCCGGGCACCCGGGCGGCCTCGCGCTCGGCGAAGAAGGCGTAGCGCAGGGCCTTCGAGCGCGGATCGTCGACCAGGGCGCGGAACTCGGCCCGCTCCACCGCCATCGCGGCGTCGAAATCCTGCTCCAGGCCGGCGCGCACCGCCCGCGCCAGGGCGTGGACGTTGGTGGCGTCGGGGTCGCGCTTCACCGCCTCGGCGGCCTGCGCCTCGAAGGTCTCGCGTGCTTGCGGCGTCAGCTTCTCGGACCGGTCGCGCACCCGCGGCAGAGCGCCGGAATCGGCGAGTTCCAGCGCCCGCTTGCGGGCCTCCGCCACGAGGTCGCCCAGCACCACGGCGTCGACGATACCGAGCACCGCCGCCTTCTCGGCGGAGACGGGCTCGCCGGTGAGCATCATCGGGAAGGCGGCGTCGGGCCCGATCAGGCGCGGCAGGCGCTGCGTGCCCCCGGCGCCCGGTATGATCCCGAGCTTGATCTCCGGCAGTCCGATCTTGGCGGACGGTGCCGCCACGCGGCCGTGGCAGGCCATGGCCAGTTCCAGCCCGCCGCCGAGCGCCGCGCCGCCGATGGCTGCCACGACCGGCTTCGGGCTGGCATCGAGGCGATCCAGGAGGTCCGGCAGGCTCGGCGGCGGCTGCGGCTTGCCGAACTCGCTGATGTCAGCGCCGCCGACGAACACCTTGCCCTCGGCGGCCAGCACGATGGCGCGGACCGACGCGTCCGCGATGGCCCGCGTCAGGGCCTCGTCGAGGGCCGCCCGCAGCGCGGCGCCCAGCGCGTTGACCGGCGGGTTGGCGAGCGTGAGCACGGCCACGCCGCCATCGACCTCCTGACGAACCACCCGATACTCCCAGCTGTTCTGCAGTGCAGAATGAATGTCCGCAGTATGGCATGATGTTGGTCCGAGCGATCGCCAGCGTCAAGGACGGAGCGAGCCTGTCGTCGATGCGCCGCCAACCATTCTGCACTGCAGAAATACTGTGACCCGGTCGTTTGACCCGCGGCCCAGGGCCATGCCATCACAACGACCCTGAACGAGACTCGGTTGCGGACGCCGCCCGGCGTGCGAAGGCCGGGCCGCGGGAGGCAGGGGAGGATCGCGGTGCGCGGCAAGGATCGGGGCGAGCGGCCCGGGAGCGCCTGTCCGGCGCGGGTTCTGGCGGCGGGGAGCGGGCGGTGAGCGACGGTCCCGAGCGCGACCCGGGCGGGCGCCTGCCCGAGATCCTGCGCGGCCGGCTCGCCCTGCCGGTGATCTGCGCCCCGATGTTCATCGTGTCCGGCCCGGAGCTGGTCATCGCCCAGTGCCTGTCCGGCGTTGTGGGCTCCTTCCCCGCGCTGAATGCCCGACCGGCGGAGCTCCTCGACGAGTGGCTCGCGCGGATCACGCAGACGCTCGCGCAGGCCCGCGCCGCCGACCCGTCGCGGCGGATCGCGCCGTTCGCAGTGAACCAGATCGTCCACGCCTCCAACGACCGGCTGGCGCAGGATGTGGAGGCCTGCGTCCGGCACCAAGTGCCGATCATCATCACCTCGCTGCGGGCGCCGGACGCGGTGATCCGCCCGGTCCACGCCTACGGCGGGGTGGTGTTCCACGACGTCACCACTGTGCGCCACGCCGAGAAGGCGCTGGAGGCCGGCGTCGACGGGCTGATCCTGGTCTGCGCCGGGGCGGGCGGGCACGCGGGGACACTGAGCCCCTTCGCCCTCGTCGGGGAGATCCGGCGGTTCTACGACGGGCCGCTGATCCTGTCGGGGGCGATCACCTCGGGCTCGGCGATCCTGGCAGCCCAGGCCATGGGCGCCGACCTCGCCTACATGGGCACCCGCTTCATCGCCACCCGGGAGGCGAACGCCGCTCCGGCCTACAAGGACATGATCGCCGGCAGCGCGGCCGCCGACATCCTCTACACCCCCTACTTCACCGGCGTGCCGGGCAACTACCTGACGCCGAGCATCCGCGCCGCCGGGCTCGATCCCGAGGCGCTGCCGGTGCGGGACAAGACCGCGATGAATTTCGGCAGCGGCAGCGTGAAGGCGTGGCGGGACGTCTGGGGTGCCGGCCAGGGCGTCGGCACCATCGCGGACGCGCCGGCGACCGCCGACCTCGTCGCCCGCCTCGCCCGGGAATACGCGGCGGCGCGGGCACGGACGACCGGCAGCGCCGCGGACTTCGCCGCGGACCGCGCCGGCGGGGCCGCCCCGTGAGCGTCCGCCTCGCCGATCCGGAGCCCGGGATCCGGCTCGTCACGATCGACCGGCCGGAGCGGCGCAACGCCCTCGACCGGGCGACCTACGCGGGCCTGACCGACGCCCTGGAGACTGTGCCCGGGGACGCGGAGGTGCGCGCCGTCGTCCTCACCGGCGCGGGCGGCTGCTTCACCGCCGGGAACGATCTCAAGGATTTCCAGGATGTCGAGACCGGGGGCGACAGTCCCGGCCTGACCTTCCTCAAGGCCCTGCGCGCCTGCCCGCTCCCGGTCGTGGCCGCCGTGGAGGGCCACGCGGTCGGCATCGGCACGACGCTGCTGCTCCACTGCGACCTCGCCTACGCGGGCGACGGGGCCCGCTTCCGCCTGCCCTTCACGGCCCTGGGCCTCAGCCCGGAGGGCGGGTCGAGCTACCTTTTACCCCTGGTGGCGGGATCGAAGCGCGCCGCCGAGCTGCTGATGCTCGGCGAGCCCTTCACGGCCGCGGACGCCGCCGCGGCCGGCCTGATCAACGCCGCCGTCCCGGCCGGGACGGCCCTGGAGACCGCTATGGCCAAGGCGCGCGCACTCGCCGCCCTGCCCCGCGTCTCGATCGCCGCCACCAAGCAGGCGCTGCGGCGCGGCCACGACGACAGCGTCGCCCGCGCCCTCGACGCGGAGGCGGAGGTGTTCCACGCTCTCCGCCGCGGTCCGGCGGCGCAGGCGGCCTTCGCGGCGTTCCTGCGTCGATGAGCGGTCCGATGGAGGCGGATGCGGGCCAGCGCGCCGGGCCCGACGCCGCCGAGCCCGACGCCGGCGGGTCCGGCGCGAAGGAGGACCGGCACTTCGTCACGGCGCTGGCCCGCGGGCTGTCGGTGCTGGCCTGCTTCGGCCCGGGGCGCACGAGCCTCGCCAACCACGACATCGCGGAGGCTTGCGGGCTGCCGCGCTCCACCGTGTCGCGGCTGACCTACACGCTGACCAAGCTCGGCTACCTGCAGCACATGGCCGAGCTCGGCCGCTACCGCCTCGGCACCGCCACCATCGCGCTGAGCTCGGCCGCTCTGGGCGGCCTCGACGTCCGCGCCATTGCCAGGCCGGTGCTGCGCGCGGTCGCGGAGGCGGCCAACGCGTCGGTGGGGCTCGGGGTGCGCGACCGGCTCAGCATGCGCTACATCGATTGCCAGCGCGGCCCGGCGGCGATCTCGCTCAACCTCGACACCGGCTCGCGCATCTCGCTCGCCCGCAGCGCCATGGGCCGCGCCTACGTGGCGGTTTGCCCGGATCGGGAGCGCGCGGGCATCTACGAGGACCTGAAGGCGCTGGATCCCGTGGCCTGGCCCGCGCTGCGCGCCGGCCTCGACCGGGCGGTGGAGGAGCACCGGGAACTCGGCTGCTGCACCTCGTTCGGCGAGTGGCAGGAGACGGTCTGCGCCATCGCGGTGGGGTTCCATCCGGGCGGCGGCCTGCCGCCCATGTCGGTCAATTGCGGTGCCCCCACCGTCATCACCGACGCCCGCTTCCTCCTGGAAGTGGCGCGCCCGAAACTGATCGACGCCGTGCGCAGCCTCGACGGCGTCATGGGAGCCTGAGGACTTTCGCGATGGATGCCGTTGCCGACCTGCCGCTGTCCGGGATCCGCGTCCTCGACCTGTCCCGGGTCCTGGCCGGGCCCTGGTGCGCGCAGGTGCTGGGCGATCTCGGCGCCGACGTGATCAAGGTCGAGCACCCGGAGCGCGGCGACGATACCCGCGACTGGGGCGTGCCGACGAGCCCCGGCAACACCTCGTATTTCGACAGCGTGAACCGCAACAAGCGCTCGATCGGCGTCGACCTCGCCACGCCGGAGGGGCTGGCGATCGTGAAGGCCCTGGCCCGCGATAGCGACGTGCTGGTCCAGAACTTCAAGACCGGCGGGGCCGAGAAGCTCGGCCTCGGCTACGCGGCGCTCGCGGCGGAGAATCCGGGCCTGATCTACTGCTCGATCGCCGGCTACAGCTCTGACGGCTCGGAGGCCGGCCGGCCCGGCTACGACCTCGTGGTCCAGGGCGAATCCGGCGTGATGGCGCTCAACGGCGAGGCCGGGGGACCGCCCCTCAAGTTCGGGGTCGCGGCGGTCGACCTGTTCACCGGGCAGTTCGCCGCCCAGGCCGTGCTGGCGGCCCTGTACCAGCGGGAGCGGACCGGGCGCGGTCGGACCGTCGACCTCGCCCTGTTCGACTGCGGCGTGGCGCTGACCTCCTATTACGGCCTGGAGGCGCTCGCCCGGGGGATCGATCCGCCCCGCTACGGCAACGCCCACCCGTCGATCGTGCCCTACGGGGTGTTCGAGGCCGGCGACGGGCCGGTGGTGATCACGGTCGGCAACAACGGCCAGTACCGCCGCTTCTGCGAGCAGGTGCTGGAGCGCCCGGACTGGGTCGCCGACCCGCGCTTCGCCACCAACCTCGACCGGTCGCGCAACCGCGCCGCCTTCATCCCGGTGCTGGAGGCCGAGCTCGCCAAGTGGGAGCGCGCGCCGCTGATCGCGCGGCTCAGGGCCGCGGGCATCCCCTGCGGCGAGGTGATGGGCCTGCGCGAGGCGCTCACGTGCGAGCGAGCCCAGGAGGCCGGGCTGGTTGTCGCGGCGCCCGAGAACGCCCACGTCATCGCCCCACCCTACCGGCTCGACGGACGCCGGCTGCCGGTGCGGCGCATGCCGCCGGGCCTCGGGGATTCGAGCGCCGAGATCCTGGCCGAGCACCTGGAATATCCGGAGGACGCGCGCGACGCGCTGCGGGCCAAGGGCGTGGTCCGGTAGGCAGACCGTCGCCTGCCGGCGCGTGGCGCGCCGCGGGCTAGCGCAGCACGCCCTCGGCGAGGGCCCGCTGGATGCCCCGGACATCCGCGCCCTTCTTCAGGGTCCGCTGGATCGGCTCCGCCGCGCCCGAGACCCAGATCTTCAACTCGGCGTCGAGGTCGAACGTGCCGGCGGTCTCGACCGAGAAGCGCACGATCGCGCGGTACGGCACCGACAGGAACTCGACCTTGCTGCCGGTCACGCCCTGGACGTCGATCAGGATGACGCGGCGCTCGGTGAACACGAACACGTCCCGGATGATCTTGAAGGCGAGCCGCGCCGTCTCGCCCTCGATCAGGATGCCCTCCAGCCGGCGCTCCAGGGAGGCCGCGTCGACGGCCGAGCCGTGTCCGAGCAATCCGTCCAGTAGGCCCATGGCCGATCATCTCGTGCTGGTCCGCGTCGACGCGGAGCATGGCGCCTGACCGTCGGCGCGGCAACCGCCCGACGCGGATCCGCCGTCCGGCCCCATCCGGCCCCGTCCGCGAGGCCGGTCGCGCGGCGTGCCGGTGGGGCATCGTCCCGGCGTCGCTCAGGGGTGCAGGGAACAGGGATCAGCCGTCGGACGGCCGGGGCACGCGCTCGACGAAGCAGTCTCGGGAGGCTGTCCATCGGGGCGACGTCGACGCCGTCCGGGCCCGGCGCCGCGCCCCCCGCCGTCACGCGCAGGTCGACGTGTCCGACTGCTCCTCGGAGCGACACCGGGCGTCGAAGCTCCGCGCGAGCTGGGCGAGGCTGACGGAGCCGAGCCGCGCGACCAGGAGCGCCTCGGCCTCGCGCAGCGTGTCCTCGACGGCCTCGTTGACGACCTTCTCGACGGCGCAGGCCGGGTTCGCGCGATCGCTGCCGATCGCGAAGATGCGCGGCCCGCCGACCGCGCGGTGGACGTCGAGCAGCGAGACCGCGTTGAGGTCAGCCGCGATGGTCCATCCCCCACCGTGCCCCTTCTCCGATTTCACGTAGCCCGCGTTCCGGAGCCCGGCCATCGTCCGGCGGACGACCACGGGGTTCGTCCCGAGCATTCGCCCGATCGCCTCGGACGTCATCGGTCCGTCGTGGCGCGCCATGTGGAGCAGCACGTGGAGCGTTCGGGAGAGGCGGCTGTCGGTGCGCACCCGGCGATCCATCACACCGGGCGCGGGATTGGCAACCGCGCTTCATCACGATACTTATCAAGTTGCGTGATAATGAGGATTGCGGCGGTGCGCGAGTTCGAGAACCCGGATCGGTGGGACAAGGTCGCCGAGCACTACGCGACGACCGCCCACCCGTTCACCGCGCGCTTCGCCGAGGCGGCGCTCGCGCGGGTGCCGCTGACCGGGCGATGCCGCGTCCTCGACGTCGCGGCGGGCACCGGTGCCCTCGCGCTGGCTGCGGCGCGGACGGGGGCGCAGGTCCTGGCGGTCGACTTCTCGCCCGGCATGGTCGCGCGCATCGCCGGGGCGGGCCTGGCCAACGTCGACGCGCGGGTCATGGACGGCCAGGCCCTCGCCCTGCCCGACGGCGGCTTCGACGCGGTGTTCTCGATCTTCGGGGTGATCATGTTCCCCGACTGGCGGAAGGGCCTCGCCGAGATGGCGCGCGTGACGCGGCCCGGGGGACGGGGCGTCGTGGCGACCTGGCAGGACCAGGGCGCGGCGACGTTCCTGCTGCTCGGCGAGATCCGCCGCCGGCTGTTCCCCGAGCGCGAGAGCCGGGCGATGCCCGACGGGGTGCGGGCGCTCGGCGATCCGGCCGGGTTCACCCGGGAACTGGTTGCGGCCGGGTACTCAGCCCCCCGGATCGACCGGGTGACCTTCGACTACGGGCTCGACGTCGCACTGCTCGACGACCCCGACACGGTGTTCGGCCTGTCGCCGGACTGGGTCGACCTGAGCGCGCGCGACCGGGCCGCGGTAATCGCGGAGGCGCGGCGCTTGGCGGGCGGTCGACCCGTCCTGCCGATCCCCTCCACCGCGCTGATCGGCGTCGCGGAGCGCTGAGCGACACTCCGGCGCGAGACCCGGCGCTTCAGCGGGCCGCGCGCGCGTCCGCGAGCCGCGCCCGCGCGTCGTCCAGAACCCGGGTCAGGGCCGCGTCCCACGAGACCCGCGGCTGCCAGCCGGTGGCGGCGTGGAGGCGGCCGGCATCGCCCGCGGCCAGGGGGATCTCGGTCGGCCGCACCCGCTCCGGGGCAATGCGGATCTCGAACGGCACCCGGGCCCGGGCGCGCAGGTCCTCGAGGACGCTGGCGATCGTCCGCGGCTGGCCCGAGCTGATGTTGAACACGCTCCCGTCCGCCAGGGAGTCCGCCCGGCCGATCAGGTCGGCGTAGGCGTTCGCCACGTCGGCGACGTCGAGGAAGTCGCGGTAGGAGGAGAGGTTGCCGACCTCCAGGCACGGCGGCACGAGGCCGGCCTCGATCCGGGCGATCTGGCCCGCGAAGGAGGCCACGACGAAGCGCTCGTCCTGGCCGGGGCCGATATGGTTGAACGGCCGCAGCACGACGAGCTTCACGCCGATGCGGGGCAGCAGGTCGCGGAGCAGCTGCTCGCCCACCCATTTCGATCGCGCGTAGGTGTTGCGCGGCAGGGGCTCGACCGCCTCGCTGAGGGCGTGGCCCGCCAGGAAGGCGCTGCCGTAGACCTCGCCGGAGCTGACGAAGAAGAAGGTGCAGCCCGGCACCGCCTCCACCGCGGCCACGAGGTTCATCAGGCCGTCGACGTTGACCCGCCACGTCTGGCCCGGGCCGCTCGCGGAATCCGCCACCGAGGCGAGGCCCGCCAGGTGGAGGATCGCGGTCGGCTGGAACCGCGCCACGAAGCCCCCGAGGGCGGCCTCGTCGAGGAGATCGATGGCCGCGTAGGTGACGCCCTCCGGCAGGCGCGGCGACCGCCCCCGCCCGATCCCGGCCACGCAGTCGCCCGCCCGCGCCGCCGCCCCCGCCAGGAGCGGCAGGACGTGGCCGCCCACGAAGCCGGCCGCCCCGGTGACGAGGATGCGCCGCGCGGCCGGGCCGGGCTCGTGGGGAGAGGGCGCGCTCACGGCGCGATCCGGGCGCGGGCCGTCACCTAGCCCCGGTTCCGGGTTCCCCAGCGCACGCCCATGCTGCCCTGCCCTGCCCCCGGCGAGCTGCCGGCATCGGCCCCGATCGCCGGGCCCGAGGCGGTCTTCGGCCGATGCTGCGAGCCGGCCGCCAGGGGCTCCGACGCCAGCGTGTCGGGCACTTCGGACAAGTACTCCTCGTCCCGATCGGTGGCGAACTGGCCCGCCTTGCGGAAGGTCCAGAGATAGCCCGGCACCACCGCCTCGGCTGCGGTCGGCGTGATCCCGATCCCCTCGAAGGTCCGGCCCTCGGCCTTGGCGGCCTCGGAGACGACATTGTCGTTCTGGAGCAGGGTGACCTGATCGCGGGTCAGCTTCAGCGAGTCCGGCAGGAGGCCGAAGGTCAGGGTGTCGGCGATCTCCAGCATGCGGGCCTGGAGCTTGGCCGCCGGCACGGGCAGGTCCACCACCACCCGCTTCCGCCGGATCGTCTTCAGCATGTAGCGCACGAAGTGCTCCAGCGTGCCCACCTCCGGCCCGCCGAGCTCGTAGACCTTGCCGGGCGCCAGGGTGTCGTCGACCGCGCGGGCGATCGCCTCGGCGACGTCGCCCACGAAGGCCGGCTGGAAGCGCGACTGGCCGCCGGCCAGCGGCAGGACCGGGAGTGCCCGGGCGAGGCCGGCGAAGCGGTTGAAGAAGCTGTCGCCGGGCCCGAAGATCAGCGAGGGCCGGAACACGATCGCGTCCGGGCAGGCGGCGAAGACCCGCGCCTCGCCCTCCGCCTTGGTGCGCGCGTAGAGCGACGGCGAGGCCGGGTCGGCGCCGATCGCCGAGACCTGGATCATCCGGGCGCCCTGGCGCGCCGCGGCGCGGGCGATCGCCTCGGCCCCGTCGACCTGCAACCGCGCGAAGCTCTGGGAGCCGGCCTCCTGCAGGATGCCGACGAGGTTGATCAGCACGTCCGACCGCTCGGCGGCCCGCGCCACCGAGTCCGGGTAGCGCAGGTTCGCCTGGACGGCGACGATCTGGTTGACCTTCCCCAGCGGCTGCAGGAACAGCGCGAGGTCCGGCCGCCGCACCGCGACGCGGATCCGGTAGCCGCGCTTGGCCAGCGCTCGCACAACGTGCCGGCCCAGGAAGCCGGAACCGCCGTAGATCGTCACGAGCTGGTCCTGCGGGCGCAGGGGGCCCGGCGCAACGACGGGGGCGGAACGCGTCTGCGGACTGGTGTGCGCCGTCGCGGACGCCGTCGTGTTGTCTTGGCCGCTCATCGCCGTGGTCTCGAGCTCCTCGCGCGCCCCGGGGCGCCGTCAGGCGGCCTACTTAGCCTAACTTCGGCGCGATGGGAGCCGCCGAATGCGCTGCCCGGCCATTCCGGTGAACAGCGCGGCGCGGATGATTGCGGCCGACGGCCCGAGCGCCGGCCGGTGGGAGGCCGGACACAACGCTGGAACGGGTGCGACCGCCGTGCATTCTTCCCCACCATACGGCCCTGCCGAATCGCGCGGATGGGACACGCCGGGGACTTCGATGATTGTAGGGATGCTCGTTTCCGCGGCGATCGCGGTGCTCGGTCTTCTGGTGGCGCTCGGGTACGTCGGCCACCCGATCGACGCGCAGCTCGTCAGCAACTACGGCTGGAGCATCCTGATCATCGGCGTCGCGCTGTTCGTGCTGTTCACCTGGGCCCGGTACAGCCGGACCCGCAGGCGGCGCTCCGCTTGAGCCCGCGTCTCAGGCGACCTTGATCCGCCGGCGCATCTCCCGCGCCACGGCCGGGCGTCCGCTCTGTCGGCCGCTCACCGCCCGCGGGGCGCCGACGATCAGGCTCTGCCGCTCGCGCGCGATGAACGCCGTCGGCATCTCCGCCTGAAGGTCGGCCTCCATGTCGCGCAGCGCCGTGTCAGAATGGGCCGGGTGCAGGTGGATGATCCCGAGCGCCTTGACGCCCGCGTTCCGGGCAAGCTCCACGCCCTTCTGCCAGGTCGAGTGCCCCCAGCCCCGGCAGGTCGGATACTCCCCGTCGGTGAACATGCCGTCGTAGACCATCAGGTCGGCGTCGGCCACGAAGGCGGCGAGCTCCGGATCCGGCCACGGATCGCTGTGCTCGATGTCGCTGATCAGGCACAGGCGTCGGCCGCCGTGCTCGAACCGGTAGCCGACCGAGCCCTGCGGATGGTTCAGCAGGATCGTGGCGACCCGCGTCCCGTCCGGGAAGGCCAGGGTCTGGCCCGCCTCGAAGCCGTGGTGGTGAAAGGTGCAGCACAGCTTGTCGAGCGTAACCGGGAAGAGCGGCGGCGCGAACAGGCGGTCGAGGGTCGGCCCGGCCGATTCGCCGCCGAGGTTGCCGCAGTAGGTGTTGATCACCCGGTCGGGATCGAGGACCGCCGGCTTGAAGAAGGGCAGACCGGCGGTGTGGTCGAGATGCAGGTGGCTGAACAGCAGGTCGACTTCCTGGGGCAGATCGGTCCGGTGACCCTGCCCGAGGTTGTAGATGCCCGAGCCGGCGTCGACGATGAACATGCGCTGGCCGCACCGCACCTCGATGCAGGGCGTGCTGCCGCCGAACTCGGCGTATTGCGGGCCGCTGACGGGCGTCGAGCCGCGGACGCCCCAGAAGCGCAGTGCGAGGTCCTGGTCGGCCGCCAGGATGGTCGGCTCGGAACTGTTCGACATGGCGATCACGAATCCGCGGACAGTCGGTCCCGATCACTTATGATCGAAACCCCGTCGCCGTTCCGGGAAGGTAGCTTTGAATACGGCAGGCCGACGGAGCAGGTGTACCGCTCATCCCCTGCCGTACCATGAATTGGTGTGCCGCACGCGGTCGTGATGTGCGTCCGCGCACACGCACGGGCCGCCACGAAGGGCCCGCGCATGCTCAGAGGGGCTCCGCGGCGGCCAGGAGACCGGCCGGCGACCCAGCCAGAATCGGGCGGCCGGTCGCCGACCCGGCGAGTCCCGCGGCCAGCCAGGACGGGAGTGCGTCGCTGTACCGCGTCGGGAGCGGCGCGACCAGGGCCCCGAACGGGTCGGGCGCCCGCTCGTAGACCGGCACGAACCCCGCCATCTGCCGCGGCGACAGGCCCGATCCGGGCGCGGCCCAGCCGGCCCAGACCGTTTCGGGCACCGGCCGATGGGCGCGGTGGCCCGGCACGACCACCACCTCCTGACCGGCGAAGGCCAGGGCTTCCGGCCGGCTGATGTCCCCCACCGCCCCGCCCCGGGCCGTGTAGGCCGCCCAGAAGGCGTTCTGCCCGCCGTCGGAATAGGTGGTGCGCACGGCGGGCTCGCCCGCCTCGGCCAGGGCGGTCATCCGCGCCTCCTCGACGGCCCGGCGGGTGGTGACGGCCGCCTCGACGGCGGGATCCCGGGCGGGCGCGAAGGCGTAACGGCCGGCGACGACCGAGACCTGCAGCTCCTCCCGGCTGACTTCGAACCGGTCGGAGCCGGCCTTAAGGTCCCGCCAGAAGGCGATGTTGGGGTCGGTCCGGTGGCGGGCCATGTTCTCGGCCGTCATCCGGAACGGGTAGGACTGGAACTGGAAGGCCGCCTGCCCGCCGTTCAGCGCGTCCCGGGCGATGGCGTAGATCTCGCCGACCGTGCCGTTGGTCATGGCGAAGCAGCCCATGGACGAGCAGATCCCGTGCACCATCACGGCGGAGCCGGTGCCGCCGTGGGCCCGGTCGTAGGCGTTGGGATAGCCGACGTCGAAGGACAGGTAGTAGTGCGAGTTCGGGTTCATCTGGCGCCGGGGCACCGAGTAGAATCCCTCCGGGGTCTGCCGGTCACCGCTCTTGCGCTTGGGCCCGAGCTGGCCGGACCAGCGGCAGATCGGGAAGGTCTTGATGTAGACGTAGCCCGAGGCGCCCTTCTTCCAGACCTCGATCTCCGATTCCTTCTTGTAGGCCCGGAACAGGACCGGCGCGGCGGCCGTCACGCCCTTCTGTGCCATCAGCGCGAGGGTCGCGGCCGGGATCGGCGCTTCGGCCTTGCCCGCCTGCGCGGCGGCCGGGCCTGCGAGGGCCAGCAGAACGAGGCCGGCGGCGAGGGGAAGCGAGGTCGACAGGGGCATGAACCGTCCGCGCTGGATCGGCCGGGATGGCTGCCGGACGGGCGCGGCCTCGCAACCTGACGGATTATTGCGGCGGCCGTGAGGCTGCGCGGCCGGGCCGCCGACGGTCCCCCTCAGGCCGCCGGCGCCGGCTCCCGCTCGGCATCGGCCGGCACGGGGACGATGACGGCGCTGTTCTCCACGGCGATCACCGCGTCGAACGGCGCGGCGCTCTCCGCGAGTCCCGTCTCGGGCAGGCAGACGATGAGGCCGCGCCCGGCCCGCGCCTGCCGCAGCTGGGCGAGGCGCTCGCGCGCGCCCTCGGCCTTGCGCTCGTCCATCGCCACCGCGACCACGAGGATGTCGGGGTCGCGGGCGAGGCACCTGCTCAACTCGATCGCCACCCGCTCGCGGGCGTTGATCGCGCCGTCCGCGAGCGCCCCGGTGCTCGGCTGGATCTCGACCCTGCTGTCGAGGCCGAGGCCGTAGACCGACGCCTCGAGGCCCTCGTCGGCCAGGACCCGGCGCACCAGTTCGCGCACCCGCGGCTCGGCATTGGCCTCGCCGAGACTGATCCGCCCGAACAGCAGGTTCTCCTCCAGGCTCGCGGCCGGGTTGACCCGCGAGGGGTCGTGGAACACCACCGCGCCGGCGAGGTGGGGCGGCAGCATCCGCGCGAAGGACCGGCGCGCCTGCACGAGGCGCTCCTCGAACAGGCCGTCGATCAGGCCGAAGCGGTGGCGGGCCTCGTTGTAGCGCAGCGCGAGGCCGATCAGCCGCGTGCGGTCGCGCTGGCCGGCCGGCCCCCGGCGCAGGCTCGCCGCGCCGGGCAGGCGTGCCACGAGATCCTCGAAATAGCCCCGCTCGGCCGCCTGGAACAGCGAGTAGGCGTCGAACAGGGGGTGGTCGTTGGGCAGGTCGGCGAAGATCTCCACCGTGCTGCGGGCCACCGACAGGCCGATCTCGGTAAGCGGGCGAACCAGCCCCTCGGCCTCCAGCACCGCCCGCAGGTAGGGGTGGCGGGCGAACCGCAGGGGCGCGAAGGTGCCGCCCACCGGCTCGCCGAACAGGATGTTCTCGCCGATGCTGGCCTGGTTGTTGTAGCGGTCGGGATCGAAGGGCTCGACCAGGCGCTCGGCCCCCTTGGCGGCCAGCGCCACCCGCATGGTGCGGCGCGCGGCGACGATCGCGGCGGCGAGCCGCGGCTGGGCGGCCGGATCGAGCCGCCCGGTCAGTCCGCGGGCGTACACGAAGCCGTCGAGGCCGGTGAGCCGGCTGATGCCGATCAGCGCGATGTCGTCGGGCGCGGTCGCCGTATCGGTGCCGTAGAGCAGGTTCTGGCGGAGGGAGCCCTCCATCAGGATCGCCTCGCCCGACGTGAAGGCGATCCGCCGGGCCCGCTCGGCGGCGTCGAAGTCGCGCAGGTCCGTTCCCGCGTAGGTGACGGCCCCGGCCGTCGGCTCGACCTGGCCGGCCAGCACCGCCGCCAGCGCGCGGGCGCCGCTGCCGCGGTCGCCGGTGATCGCCACGTGGCCCGGCATCGACACGGCCACGTCGACGCCAGTCAGGCGCTCGCCCGTGGCCGGGTCGAAGGCGCCGACGCCCTCGGTGGCCAGGATCCCGGACCGGGGCAGCGGCAGGGCGGCGGACCCGGTGCGGGCGGTCCGCGCCCGCCGCCCCTCGAGGGCCGCGATGGTGCGGGCGAGATCGCGGAGGCGCGGGCGCACCGACCGGCGGACCATCCAGAGCCGCGCGCAGATCGCTGCCAGCCAGCCGGCGAGGCCGAAGGCGCCCACGGCCGCCACGAGGGCGGCCGGATCCACCGGGGCCGCGGGCGGCTGGCCCGGCCCCGAGCGCCAGAGCGCGGTGCCGGCGGCGATCGCCGGCAGGATCACCGCCAGGGCCAGGGCCGGCGCCCGGGCATAGGCCAGCCGCGCCTCGGCCCGCCCGACATTGGCCCGCATCGCGGCGACGCGGGCGGCGATGCGTTGGCGCTCGATGGCCGCCGCGCCGTGGTTGCGCACGGCGGGCAGCCGCCGGACGAGGTCGTTCAGGCTCTCCTCGGCGCGCGCGCTCGAGCGCAGGCGCAGCTCCTGCCGGTCGCGCGCGCGCTCGAGCACCAGCCCGTAGGCGAGGCCGATCGCCGCGAGGCCGATCACCGCCGCGGGGACCAGTCGGGGCGCGGCGAGCGCCGCGAAGCCGAGCGCCAGGATCAGGGCCGCGAGGGTCATCGCCGGCAGGACGATGCCGGCCGCGAGCAGGCGGTCGGCCCGGGCCAGCACCTCGCCGACGATCCGGGTGAGGCCGCGCGCCTCGTCCCGGGCGCCCGCCGGCGCCTCGAGGATCGCCCGCAGCACGCCCTCGCGGACGGCGTCCCCGGCCTTGTTCTGCGCCTTGAAGCACAGGCGCGCCACGAACCAGCCGACACCCGCCAGAGCCAGGGCGCAGACCGCGATGCACAGGAAGGCCGTGAGTTCGAGTTCGGCGGGTCGCATCGGGATGCCGGGGACGAGCACCAGTTCCCGGCCCGGGAGTTCCGCCGCCACGCGCAGGAACGGGAGCACCGGCGCCTCGTCGCGCGGCAGGACCGCGATCAGGTCGCGCAGGCACAGGAGCGCCAGGGCGCAGAGCGGCGCGCCGATCCCGACCGCGAGGGCCGCCGCGACGGTGTGCTGAGGCCGCGCGGCGCGCCACGTCAGGAGGAGAGGATCGGATTCCATGCGTCTCCGGACAGCATCGGGGGGGCGCCGAAGCCCGCGGCATAGGCCTTCACGGCTGCGGCGGAAAGGGTGGCCGGCGCGGCCCGGCCCCGTGCGACATGTCGGCAGAACTGATTCAAGTTCTAGCCCTGGTCTGGAAGCGCTCTAGGTTGAAATCGGTGCGCGCGGCTCGATCCCGGAGACCGCCGCGAGGTCCGGTCGCCGCGTCAGCTCGGGCCGCATCGCGTGGGCATGCCGGCGCAGCCGATTCCGGCCGGGACCAGAGGATGGGGTGACGCGTGCGGCGACGGGCTGAGCAGACCGAAGGGCCCGGCCCCGCCGGCTCGACGTCCGGGACGGCCTGATGGCGCAGCTGTTCACCCCCGGCGCCGACGCGCTCTACCGCCTCGCGCTGATGACCGGCGTGGCCTGCTTGGTGGGCGTCCCGGTCCTGGCGGCCGGGATCGTGCGCTCGAACTACGTCACGGGTGTCGGGGTCGCGCCGGCCCAGCCGCTGCCGTTCAGCCACAAGCACCATTCCGGCGAGCTCGGCATCCAGTGTCGCTACTGCCACACCACGGTCGACCGGGAAGCCACCGCCGGCATCCCGCCGACCCACACCTGCATGACCTGCCACTCGCAGATCTGGACCGGCTCCGAGATGCTCAAGCCGGTGCGCGACAGCTACGCGCAGGACAAGCCACTCGAATGGAAGCGGCTGAACAAGCTGCCGCAATACGTCTACTACAACCACTCCGTCCACGTGACGAAGGGGATCGGCTGCTCGACCTGCCACGGCGACGTCACGTCGATGCAGATGACCTACCGGGCCAACGCCTTCGAGATGCAGTTCTGCCTCGATTGCCACCGGGCCCCGGAGAAGTACGTCCGCACGCCGGATCAGGTCTGGAACATGACTTGGAAGCCGCCGGCCGATCAGGCGACGCTGGGCCCGAAGCTCGTGGCCCAGTACCATATCCGCGGCGGGGAGCGGCTGACCGAATGCGGGATCTGCCACCGATGACCGGCGCCCCCGACATCGCGGCCCTGCGCGAAAAACTCGCCGGCGGCGACGGACCGCGCTTCTGGCGCAGCCTCGACGCCGTGGCCGACAGCCCCGAGTTCCGCGCCTATCTGGCGGCGGAGTTCCCGTCGGCGTCCCGGCTCGCCGCCGCCCCGGAGCGGCGCGGCTTCCTTAAGCTGATGGCCGCCTCCTTCGCGCTGGGCGGCCTCACCGCCTGCGGCGGGGGCAGCGGCCGCGACTACGAGGTGCCCTACGTCAACCAGCCCGAGCGGATCGTGCCCGGCACGGACCTGTCCTACGCCTCCTCGGCGGTGTTCGACGGCTTCGGCAACGGCATCCTGGTCACCACCCGCAACGGCCGCCCCCTGAAGATCGAGGGCAATCCCGAGCATCCCTGGAGCCGCGGCGGCACCGACGTGCTGGCCCAGGCCTCGGTCCTCGGGCTCTACGACCCGTTCCGCTCCCAGGCGGTGCAGCATCTCGGCAGGCCGAGTTCCTGGGCGGCCTTCCGGGCGGACCTGCAGGGCCGGATGCCGGGCTGGCGCGAGAGCCGCGGCGAGGGTCTCGCCCTGCTCACCGGCCCGGTGACGTCGCCCGGCGTGGCCGCGCAGATCGCGCGGCTGCGGGCCGCCTACCCGGCGCTCCGCTGGTACACCGGCGCCGGCGCCGATCGCGGTGGGATCTACGAGGGTGCGCGCCAGGCCTACGGGCGGCCGCTGGAGACCATTCCCGATTTCGGCCGCGCCCGCACCATCGTGGCGCTGGACGGCGATTTCCTGGACCTCGGGCCCGGCCAAGTCGGCCTGTCGCGGCGCTGGAGCGAGGCGCGGCGCGCGGCCTACGCGGAGGGCCGCCTCCTCACCCTCCACGCGGCGGCGCCGACCCCGACGCTGACCAGCGCCAAGGCGGATCGCGGCCTCGTGGTCCCGGCCGGCCGGCTGGAGGACGTCGCCCGGGACCTGCTCGCCCTCGCCGCGGGCGGCGCGGCGCCGGCGGGCGACGACCCCGTCGCGCGCTGGACGCGGAATGCCGGGACGGCGCTCACCGAGGCCCGCGGGAGCGGCATCGTCACCGCCGGCCTGACCGCGAGCCCGGAACTGCACGCGCTGGTCCACCGCCTCAACGGCGCCCTCGGCAACACCGGCACGACCCTGGTCCACACGGCGCCCGCGGAGGAGACGGGCGCCGGGACCCTCGCGGAGCTCGCGGAGGCCATGGATCGGGGTGCCGTCAAGGTGCTCGTCGTGCTCGGCGCCAACCCGGTCTACGAGGCGCCGGGCGCCCTCGATTTCGCCGCCCGGATGGCGCGCGTGCCGCTCAAGATCCACGCGGGGCTCTACTACGACGAGACCGGCGCGCATGCCGACTGGCACCTGCCCGCCGCCCATCCGCTGGAATCCTGGGGCGACATCCGGTCCCTCGACGGGACGGTGGGACTGATCCAGCCGACCGTCGCCCCCCTCTACAACGGCCGGACGCTGCCGGAGATGCTGGCCTTCCTGGCCGGCGGCGAGGCTGGGGAGAGTGGCCAGGACACCCTCGGCCTCCTCAAGGCGCAGGCGCGGAGCGCCGGCGAGGACGACGCGGCCTTCGAGGCCCGCTTCACCGAGGCCCTGCGCCTCGGCTTCTGGGCGGACAGCGCGCACACGGCCGAGACCGTCGCGCTGACGCAGGACGCTGCGCCTACGCCGTCGTCCACCCCGGCCTCGTCTCCCGCGCCGGCCGTCGACGGGGTCGAGGTTCTGTTCCGGCCCGATCCGACGATCTGGGACGGCACCCACGCCGACCTCGCGTGGCTGCAGGAGCTCCCGAAGCCCATGACCAAGGTGGTCTGGGAGAACGTGGTCGCGGTGAGCCCGCGCCTCGCCGAGCGCGCGGGGATCGCGACGGGCGACATCCTGCGGGTCGAGGAAGGCGGCCGCGCGGTCGAGGGGCCGGCCTGGATCCTGCCCGGCCAGGCCGACGCCACCGTGACCCTCACGCTCGGCTACGGCCGCGACGTGCCGGACCACCTCGCCCGCGGCCTCGGCTACGACGCCGCGCCCCTGCGCCCGGCCGGTTCGACCTGGCGGCTCGCCGGCGCCCGGCTGACGAAGACCGGCCGGCAGCGCAGGCCGGTGACCACCCAGCACCTCGGCACGATGGACGGGCAGGACCTCGTGCGCGTGCAGGCGCTCGGCGCCGCTCCCGCGGGCGACCCGAAGGGCGCGCCGACCCCCGCCTCGTTCTACCCGCCCCCGGAGAGCCAGGACCGCTGGGTCGCGGCGCAGTGGGGCATGGCCATCGACCTCGACGCCTGCATCGGCTGCAACGCCTGCGTCACCGCCTGCCAGGCGGAGAACAACATTCCGGTGGTCGGGCGCGAGGAGGTCGCGCTCGGGCGCTGGATGGGCTGGCTGCGGGTCGACCGCTACTACGCGGGCGACCTCGACGCGCCGACCACGCATTTCCAGCCGGTCCCCTGCATGCATTGCGAGCAGGCGCCCTGCGAGCTGGGCTGCCCCGTCGAGGCGACGCTCCACGACAGCGAGGGCCTGAACCTTCAGGTCTACAACCGCTGCGTCGGCACCCGGACCTGCCAGAGCTACTGCCCCTACAAGGTCCGGCGCTTCAACTACCGCGACTATACCGGCGGCATGACCCCGGTGGAGCAGCAGCAGCGCAATCCCGAGGTCACGGTCCGGTCCCGCGGCGTGATGGAGAAGTGCACCTACTGCATCCAGCGCATCACGGCGGCGCGGATCACATCGGCCAAGGACGCCCACGCGCCGATCCCCGACGGCGCGGTGGAGACCGCCTGCCAGGGCGCCTGCCCGACCCGGGCGATCACCTTCGGCAACGTCGCCGACCCGGGGAGTCAGGTCTCGGCCGCCCGCCGGGACACGCGGGAATACGCGCTCCTCGGCCACCTGAACACACGGCCGCGCACCACCTACCTCGCCGGGCTCGCCCCCGCCGCCGATCCCAACGGACGGGAGGGCTGAGCATGTCCGGCGCCCTGATCCGGCCCGACGCGACCCTCCCGGGCATCGGCGGCGCGGTCGCGGAGATCCCGCTGACGCATCCCGGTAACCGGCGCTGGTGGATCGCCTTCGCGGGGGCGGCCGCGCTCCTCGGCCTGTTCGCCCTCACCCTCGGCTACCTGCTCTACGCCGGCCCCGGGATCTGGGCGAACAACAACGCCGTCGTCTGGGCGCTGGACATCGCGAGCTATGACTGGTGGATCGGCGTCGCCTCCGGCAGCCTGCTGGTCTCGGCGATCCTGCTCCTCCTCGGCGCGGAGTGGCGAGGGGCGGTGAACCGCATCGCCGAGACCCTGGCGCTGCTCGCCACCGCGGCGGCCGGGCTCTACCCGATCATCCATCTCGGCCGGCCGTGGTTCTTCTTCTGGAACCTGCCCTACCCCAACACCTACAATCTCTGGCCGCAGTTCCGCTCGCCGCTCCTCTGGGACGCGATCGACATCGTGTCGTTCCTGGTGATCTGCGTGAGCCTCTGGTTCATCGGCCTGCTGCCGGACCTCGCGACGCTGCGCGACCGGGCCCACGTCGAGGCCCTCCGCCAGTTCGACGTGAAGGCGCCGACCCGCAAGCTCGCCCGCCTGCGCGCGCAGGTCTACGGCATCCTCGCCTCGGGCTGGCGCGGCTCGGCGGCCCACTGGCAGATCTGGGTCCAGGCCTACCGGACGGTGGCGCTGCTCGGCGTGCTGCTGGTGGTCTCGGTCCAGACCGGCGCCTCGGTGATGCTGGCGGGCTCGCTGATGCCCGGCTGGCACAGCACGCTGCTGCCGGTGAGCTTCCTGGTCAACGCGGTCTATTCGGGCGTCGGCGTCACGGCGGTGATCGTGATGCTGATCCGCCTCGTCTACGGCCTCGACGCCCTGGTGACCGACCGGCATCTCGACGTGCTCGGGCGGCTGCTGCTCTGCCTCGGCTGCGCCAGTGCCTATTGCTACGCGGCCGAGTATTTCGACACGTTCCTCAACGGAGACGCCGAGGGGCGCGGCGTCCTGGTCCGGCGCATGACCGGCGACCACGCGCTGGTCTCCTGGACGGCGATCCTGTGCCTCGGCCTGCCCGCGCAGATCCTGTGGTCCGCCCGGGCCCGCACGGCGCCGCTCGCCATCGCGACGGTCGGTCTCCTCGTGGCGATCGGCGCCTATGCCGACCACGTCATGGTCCTGGTCGTCACCCTGACCCAGGACTTCCTGCCCTCCTCGAGGCTGCCCTACACGACCGACATCTGGGGCATCGCCACCTTCGCGGGCTCGATCGGGCTGTTCCTGACCCTGCTGCTCCTGTTCCTGCGCTACCTGCCGGCCGTCTCGATCGTCGAGAGCCGCCGCCTCGCCCTGACAGTGTCGCCGGCCGCTCAGGAGGCCGCCCGGATGGCGGCGTCCCGGGCCACGGGCCGCCCGGAGGAGAACCCGGTCACCGCGCCCCTGTGGGGCGTGTCGGCGACCTTCGCGAGCCAGGGCGACCTCGCCGCCGCCCTCCAGGCGGTGTCCGGGATCAGCCCGGACCAGGTCCATCTCGACGGGCACGGCCCGGTGCCGATGCCCCGCACCCTGCGGCCCCTCGGCCTGGAGGGGCGCTCGATCCTGCCCTACGCCCTCGCCGGGGCCCTGCTCGGCGGCTTCGGCTTCTTCGCGATGTGCGTCTACGCCACGGCCTACGACTACGTGTTCCTGATCGGCGGCCGCCCACGCCTGTCCTGGCCCTCCTTCGTGGTCCCGAGCGTCTCCTTCGCGATGATGGCGGGCTGCGTGGCGATCCACCTCGCGCTCCTCGTGCTCAACCGGCTGCCTCGCCTGAACCACCCGGCCTTCAACATCCCGGGCTTCCTGCGGGCCTCGGAGGACCGGTTCTTCCTCTCCGCGGAGGCGCGGGGCGACCGGTTCGACGCGGCGCGGATCGAGCGGCGGCTCGCGTCCCTGCCGGCCGAGGCCGGGCGCCCCCTCGAGATCCGGCGGATCCCGCGATGAGGCGCGCCGCCCCGCGCACCGGGCCGCGCGCCCTCCTCGCCTGCCTGGCCCTCGCGCCGCTCGCCGCCTGCGGCGAGGCCGACATGGCCGATCAGGCCCGGGCCAAGACCTGGGACAAGAACCCGTTCTTCCCCCGCGAGATCACCATGCGCCAGCCTGTGGCCGGCACCGTGCCGCGGCGCGATCCGGCTCGCGCGGCGCCGCAGCCGCAGACGATCAGCCGGGCGCTCCTCGACCAGGGCCGCGAGCGCTACGGCGTGTTCTGCACCCCCTGCCACGGACAGGATGGCCGCGGCGCCGGGATGATCGTGGCCCGGGGCTTCCCGCATGCCGGCGACCTCACCGCCGGGCCCGTGCGGGTGGCCTCCGCGTCGGACCTCTACGACGCGATCTCGAACGGCCGGAAGGCGATGTTCGGCATGGCCCAGATGATCCCCTCGGCCGACCGCTGGGCGATCGTCGCCTACGTCCGCGCCCTCCAGCTCAGCCAGGACGCCCCGGTGGCGAGCCTGCCGGCGGCGGATCGCGCGCGGCTGGAGGCGACGCCGTGAGGCGCCCCGCCCTGCTCGGCCTCGCCGGCCTCGTCCTCCTGGCCGTCTGCCTGATCGCGGGCGGCTGGCGCGGCGCCGCGGCCTCGTATCTCGCGGCGTGGCTGGTCCTCCTCGCCCTGCCGGTCGGCGCCCTGCCGGTGGTCATCGTCGCCGAGCGCTTCGGCAAGCGGGTCCGCGAGCGCGGCGGCGTGGAGATGCTGGCGGGTCTGCGCCGGCTGACGGCGCTGATGCCGGTCGCGGCCGTGCTGGCGCTGCCGCTCCTGGCCGCCGCGCCCCTGCTCTATCCATGGGTGAGCGCACCGGCCCGCACGCCCCTGGCCGCCCTGTGGTTCACGGTACCGTTCTTCGTGGTCCGGGTGGTCGTCTATCTGGCCGCCTGGACGTGGCTGGCGCTGCGCTTCGCCAAGCCCTTCGAGGCGCCCGGCGAGGGGCGGACCGTGCCGGCGGTGGGGCTGCACGCGGTGATCGGCACGCTGTTCGTCACCGACGTCGTCGCCTCCCTGGATCCGCGGCTCGATTCCACCCTCCTGGGCCTCCTGGTGATGACGGCGTGGAGCGGCCTCGCCTTCGCGGCGGCGATCCTGCTGGCCTGGGAGGAGCCGGAGCCCGTGGGTCGCGGCCGCACGGCCCCCGGCAGGGGCCGGCTCGTCCCCCTCGTCGTGCTCCTCGGCCTCTGGGCCTACATGCACTTCGTGCAGTTCCTGATCGTCTGGTCGGCCAACCTGCCGCCCGAGGTGGCGTGGTACTTCGCCCGCGGCGGCTGGGTCGGGCGGGCACTGGCGATCGTGGCCGGCGCGGTCGTGGTGCTGGCCGGGCTCGCGACCCTGCGACCGGGGCGCCCGACCACCCGGATCCTGGCCGGCGCGGCGCTCGCCGTCCACGCCCTGGAGATGTTCTGGCTGGTCACCCCGGCGGTGCGCGACCGCTTCGTTCTCCGGCCGAGCGACGTGCTGGCCGCCGGCGCCGTTTTCTGCCTCGCGGCCGCGCTGCGCCCCCTGATGCGTCCGCGCGCCGACCGCGCGGCCTCCGCGGCCCGCCGCGCCGGGAGGCCGGCATGAGCGCGGACGGACCCACCGGCCTGATCCCGGCGATCCTCGCCGGGCTGACCCTGCGCGGCAGCAGCCTGCTGAACGGGCGCCCGCCGCGCCCGGCGGCCAATTCCCAGCGCGATCCCGACGATCCCGGGCACGAGGTCAGCGACGTCGACGTCCGCAACACCGTGATGGTGATGGCGGGCCTCGCGCTCACTGTGCTGGCGGTCGTCGGCACGATGGTCTGGATGATGAGCACCTTCGCGGCGAGCCAGCGCCGGGCCCTCCCCGCCCTGACGCCCCAGCAGACGACGCGGCTGGCGCCGCCGCCGCCGAACCTGCAGGCCGATCCTTTCGCCGATCTCGACCGCGAGCGGGCCGAGACCGCGGCGCGTCTCTCCGGCTACGGCTACCGGGACGAGGCCCGCACTCGCGCGCGCATCCCGATCGGGCGCGCAATGGACCTGACGGTCGGCCGCTCCCTCGAACCGGTGGAGCCCGCTGCGCGATGACACCGAGCCACGATTCCCTCCAGCTCTGGCCCGCCGCGGTCTCCGCCACCGCGACCGAGACCGACCTGCTCATCCTGGCCTTCACGGTGCTGACGCTGCTGCTGACCGTCCCGGTCTTCGTGGCGATCACCTATTTCGCCCTGCGCTACCGCGAGGGCTCCGAGGCGGACCGGAGCCCCTCGGGCATCCGCTCGAACCTCATCGAGATCAGCTGGATGCTGATCCCGTTCCTGCTGACGCTGATCTTCTTCGTCTGGGGCGCGCGGCTGTACGTCCACTCGAAGAACCCGCCCCCCGACGCGATGGTGGTCGAGGCGATCGGCCGGCAATGGATGTGGAAGTTCCAGCACCCGACCGGCCAGTCCGAGATCAACAACCTGCACCTGCCGATCGGCCAGCCGATCCGCCTGCACATCATCAGCCAGGACGTGATCCACGCCCTCTACCTGCCGGCCGTGCGGATGCAGGTGGCAGCCCTGCCCGACCGCTACACCGACCTGTGGTTCAAGGCCGACAAGGTTGGCACCTACCACCTCTACTGCTCGGAATATTGCGGCACCGACCATTCGGTGATGGGCGGCGAGGTCACCTTCATGAACCCCGGCGACTACCAGGACTGGCTGACCCATGCCGGCGCGCAGCAGGGCAAGGTCGCGGCGGGCCGGGCCCTCTACGAGGCCTATGGCTGCGCCGGCTGCCACGAGCCCGGCTCGGCCGTGAAGGCGCCGAGCCTCGCGGGCCTTTACGGCAGCCAAGTGAAGCTCACCGACGGCCGCACCGTCACGGCCGACGACGCTTGGCTGCGCGAGAAGATCCTGAACCCGAACGGCGACCGGCTCGCCGGCGGCGGCAAGCAGGTCATGCCGAGCTTCGCCGGCCGGATCCCGGCGGATGAGCTTGGGACCTTGATCGATTTCCTGAAATCCTATTCGGCCCCGGCCGCCGGCAAGGCCGCGGACGCGACGCCGCCGGGAGCGACACGATGAGCGCATCGGGCAGCATCGGCGGCACCGCCCGCCGCGAACCCCACACCCCGGAATCCACGATCGGGCGCAAGCCCGATTACCTGCACGCGGAATCGACCCTGCGCTCGTGGTTCCTCACCACCGATCACAAGCGCATCGCGCTCCTCTACCTCGCCTCGATCACCGGCTTCTTCGTGATCGGAGCGGTCGCAGCGGGCGTGGTGCGCCTCGCGCTGATCGTGCCGAACGGCGCGATCATGACCAACGACACCTACAACAAGGCCTTCACCATCCACGGGGTGGTGATGGTCTGGTTCTTCCTGATCCCGTCGATCCCCGCGACCTTCGGCAACTTCCTGATCCCCCTGATGATCGGGGCCAAGGACCTCGCCTTCCCGAAGCTCAACCTGACGAGCTGGTACGTGTTCATGGCGGGCGCCCTGTTCACCCTGGTCTCGGTGGTGCTGGGCGGGGTCGATACCGGCTGGACCTTCTACGCCCCGCTCTCGACCGCCTTCTCCAACACCTGGGTGCTGCCGGCGCTGATCGGGGTCACCATCGTGGGCTTCTCGTCGATCCTGACGGGGCTCAACTTCGTGGTCACGATCCACACCATGCGGGCGCCCGGCATGACGTGGTTCAAGCTGCCGATCTTCGTCTGGGCGCACTACGCCACCAGCCTGATCTTCCTGCTCGCCACGCCCGTGATCACCACGGCGCTGATCCTGCTGATCGCCGAGCGCGCCTTCCACATCGGCGTGTTCGATCCGGCCTACGGCGGCGACCCGGTGCTGTTCCAGCACCTGTTCTGGTTCTACTCGCACCCGGCCGTGTACATCATGGTCCTGCCCGGCATGGGGGTGATCTCCGAGATCGTCCCGGCCTTCGCGCAGAAGAAGCTGTTCGGCTACCGCTTCGTCGCCTACGCGTCGATCGGGCTGGCTTCGGTGACCTTCTTCGTCTGGGGCCACCACATGTTCGTCAACGGCCAGAGCGACCTAGCCTCGCTGGTGTTCTCCGCCCTGTCCTTCGCGGTCGCGGTGCCCTCGGCCGTGAAGGTCTACAACTGGACCGCCACGATCCATAAGGGGGCGCTCCGCCTCGACACCCCGATGCTCTACGCGATGGGCTATATCGGCCTGTTCGTGCTCGGCGGTCTCACCGGCCTCTACCTCGCGACGCTCGCCATCAACCAGCACATCCACGCGACGTACTTCGTGGTCGCGCATTTCCACTACATCATGGTCGGCGGCACGGTGCTGGCGTTCCTGGGCGGCCTGCACTTCTGGTGGCCGAAATTCACCGGCCGGATGTACAGCGAGCCCTGGGGCCGGGTGTCGGCGCTGCTGATCTTCCTCGGCTTCAACGTGACCTTCTTCCCGCAATTCATCCTGGGCTATCTCGGGATGCCGCGGCGCTACGCGACCTACCCGGCCGAGTTCCAGCTCCTCAACGTCCTGTCCTCGGCGGGCGCCACGATCCTGGCGGCGGGCTACCTCTTCCCGATGCTGTACCTCGTCTATTCCCTGTGGTTCGGGCGGAAGGCGCCCGCCAACCCGTGGAACGCGAAGGGGCTCGAGTGGGAGACCTCGTCCCCGCCGCCGACCCACAATTTCCTGTCCCCGCCCGAGGTGCCGCGCATCCCCTACGACTACCCGATCCAGGCCCAGGAATCCCGGGACCAGCACGGATGAGCGAGCGGCTGGCCGACGGCGTCGGGGTCGCCCGCGCCGAGCATTTCGAGAGCGTCGCGCAGCAGCGCGAGGCGGCGACGCTCGGCATCTGGGCGTGGCTGATCACCGAGCTGCTGCTGTTCTCGGCCCTGTTCCTAGTGGCGCTGATCACCCGGATCCAGCACCCCGAGGCGACGGTCGCGGCGGCCAAGCACCTCAAATTCTGGATCGGCGCCACCAACACCGTGGTGCTGATCTGCTCCTCGCTCACCATGTCGATGGCGATCGAGTTCTCGCGGATGGGCTGGCAGCGCGCCATGGTCCGGGCGATGCTGGCCACCGCAGCGCTCGGCGGCCTGTTCCTCGTGCTCAAGGGCTACGAGTACTACGCCGACTGGGACGAGCACATGATGCCGTTCCTCAGCAATCGGCCCTTCGCGCTCGCCGAGACGCCGGCGGCGCGGCTGTTCGTGAACCTCTACTACGTCGCGACGCTGCTCCACGCGCTGCACCTGTTCACCGGTATCGCGCTCCTGCTCGGCATGACCTGGATGGCCGCGAAGGCCGGGTTCCTCGCCCGGCACCAGAACTGGATCGAGGTCTACGGGCTCTACTGGCACTTCATCGATCTGGTCTGGATCCTCGCCTTCCCGATCCTCTACGTGGTGAACCGGTAGGATGCGGAATCCCCTCGCGATCCTCAGCGCCGACGACCGCGCCCTGCTCAGGAAGCGCCTGCGCACGCCGGTCCTCACCTTCCTGGCGCTGCTGGCGCTGCTCGGCGTCAACGTCACCCTCGGCGCCACCCTCCCCTTCGCGCAGGTCTGGATCGTCGAGCTCGCCGTGGTCGCCGTGATGGTGGCGCTGATCCTCCTCGTCTCCATGGAGGTGATCCACGAGCCGCCGCTGATCCGGCTGTTCTCGGGGCTCGGCTTCTTCTGGGTCGCCATCATGGTCGGCATGACGCTGACCGACTATCTCGCCCGCTGACTTGCGCGAAAGCCGTTGTCGGGGCGGCCGAACGCTCCTAAACGTCGCCGCTTCCCCGCATGGCCCGGCTGCAAGACGATGTGCGAACTGCTCGGCATGAGCGCCAACGTGCCGACCGACATCCGCTTCTCCTTCGCGGGCCTCGCCCGGCGCGGCGGCGAGACCGGGCCGCACGCCGACGGCTGGGGCATCAGCTTCTACGACGGGCGCACCTGCCGCAGCTTCCACGAGCCGGAGCCGAGCGCCCGCTCGCAGCTCGCCCGGCTCCTGCGCGACATGTCGATCAAGAGCCGAATCGTGGTCGCCCATGTCCGCAAGGCCAATCGCGGCCGGGTCAGCCTGGAGAACACCCACCCGTTCTCCCGGGAATTGTGGGGCCGCCGCTGGACCTTCGCGCATAACGGCCAGCTCAAGGGCGTGAAGCGGCTGCCGCTGGGCGGCTTCATGCCGATCGGCTCCACCGACAGCGAGCACGCCTTCTGCTGGATGCTCGGCCGGCTCCAGGCCCGGTTCCGCGCGCTGCCGCGCCCCGAGACCCTCGACCGGGCGGTGGCCGACCTCGCGGGCGAGCTGCACGCGCTCGGCGTGTTCAACATGCTGCTCACCGACAGCCGCACGCTCTACGCCCATTGCGGCAAGCGCCTCTGCTATCTCACCCGCCGCGCCCCCTTCGGGAAGGCCACTCTGATCGACGAGGACTGGCAGGTGGATTTCGCCCAGGAGACCACCGAGCACGACGTGGTGACGGTCATCGCCACCCAGGCGCTGACCCGGGACGAGTGCTGGACCGATCTCGCCCGCGGCGACGTCCTGACCCTGCGCGACGGGGCGATCCGGCTGTTGCGACCGGCCAACTTAGCTTAAGTGTGTTTTGCCTGAGGGTGCATGCCCGCGCCCGATGCGCTAGAACTCCGGTAACAGGAGCGCATCGGCCGGACTTCCGCACCGGGTCGAGCCGGCAAGCGCTCCGCCTCGACCCGCTCCGGACCACAGGTCGAGCCACGATGAGTTGACGAGCGCGATACGCATGACCCGCGACGACACCGACACCGTCCTGTCCCAGGAGGACGGGACTCGGGATGGCCGCCCGAACCTGGCGCCCGGTATCCGCACGCATCTCGGTGAGCATCTGCGCACGGTCTACGAGCGGATCGGCGAGGAGACGCTGCCGTCCCGCTTCGCCGAGCTGATCGAGAAGCTCGAGGCGGCTCTGCGCGCCCGGGGCGAGGCGATCGAGCCGGAATTCCGCAACGGCCTGCTCGCGGCCGTGCCGTCCCTGCGCGCCTTCGCGCTGTCGCTGACCTCGAACCCGGCCCGCTCGGACGACCTCGTGCAGGACACCCTGCTCAAGGGCTGGCAGCACCGCGCCCGGTTCCAGCCGGGGACGAACCTGAACGCGTGGCTGTTCACGATCCTGCGCAACATCTTCTACTCGGACCACCGCAAGCGGGTCCGCGAGGTGGAGGATCAGGACGGGTCCTACGCGGCCCGGCTCGCCACCGCCCCGCACCAGGGCGACCGGCTCGACGTCGAGGACCTGCAATCGGCGCTGGCCAAGCTGCCGCCGGACCAGCGCGAGGCGCTGGTACTGGTCGGCGCCGAGGGCGTCTCCTACGAGGAGGCCGCGGCGATCATGGGCTGCAAGGTCGGCACCGTGAAGAGCCGCGTCAGCCGCGCCCGCGGCCGCCTCGCGGAGCTCCTGGGCTACGACGAGGAGGATCTCGGCTCCGACCGGTTCATCCAGTCGGCGATGCCGAAGGACGCGTAGGCCCCCGGCCCGCCCCGGGCCGGACGTCCACAAAAAAGATGCATCCGATTCCGGGGATCGGGCGTTACCGGCCCGAGCTTCGCTGCGCCCGCGCGGCGAAACACCACGGAACGGAGACGCAACGCATGACCTTCAAGACCCTCATCGCCGCCGCGGCCCTCGCCCTCTCGCTGCCGCTGGCGGCCCAGGCCCAGGGCACCATCCCGGGCGCCGAGCGCGGCGCGGCCGCGGGTGCCGATGCGGCCGGCCCGATCGGCGGGATCGTCGGCGGCGCGGTCGGCGCGGCCACCGGCACGGTGGGCGGCATCCTCGGCGTCGATATGGCCCCGCGCTTCCGCAGCTACGTCCGCGAGCGCAACGTCCGCTCCTACGACTACGACGGCCGCGTCGCCGTCGGCTCTACCCTGCCGGCCTCCGGCGTGACCTACTACGACGTCCCGAGCGAGTACCGCGTGCAGCCGGGTTACCGCTATACCGTGGTGAACGACCGCCCGGTGCTGGTCGACCGCGGTCACCGCATCGTCGAGGTCATCGACTGAGCCTCGGATTCGAGAACGGGGCCGGCCCAGCGCCGGTCCCCGCGCCCCCGGAGCCCGCTCCGGGGGCCACCCCCATAGCCGCGGCCGCCGGCGCAACGCTTCATCCGTCCGGCCGTTGAGAGACGGTTCGACCCGTGAGGCGATCATGAGCGACAATTCCGCCGATCCGAAATCCACGCTCCCCGAGCCGGTGCGCGACCATCTCGGCCAGCAGCTGCGCAGCGTCCTGCCGGTCGGGCCCGACAAGCCGCGCTTCCTCGGCGACGACCCGGTCCCGGACGCGTTCGAGCCCCAGATCCGCCGGCTCGAGACCCGCCTCAAGACGCACGAGGAGGGCACCGGCGCCGTCGGTCAGGCCCTCGACCAGATCCTCGACGCCTTCGGGGTGAAGCCGCCGGACGACGACACCCGCGCGGGCTGAGCCGTCAGACGCGCGGCTTCGTCGCCAGGATATCGCGGATCTCGGAGAGCAGCTTCACGTCGGCCGGCACCTCGTCGGGCTTCCTGGTCTCCGCGTGCTGGAGGCGGTTCATCGCCCGTATGACCAGGAACAGCACGAAGGCGACGATCACGAAGTTCAGCGTCAGGGTCAGGAACTGGCCGTAGCCGATGACGGCGCCCTGCTTCTTCGCGTCCACGTAGGGCAGGCCGGCCTGCACCTTCGACGACAGCGGGATGTAGTAGTTCGAGAAGTCGAGCCCGCCGGTGATCGCGCCGATCACCGGCATGAACAGGTCCTGGACCGCCGAGTTGACGATGGCCCCGAAGGCCGCGCCGATGATCACGCCGACCGCGAGATCGACCACGTTCCCGCGCAGCGCGAACTTCTTGAATTCCTCGAGCATCGCCGAACCCCCCTCGCCGAACGCCGCCAAGGTAGGGGAGAATTCCGCGACGGCCAGCGCCTAGTCCGGCCTGACAGCCGCGGGTCGCGCCGCCCCGGCGCTCTCGGGCTGCGCGTCCGCACCGGCCGCGGACCGCTCCCCGGGCGGGGCCGCCAGCTCCGCCTTGAGCCGCCGGCGGTACTGGGCGGCGACCACCGGGATGGTCAGCAGGTAGCCGCCGCTCACCGCCACCAGCGCCTCGAACGGGTAGCTGATCAGGATGCCGAAGGCCGCGACGCCGAACAGGAAGATCGGCAGGACGAGGCTGCGCGGGACCCGCTTGCCCATGGTCTTGCCCGAGTAGGTCGGGACCGTGGAGACCACCAGCAGGGCGATGCACAGCACGTAGATCAGGACCGCCGGAGCCGCCCAGGTCTCGATGCCGAAGCCCAGGAAGTGCAGGTAGAGCGGCAGCATCGCGGTGAGCGCCCCCGCGGGGGCCGGCATGCCGACGAAGAAGTCCTTCTTCCATTCCGGCCGGTTCGGGTCGTCCAGCATCGCGTTGAAGCGGGCGAGGCGGAGCGCCATGGCGATGGCGAAGATCAGCGCCACGATCCAGCCCACCGACTTCAGGTGGAACAGCACGAAGCCGTAGAGGATCAGGGCCGGGGCGCAGCCGAAATTCACGAAGTCGGCGAGCGAGTCGAGCTCCGCGCCGAAGCGCGACGTGCCCTTGAGCAGCCGCGCCACCCGCCCGTCGATGCCGTCGAGCACGCCGGCCACCACCACGGCGATGACGGCGGGCTCGAACTTGCCCTCGAAGGCGAGCCGGATCGCCGTCAGCCCGAGGCAGAGCGCCATCAGGGTGATCATGTTGGGCGCGATCATCCGGAACGGCACCGGCTTGAACCGGCGCGGCCGCGGCTCGTTCGGGTCGGGCGCGAAGGGCGGGAAGAGATCGTCCATGGCCGCCTCAGATCCGCTTGAACAGCCGCTCCGGGCCGCCGCCGAGATCGGCCAGCACCGTCTCGCCGGCCACCGCCTTCTGGCCGAGGCCGACCAGCACGGTCGAGCCGGCCGGAAGGTACACGTCCACCCGCGAGCCGAAGCGGATCAGGCCGAACCGCTCGCCGACGCCGAGCACGTCGCCCGCCGCGACGAAGCCGACGATGCGCCGGGCCACGAGGCCGGCGATCTGCACCACGCCGACCCGCTTCGGCTGGCCGGCATGGGTCGTCTCGATGACCATGCCGTTGCGCTCGTTGTCGTCGCTGGCCTTGTCGAGCTCGGCGTTGAGGAACAGGCCCGGGGTGTAGTGGATCTGGCCGATCCGGCCCGCCACCGGCACCCGGTTCACGTGGCAGTCGAACACGTTCATGAACACCGAGACGCGCAGGGTCGGCACCTGCGGCAGGTCGAGCTCGGGCGGCGGCAGGACGGTGGCGATGAGGTTCACGCGCCCGTCGGCGGGCGAGATCACGAGCCCGTCGGCCACCGGCGTGACGCGCTCTGGATCGCGGAAGAAGTAGCAGACCCAGAGGGTCAGGATCAGGAAGATCCAGCCGAAGAACTGGGAGAAGTAGCCCGCCAGCACCGTCAGCACGATGCCGATCAGGATGAAGGGGTAGCCCTCCTTGTGGATCGGCACGAGCGTCCGGCGGATCGTCTCGATCAGGTCGGTCATGGGTTCTATGGGCTCGAGAGGGGCGCGGGCGGGTACTACGGGCGGGCGTGTCGGACGGGCGGATGGCAGTCCGCCGGGCCGCCGTCAACTTTCCAGGGGTCGCGGGCCGCCGCGGGCCGCCGCGCCCACCCCCGTCGGGTGCCGGTCCGTCGGACCCGATTCGGGTGCGATGGCGGCCGGACACGCGTCATCGTCCCCGCGCGCTCGTGGCGCCGGGGGCATGGCCAGGGACGCGAGCACGAGGGACGCGGGACGCCGCGGGAACCCAGGTGTCGGCCAGGTACGCGCGGGATCCGATCCCCGCGGCGCCCCGCGGCATCGGCCGGGCGCCTGCCCCGGCCGGTGCCGTCTTTCTCGTCGCGGCGTCTCCGACGTCCCGGTCCTGCGACTCCCCGTCAGCGGTCTCGGGCGAGGTGCGCGCACGCCGTGCCCGCACCTCCGGAACCCGCATCGGCGCCGTGGCCTTCCAGCCGTCCCCCGCCTCGTAGTGGGCGGGTCCGCAGGTCGCTCAGGCTCGGCCCAGACGCGGGTCGGCGCGGGGGCATTTCCTCACCCCGCCGGGCACAGTGCCGCCCGGTCTCACGCCCGCGTCCGAGGCACGCCCCGCACCGGTCCGCCGCCCGGGGCGATGGCGGCTGAGAGCCACCGACGCGGGCGCCGCCCCGTCCCCGGACCCGCACGGTCAGCCACCGGGCGGGCCCCCGAAGGACGCCCCGGGATCGCTCCCGGGACGCCGCGGACAGGTGCGGTCAGGAAGCACAGAATAGGAACATTGTCAAGGTCGGAGCGCCGTGGGACGGCCCGACACGCGCGAGTCAGGCGCGGGTCCCCTCTCCCGTGCGGGAGAGGAACAGGGTGAGGGATCAGGCCTGTCCGGACGTGGCGCGCCCTGGCCGAACCGTGATGGCGTGCGATCCGGAAGCGTCCGGTCCCTCACCCCAGCCCTCTCCCGCACGGGAGAGGGGGCACGGCGCGGGTCTGGGTTCCGGGCTCGGGTGCGCGACCCGGAACGACGGGGCGGAGGCGGACCGCCGGCCCGCCTCCCGAAAAACCCGGCCCGCGCGCCCGGTCAGTCCGCCCGCCGGAGGCGGCTCGCGTAGAAGCCGTCGAGGCCGCCGCGGGCGCCCTCCAGCTCCGGCAGGTGGCACGGCAGCGTGCGCAGGTCGCCGCGGTCGTCGATCAGCGCCGCGGCGCCTCCGACTTCCTCGGGCCGGACAGGCACCCGCGCGTAGCGGGGATCGCGGGCCAGGAAGGCCGCCACCTGCGCCTCGCCCTCCTCCGGCTCCAGCGAGCAGGTGCAGTAGACGAGGAGGCCGCCCGGCCGCACCAGCCCGGCCGCGTGGTCGAGGAGCTTGGCCTGGAGCGCGGCGAGCCGCCCGATATCCGCCTCGGCCTTGGTCCAGGCGACGTCGGGATGGCGCCGGATCGTCCCGGTGGCCGAGCACGGCGCGTCGAGCAGCACCGCGTCGTGGTCCTGCGGCTCCAGGGCGAGGGCGTCGGCGACCACGACGTCGACGGCGAAGCCGAGCCGCGCGACGTTCTCCCGCAGGCGTTCCAGCCGCGGGGCGGACCGGTCGACGGCGGTGACCCGGGCGCCGGCGGCGGCGAGCTGCAGGGTCTTGCCGCCGGGCGCCGCGCAGAGGTCGAGGACCCGGGTGCCGTCCCGCGGCGCCAGGAGGCGGGCCGGCAGCGCCGCGGCCGCGTCCTGGACCCACCACGCGCCCTCCTGGAAGCCCGGCAGCTCGGGGATGGCCGGGCCGTTCTCGGGCAGGCGCAGGGAGCCGGTCGGCAGGGTTACGGCGCCGAGCCGCGCGGCCCACTCGGCGGCGTCGCCCCGCGGGGTCAGGTCGATGGCGGCCCCGGCCAGATGGGCGCGGGCGATCGCGGCCGCGCGCTCCGGCCCGTAGGCCGCGACCCAGCGGCGGGCGAGCCAGTCCGGCGTGTTGACCGCCAGGGCGTCGGCGTCCGCGGCCAGGATCGCGTCGCGCTCGCGGGCGATCCGGCGCAGCACCGCGTTGACGAGCCCGGCGAGATGGGCCGTGCGGGTGTCCGCCTTGGCGAGCCGCACGGCGAGGTCGACGGCGGCGTGGTCGGGGACCGCGAGGTCGAGGAGCTGGGCGGTCGCGGTGGCCAGCAGGGCCGTGAGCTGCGGCTTGGCCGCGGGGAGCCCGCGCTCGAGCCGCGCGGCCAGGGCGGCGCGGATCAGCCCGTAGCGGCGGAAGGTCGCCACCGCGATCGCCCGCGCCAGCCCGGCATCCGCCGGCGCCAGCGCCTCGGCGCGGATCGCCTGGGCGAGGGCGTCGTCGAGGGCGGGGGCGCGCTCCTGGCCGATCAGGGCCGCGACCGCCTGCATCGCCGCGCGGCGCGCGCCCAGTCCCGCGATGTCCGGACCGGTCCCGCCCGGTGCCGCTGCGTTCCGCGTGTTGCGGCCTGTGTCCCGCGATGCCACTTCTGCTCCAGATCCGACGTTTCCGGACCCACGCCCTCACACCCGAGCGAGCGCGATGCAAGAGCCGACCGCACGAGACCTGCACCGACAGGACCCGCACCGACAGGACCCGGCCGAGGAGGCCGGAGACGGCGCCGCCCCGCCCCGCATCCTCAGCCCGGCGGCCCAGCGCGCCCTCGCCGAGGCCGCCGAGCGTCGCGCGGCGATCGACGCCCGGGCCGCCGAGATCGGCGCCAAGCCCGAGCGCCAGGGGCGCGGCGGCCTGGAGCCGGTCCGCTACGACGACTGGGAGGTGAAGGGCCTCGCGGTCGACTTCTGAGGGACCCGCCGCGGGGCGCCTACTCGGCCGGGACCGCCAGCGGCGCGCCGGCCTCGGCGTCGGCCCGGGCCTCCGCGACGCCCGCCCCGAATCGCCGGTACCAGAGTCCGGTCAGGATCGGCACGAGGATCGAGGTGACGATGATGCAGATCGTCACCAGCACGGTGGCGGTCTGCGCCGACGAGGCGAATTGCGGGGCGACGGCGGCGATCGCCAGCGGGTTGGCGGCGGCGGCCCCGGCCGTCGACGAGGCCGCCAGCCCCGCCGTGCCGGTCCCGCCCCCGATCGCCCGGTCGGCCAGGATCAGCGGGATGCCGGTCAGGACGATCACCGCCAGCGCCAGCACGATGCCGAGCCCCGCCAGCGGCGAGAGCAGGTTGTTGAGGTCGACCGTGTTCCCCAGCGCGAAGGCGAAGAACGGGATCATCAGCTGCCCGCCCGGGGCGAACAGGGCCCGGAGCTTCGGGTCGAGGTTGCCGAGGGCGAAGCCGACGAGGAAGGGCAGCACCGCGCCCACGAAGATCTGCGGCTCGAAATGCGCCGCCCCGGAGGCCCCGAGGATGATCATGCTCATCAGCGGGCCGGACTCGATCGAGGTCAGGATGAAGGCGCCGGCCTCCTCGCGGCTGCCGTAGGTCTGCATCAGCGAGGCGTAGAGGCCGCCATTGGTCATATCCATGGCGCAGACGATCGCCAGGATCGACAGCCCGGCGAAGAAGCCGGTCTGGATCCCCTCGGGCGGGATGAACAGTCCGGCCACCAGCACGATCGCCCAGGCGGCGACGAGCTTGGTCGCCACCAGCGTGCCGGACTTGCGCAGCACGGTGCCGGTCGCCCTCAGGCTGACCGAGGCGCCCATGCAGAAGAACCAGACCGCCAGGATCGGGATCACGCCGGTCATGATCCCCTGCGTGAAGCCCTTGAAATAGGCCGGGGCGCCCGGCGCGAAGGTCTTGCACAGGGCCCCGAGCAGGAGCGGCACCAGCATCAGGCCGCCGGGAATCCTGTCGATCGCCGCCTTGATCTGCATGGCGCGTCCCTCCCGATCCGGGTCGTCCGCCGACGCGCCGGACCCAGGCGGGGTCGCGGACGCCGTGCCGGTCCGCGCCTCTGTCGGGCGCCTCTCGGACCGGTGCGTCATCCTGTCGGGGCGCGGCGCGGGCCGTCAAGCGGCGCGCCGGCGCGGGGCTTGCCGAACGTGTCGCGCTGTCGGGCGCGGAACGTCGGGCGCCGGGCCCCGTTGGGCAGGTTCACCTGAGGGAGGCGACGATGGCGACGACAGTATCGGCCCGGAGCGCGGCCGCGGGCCCGCACGGCGAGATCCCCCTCGCCCGCGGCGAGCGCCTCGGCATGCGGATGTGGCGGGCCGAGGAGCCCAACGCCGACAAGCCGATGACCACCTCGGCGCACGAGACGGTCGGCTACGTCGTCAGCGGCCGGGCCGAGCTCGTGCTGGAGGGCGAGACCGTGGCGCTCGCGCCGGGCGATTCCTACTGCGTGCCGGCCGGCGCGTCGCACACCTACCGGATCCTGGAGACCTTCACGGCCGTCGAGGCGACCGCCCCGCCGGCCGGGTGAGACGCGCCGGGCCTCAGTGGGTCATGTAGACCTGCGTGCCGACATCGACCCGCGCATAGAGGTCGACCACGTCCTGGTTGTACATCCGGATGCAGCCGTAGGACGCGTAGGTGCCCACCGAGTTCGGCCGGTTGGTGCCGTGGATCGCGTACTCGCCGCCCGCCAGCGTCATCGCCGCCGACCCCATGGGGTTGTGCGGCGAGCCGCCCGCGATGAGGTTCGGCAGGCGCGGGTTGTCGCGCTTCACCTCCGCGGGGGGCGACCAGGCGGGGGCGACGTACTTGCCGTCGATCGGCTTGATGCCGAACCACTGCTTGCCGGGACGGCCCACCGCCACGGGATAGCGGATCGCCGTGCCGTCGCCGTTCACCAGATAGAGCTTGCGCTGCGACACGCTGATCACCACCGAGCCCGGCGCGACGCCGTTCGCGAAGGGGACGACCTCGCGCGCCTGCGCCGTCTGGAAACAACCGGCCAGCATCGCGCCGGCCAAACCGAATAGAGCCGCTACCCGACCCGACATCACCGCGATCCTCGCAAAGCTAGACTTGACGCGGGCAAGTAATCTCCGGCCGAGCTTACCGTTCCAAGAAAAGCTATGGTTGATGCGGCGTCATTCCGCGGATCCGCCGGGCACGGTAAAAGAGCAACCACGATCCAGGGTGTACGGGCCGTTGCCCTGCGGCCGGCCACCGCTCCGCGGGTCCCGGAGCGCGCGTCTCAGCGCTCGTAGAGCTCGCTGCCGCGCCGGTCCTCCGGCTGCCAGCCGTGGCGCTCCAGCTCCGGGTCGAGGTGCGCCTCCACCGGGTATCCGACGCAGAGATAGGCCACGAGCCGCCACGTCTCCGGCACGGCCAGGATCGCCGTGACCGCCTCCGGCTCCAGGATCGAGACCCAGCCGACGCCGAGACCGCGGGCCCGGGCGGCGAGCCAGAAGCACTGCACCGCCCCCACCACCGAGTAGGCCAGGGTCTCCGGCATGCTGGCCCGGCCGAGGCCGAGGCCGGTCTCGGTGGCCGCGTCGCAGAACGCCGCCAGATGCACCGGCGCCTCCCGCAGGCCGGCGAGCTTCAGCCCGCGATACTGGGCAGCCCGGTCCGCCGCGTAGCCCGCGGCCGCGGCGGCGTTGCAGCCGGCGAAATTCTCCGCGACCGCGCGGCGCCGTCCCGGATCCGCGACGCGCACGAAGCGCCAGGGCCGGCTGTTGCCGACCGAGGGGGCCCGGTGGGCCGCCGCGAGGCAGGCGCGCAGGGCGGCCTCGTCGACCGGATCCGGCCGGAAGCGGCGCACGTCGCGGCGCCACGCGAACAGCGCGTCGAGGTCGTGCAGGAAGGCGGCGTCGAAGGCGGGCGGGCCCATGGTGCGGCTGGCATAGCCGCAACCCCGGCCCAACGGGAAACAGAAAAAAGGCCGCCCGAGGGGCGGCCTGAAGTCTTGGGTCTCGAAACCTCGGAGTGCCGGATCCTGGGATCCCGAGCGGCGACCGATGGCTGGGGAGCTGGGTGTCGGTCGCCGACCGGGCACAACCCGGCGAGGTTCGGCGCCTGTTGTCGTGCTGCAACGAGGCCCGCAAAAGGCGTGAATCGGGCCAAACCGTGTTTTTTGTCGCTTGGGCGTGTCTCGCGGGACACGGCGATCGCGACCCTTGCGGGCCGCAACGGCGAGGCCCATCATCCGGCAAAGCATCGATGCACGGGAGCCGTGATGACCGAGAGGACGAGCGCCGGGTCGAGGCCCGACGAGGCGGCGGGCCATGTCATTCCCTTCCCCGCGCGCGCGGCCCCTCCGCAGATCGCCTTCAACCGGGACGAGCTCCGCACGATCTTCAACCTCTACGGCCGGCAGGTCGCCGCGGGGGAGTGGCGCGACTACGCCCTCGATTTCCGCCGCGACAAGGCGGTGTTCTCGATCTACCGGCGCTCCTCCGAGATGCCGCTCTACCGGATCGAGAAGGATCCCAGGCTCGCCCGTCGCCAGGGGGCCTACGCGGTCGTCGCCGCGAGCGGCCAGATCCTGAAGCGCGGCACCGAGCTCGCCCGGGTGATCGCCGTGCTGGAGCCCGCGCCGACGGCGGTCTGACCGCGGCGAGAGGCGGCCGCCGGGCGACGCTCCACGCCGTCATCCCGGGCGGCCCCGGAACGACCGGCGCGACGCGGTCGCTCAGGACAGGCGCAGGCGCCGGAATGTCGCGGCGATCTCGGCCACCACCTCCGGTGCCAGGGGCCGGATCGGCCGCGGCGGCTCGGCGCGGCACAGGCCCATGAGATCGGCCAGGGCGTAGACCACCCGCAGGCTGGAATGCGTTCGGAACAGCGTCCAGAGGGGCTCCAGTTCCGCGTTGAGGGCGCGGGCCCGCTCCGTCTCGCCCGCCGCCGCGGCCCGGACGATCGCCAGGCAGGCCCGGGGGAACAGGCCGCCCGCCACGCTGAACCACGCCGCGCCGCCGGCGATCAGCGCCTCGGTCACGTTCCAGTCGCCGCTGAAGCCGACGGGAAAGCCCGCCGGGACGGCCCCCCGCAGGGTCGCGACGCCGGATGCGGCCTGCGCCGGCTCCGGCGCCGCGCACTTGGCGGCCACGATCCCGGGACGGCGGGCGATCCGGCCGATCAGCGCCGGCGTGAAGCGGAAATGCGTGGTCGCGGGGTTGTCGTAGAGGACGAGGGGCAGCCCGCTCGCCTCCGCCACGGCGGCGAAATGCGCCTCGACCTCGGCCTCGGTGAGCGGCGTGTAGGAGACGGGGGCGAGGAGCCCGGCATCCGCGCCGGCCGCCCGCGCGTCCTGCGCGAGGCGGACGGCCTCGTCGGTGCGCAGGGCGCCGATCCCGACGAGGAGCGGCACCCGCCCGCCCACGGTCTCGGCGGCGATCGCCACCGCCCGACGCCGCTCCTCCCGGCTCAGATACGCGTAGGTCCCGGTGCTGCCGAGCAGGCCGATCGAATCGACCCCGGCGGTCGCCAGGGGCTCCAGCAGCCGGCGCAGCGCGTCGGCGTCGACGCGGCCGTCGGCGTCGCTCGGCGTGATCGGGAAGGCGGAGAGGCCGGAGATCGCGGGCATGGCCCGAGCTTAGCGCATCCGCGCCCGCCGGCGAGGCAAAAAGAAGCCCCGGCGGTCTCCCGCCGGGGCTTCCTCGTCTCGCCGTTCGGGCTGGCTCAGCGGCGGTCGCCGATCAGGCTCAGCAGGAACTGGAACATGTTGATGAAGTCGAGATAGAGCGTCAGGGCGCCGTTCACCGACATCTTGGCCGCCATCTCTCCGTCGAAGCCGCCGTAGAGATACATCTCCTTGAGCTTCTGGGTGTCGTAGGCGGTCAGCCCCGCGAAGATCAGCACGCCCAGCACCGAGATGGCGAACTGGAGGGCCGACGAGGCGAAGAAGATGTTCACCAGCGACGCGAGGATGATGCCGATCAGGCCCATCATCAGGAACGAGCCCATGCCGGATAGGCTGCGCCGGGTGGTGTAGCCCCAGAGGCTGAGCGAGCCGAAGGCCGCGGCCGTGATGAAGAACACCTGCACCACGCTGCCCCCGGTGAACACCAGGAGGAGCGAGGACATCGACGCGCCCATCACCGCCGCGAAGGCCCAGAACATCGTCCGCGCGGAGGAGGCCGACATCCGGTCCATCCGCATGGAGAAGACGAAGATGAACGCCAGCGGGGCGAGCATCAGGACCCACTTCAGCGGGCTGAGGTAGAGGGTCTGACCGAACGGGGTCAGGATCGGGCGTGTGCCCTGGTAGGCCGCCACGGAGGCCATGTTCAGGCCGAGCGCGACGAGACCCGAGATGCCGAGCCCGACGACCATGTTGTTGTAGACGCCGAGCATGAAGGTGCGCAGGCCCTGGTCGACCTCGACCTGGGTGCCGGCGTAGCCGGTCGGCTGCTGGGCGCCGTACCGGAAGGGGCTGTTCTCGAATGCCATGGGAGTTTCCTTGCGGAGGCTCTCTCAGCGTGGTGTTCGGGCGAGGCCCACGCAGGACCTCTGGCGCCAGGCTGGCGCCTCGGTCAGGAATATGTTGCGCCCGCCGCCGCGACACAAGTCCCCGGCCACGGTTCCGGGGCCGCTTTTCCGTGTCCGGCGGATGTATTTTTGTCCATCTGGGCCGGGATTAAAATGCATTCCGCCCCGTCGTCGGGTGGTTCGACTGACGGTTGCCGCCATCCAGGCGTTTCGATGAGCCTGCACGAAGTCTTAACGGCTTCCTTATGCCACGTGCGCCCGCGCGCGTCCCGATTTCTCCGGTGCGGACCGCCGAGGCGCGGCGGGTTCGAGCCTGCGCGGGCGATCCGCGGCCGCCGAGAACCCGTCTCCGGCGCGTCGGATCTGGACTGTCCGAAGAAGCGTCTCAGTGCGTCATCCGGCGGGCCAGGGCGCGGCCCAGACCCAGCAGCATCAGTTCGGCGGCGGCCCGCACCTCCGCGGGCATGTCGTCGGTGAGCGTCTCCTTGAGCGCGATGGCGAGGTCGGCCGCCCGCTCCAGCGGGTCTCCGCCCGCCATGGGCCTGCCGACCACGTAGCGGTCGCCGCCGTCGCGGATCTCCGTGATGTCCATCAGGATGCCGTGCGAGCGCTGCGGCTGGCCGTCCTCGTTCCGGTGTGTCCGTCCCCGGCTCAGGAGCCAGCGCACGGAGCCGTCCGCCTTGAACACGCGGTACTCGGCCAGAACCAGCCCGCTGGACCAGACGGCCCGGAGCATGTGGTCCATCAGCCACGTCATGTCCTCGGGATGCACCGCAGCCAGGGCCATGGGTCCGTTGATCGGACGGTCGGCGAGGTCGGGATTGCCGGTCAGCAGCCGGGCCGCGCCCGCGTCGTAGACGACCGCGCCGCCGACATGGTCCCACTCCCAGGCTCCGACAACGCACGAGGCTTCGAGAGCCGCGCGGAGACGGTCGGCGTTCTCCGCGTAGCCATCGATGACGTTGATGCGCATGCTGAATGGTCCCCCCGACCGGTCGAAGCCCGAACGTCTAGCTCCGTACCAATCTTCCGACAGAATGACAAAGAGTTCACTTGCGAATACGCCATCAGCCGGGCACCCCTCGTCACGGCTGGGAAATTATCCTCCGTCGCGAGAAATTCGAGGGACCGTCATGGACGAGAAGGGGCTCGAATGTCTGCGGATGATTGCCGATCGGACGGTAGAATCCTCCTCCGCGCGCGCGCTCAACAGGATTGCGCAGTCCCTCGATTTGCCGATCGAGGCGTTCTACGATCCCGATCACCGCGGACCTGTCGACCGGCGGACGATCGAGCGGGAGACGGAGCGGCTGCTGGTGCTGGTCGGGATACACCTGCGCCAGCTCGATTCGGGCGCGCGGAGGCGATTCGGTGAGGCAGTCCGCGCGATGATCGGCCCCGAATCGGCGGAGGACTGCGCGCGCGCCGCGGGACGCACTGACAGCGGCGATCCGTGAGGGCGGGGCCCGACGGTCGGAGGCGCCTCCCCTTCGACCGACGGCGCCGGTTCCCGACCAGGGGGCCTTCGAGGGGACGCGGTCTGCCGCGATGGCCGAGGGCCTGCGTCCCGCGTCGTCGACCACACGTCGTTGATCTCTCGACGGCTTCGACTTCTGCTTCCACCGGAGATGGACCGGCTCCGCCGCCTCAGAGGTCGGCCCGCGGCAGGACGGGGCTGCCTGTCGCGCGCTCGGCCCTCCCCGCACGGCGGTGACGCGCCCGACGCGCGGCGTGGCTATCGGGCCCGGAGCCTCGATGTGCTGACCGCGGCTCCCCCACCCGGCGCAGCGGAGCCGTTCCCGAGACTACCGGAAATCCGGGAGCCCTCCCCGGCCTGCCCCGGCTTGGCGTTCCGGGAGCCGGTGGCGGCTCCGGCGCTGAGGCCGGACGGTCCCGCGTGCCGGCGCGCGTCAGATCTGCCGCAGATACGGCGCGGGCTTCTGCCCCAGGATCCGCCACGTGCCGGCGAGGCCCAGCAGGATCGCCAGGGCCACCGCGGCCACGGCCGCGCCCAGCGCGCCCGACAGGTCGAGGCGGAAGTCGAGGTGCATGACCTTGGCGACGATCACCCAGCCGGCGAGCGACCCGGCGAGGAGGCCGAACAGGGCGGTGGCGAGGCCCAGGGCGGCGTACTCGATACCGTAGGCGGTGAGCAGCCGCGCGCGGCTCGCGCCCAGCACCTTGAGCACGACGGCGTCGTAGAGCCGCGCCCGGTGCCCGGCCGCGATGGCGCCGGCCAGCACGAACAGGCTCGCCAGGACCGCCACCGCGCTCGCCCCGCGGATCGCCAGGACCAGCCGGCCCACGAGGTCGCCGATGGCGTCGAGGGCATCCTTGACCCGGACCGCGCTCACCGACGGGAAGGTCTTGGCGACGTCGCGCAGGATGTGGTTCTCGGTGGCCGCGTCGGTGCCGCCGGGCAGGGTCAGGGTGGCGAGGTCGGAATGCGGTGCCCCCCGGAAGGTGCCCGGCGAGAACACCATCACGAAGTTGATGCCGAGGTTGCGCCACTCCACCCGGCGCAGGTTGAAGATCGTCGCGGTGAGGTCGCGGCCGAGCACGTTCACCGTCACGGTGTCGCCGAGCTTCAGGCCGAGCTGGCGGGCGAGGTCGGCCTCGAAGGAGACGAGCGGCTTGGTACCTTGCTCAGCGCTCCACCACGCGCCCTCGGTGAGGCTGGAGCCGTCCGGCACCGTGTCGGCGTAGGTGATGCCCCGGTCACCGTCGAGCACCCAGGCGGCGTCCTCCGGGGGGCGGATCTTGCTCGCCGGCACGCCGTTGAGGGCGACGATCCGACCGCGCATCATCGGCACGTCCTCGACCTTGCCGTTGGGGGCCGCGCGCGCCAGGAACTCGCGGAACTGGGCGGCGTCCCGCGAGGGAATGTCCAGGAAGAAGAGATTGGGCGCCCGGGCCGGCAGGGTCGCGCTGATCGTGCGGCGGACATTGGCGTCGATCAGGCTGAGCGTCACGAGGAGCGTCACGCCGAGGCCGAGCGACAGGACGATGGCCGGCGTCAACGCGCCGGGCCGGTGCAGGTTGGCGAGCGCCATCCGGGGCGCCGGCCAGCGCGGGTGCGGCAGGCGGCGGGCGAGCGCCATCAGGCCGAGCGCCACCAGATGCAGCAGGCCGAACGCGATGGCGGCGGCCGCGATGAAGATCAGCGCGACGCGCCGGTCGAAGGCGGTCGCCACCGACAGGCCGACCAGGGCCGCGAGGCTGACGGCGAGCCAGATCCGGTAGCGCCAGCGCGGGCTGACGCGCGCCGGGTCGACCGTGTCGCGGAACAGCCCGGAGACCGGCACGTCGTGGGCGCGGCCGAGCGGCGTGATCGCGAACGCGAAGGCGGTGATCAGCCCGTAGGCGGCGGCGAGCGCCAACTCGCCCGGTGCGAGCGTCGGGTTCAGCGGCAGCGGCAGGTCGGCGGAGAACAGCGCGTCGAGGAGGAAGGGCAGGCTCGCGCCGATCGCGAGGCCGATCAGGGTGCCGAGGCCGGCGATCAGCATCACCTGCGTCAGGTACAGGGCGACCACCTGCGAGCCCGGCGCGCCGACGCTCTTGAGGGTCGCGATCGAGGGCCGCTTGCGCTCCACGAAGGCGTGGACCGCGTTGCCGACCCCGACGCCGCCGACGATCAGCGCGGTGAGCCCCACCAGGGTCAGGAACTGCGTGAAGCGCTCGATGCTCTTGGCGAAGCGCGGGTCGGCGTTGGTGCGCGAGCGGATCTCCCAGCCGGCCTCGGGGGTCGCGGCGCGGATCCGGGCCTGCGCGGCGTCGAGGTCGGCGTCCGGCGCGCCGGGCGGCAGGAGGAGGCGGTAGCTCCAGCGATTGAGGCTGCCGGGCTGGACGAGGCCGGTGGCGCGCAAAGTCGGCTCGGCGATCATCAACCGCGGCCCGAAGCCGATGCCGCCGGCGATCTTGTCGGGCTCGGACACGATGGTGCCGCGGATCGCCACCGGGTGCCCGGCGAGCGCGATCCGGTCGCCGACCTTGACGTCGAGGCGGGTGAGCAGGGCCGGGTCGGCGAGTGCCCCCGGCACCCCGTCGCGCTCCGCCAGCAGGTCGGCGAGGCGGCCCGGCGGGTCGGTCGCGAGGTCGCCCGCGGCCGGGTAGGTGGCGGGGTCGACGGCCTTCAGCTCGACCAGGGCCGCGTCGCCGCTGCCCGCCACCGCCATGGCCCGCAGGGAGGCGACCACGTCGAGGCGGCCTTCGCGCGCCAGCGCCTGCCTCTCCGCGTCGGTCGCCTCGCGGTTGATGAGGTTGTAGGCGAGGTCGCCGCCGAGGATCCGGCGGCCTTCCCGGCCGAGCCCGTCCGAGAGCGAGCGCGAGATCGATGCCACGCCCGCGATGGCCATGACGCCCAGCGCGATGCAGGCGAGGAACACCGCGAAGCCGTTGAGCCCGGCCCGCAATTCGCGCAGCGCGAGGCGCAGGGTCAGCGGGATCCGGCGGGGCGCGGGGTCGGGGCGGGTGATCGTGCCGTGCATCAGGCGGTCACCGCCTCCTCGATCCGCCCCGAGCGCAGGCGCACGGTGCGGTCGCACAGGCGGGCGAGGCCGTTGTCGTGGGTGACGAGGACCAGCGTCGCGCCGCGGTCCCGCTTCAGCCGGAACAGCAGGTCGACGATCTGGCGGCCGGTGGCCTCGTCGAGGTTGCCGGTGGGCTCGTCGGCCACCAGGATCGCCGGGTCGGGGGCGACCGCCCGCGCGATGGCGACGCGCTGCTGCTCGCCGCCCGAGAGCTGCGCCGGGTAATGGTGCAGCCGGTGCCCGAGGCCGACCGTCTCCAGCTCGGCGCGGGCCCGCTCCAGGGCGCCGGGCCGGTCGGCGAGTTCCAGCGGCAGCGCCACGTTCTCGAGCGCCGTCATGGTCGGCACGAGGTGGAAGGCCTGGAACACGATGCCGATCCGGCGCCCGCGGAACCGCGCCAGCGCGTCCTCGTCGAGACGGACGAGGTCGGTCTCCTCGATCACGACGCCGCCGGAATCGGGCCGCTCCAGGCCGGCCATGACCATCAGCAGCGTCGACTTGCCGGAGCCCGAAGGACCGACGAGGCCCACCGCCTCGCCGCGGCCGACGCTCAGCGAGATGCCGCGCAGGACGTGGACGCGGGCGGCGCCGCGCCCGAGGCTGAGGTCGATGTTCGACAGCGCGATCGCGGGCTCGCGCAGCACCTTGCCTTGGCTCACCGGTGAGCCGATCTGTGGGCGATGACGAGCATGGCGCGCGAGGTCCTCGGTTGGCTTCGATCTTGGCTGCACGGGCCGCGGGTGCACCGCGATATGGGTTGGCCATTGGGGCCGCGCCATGACGGCGGCGCTGTGTTCCGGCGCACGGCCCTGTTTGCCGCAGCGCTAGCCTGTCTCGTCCTCCCTTTCATGACGGCTTCCATGACCGACGCCCACGCCGCACCGGGCGGCCCGATCAAGCTCGTCGCCCTCGGCGACAGCCTGACCGCCGGCTACCGCCTGCCGGGCGACGCCGCCTTCCCGACCGTGCTGGAGCGCCTGCTCAAGGCCAAGGGCGCGGACGTGACCGTGGCCAATGCCGGCGTCTCCGGCGACACCGCCACCGGCGGCCTCGACCGGGTCGATTGGTCGGTGCCGGAGGGGACCGCGGGGGTGATCCTCGAACTCGGCGCCAACGACATGCTGCGCGGCACCGACCCGAAGGTCACCGAGGGCGCGCTGTCGGCGATCATCGAGCGATTGAAGGCGCGGGGCATCCCGGTCCTGCTCGCCGGCATGCAGGCTGCGCCCAATCTCGGGCCGGACTACAAGGCCCGGTTCGACGCGATCTACCCGGCGCTCGCCAAGCGCTACGACCTGACCCTCTACCCGTTCTTCCTCGACGGGATCATCGGCGACCGGGCGCAGCACCTCGACGACGGGCTGCATCCGAACCGGCAGGGCGTGGAGACCATCGCGGCCCGCATAGCGCCCACGGTCGAGGCGTTCCTGGACCGGATTCGCCAGCAGCCGGTGCGCTGATGCCGCGCCTGTTCACCGGGCTCGCCGTGCCGGCGGAGATCGCCGAGGCGCTCAAGGTCTACCAGGGCGGCCTGCCCGGCGCGCGCTGGATCGAGCCCAGCGACTTCCACGTCACCCTGCGCTTCCTCGGCGACGTGGAGGCGACCGTGGCCGACGACGTCGTCGAGGCCCTGTCGGAGATGCGGGCGCGCCCGGCCCTGACGGTGACGCTCGACGGACTCGGCATCTTCGGCGGCGACAGGCCCCGGGCGCTCTACGCGTCGGTGGTGCCGGAGGCAGGGCTGATGGATCTGCAGGCCGAGCAGGAACGGCTCGTGCGCCGCGCCGGGGTCGAGCCGGAACGGCGGAAATTCACACCGCACGTGACCTTGGCCCGGCTGCGGCGCGACGCCACGCCGGAGGCGACCGCCATGTACCTGTCGCAGGCCCCGGTCTTCGCGCCGCTGACCTACACGTTGGACCGGGTGACGCTGTTCTCGGCGCGGGACTCGACCGGGGGCGGGCCGTACGTGGCGGAGGCCGAGTTCCCGTTCGCGTGATGCGCCTGGGCACGGTCGTTCACGGCCTTGCGAGCGAAGCGGAGCAATCCAGGGTCGGCGACATGGCCCCGAACGTCGCGCTGCTCAGGGTCACTTCGCTTCGCTCGTGATGACGAGGTTCGGTCTTCATGCGAGCCGATCACGCGATCGTCTCGCATCGGTTCACAACCGCCGCAGGGCCACGCTCTCGATCCGGTGGCTCGCACCCTTGGTGAGGATCAGGCTCGCCCGCTGGCGCGTCGGGACGATGTTCTCGCGCAGGTTCGGCAGGTTGATCGTGGTCCAGAGCCGGTCGGCGATGTCGAGCGCCTCGGTCTCGGGGATCTCGGCGTATTTCCGGAAGTAGGAGCGCGGGTCGCGGAACGCCGTCTGGCGCAGCTTCATGAACCGGGTGACGTACCAGCGGTGCAGGTCGTCCTCGTGGCCGTCGAGATAGATCGAGAAGTCGAAGAAGTCGGACACGAACGGGATCGCGGTCCCGTCGCGCGGCAGGCGGGCCGGCTGGAGCACGTTGAGGCCCTCGACGATCAGGATGTCGGGGCTCTCCACCACCCGCTCCTCACCGGGCACCCGGTCGTAGACGAGGTGCGAGTAGAGCGGCGCGGTCACGCGCTTGTGGCCGGCCTTCACGTCGTGGAGGAAGCGCAGCAGCGCGGCGGTGTCGTAGCTCTCGGGGAACCCCTTGCGCTCCATCAGGCCGTTGGCGGCCAGTTCGGCGTTCGGCAGCAGGAACCCGTCGGTGGTGACGAGGTCGACCTTCGGGGTGTTGGGCCAGCGCGCCAGCAGGGCGGTCAGGATGCGGGCCGTGGTGGACTTGCCGACCGCGACGGAGCCGGCGAGCCCGATGATGTAGGGCGCCTTGGTCTCGCGCTCGGCCAGCAGGAAGCGCTGCGTCGCCTTGAACAGCCCCTGGGTCGCCGCGACGTAGAGCGCGAGGAGCCGCGACAGCGGCAGGTAGATCGCCTCGACCTCCTCGACCGAGATCGGGTCGTTGATCGATTGCAGCCGCTCGAGATCTTCCTGCTTGAGGGTGAGCGGTGTGTCGGCGCGCAGCTGCGCCCATTCCTCGCGGCTGAAGCGGCGATACGGCGAGAGCCGGTCCGACGCTTCGAGGATCGCCTCGACCGAGCCCGGCAGCGCGGCCGCGTTCACGCGTGGCGCCTCGCGGCCTTCTCGGCGATGCCGCTCTGGGCGGTGCGACGCTCCAGCTCGGCCATCACGGCCTCGAGCTCGACCCCCCCGGCCCGGAGCAGCACGACGAGGTGGTAGAGCACGTCGGCGGCCTCGTTGCGCAGGCCGGTCTTGTCGCCCTGCACGGCCGCGATCGCCGCCTCCACCGCCTCCTCGCCGAGCTTCTTGGCCGCCTTGGCGGGGCCCTCGGACAGGAGCTTGGCCGTGTAGGAGGTGGCCGGATCGGTCCCGGCACGGCTCGCCACGAGGGCGGCGAGGTCGGCAAGCGTGTAGGCGGTCATGAAGCGATCTGCATGTTGTCGCGGCCCCTTATACGGACCGGGGCCGGATTTCGGCAGGAAACTGCGCTACCGCCGGCCCGCGGGCAAGCGGGGCGGGTGAAGGCCGCCCGGCTTTGTCCGGGCCTCACCCGTTCGGCAGGTGCCGGGCGAGCGCCTCCAGCACGGCCATGCGCACGGCCACGCCCATCTCGACCTGCTCGCGGATCAGCGACTGCGCGCCGTCGGCGATCTCGGAGGAGATCTCGACGCCGCGGTTCATCGGCCCGGGATGCATCACCAGGGCGTCGGGCTTGGCGAGCGCCAGCTTCTCGCCGTCGAGGCCGAAGTATCGAAAGTACTCCTTCACGGAGGGCACGAACGAGCCGTTCATGCGCTCGCGCTGGAGGCGCAGCATCATCACGATGTCGCAGCCGACGAGGCCCTTGCGCATGTCGGTGAAGGTCTCGACGCCGAAGCGCTCGATCCCGGCGGGCAGCAGCGTCGAGGGCGCGATCAGGCGGACCCGCGCGCCCATCGCCTGCAGCAGGATGATGTTGGAGCGCGCCACCCGCGAGTGCAGGACGTCGCCGCAGATCGCCACCTGCAGGCCCTCGATCCGGCCCTTGTTGCGGCGGATGGTGAGCGCGTCGAGGAGCGCCTGGGTCGGGTGCTCGTGGGCGCCGTCGCCGGCATTGACCACCGCGCAGTCGACCTTGCGGGCGAGCAGGTGCACCGCGCCGGCCGATTCGTGGCGGACCACGATGATGTCGGGCCGCATGGCGTTGAGCGTCGCGGCGGTGTCGATCAGGGTCTCGCCCTTCTTCACCGAGGACGAGGCCACCGACATGTTCATCACGTCGGCGCCGAGCCGCTTGCCGGCGAGCTCGAAGGACGATTGCGTCCGCGTCGAGGGCTCGAAGAACAGGTTGATCTGCGTGCGGCCCCGCAGGGTCGTGCGCTTCTTCTCCACCTGCCGCGAGATGTCGACGGCGGATTCGGCGGCGTCGAGCAGCACCTCGATGTCGGGCCGGGTCAGGCCCTCGATGCCGAGGAGGTGCCGGTGCGGGAAGGCCGGGGTCGGAGGCGTCGTCATGATGAGGCCCGGGTGTAGGTGCGGCGCGCCCGGGGGGCAAGGCTGTGTCTCAGACATCTCGGTTCTATCCGCGGCGTGCGCTCCTTCCCGCAAGGGCTACGGGCGACACGGTTCTGAGGCCCCGGCTGGCTCGATCGGCGGCAGGAGGCGGCGCGGGTCCCCTCTCCCGCTCGGGAGAGGGGGCGCGTCGCGCTCCGTCATCGACGGCGCGCCCATCGGCGCAGTCGTACCCCGAGGGGCGGCTGCGGCCTTTTTTCCGGCGGATGGTAACCGCCCGCCCCCGCGCCACGTATCTGCCCGAACGGTCGGGATTCGTACGCTCCCGGCCCCGCGCCGCTTGCCCGGGATCCAGACGCTTGGCCGCCTCCCCTGCCCTCGAAGCCCCCGAGACCGTCGACCGGCAGGGGCGCCGCTGGTTCTACCGCCACCCGCTGGTCATCCGGCTGGCACACTGGATCAACGCCGCGGTCCTGCTGGTGCTGCTGATGAGCGGCCTGCAGATCTTCAACGCCCATCCGGCGCTCTACTGGGGGTCGACCTCGACCTTCGACAACCCGGCGCTCGCCATCACCAGTGAGCAGGGAAGCGGCGGCGCGAGCCGCGGCGTCGTGACGGTGGGTTCCCACACCCTCGACACCACCGGCGTGCTCGGCCTGTCGAAGGAGAGCGGCACCGAGGTGGAGCGCGCCTTCCCGGCCTGGGCGACGCTGCCGGCCAACCAGGACCTCGCGACCGGACGGCGCTGGCACTTCCTGTTCGCGTGGCTCCTCGTGATCAACGGGGCGGTCTACCTGCTCTACGGCCTGGTCTCGGGCCAGCTCCGCCGCCGGCTGATCCCGGACGGGGACCAGATCCGCGACTTCGGCGGCTCCGTGAAGGAGCACCTGCTCCTGCGCTTCCCCGAAGGCACGGAGGCCAAGCGCTACAACGTCATCCAGAAGCTGACCTACCTCGTCCTCGTGCTCGGCCTTCTGCCCGCGATGGTGCTGGCCGGGCTCGCCATGTCGCCCGGGATGGACGCCGCGTGGCCGTGGCTGACCGAGCTGTTCGGCGGCCGGCAATCGGCGCGCAGCGTCCACTTCATCGCGGCCGGGCTCATCGTGCTGTTCGCGGTGGTCCACGTGCTGCTCGTGATCGTGTCCGGGCTCGTCAACAACATGCGCGGCATGATCACCGGCTGGTTCAGCCTCGGCCGTCCCGAGAAGGAACCCGCCCGATGATCCTCCACCGCCGCAAGCTCCTCACCGCGGGTGCGGGCCTGATGGGCACCGCCCTCCTCGGCGGCTGCGACCGGTTCGCCGGGAGCGAGACGGGGCAGCGCACGCTCCAGGTCGGCGAGGATGCCAACCTCTACGTCCAGCGCCTGCTGATGTCGCCCGCGACCCTGGCCCGGGAATTCCCGGCCTCGATGATCTCGCCCTGGTTCAAGCCGAACGGCACGATCGACCCGCCGGACCGCGCCTACCGGGCGCTGGCGGCGCAGACATTCTCGGACTTCAGGCTGACGGTGGACGGGCTCGTCCAGACGCCGCTCGCGCTCAGCCTCGCGGACCTGCGCGCCCTGCCCTCGCGCACCCAGATCACCCGTCACGATTGCGTGGAGGGCTGGAGCTGCATCGGGCAGTGGAGCGGCGCGCCGCTCGCCGAGGTGCTGAAGAAGGCCGGGCTGAAGCCCCAGGCGCGCTACGCGGTGTTCCACTGCGCCGACACGCTGGAGGTCGAGGCGGGACCCAAGGGCGGGGGCAAGGGGCGCGGCCAGGGGGCGTCCCTGTGGCGCCCGACCCATCCCGGCGCGGTCCGCGAGGCCTACGTCCAGCTCGCCGCCGCCGACGATTGGGGCGGCCCGGCCACCGCGACCGACGCGCCCAAGGACGACTGGGGCCAGGGCAGCCCGGAGCCCGAGCCGACCGGGATCCCGATCCGCTACTACGAGAGCATCGACCTCTACGACGCCTTCAACCCGCAGACGATCCTGGCCTACGACCTCAACGGCAAGCCGCTGCCGGTCTCGAACGGCGCGCCCCTGCGCCTGCGGGTCGAGCGCCAGCTCGGCTACAAGCAGGCCAAGTACGTGATGCGGGTCGAGATGGTGGAGTCGCTCGCCGGGATCGGCCAGGGCAGCGGCGGCTACTGGGAGGACCGCGGCTACGAGTGGTACGCGGGGATCTGAGGCGACTGACGGGATTTTGAGCTGCTGACGCGGCGAGTTCCGTGCTGGAGCCCGGGTCGCGCTTCATCCGGCACGGCCTCTTTCCCGGACAGGTGGAGCGAAGCGGAACCTGACCCGGGACCCGGCGTGAAAAGTGCCGCGCGGCGGCTCCCCCGAACAACCTCGCGATTTGACAACCCGCCGCCCGTGACCCACTTGTGCCCGGCGCGCGGCCCCGGCCCGACGGCGGGCATACGTCCCACGCGAATCTCGAACAGAATTCGTCCGTCGCGCCCAGGCCCCGTCAGGGGCAGAGGTCTGAATGAAAGTCGTCGTCGTCGAGTCGCCGGCCAAAGCCAAGACGATCAATAAGTATCTCGGCCGCGACTATGAAGTCATCGCCTCCTTCGGGCACATCCGCGACCTGCCGCCCAAGGACGGTTCGGTGGATCCCGAGCAGGACTTTCACATGGTCTGGGAGCTGGCCGACCGCGGGGCGAGCCGGGTCTCGGAGATCGCCAAGGCGGTCAAGGGCGCCGACAAGCTGATCCTCGCCACCGACCCGGATCGCGAGGGCGAGGCGATCTCCTGGCACGTGCTGGAGGCGCTGACCGCCCGCAAGGCGCTCAAGGGTATCCCGGTCGAGCGCGTGACCTTCAACGCCATCACCAAGGCGTCGGTCGAGCAGGCGATGCGCAAGCCGCGGGAGATCGACCAGGCGCTGGTCGACGCCTACCTGGCGCGCCGGGCGCTCGACTACCTCGTGGGCTTCAACCTCTCGCCGGTCCTGTGGCGCAAGCTGCCGGGCGCCCGCTCGGCCGGGCGCGTGCAGTCCGTGGCGCTCCGCCTCGTCGTCGAGCGCGAGATGGAGATCGAGCGGTTCAAGCCGCGCGAGTACTGGACGCTCATCGCGACGCTGACGACCGCCGACGGCGCGACCTTCGAGGCCCGCCTCGTGGGCGCCGACGGCAAGCGCATCCAGCGCCTCGACGTCGGCACGGGCGAGGAGGCGGCCGCCTTCAAGCGCGACCTCGAGCTCGCGACCTTCCAGGTGGCGAGCGTCGAGGCCAAGCCCGCCAAGCGCCACCCGCAGCCGCCGTTCACGACCTCGACGCTGCAGCAGGAGGCCTCCCGCAAGCTCGGCATGGCGCCGGCCCAGACCATGCGGGTCGCCCAGCGCCTCTACGAGGGCGTCGACATCGGCGGCGAGACGGTCGGCATCATCACCTACATGCGGACCGACGGCGTCGACATGGCGCCGGAGGCGATCCAGGACGCCCGCCGGGTGATCGGCAAGGAGTTCGGCGACCGCTACGTGCCGGACGTGCCGCGCAAGTACAGCGTCAAGGCCAAGAACGCCCAGGAGGCCCACGAGGCGGTGCGGCCGACCGACATGGGCCGCCTGCCCAAGTCGGTGGCGCGCCACCTCGAGCCCGAGCAGGCCCGGCTCTACGAGCTGATCTGGACCCGCACCATGGCGAGCCAGATGGAATCGGCCGAGCTGGAGCGGACCACCGTCGACGTCACCGCCAAGGTCGGGCCGCGGACCATCGACCTGCGCGCGACCGGCCAGGTGGTGAAGTTCGACGGCTTCCTGACCCTCTACCAGGAGGGCAAGGACGACGAGGAGGACGAGGAGAGCCGCCGCCTGCCGCCCATGAAGGCCGGCGACCCGCTCAGCCGCGAGCGGATCAGCTCGACCCAGCACTTCACCGAGCCGCCGCCGCGCTACTCCGAGGCGAGCCTCGTGAAGCGCATGGAGGAGCTCGGCATCGGCCGTCCCTCGACCTACGCGGCGGTGCTGCAGACCCTGCGCGACCGCGAGTACGTCAAGATCGAGAAGAAGCGGCTGCAGCCGGAGGACAAGGGGCGGCTCGTCACGGGCTTCCTGGAGAGCTTCTTCCGGCGGTACGTCGAGTACGACTTCACCGCCGGCCTCGAGGAGCAGCTCGACCGCGTCTCCAACGCCGAGATCGACTGGCGGGCGGTGCTGCGCGACTTCTGGCGCGACTTCTCGGCGGCGATCGGCGAGACCAAGGAGCTGCGCGTCGCCGACGTCCTGGAGGCGCTGAACGGCCTCCTCGGCCCGCACATCTTCCCCGACAAGGGCGACGGCTCGAACCCGCGCACCTGCCCGACCTGCGGCTCCGGCCAGCTGTCGCTGAAGCTCGGCAAGTTCGGCGCCTTCATCGGCTGCTCGAACTACCCGGAGTGCAAGTACACCCGCCAGCTCTCGGCCTCGGGCGTCGACGGCGACGGCGACGGCTCCTCGGCCGAGGGCGGCCAGCCGGGCGTGCGCGTGCTGGGCGACGATCCCGCGACCGGCCTGCCGGTGACGCTGCGCGACGGCCGGTTCGGTCCGTTCCTGCAGCTCGGCGAGGCCTCCGCCGAGAAGGGCGCCGAGAAGCCGAAGCGCTCGTCGCTGCCGAAGGGGCTCAGCCCCTCGGACGTGGATCTGAACAAGGCGCTGGCGCTGCTGGCGCTGCCCCGCGAGGTCGCGCGCCACCCCGAGACCGGCGAGCCGATCCTGGCCAATCTCGGCCGGTTCGGGCCCTACGTGCAGCACGGGAAGACCTACGCCAATCTCGGCAAGGACGACGACGTGCTGGAGATCGGCGGCAACCGCGCCATCGACCTGATCGTCGCCAAGGAGCAGGGCGGCGGTCGCGGCCGCCCGGCCGCCGATCCCGGCCGGCCGCTGGGCAAGGATGAGACGAGCGGGCGCGACCTCGTGGTCAAGGCCGGCAAGTACGGGCCCTACGTCACGGACGGCGAGGTCAACGCCACGCTGCCGAAGACGATGAGCGCCGAGGCGCTGACGCTGGAGGAGGCGGTCGCCCTGGTGAACGCCAAGCGCGCCGCGGGCGGCGGCAAGCCGGCGAAGCGCGGGGCGGTTCGGAAGGGCTCGGCGCGGGCCGCGGGCGGCGACAAGCCGGCGGCGAAGAAGACCGCCACCAAGAAGCCGGCGGCCAAGAAGGCGGCCGCGAAGAAGTCGAGCGCGGGCTGAGAATTCGCTGACGGACGCTGCTCCGTCCTCGCGAGCGTAGCGAAGCGATCCAGGGCAGCGCAAGGTCGCCGGACGTGGCGCCGGCTGGGTTGCTTCGCTCCGCTCGCAAAGACGTGGTGAGGCAGCGCCAGCGATGCCGCTCTCTCACCGCGGAGTGGAGTCGGCGATCGGGTTCAGACCAAGTAGGTGATCGTCGCCGCGACCGCCGTCGCGAGAGTCGCCAGCGCGATGGTGGTGGCGCTGACCAGCGCGCGGGCGGGCGGCAGGCCCGCGTCGTCGTCGCAGCCGAAGGCGGCGCCGGCCGCGTGCTCGAAGCGGATCAACGTGAGGCGGCGGGCCTCGATCGCGGCGTCGCTCATGGACTGCGGCTCCCTGACCACGGTCAAGATTTATCTCCGCCACCAACGTCGATCGTCCCGTTCTGTTCCGGGCGTCGCCTGTGGAAGCCGGGCATGCGGGTCACGAGAAAGCCTTAACCCATTGTTGTGCAACGTCGTGATGACGGCCCGGGGCGCGGAACCGTGTCCCGGCACGACCGCGGCCCTCGCTCGCGGCGGCGCAGCATGCGATGATGCGGCCGCTTCGCCGCGGGGCGAACGGCTTTGATGTTTACGGTTTGTTCCGCTATCATGCGGGGATGAAGGCGCATGCTCCACGACCTGAGACCCGTCCCAAGACCCGTCTGCGCGATCCCGAGCCGGCCGACGCGCCGCGCGCGCGGAGGCCGCGCGTGAGCGATCCGGCGCGGGACCTGTTCGGGCCGGGCGGCAAGGGCGCCGCGGCCCGCCCGCCCGAGCCGCGGCGGCGCCTGGACGCCTCGGCTTCCGTGGCGACGCTCGCGGCCGCCGAGCCCGAAGGCGGCTACACCGCCTCCGACATCGAGGTGCTGGAGGGACTGGAGCCCGTCCGGCGCCGGCCCGGCATGTATATCGGTGGCACCGACGAGCGGGCGCTGCATCACCTCTTCGCCGAGGTGATCGACAACTCGATGGACGAGGCGGTCGCCGGCCATGCCAGCTTCATCGAGGTGGAGCTCGAGGAATCCGGCGCCCTCGTGGTGACCGACAACGGCCGCGGCATCCCGGTCGACCCGCACCCGAAATTCCCCGGCAAGTCGGCGCTCGAGGTCATCATGACCACGCTGCACGCGGGCGGTAAGTTCGACTCGAAGGTCTACGAGACCTCGGGCGGCCTGCACGGCGTCGGCATCTCGGTGGTGAACGCGCTCTCCGACCTGCTCGAGGTCGAGGTGGCCCGCAACCAGACCCTCTACCGACAGACCTTCTCGCGCGGTCACGCGCAGGGCGCGCTGGAGCTGGTCGGCCGGGTGCAGAACCGGCGCGGCACGCGGGTGCGCTTCCACCCGGACGCCCAGATCTTCGGCTCGCTGAGGTTCGACCCGCGCCGCCTGTTCAAGATGGCGCGCTCGAAGGCCTACCTGTTCGGCGGCGTCGAGATCCGCTGGCGCTGCGCCCCCGCCCTCCTCGAGGGGCTGGAGGACGTGCCGGCCGAGGCGGTCCACCGCTTCCCCGACGGGTTGCGCGACTATCTCGCCCGGGACATCGACGGCAAGGAGCTCGTCACCGAGGCGATGTTCTCCGGCAAGATCACCAAGCCGGGCTCGCACGGGTCGCTCGAGTGGGCGGTGGCCTGGATGGTCGCCGAGGACGGGTTCTCGCACTCCTACTGCAACACCATCCCGACCCCCGAGGGCGGCACCCACGAGGCCGGCCTGCGCGTCGCCCTGCTGCGCGGCCTGCGCGAGCACGCCGAGCGGGTGAACCAGGCCAAGCGCATGACGGCGGTGACCACCGACGACGTCATGGCGACCTGCGCGTCGATGCTCTCGGTCTTCATCCGCGAGCCCGAGTTCCAGGGCCAGACCAAGGACAAGCTCGCCACCGTGGAGGCCCAGCGCATCGTCGAGACGGCGGTGCGCGACGCCTTCGACCACTGGCTCGCCGCCTCCCCGGCCCAGGCCAACAAGCTCCTCGACTGGGTGATCGACCGGGCCGAGGAGCGCCTGCGCCGCCGCCAGGAGAAGGAGGTCGCCCGCAAGAGCGCGACCCGCAAGCTCCGCCTGCCCGGCAAGCTCGCCGACTGCTCGGCGGCCGGCACCGCGGGCTCGGAGATCTTCATCGTCGAGGGCGACTCGGCCGGCGGCTCGGCCAAGCAGGCCCGGGACCGGGCGACCCAGGCGATCCTGCCGCTGCGCGGCAAGATCCTGAACGTCGCCTCGGCCTCGCGCGACAAGCTCGGCGCCAACCAGCTGATCTCGGATCTCACCCTGGCGCTCGGCTGCGGCACCGGCTCGGCCTTCCGCGAGGCGGACCTGCGCTACGACAAGGTGATCATCATGACGGACGCCGACGTGGACGGCGCCCACATCGCCTCGCTGCTGATCACGTTCTTCTACCGCCAGATGCCGAGGCTGATCGACCGCGGCCACCTCTACCTCGCGATCCCGCCGCTCTACCGGCTTCAGCAGGGCTCGAAGGTGGCCTACGCCCGGGACGACGCGGACCGCGAACGGATCGTCAAGACGGTCTTCAAGGGCGGCAAGGTCGAGATCGGGCGGTTCAAGGGCCTCGGCGAGATGATGCCGGCCCAGCTCAAGGAGACCACCATGGACCCGAAGAAGCGCACGCTGCTGCGCGTCGCGGTCCTGGACGAGGCCCGGGAATCGACCGGCGACACGGTCGAGCGCCTGATGGGCAACAAGCCCGAGGCGCGCTTCGCCTTCATCAGCGAGCGCGCGGCCTTCGCCGAGGGGGCCGACCTCGACATCTGACGCGGTCGCCGACACGGGCGCGCCGGCGCAACCTCGCCGCGCCGGCCGACGGGGCCGCTCCGTCCTCGCGGGCGGAGCGAAGCCATCCGAGATCGCGCGACTCCGGTGGACGGGGCGCCGCTGGGTTGCTGCGCTCCGCTCGCCGAGACGGGCTCCGGTCGCGGCCTAGCGCGGCGGCGCGATCACCTTGGCCGGGTCGAAGGGCTGGGCCGCCGCCACCGCGTCTTTGCCCATGTTGAGGACCGCAGAGAACCGGTCGCCGCCGGGCCGCAGCACCAGGGCCCCCGGCTCGACCGCGATGAGCTTGCTGCCGAGGCCCAGGAAGCCGCCGACATCGATCACCACGGCCCTGAGCGTCCCGCCGTCGGTGATCAGGAGGTCCTCGATCTTGCCGACGCTGTCGCCCGCGGCGTTGCGCACCGTCACGCCGATCATCTTCGTGGTCAGGAAGCTGACGGGCTTGAGCCCCTGACGCTTGGCGGCGTCCTCGGCGCTCGCCGCCTCCATCAGCCGCCCCACCCCCTTGCCGTCCGTCGAGGTGCCCGGCCCCGTGCCCGGCAGGATCGTGTCCTTGCCGATCACGCTGGCGTCCTGCGCGGCGGCCGGTGCGCCGGCCAGGCCGAGGGCGGCGAGCGACAGGAGAAGGATTCGGCTTCGCATGGCTGATCGCTCCGCGCGCCCGCTCCCTGCGTGGAAGGCCCTGTCCGGATCCCTGTGGGGCGCCGCGGTCTCAATCGCGGGCGGCGCGCGCGGTTCCGGCCGTCCCTGTCGCACTCGGACCGGTCGACCGGCGGCCCCGGAACGCGAAAGGGCCCGGCCTTGCGGCCGGGCCCTTTCGGTGCGCGGAGCCGGGCGAGCCGGCTCCGGCATTCGATCTCAGTACGAGCCGAACTTGTAGTTCAGGCCGGCGCGGACGACGGCGAACTCGGTCTTGGCGGCGGCGCCGTTGAGGTAGGCGGTGCCGTTCGGGGGCAGGAGGTTGCCGTAGAACACGCCGCCGGCGGCGTTCTTCTGGCGGTCGAGGCTGACGTACAGACCTTCGACCTTCAGGGTCACGGCGTTCGAGCGGAAGAAGTTCAGGAACGAGTCGGTCGGCAGGGCGTACTCGATGCCGCCGCCGGCGGCCCAGCCGGTGCGGAAGCTGTCGCGGAAGCGGTTGCCGGAGAAGTTCTGGTCGTCCTGGCCCGAGCCGTAGGCGAAGCCGCCGGTGCCGTACACGAGGGTGCGGTCGAAGGCGTAGCCGAGGCGGCCGCGCACCGTGCCGAAGTAGTCCAGCCCGTTCCCGCTCGTGGCGACGAAGGCGCGCGGGGCGGCGAACGCGATGCCCGGGGCGCCGCCGAAGGCGTAGTTCTGGGTGGCGTTGGCGCGGCGAGCGAAGTCGACGTACTGGGCATCGGCCTCGAAGCCGATCACGACGCCGGAGCCGGGCGTGAACTGGTAGTTGTAGCCGATCTGGGCGCCGCCCGAGAAGCCGTCGTTGTTGCTGCGGTTGTTGACGCTGACGACGCCGGCGGTGCCGGGCGAGTTGATCAGCGAGCCGCCGGGCAGGGCGTAGTTGCTGGTGTTGCGGCTGTTGGCGTCGAAGCCGTAGCCGGCGTTCACACCGAAGTAGAAGCCGGTCCAGGTGAACACCGGCACCGGCGTGAACACCGGCGGCGGCGCGGCGCGGCGCGGCAGGTCGGCGGCGGACGCCGCGGCGGTCATGCCGGCGAGGACGGTGGATGCGAGGAGAAGCTTCTTCATGGTGGTGTTCGGTCCTGGGGTTAGCTTGAGCCGGCAGCCTTCTAGGCGCTCTCGGATGGCGGGTCTGTCGCTTTCCTGCAACAAGCCTCCTCAGGCTAGGGACATCTCGTCAACGAAAGATGAAGACTAGGCGGCCCCGTCCCACAGCAGACGGACCGGCCGCGCGCCTCGCCCGGGCGCGGACAGTTGCAAAAGGCCGGAAGAGTATCTGCGTTGCGCGTCGCGCATATTGGCGGACGCCGCCGCGATCCGGGCGAGATCGCCCGAGGTCTCTGCTGGGCCGCCCTGGAGCGAACGTTTTATTCCGGCACAACTTTGGCGAGAAAGGCGCGGGTTCGTAAGCGCTCGGTTAACCCTGTTGCCCGAAGGTCCGCCGCACGCGGACTCGTCCGCGATCCCCCATCGCGCCCCGCGCCGAACCCCGGTCCCGGCCGGCGGAGATTGCTGTCCATGCGGAGCCCCGACGATCCGAACCGGACGACCTTCGGCAAGCGCCGGACCGTCGTGGCCGCGCCCGACCCGCAAGCCGGTTCGCAGGCCGGTTCGCAGGCCGGTTCAACTTCTGCGCGGGCGGCGCGCGCGAAGCCGATCGGGGTCGCGGGCCCCCTGCCCTGGGCGTTGCGCGTGGCGGGCCTGGTCGGGATCGTCGCGGTGATCGGCGCCTATCAGCTCGCGCGGATGAGCCGGCCCGACGTCGCGATACCGGGGGCCGCTCTCGCGACGGCGGCGCTTCCGCCGATGGCCGAGCCCGAGACGACCGGCGCCATCGCGGCGGCGCGATCCGCTCGGACAACCCGCCTGGACCCCTGCGTCGCGCCCGCGCCCGACCGTCTCCGCCCCTGATCGGAGGCCGTTCCCGCGGCCGATCCCCTGTGCGCGGGCACGCGCTGTCGCCACTGCGAGATTGACAAGTCGCGCCAAGGCCCTAACTGACAGGGAGCATGCGCCCCGCGGCCCCGGGAGCGTCCGAGCGCCCCGCGCGAGCCTTTCCCAGCCGTTGCCGCGACGGTGTCCTTCGCGCCGGCCGGGCGCGCAACGGTTCCTGAACGCAGATGCCTTTTTCCGACCTGGGACTGAGCGAGAAAGTCCTGAACGCCGTCGAATCGGCGGGTTACACAGAGCCGACGCCGATCCAGGCCGAGGCCATCCCCCACGTGCTGGCGCGCCGCGACGTCCTCGGGATCGCCCAGACCGGCACCGGCAAGACCGCGGCCTTCACGCTGCCGATGCTGACGCTGCTGGAGAACGGCCGCGCCCGCGCCCGGATGCCGCGCACGCTGATCCTGGAGCCGACCCGCGAGCTGGCCGCCCAGGTGGTCGAGAATTTCGACCGCTACGGCACCAACCACAAGCTCAACGTGGCGCTGATCATCGGCGGCGTCTCCTTCGCCGACCAGGACGCCAAGCTGATGCGCGGCACCGACGTGCTGATCGCCACGCCGGGGCGCCTGCTCGACCATTTCGAGCGCGGCAAGCTGCTGCTGACCGGCGTCGAGCTCCTGGTCATCGACGAGGCCGACCGCATGCTCGACATGGGGTTCATCCCCGATATCGAGCGCATCGTGAAGATGGTGCCGTTCACCCGGCAGACCCTGTTCTTCTCGGCCACCATGCCGCCGGAGATCGAGCGGCTGGCCGACATGTTCCTGCACAACCCGCAGCGGGTCGAGGTGGCCCGGCCCGCCTCCACGGCGACCACAATCACGCAGCGCCTCGTCGCTACCGGCTCCGAGGGCCATTCCAAGCGCGAGCGGCTGCGCGACCTGATCCGCGGGGAGGCCGAGCTCAAGAACGGCATCATCTTCTGCAACCGCAAGCGCGACGTCGCGCTGCTGCAGAAGTCCCTGGTCAGCCACGGCTTCGACGCCGCGGCGCTTCACGGCGACATGGACCAGCGCGCCCGCACGACGGCCCTCGACGCGTTCCGCAACGGCGAGACCGCCCTGCTGGTCGCCAGCGACGTGGCGGCGCGCGGCCTCGACATCCCGGCGGTCAGCCACGTCTTCAACTTCGACGTGCCGCATCACCCGGAGGATTACGTCCACCGGATCGGTCGCACTGGCCGCGCCGGTCGGAGCGGCACCGCCTACACGCTGGTCGCCCCCGACGACACGCGCTCCCTCGGCGCCATCGAGGCGCTGATCGGCCAGCCGATCTCCTGGCTCGATGGCGACCTGTCGAGCGTGGCCGACGCGTCCGGCGACACCGGCACGCGCCACCGCGGCCGGTCGAGCGACGGGCGTCGGGGCACGCGCTCCGCCAAGAGCGGCGGCAGGGGCGCCGACAAGGGGAGCGCCGACAAGGGGGGCGCCGACAAGGGCGTCGTCGAGAGGAGCGCCCGGAGCGCCGGCGAGGCCGAGGAGGTCCGCGAGCGTCCGACCCGGTCGCGCGGCGGCCGCGGCGCGGCGCGGTCGGAGAGCCGCCCGGACGACCGTCCCGAGAACCGCTCTGAGAGCCGCCCCGAGACCCGTCCGGAGCCGCGCGCGCCGGGCCGCGCGTCAGGCCGCGGCGGAGAGTCCGGGCGCGAGGAGCGCGGGCGCCGGATCGACGCGGACGGGGACACGCCCGTCGGCCTCGGCTCCCACGTTCCGGCATTCCTGCTTCGACCAGTCTTGGCGAAGAAGGATAAGTAACAGACGTCTGTTTGGGCTTAACTGTCCGGCTACCAGGCGGCCGTATATCAAGTCTGGGTGACGGCGCATGCGCGCCGGACGCCCCGGACCACGGGATACGGATGAGCCAGGAGACCTATTCGGATCGCGATCGCAGCTTCGCGCTGGCGAAGCGCAGCCACGATCTGATTCGCGATTACGGCCCCTCCGCGACGCCGCGCGCCTACGCCGTCTGGTACGCTTACGTCTCGGGGGAACTGCCGCTCCTCGCCGACGCCGTGAAGCGTCTCACCAGCCAGAACGGCTGCCTCACCGAGGGCGACATCGACGACCTGCACGAGACCTATCTCGACGGGCGGCGCCTCGCGAGCACGACCGACGACGTCAGCCGCGTCGTCCTCAGCGAGATCGCGGCCGTCACCGAGATCCTGGACCTCTCCCTGGGCTCGACGGCGCAGTACAGCGAGTCCCTGCGCGGGGTCGCGCAGGATCTCTCCCAGGGCGTCCCGAGCCGGGCGCGGTTCGGCGAGATCGTCGCGACCCTGGCCGCCACGACCCGGGAGGTCGCCGCCAACAACCGGATCCTCGAAGCCCGCATGCGCGAGACCCGCAGCGAGATCGAGACGCTGCGCGAGAAGCTCGAGGCGACCCGGCGCGAGAGCCTGACCGACGCCCTGACGGGGCTGGCGAACCGCAAGCATTTCGAGGAGACGCTGAAGGCGTCCATGGAGACGGCGCGGGCGCGCAGCACGCCCATGAGCCTGATCATCCTCGACATCGACTTCTTCAAGCGCTTCAACGACCTGTACGGTCATCTCACGGGCGACCAGGTCCTGCGGCTCGTGGCGATCGTGATGCGCGAGAATGCCGGCAAGCAGGCGCAGCTCGCCCGGTTCGGCGGCGAGGAGTTCGGGATCATCCTGCCGGGGGCCGACCGGGCGGTGGCCAAGCAGGTGGCCGAGACGGTCCGCGCCAGCGTCATGGGACGCGAGCTGGTCAAGCGCTCGACCGGCGAATCGCTCGGCAAGGTCACCATCTCCCTGGGCGTCGCGGTGCTGCGCCCCGGCGACACGCCGGCCTCGCTGATGGAGCGGGCCGACCTGTGCATGTTCGCGGCGAAGCGCGCCGGCCGGAATCGCTTCCTGGACGACGCCGCCGAGTCGCTGTCGCAGGTGGCCTAGGCCGGGTCCGACCGCGTCGCGGCCGCTTCACCCGTCTCCCGGGGCCGCGCGGCGGAGCCCGGCAGACAGCCCCGCCGACGCGGCACGATCTTCAGCGACGGCGATGCCGGAGGCCGGCCTCGCCTGGGGCGTCGCGGAACGACGGCGCGGACCACCGGTCGTCGGGCTGCACGACCGGGATGCCCGTTCGGGAGCGCGGAACCCTCGGCTCCGCCGGAGCCGGGGCGGCTTGCGCGGTCGCCCGCGCCGACCCGCGCGGAGCCCTCAGGCCTGCGCGGGCAGGCGGTCCGCCGAGACCGGCGTGATCGCCACGGACTCGCCGCAGCCGCAGGCCGACGTCTGGTTCGGATTGTTGAACACGAACTGCGACGCCAGCTTGTTGGTGGTGAAATCCATCTCGGTGCCGAGCAGGAACAGCACCGCCTTCGGATCGACGAACACGCGCACGCCGCGATCCTCGACCACGTCCTCGCCGGGCTTGGCCGCCTCGGCATATTCCATCGTGTAGGACATCCCGGCGCAGCCGCCGTTCCGGACGCCGACGCGCAGCCCGGCGATCGGCCGGTCGGCGTCCGCCATGATCGCCTTGATCCGATCGGCGGCGCGATCGGTCAGCGAGAGAACCTTGAAACCAGCGGACATCGTCACCCTCCCGCCCATCCGGGTTCAAGGCCCGGGGACGCGCACTCTGACGCGCACAAGATAAGCATTGCCTCGGGGCCGGTCCACCGCGGCGGGGTCACACCGGTCCGGCAATCGCCGCCCGAGCCCGCCTCAGGCCGCCTCACCGGTCAGCCGCGCGAAGGCCGCCAGGTCGACGTTGCCGCCGCTGATCACCACGCCGACGCGCCTGTCCTTGACGTCCACGAGGCCGCTCAGCACCGCCGCCGCCGCGAGGCAGCCGGTCGGCTCGACCACGAGCTTCATCCGGCTGGCGAAGAACCGCATGGTCTCGACGAGCTGCGCGTCGGTGACGGTGAGGATGTCGGACACCTGCGCGCGGATGATCGCGAAGGTCAGGTCGCCCAGCGCCGTCGACTGCGCCCCGTCGGCGATGGTGCGGGGCACCGGGATCGTGACGACTCTGCCCTCGCGGAACGAGCGCTGCCCGTCATTGCCCGCCTCCGGCTCGACGCCGATCACCCGGCAGCCCGGCGACAGCGCGGCGGCGGCGAGCGCGCAGCCCGCGAGCTGTCCGCCGCCGCCGAGGCAGGCCACCAGCACGTCGAGGGGGCCGGCCGTCTCGATCAGCTCCTGCGCCAGCGTCCCCTGCCCGGCGATGACGTCGGGATGGTTGAAGGGCGGGATCAGCGTCAGGCCGCGGGCCTCGGCGATCTCGCTGCCGAGGGCCTCGCGATCCTGGGTGTAGCGGTCGTACAGGACCACCTCGGCGCCGTAGCCGCGGGTGGCGGCGATCTTCGCCGCGGGGGCGTCGCCCGGCATGATGATGGTGGCGGGCGCCCCGAGCAGCCGGCTCGCCAGCGCGATCGCCTGGGCGTGGTTGCCGGAGGAGTAGGTGATCACCCCGCGGGTACGGGCCGCCTCCGGCAGGGCGCTGATCGCGTTGTAGGCGCCGCGGAACTTGAAGGCGCCGGCCCGCTGCAGGTTCTCCGCCTTGAAGAACAGGCGGCCGCCGGTCATCGCGTCCGCCGTGCGCGAGGTCAGGACCGGGGTGCGGTGCGCGGCCCCGGCGATCCGCTCCGCGGCGCGGGCCACGTCGGCGAACGTGGGAAGGCCGCCAGCCGCCGCACCGGGTTCGCCCTGCTGGGTGTCGTGCATCGTCGCCTGCATCCCATCCGCCCGGCGCCGCACCGGAAGAAGCGGGCCGCAGCCCCTCATACGGGCGTTTCGGCCCGCATGCATCCGGCCGATTCACATGCGCAAGCGGAGCCATTCGCCGGCTCGCCGCTTATACCCAGCGACAACTTGGCAGGAACGCTGGGGGGCGGCATCGCCATGGCCATCGAGACCACGTGCAGGCCCGCGCAGCGGCTACGCGACGACGGAGTCGCGCCGTGAGCGCCCGGGACCGGGCCTCGTGCGACGCGACGACCGAGGTCACCTTCCGGGGGCGCGGGCTGGCGCTGCGCTCCGGCACGCGGCTGATCCTGCTCGTCTGCCCACTCTGCTCCCAGCGCAACGCGCAGCGCGGCGCGGAGCGCGGGATCTGCGAGTGGTGCGCCTACGTACCGTCTCCGGACCAGGCCGAGCCCGTGGATCGCGGGCACCGCTGAGGTTCAGGACCGGTGTCGGACGCCTCAGAGTCGCCTCAGATCCATGATCTCAGATTGATTTTCGACTAAGTACTATCTCCGGTTGCATGACCGGGCGCGGCTCGTCAAACTCCCGACGGGGGCCTGATTGGAGGGCGCATGCAACCGTCCGAATGCTGCATCTTTCGGATGACCATCGCCTCTGTGATCGGCAGCTGCATCACGCTCCTGCTCGTCCGGGGGCTCGATCCGCTGTTCGCCCTGCTGCTGATCCCGATCGGCGGCAGCGTGGCGACGGTTCTGGTGATCCTGCTGTTCCAGGCCGTGAGCCTGACGCTCGCGGCGCGGTCCGGTCCGCACTGACCGGTCGGTGGCGGCGCGGGTCGGACCCACGTCCGACCCGCGCGCCGCTTCGGCCGCCGATCAGGTGTGGATCACCTTGCCGTAGGCGTCGAGCACGCTCTCGTGCATCATCTCGCTGAGCGTCGGGTGCGGGAACACCGTGTGCATCAGCTCCTCCTCGGTGCTCTCCAGGTTCATCGCCACCACGTAGCCCTGGATCAGCTCGGTCACCTCGGCGCCGACCATGTGGGCGCCGAGCAGCTGGCCGGTCTTGGCGTCGAACACGGTCTTGATCAGCCCGTCCGGCTCGCCCAGCGCGATCGCCTTGCCGTTGCCCGCGAACGGGAACCGGCCGACCTTCACCGAGAACCCCTGCTCCTTGGCCTTGGCCTCGGTCAGCCCGACGCTGGCGATCTGCGGCTGGCAATAGGTGCAGCCCGGGATCTTGGCCTTGTCCATCGGGTGGGTGTGCAGGCCCTTGATGGTCTCGATGCAGATGACGCCCTCGTGCTCGGCCTTGTGGGCGAGCATCGGCGGGCCGGCGACGTCGCCGATCGCGTAGAGGCCGGGCACGTTGGTGCGGCCGAGCCCGTCCGTCACCACGATCCCGCGGTCGATCTTCACCCCGAGCTTCTCGAGACCGATATTCTCGATGTTGCCGACCACGCCAACCGCCGAGATCAGCTTCTCGGCCGTGATCTGCTGGGTCTTGCCGTCGCCGCCCTCGACGGTGGCGGTGACCGAATCGGCGCCCTTCTCGACCTTCGTGACCTTGGCGCCGGTGAGGATCTTGATGCCCTGCTTCTCGAAGCGCTTGCGGGCGAGGCCGGCGATCTCGGCATCCTCCACGGGCAGGATCTGCGGCAGCAGCTCCACCACGGTCACCTCGGCGCCCATGGTGCGGTAGAACGAGGCGAACTCGATGCCGATGGCGCCGGAGCCCATCACCAGCAGGCTCTTGGGCATCGTCTCGGGGACCATGGCCTCGTAGTAGGTCCAGATCAGCTTCTTGTCGGGCTCGATCCCGGGGATCGCGCGCGGACGCGCGCCGGTCGCCACGATGATGTGCTTGGCCTGGTAGGTGCCGGCGCCCTTGGCGCCCTTCGGCGCCTCGGCGCGCTTCGTCTCCTTCACGGTGACCTGGCCGGGCTGGTTGCCCTGCGCGGCGCTGTCGACCGAGGCCTCGCCCCAGATCACGTCGACCTTGTTCTTCTTGAGCAGCATGCCGACGCCGCCGTTGAGCCGGGCCGAGACGCCGCGGGAGCGCTTCACGATGGCGGCCGTGTCGAACCCGACCTTGTCGGCCGTCAGCCCGTAATCGCCGGGGTGCTGGAAGTAGTGGAAGATCTCGGCCGAGCGGAGCAGGGCCTTGGTGGGGATGCAGCCCCAGTTCAGGCAGATGCCGCCCAGGTGCTCGCGGTCGACCACGGCGGTCTTGAAGCCGAGCTGCGCCGCGCGGATCGCGGTGACGTAGCCGCCGGGCCCGGCGCCGATGATGAGGACGTCGTAGGTGTCGGACATCGTGTGCTCCGGCTCAGACCAGCATGCCCATCGGGTTCTCGATCAGCCCCTTGAAGGCCGAGACCAGCTCCGCGCCGAGCGCCCCGTCGAGCACCCGATGGTCGCACGACAGGGTGCAGGTCATGACCTGGACCACGGCCGGCGCCCCGTCCTTCACGACGACGCGCTTCTCGCCCGCACCCACCGCCAGGATGCTCGATTGCGGCGGGTTGATCACCGCGGTGAAGTGCTTGATCCCGAACATGCCGAGGTTCGACACCGAGGTGACGCCGCCCTGGTACTCCTCGGGCTTCAGCTTCTTGGCACGCGCCCGTGCGGCGAAGTCCTTCATCTCGTTGGAGATGGTCGAGAGCGTCTTCTCGTTCGCCCGGCGGATCACCGGGGTGAACAGCCCGCCGTCGATCGCCACCGCGACGCCGACCTCGGCGTGCTTGAAGCGCAGGATCCGGTCCTCGGCCCAGACCGCGTTGGCGGCCGGGACGCGGGTCAGCGCGAGGCCCATCGCTTTGATGACGAAGTCGTTCACCGAGAGCTTGAAGGCGGGCTTGCCGTCCTTGTCCTTGCCGGCGGAGCCGTTCAGCGTCTCGCGCAGCTTCATCAGCGCGTCGAGCTCGCAATCCACCGTCAGGTAGAAGTGCGGGGCGACCTGCATCGCCTCGGTGAGGCGCTTGGCGATGGTCTTGCGCATGCCGTCGAGGGGGACTTCCTCGTAGGCATCCTTGGCGAAGAAGCCCTTGACCTGATCGGTCGTGAGCCCGGCCGGCGCGCCGCCCGCGGGGGCGGCCTTCGGGGCGGGGGCAGCGGCCTTCGGCGCCTCGGCGGCGGGCTGCGCGGCGGCGGGCGCCTTGGTGGCGCCGGAGGCCTTCGCGGCCTGGACGTCGCGGGCGATGATGCGGCCGTGCGGCCCGCTGCCCTGGACGGCGCCGAGATCGACGCCCTCCTGCTTGGCGATGCGCCGGGCGAGCGGCGAGGCGAAGACCCGGCCGCCCGAGCCGGCCTGCGCGCCACCCTGCGGAGCGCCGCTCGGCTGCGCGCCCTCCGGTGCGGCGTTCACCCGCTCGTACGACATGTGGCCGCCGCCGGGCGTGGTGTTCTGCGCCGCGGCCGACGCGTCGGACTTGGGCTCCGGCTTGGACTCGGCCTTGGCCGCGCCGTTCGAGGCGGCCTTCGGCGCGCCGCCGGCCTGCACGCTCGACGGGTCCTCGCCCTCGGCGGCGATGATGGCGATCAGGTCGTTGACCGGCACGTCCGCGGTGCCCTCGGGGACGAGGATCTTGGCGAGGACGCCCTCGTCGATGGCCTCCACCTCCATGGTGGCCTTGTCGGTCTCGATCTCGGCCAGCACGTCGCCGGACTTGATCGCGTCGCCCTCCTTCTTGAGCCACTTGGCGAGGTTGCCCTTCTCCATGGTCGGGGAGAGCGCGGGCATCAGCACGTTGATCGGCATGGCATCAGGTCTCGGGCAAGGCCGGGGCGGCCGGATCGTCGAAGGGGAAGAGGTCGTCGAGGGGGAACGGGACGGCGTCGAACGGCGGCAGGGCCACGGTCTCGCCGCGCTGGACCGTGGCGGGGAGTACCCAGCGCCCGTCCGCGAGGGCGAAGCCTTCGAGTACGCCGGCCGCCGGGTCGAGCAGCCAGAGATGGCCGACGCCGGACCCTGCATAGATCCGGCGCTTCGGCCCGCGATCGAGGCGAGTCGTTGACGGCGCGAGGATCTCGCAGACCCAATCCGGAGGCGTCTCGATGAAAGCATCCTCGGGTTCGGTCGGCATCCGCTCGCGGCGCCAGCCCGCAAGATCGGGCACGACCACCTGGGATCCAAGGTGAAGCTCGGGCTCGATGATGAAGACCCATCCGCCGGGACCGCCGCGGCTGCGTGCGAACGGCCGATCCAGCTCTCCCGACAGGTGGGCCGCGGCAATGCCGTGCCGCGGCCTAGGCCGCGGATGCGTCTCCAGCACGCCGTCGATGATCGCGGCGACGCGATGCTCCGGGACCGCCTCCAGATCCGCGTAGGTCGCTTGCCGGACAGCCGCCTCAGCCATGGTCGGCCGCCATCGTCAGTTGAGGCCGCCGGGGTCGAGCCCCTCGGCCTCCCACCCGGCGCGGATGCGCTCCAGCGCCTCCTCCTCTGACATGTCGGTCTCCAGCGCGTAGGCGCGGGCCGCCTGCCGGGCGAGGTCGATCAGCAGCCGGCCCCAGGTCGCCGGGTCGTCGAAGGAGCGGCGGAGCGCCACGCTGACCGCGCCATCCACCACGGCCGCGCGCAGCACCTCGATGCCGCCCTGTTCGAGGGCATCGGGCGGGATAGCGAGTTCGGCGAAGTCGGTGCTGGAATCCTGGCTCATGGCGCGCCGGCTGTTCCTCGATCCTGGCCGGGGCGGGCGACAGCGTCGCCCGCGCGCCCGTCACTTGTAGCAGACGCTCTTGGCGGCCTCGACGACCTCCGCCACCGTCGGCAGGGCCAGCTTCTCGAGGTTGGCCGCGTAGGGCATCGGCACGTCCTTGCCGGTGATGCGCAGGACCGGCGCGTCCAGGAAGTCGAAGGCGTCGACCATCAGGCGGGCCACGATCTCGGCGCCGACGCCGGATTGCGGGAAGCCCTCCTCCACGGTGATGCAGCGGCCCGTCTTCTTCACCGACTCCACCACCGTCTCGGTGTCCATCGGGCGGATCGTGCGCAGGTCGATCACCTCGGCCTCGATGCCCTGCTCGGCCAGCGCCTGCGCGGCCTTGAGGGCGTAGGTCATGCCGATCGCGAAGGACACGATCGTCACGTCGCTGCCGGTGCGGTGGATCTTCGCCTTGCCGATCGGCAGCACGAAGTCGTCGAGCTTCGGTACCGGGAAGGACTGCCCGTACAGGATCTCGTTCTCGAGGAAGATGATCGGGTTCGGGTCGCGGATCGCGGCCTTGAGCAGGCCCTTGGCGTCGGACGCCGTGTAGGGCGCGATCACCTTGAGACCCGGCACGTTGGAGTACCACGCGGAATAATCGTGGCTGTGCTGGGCGGCGACCCGGGCGGCGGCGCCGTTGGGCCCGCGGAACACGATCGGGCAGCCGAGCTGGCCGCCGGACATGTACAGGGTCTTGGCCGCCGAGTTGATGATGTGATCGATCGCCTGCATGGCGAAGTTGAAGGTCATGAACTCGACGATCGGCTTCAGGCCGGCCAGCGCCGCGCCCACGCCGATGCCCGCGAAGCCGTGCTCGGTGATCGGGGTGTCGACGACGCGCTTCGGCCCGAATTCCTGCAGCAGGTTCTGGGTGACCTTGTAGGCGCCCTGATACTCGGCGACCTCCTCGCCCATGACGAAGACGTCGCCGTCGCGGCGCATCTCCTCGGCCATGGCGTCCCGCAGGGCCTCGCGGACGGTCTGGGTGACCATCGGCGTGTCGGCCGGGAACTCCTCCATCACCGGCTCTTGGGCCTTGTTGGTGATGACGGCCGGCGCGGCCGGCGCCTTGGGGGCGTCGTCGCCGGTCTTGGCGGCGGGGGCGGCCTTGTCGGCCATGCCCTCGGCCTGCATGTCGGGCGTCGGGGCCGGATGGCCGCCGCTGCCGTTGGGCTTGGCGCCGCCGCCCGACTGGACGCTCGCCGGATCCTCGCCCTCGCCGGCGATGACGGCGATCGGCGTGTTGACCGCGACGCCCTCGGTGCCCTCGGCGATCAGGATCTTGGCGAGGATGCCCTCGTCGATCGCCTCCACCTCCATGGTGGCCTTGTCGGTCTCGATCTCGGCCAGCACGTCGCCGGACCTGATCGGATCGCCCTCCTTCTTCAGCCACTTGGCGAGCTTGCCCTCCTCCATGGTGGGCGAGAGGGCGGGCATCAGGATGTCGGTCGCCATGCTCAGCTCTGCGGTCGTCTTTTCGTTGGGGGGGCGGCCAGCTTTGTCGTCCGCGCTCAGGCGTGCGCTTCGAGCAGGATGTCGGTCCAGAGCTCGGACGGATCCGGCTCGGGATCGTTGGTGGCGAACTCGGCCGAGGCGTTGACCGTCTCGCGGACCTTGGCGTCGGTGGCCTTCAGATCGGCCTCCGGCACGCCGTGCAGCTCGAGCAGGCGCTTGCGCACCATCTCGATCGGGTCGTGCTCGTCGCGCATCTTCGAGACCTCGTCCTTGGTCCGGTACTTGGCCGGATCGGACATGGAGTGGCCGCGATAGCGGTAGGTCTGCATCTCCAGGATGTACGGGCCCTGGCCGGTGCGGGCGTGCTCGATCGCCCGGGTCGCGGCCTCGCGGACGGTGCGGACGTCCATGCCGTCGACCTGCTCGCCCGGGATGCCGAAGGAGAGGCCGCGCTTCGAGAAGTCGGTCTGCGCCGAGGCCCGGGCCACCGAGGTGCCCATGGCGTAACGGTTGTTCTCGATCACGTAGACGACCGGCAGCTTCCAGAGCGCGGCCATGTTGAAGCTCTCGTAGACCTGGCCCTGGTTGGCGGCGCCGTCGCCCATGTAGGTCAGGCTGACCTTGCCGTTCTCCCGGTAATGGTCGGCGAAGGCGAGGCCGGTGCCGAGGGAGACCTGCGCGCCGACGATGCCGTGGCCGCCGAAGAACTGCTTCTCGCGGCTGAACATGTGCATCGAGCCGCCCTTGCCGCGGCTGTAGCCGCCGCGGCGGCCGGTCAGCTCGGCCATGACGCCCTTCGGGTCCATGCCGCAGGCGAGCATGTGGCCGTGGTCGCGGTAGCCGGTGATGACCTGGTCGCCCTCGACCGAGGCCATCTGCATGCCGATCACCACGGCCTCCTGGCCGATGTAGAGGTGGCAGAACCCGCCGATCAGGCCCATGCCGTAGAGCTGGCCGGCCTTCTCCTCGAAGCGCCGGATCAGCAGCATCTCGTGATAGGCGTGGAGATCCTCGTCCCGCGTGAACTGGGGCATGTTCGGCGCGGGGCGGTGCGCCTCGGCGGCCTGAGGGCTCGCGGCCTGCACCGGCGCGGACGACGCGTCCTTTGCGGGCTCCTTGGCAGGCTCCTTGGCGGCGTCCATCGGCGCTCTCCCCGTGATTCCACGCGACTTCGTGGGGGTGTAGGACAGCGACGATTGGAAAGCGAGGGCTGCCGCTCTGACAGGAAGCCGCTCTTGTCAGAAGACTTTCGGGACTAAGGAAAACGGGCCCCTGGACTTCCGCGGGTCAATCGCGGGACCTCCGCGGAACTGTCAGGGCGTGATGATGACCACGTCGTTGGCGTGGACCCGGCCCAGGACGATCCGGGCACGCTCCTCCAAGAGGTCGCGGTCGATCTGGTCGCTCTTGAGCAGGTTCACCCGATGCTCCCAGACGGCGCGCTCGGCCTTCACGGCGGCGAGCTCCTGGCTGAGGCCGTAGGCGCGGATCTTAAGGGCCTTCTTGGCCTCGAGGCCGCGGTTGCCACTCTCGGCCTGCCACACGAAATAGCCGACCACGAGCGCCGACAGGGTCCAGAGACCCAGCGGCAACACGACCATTCTGACTCGGCGGCGCACGACCATGGCGCGACCCTCGCGCGGAAAGGTTAACGGTTCTTTTCGACCGCGCCGCGGTCGGGACAGGACCGCGACGGGGCCGGACCGCGGCCGGGACGAACAGGGGCGAGCCTGAGGCATGGACCTGACGCATCTGGGACGCTGGATCGCCGCGCACGCCACGGCGACCGACGACCACGACACCCTGCTCGCGGGCTTCTGCGAGTCGCTGGTCGAGGCCGGCCTCCCCGTCTGGCGGGTCAGCGTCATGGCGCCGGCCCTGGACCCGACGCTGCGCGGCGTCAGCCTGAACTGGCACGCGGGCGAGGGCATGTCCTTCGTCGCCAACGCCCACGGCGCCGACGAGGAGAGCGACTGGCTCCTGAGCCCCGTCTACGCCCTGGTGGAGACGGGCGAGACCTTCGGCCGCTGGCGCCTCGACGCGCCCGGGCTGGCGGTGGACTTCCCGGTCCTGAAAGCCCTCGGGGCGCAGGGCGGCGTCGACTACGTGCTGCACATCGCCGAGTTCGCCCCCGGCACCGCGCTGCGGGGCATCGCGGTCTCGTTCTGCACCCGCGCCGCCGCCGGTTTCACCGAGGCGGACCTCGCCGCGATCGCCGGTGTCCTGCCGTTCCTGACGCTGGCGATGGCCAAGATGGGACTCGCCCACACGTTCCGGGAAGTGTCGGCCACCTATCTCGGCCGATCCACCGCCGAGCGCATCCTCGACGGCCAGATCCGGCGGGGCGAGGGACGGGCCGTGCCGGCCGCGATCCTGCTGACCGACCTGCGCGGCTTCACGGCCCTGGCCGACCGGGTGGATCCGGCCGACATGGTCACGTGGCTCAACGAGCATTTCGACGCCCTCGGCGACCCGGTGGCACGGCACGGCGGCGAGATCCTGAAATTCTTAGGCGACGGCTTCCTGGCGATCTTCCCGGTCCCGGACGCCGACACCCTGCCCTGCCCGGTCTGCGGCGGCGCCCTCGACGCCGCGATCGAGGGGCTCACCGCCAACGCGGCGCTCAACGCCCGCCGCCGCGCCGCGGGGCTGCCCGAACTCCCGGCCGAGTGCGTCGTGCATTTCGGGACGGTCATCTACGGCAATGTCGGGACCGAGCGGCGCCTCGACTTCACGATCATCGGGCGGGCGGTCAACGAGGCCAGCCGGATCGAGAGCCAGTGCGCGGCCCTCGGCCACGAGCTCCTCGTTTCGGACTCCTTCGCCGAACGGTGCGCCCGGCCGCTGGAGCCCGTCGGGACGATCGAGCTGCGGGGCCTGTCGCGGCCGATGCGGGTCTGGACCGTGCCGGGGGAGCCGTCCGGTGCGGCGATGACCTGAGGCGGGCGCCATCATTCCGGGGCGCCGCAGGCGAGCCCGGACCCGGAGGGGCACGCCGGGGGCGGGCAATCCAGACAAGCCGACGCGCCCAGATCTCGCTCCGACAGCGGACCTGGGTTCCGGGCTCCGCTGCGCGGCCCCGGAATGACGGGGCGAAGCGGCTGCGATGCGTGGGCAGCGAGGGGGAGTGCCTCGCCGACTGCCTCAGAACAGCGCGCAGCTCCGCTGCAGCACCAGTCCGACCGCCCCCTGCGCGAAGCGGCGCCGGTAAGCCTCCTGGATCTCACGCAGGGCCGCCACCGCCTCGGGCGTCGGTTCGGTGACGATCAGGACGATGCGGGCGGCCTCGTGGACGATCCGTCCGTCCGGCCCGCGCCACTGGCCCCGACCGGCGAAGACTGTCAGCCCGTCCGGGAAGCGCGGGGTGATCCGCTCGGCCAGGAACCGGTCGAAGGCCGCGCCCGGGACGCGGCCGCCGTCCGGCCGCGACAGGCCGAACAGCAGCTGCGCGCTGAGCGTCGGGCGGGCACCGTCGCAGAGCGGGTCCGCGCGGGCCGGGCCGGCCGCCCCGACACCGAGCAGGCCGGCCAGCAGGATCCGCCGGATCAGCGGCGGGCGAGCTGCTTGAGCGCCGACGGGCCGGCGTAGAGCGCCTGCGGGCCGAGGCCCTCCTCGATGCGGATCAGCTGGTTGTACTTGGCCAGTCTGTCCGAGCGGGCGAGCGAGCCGGTCTTGATCTGCCCGCAATTGGTGGCGACCGCGAGGTCCGCGATGGTCGAATCCTCGGTCTCGCCCGAGCGGTGCGACATCACCGCAGTGTAGCCGGCGCGCTGGGCCATATCGACCGCCGCCAGCGTCTCGGTGAGCGAGCCGATCTGGTTGACCTTGATCAGGATCGAGTTGGCCGTGCCGTCCGCGATGCCGCGGGACAGGCGCTCGACGTTGGTGACGAACAGGTCGTCGCCGACGAGCTGGCAGCGGTCGCCGATCTTGTCGGTCAGGAGCTTCCAGCCGGCCCAGTCATCCTCCGACATGCCGTCCTCGATCGAGACGATCGGGTAGGTGGCGACGAGCTGCGCGAGGTAGTCGACCTGCGCCTCGATGGCGCGGGTCTTCCCCTCGCCCTCGTACGCGTAGGCGCCGTCCTTGAAGAATTCGGTGGCGGCGCAGTCGAGGGCCAGGGCCATGTCCTGACCCGGCTTGAAGCCGGCGGCGCTGATCGCGTCCATCACGAAGTCGAGGGCGGCCTCGGCGGACGGCAGGTTCGGGGCGAAGCCGCCCTCGTCGCCGACATTGGTGTTGTGGCCGGCCTTCTTGAGCTTGCCCTTCAGGGTGTGGAACACCTCGGAGCCCATGCGCACGGCCTCGGCGAGCGAATCGGCGCCCACCGGCATGATCATGAATTCCTGGAAGTCGATCGGGTTGTCGGCGTGCGCGCCGCCGTTGATGATGTTCATCATCGGCACCGGCAGCACCCGACCCTGCACGCCGCCGACGTAGCGGTAGAGCGGCAGGCCCGAGGCCTCGGCCGCGGCCTTGGCCACCGCCAGCGACACGCCGAGGATCGCGTTCGCGCCGAGGCGCGCCTTGTTGGGCGTGCCGTCGAGCTCGATCATCGCCTCGTCGACCGCGACCTGGTCCTCGGCCTCCATGCCGCCGATCGCGTCGAGGATCTCGGTCTGGGCCGCCTCGACCGCCTTCAGCACGCCCTTGCCGAGGAAGCGATTCTTGTCGCCGTCGCGCAGCTCCACCGCCTCGTGGGCGCCGGTGGAGGCTCCCGACGGCACCGCGGCGCGGCCGAAGGAGCCGTCCTCCAGGATGACGTCGACCTCGACCGTGGGGTTGCCGCGGCTGTCGAGGATCTCGCGGGCGCTGATATTGGTGATCGCGGTCATGGAACGTCCTCTCGCGGGGGCCGCGGGTCGGCGGCCGCGCCCAAATCAGAGGGTGCGGCGCATCGCGGCGGCTTATCCGTCAAGCCGCGGCCGGCGGCAAGCGCCGGGACTGTGACGGCGCACAGCCGGGTTCGCCCGGGAAAGCGTCGCGGATCAGGCGGATGCGCGCCGCGCCGGGAGGCTCTATATGGCCGCCCATGACCTCCACCGACGATCTCCAACTCGGCCAGCCGACGCCCTTCCCCACTTCGCCCGAGGAGGCGCGGCTCGACCGGGTCCCGAACCCGCACGCGGACACCGACTACGTCGCCCGGTTCACCGCGCCCGAATTCACCTCGATCTGCCCGGTCACCGGGCAGCCGGATTTCGCGATCCTGGTGATCGACTACGTGCCGGGTGACTGGCTCGTGGAGTCGAAGTCGCTGAAGCTCTACCTCGGGTCGTTCCGCAATCACGGCGCGTTCCACGAGGATTGCACGGTGGCGATCGGCAAGCGGCTCCGCGACCTGCTGGAGCCGCGCTACCTGCGCATCGGCGGCTTCTGGTATCCCCGCGGCGGCATCCCGATCGACGTGTTCTGGCAGACGGGCGAACTGCCGAAGAACGCGTGGCTGCCGGACCCCGGCGTGCCGCCCTACCGCGGACGCTGACCGGACAAACGAGAAGGGCGACCGGCTCGCGCCGGTCGCCCCCGATCCTTCCGGATCTCCGATCTCAGTAGCCGTAGCCGTAGTAGCCGTAGCCCGGAGCGGCGTAGCCGTAGCCGCCGTAGACCGGGGCGTAGCCGTAGCCGTAGGACGGGGCGTAGCCGTAGCCACCGCCGTAGTAGCTGTCGCGGGCCGCGCCCGCGGCGATCGCACCGGCCGCGAGGCCGGCGATGCCGAGGCCGATGGCGGCACCGGTGCCGATGCCGCGACGGCCGCGGTAGTAGCCGTGGCCGTAGCCACCGTAGCCGCCGTGATAGCCGTAGGGACGCGCCTCGGCGCTCGTCGTGACGGCAACGCTGCCGAGGGCCATGGCGGCAGCAGTGGCGATGATACCGATCTTGCGCATAGTGTTCCTTCTCGATCCTCGATCGAACATGCCCAATAACGTGGCCGCATCCGGACAGTTCCAGATTTCACGGCGGGCTTGCGTGCGAATCCGCACTCAGTCGGGATTATGAACCGCCGTTCATCGTTCCCGCCTCTCCGTCGACTGCGGTCAAGCTTGGGTGCCTCTTCGCCAAGAGCCTCCGAACTCTTGGGCGGAACCGTCCGTGGCTGCCGTGACGACTGCGGCGCGCGAGACTTCTGTCCTGTCGCCGCGACGGCCGCTCCGAACGCGCGGAGGAAATCCATCCTCTCCCGGCCCGGCCGTGCTACGGTTACGCGCGGAGGACCGACGATGGATGCCCTGACCCTGATCCGCGACAGCTTCGCGCCGCTGGCCGGCAAGCGGATCGTCGATATCGGGTGCGGCCCCGGCACGCTCGCGCGGCGGCTGGTCGACGCGGGCGCGCGGGTCACCGGGATCGATCCCGGCGCGGCGGCGCTCGCCCGGGCGCGGGACTCCGTGCCGGAGGCGCGCTTCGAGGCCGCGACCGGCGAGGCCCTGCCCTTCCCCGACGCCAGCTTCGACGGCGCCGTGATGCTGAACGCGCTCCACCACGTCCCGGACCCGGCGGCGGCCCTCGCCGAGGCGGCGCGCGTGCTGGTCCCGGGCGGACGGCTCGTCGTGGTCGAGCCCCTGGCGGAGGGCAGCTTCTTCGACGCGCTGCGGCCGATCGAGGACGAGACCGCGGTCCGCGCCGCCGCCCAGGACGCCATCGCGGCGGCCCTCGCCCGCGGCGCCTACACGTGCCGCCGCGACGCGACGATCGCGCGGCGGGAGCGCTTCGACTCCCTCGACGCCTTCCTCGCCCGCGTCAGCGCCGTGGACCCGGCCCGCGAGGCGACCATCCGGGACCGGCGATCCGTAGTGGAGCAGGCCTTCCTCAGGGCCGCGGCGCGCGAGGCCGACGGGCACTTCGGCCTCGTCCAGCCCCTGCGGATCCACGTCCTGGAGCCGGCGGCCGCCTGAGCCTGTCAGGCGGTCCGGCGCTTGGCGAGGCGGTCGAAGGCGAGGAGCTCCTCGAGCAGGGCCGGCATGTCCTTCAGCGCCACCATGTTAGGGCCGTCGGACGGTGCCCGGTCCGGGTCGGGATGGGTCTCGATGAACACGCCCGCCACGCCCACCGCCACGGCGGCGCGGGCGAGGACGGCGACGAATTCCCGCTGGCCGCCGGAACTCGCCCCCTGCCCGCCGGGCTGCTGCACCGAGTGGGTGGCGTCGAACACCACCGGCGCGCCCTGCGTCACCTGCGCCATGATCGGCAGGCTGCGCATGTCCGACACCAGCGTGTTGTAGCCGAACGAGGCGCCGCGCTCGGTGACGATGACGTTGGGATTGCCCGCCTCCGTCACCTTGGCGGCGACGTGCTTCATGTCCCAGGGCGCCAGGAACTGGCCCTTCTTGATGTTGACCGCCCGGCCGGTGGCGGCGGCGGCCAGCAGCAGGTCGGTCTGGCGGCACAGGAAGGCGGGGATCTGGAGAACGTCCACCGCCTCGGCGGCGGGGGCGCACTGCTCGGCGGCGTGCACGTCGGTCAGCACCGGCAGCCCGAGGGTCTCGCGGATCTCGGCGAAGACCGGAAGCGCCCCGTCGAGGCCGATGCCCCGGGCGGCGCTGCCCGAGGTGCGGTTGGCCTTGTCGAAGGAGGTCTTGAACACGAGGCCGACGCCCAGGCCCGCGGCCATCTCCTTGAGGGCGGCGGCGATCTCCAGGGCGTGCTGGCGCCCTTCGAGCTGGCACGGGCCGGCGATCAGCGTCAGCGGCAGGTGGTTGGCGAAGCGCGCGTCGCCGACTTGGACGACGGGGCCGGGTGTCTCGATCTTCGACATGCCGGCCGGTCTAGCCCGCGCGGCGGATCCGCGAAAGCCCGGGCCGGGGCGCGACCCGGCAGACCGTGCGGTCCTCCCAGAGGGCGTCGGTGCGCGGTCCGGTCTCGCACAGCATCAGGATCCGGCCGGCACCGCCCCGGCGCGGGGCATCCGCCAGCAGGCTGGCCTGGTGGAGGTTGAGCGCCAGCACCTCGATCGCGGCGGCGTCCGCCCCGGCGAGCGCCTGCGCGGCGCGGCCGATCAGGACGAAGTAGGCCGGCGCCGGCTCGCGGTCGCGGGAGGCCACGGTGATCCGGGCGGGGGCGCGGCAATCGAGGCTCAGCCGCTCGGCATCCTGCGCCCGGAACACCGCCACGGGGCCGGCGCGCCCGGCCAGGGAGGCGCCGGTGGTGCGGATCACCCGCGCGGCGAGGACGTCGCAGGCATCCGCCGCCCGGGCCGGGGCCGGCCCGAGCAGGAGCGCGCCCGCGAGGACGGTCAGGGGGGTGAGACGCAGCATCGGGACATCCGCGGCGGGAGACGGTCGCCCTTGGGAGATAGCGCGCCCGGCGGCGGGCGCGAAGCCGCGCCGCTCCGCGGGGCGTGGACAGGGGCGCCCGGATGACCGATCTGAGCGGGCGGCGCGGCGCCGCACGCCGCTCGCAGATCAGGCTCCGACGCGGCCATGCTCCGAACCCTCCTCGCCTCCGTCCTGCTGGCCCTGCTGCCACCGGGACCCGCTTCCGCGGAGCCGCCGCCGCAGCCGACCTACGGGCCGGAACTCGAGGGCTTCGCCTACCCGTTCGAGGTGGAGCGGTTCCAGTTCACGTCGCAGCGCCAGCCGCTGCAGATGGCCTATCTCGACGTCCGCCCGGCGACGCCGAACGGCCGGACCGCGGTGCTGCTGCACGGCAAGAACTTCTGCGCGGCCACCTGGGAGAGCCAGATCCGGGCGCTGAGCGCGGCCGGATACCGGGTGATCGCGCCGGACCAGATCGGCTTCTGCAAGTCGAGCAAGCCGGCGGCCTACCAGTTCACCTTCCGGCAGCTCGCCGAGAACACCCGCGCGCTCCTGGCCAAGCTCGGGATCGAGCGCCCGATCCTGGTCGGCCACTCCACGGGCGGCATGCTGGCGGCCCACTACGCCCTGCTCTACCCGAAGGCGGTGGAGCAGCTCGTGCTGGTCAACCCGATCGGCCTGGAGGACTGGGTCGCCAAGGGCGTGCCGCCGACCTCGGTGGAGCAATGGTACCAGCGCGAGCTGAAGGTGACGGCGGCCTCGATCCGGGCCTACGAGACGGCGACCTACTACGCCGGCGCCTGGGAGCCCCGCTACGAGCCCTGGGTGACGATGCTGGCGGGCCTCAACGGCGGCCCCGGCAGGGAGGCGGTCGCCTGGGACTCGGCGCTGCTCTACGACATGATCCTCACCCAGCCGGTGGTCTACCGGTTCCCGCAGATCGCGGTGCCGACGCTGCTCCTGATCGGCCAGAAGGACAACACGGCGATCGGCAAGGACCTCGCGCCGCCGGAGGTGCGGGCGAGCCTCGGCAACTATCCCGAGCTCGGCAAGGCGGCCGCCAGGGCCATCCCGGGCGCGCGGCTCGTGGAGTTCCCGGATCTCGGCCACGCGCCGCAGATGTCCGACCCGGAGGGGTTCAACGCGGCGCTGATCGCCGGGATCGCGGCGCGTTAGGCGCCGATGACCCCTCCCCGGTGCCGACTAGGATGTCGGCACATCGCGGTCGCTGACAGCGACGTGGACCGCAGGGCTCGACGCGCCCCCTCTCCCGAACGGGAGAGGGGACCCGCGCCCGATCCTGGCGCGGGACGGGATCGTCCAGGATCCTAGAAGTAGGACTTCAGCACGCCCCGGCGGCGGACGTCGAGGGTCGCGCAGTGGAACGACCCGCCGAACGGGCCGTAGCTGAGGAACGGCGCCGGGATCGGGTCGAAGCCCCAGTCCTTAAGGGCCTTGATCAGCGTCGGCTGGCTCTGGTCGACGACGATCTTCTTCTCGGTGATCGCCAGGACGTTGATCGAGGTCCAAGGCGAGCACATCGAGATCTTGCTCATGAAGCCCTCGACCGGGTCGGGGCGCGGGGCGACCAGCACGTCCCACTTCTTGAGCACCGCCGGGAGCTTCTCGACGTCGACGTAGTCCGGGTTCACCAGAACCTTGCCGGGGGCGAGCGGCATGAACGACGAGTCGATGTGCATCGGCTGCGGGCAGCGGCTCTCGATCTCGTGGATGCGGAAGCCCGGGCCGAGGTGGCGGCGCAGCCACTCGATGCCCATCAGGTTGGTCACGTTGGAGCGGGTGACGAACAGGTCGCGGCCGCAGCGGACGAAGTCGGCGGCGTCGAAGACCGGCTCGAACTCGTTGACCGTGAACTGCATGGGCTCGCCGGCCTTCAGGTTCGGCACCCGGTAATCGTAGTTGTAGAGGTCGTCGGTCAGCTGCGGGCGCGGCGCCGAGGTCCAGCGGGCGCCGGCGCGGAAGTACTCCTTGAACAGCGACCGGTAGGCGTCGCCCTCGAAGTAGCGCGAGCGCCAGCACATCGGGCTCTCGATGATCTCGTCGCCGATGACGAGGTAGGGATCGCGCGGGCAGGCGACGCAGAAGCCCCGGGAGGACCAGCGCGGCGCCTTGAACTTCTTGGAGAAATCCACCGTGTCGGGACGGCGGACCTTCACGCCCTCGCCGGCCAGGATGGTGATGAAGTTGTCGAGCTCGGCCTGGGCGAGCTTCTTCATGAACTTCGGATACTTCCAGCCGCTCGCCAGCCGGTAGAACGGCTGCGCGGCGCGCGGCAGGTTGAAGATCACCGTCAGGTGGTGGGTCGGGATCGTGGCGCCGTCGAGCGAGCCGACGATGACCTCCTCCAGCGGGTCCCACTCGTTCCACGCCATCACGGGCGACTGGGGAGCCGGCACGCCCGGTCCGGTCCCGCCCGGGAGACCGCCCGCATGCGTGTCGTCGGTCACGGCCTCCAGGGCCGTGATCGGTGATTCGCGCTCCATGACGTGTGCCCCTTCTGCGACGTGCCGCGGCCTTCTGCGCGGGCTTCTCAGCCCGGCCGCCGCTTTGGCCCCCGGTGTGTCAAACGGGTGATAGACACCGCTAATCCGTGCTGCAACGTGACAGAAACGTTCCCGGGCCGACGGACCTATTTCTGCCGCGACCGTGACCGATTTCCCGCATCAAGCCTTTTGCGAGCTTGAAAGACGACAATGAAGCGCCTGACGACCTTGGCCTCGATCGCCGGTCTGTGCACGGTCGTCGGCCTGTTCATGTCCTCCGGTCTGGAGGACGTGTCGGCCGCCGTCGTGAGTGCCGGCTGGGGCGCCGCCCTGGTGGTGCTGGCGCGCCTCGTGGCCGTCGCCTGGGCGGGGCTCGGCTGGTACGTCGTGTTCCCCGCCGGCGCGACCAAGCTCGCCGACTGCGTCTCGCTCCGCTTCGTCCGCGAGGGCATCAACACGCTGCTGCCCGTCGCCACCGTCGGCGGTGACTTCGTCGGCGCCCGCCTCCTGTCGAAGCGCAACGTCCCGGGCGCGCTCGCGGGCGCCAGCATGTTCGTCGATCTGATGACCCAGGCGCTGACGCAGCTCCTGTTCACGGTGGCCGGCCTCGCCCTGCTGGTCCTGATCTCCGGCGACGGCCCGATCGCCCACACGGTCGAGGGCGGGCTGGCCCTGGCGGTCCCGGCGCTCGGCGCCTTCTACCTGATCCAGCGCCGGGCCGGTCACCGCCTGATCCAGGCCCTGCTCAGCCGCTTCGCCTCCGGGCGCGAGTGGCGGGCCTTCGGCGCCATCGACCAGCTCTACGACAGCCTGCGCCGGCTCTACGGCAACCACGGTCGCTTCGCGGCGGCCCTCGCGGTCCACCTCGTCGGCTGGGTGATCGGCACGCTCGAGGTCTATGTCTGCCTGCGGTTCATGGGCTACCCGATCGACTTCGCGCAGGCGCTCATGATCGAGAGCCTCGCCCAGGCCGTGCGCGGCGCGGCCTTCGCGGTGCCCGGCGCCCTGGGCGCGCAGGAGGGCGGCCTGATCGCCCTGTGCGGCCTGTTCAATATCCCGGCCGAGGCGGCGCTCGCCCTGTCGCTGGTCAAGCGCTTCGCCGATCTCGGCGTCGGGCTCCCGAGCCTCCTGCTCTGGCACCGGATCGAGTCCAAGCTCCGGTCCGAGGCGCCCGAGGAAGAGGAGCGCGAGCCGGAGCCGGAGGCCGGGCGCAAGGCCAAGAGGATCGCGCAGCCCGCCACCCTCGGCCCGTTCTACAGCTACGCCCCGCCGCGCATGGGGGCGCGGCTCGGCGACGGCGAGGAGTTGAAGAAGTGCGCCTGACCCGCCGGCTCGCGGCCGCCCTCATCGCCGCTCCCATGGCCCTGACCCTGCTCGTCCCGGCCCCGTCGTGGGCCGCGGACGATCCGGCCGTTCAGACCGTGCGCGACCTGTACGCCGCCTTCTCGGCCGCGCTGAAGGACGGGCCCGGCCCCCTGCCGGCCAGGGTCGAGGCCGTGGGCCCCGCGCTCGACAAGGCGTTCGACTTCCCCGCCATGACCCGCATCGCGGTGGGCTCGAAATGGTCGAGCTTCACCCCGGAGCAGCAGGCGGCGGTGATCGACGCGTTCAAGCGCAGCCTGACCGTGACCTACGCCAACCGGCTGGCCCGCGCCGCCGGCGGCAAGTTCGACGTGACCCCGAAGGTCGAGGAGCGGGGCGCCCAGCGCGTGGTGCCGACCCGCGTCACCGCCGCGGACGGCGACGATTCCGCCGTGGACTTCGTCGTCAACGCCGACAACCGCATCCAGGACGTCCTGCTCAACGGCGACGTCAGCGAGATCGCCGCGCAGCGGAACGCCCTGTCGGCGCCGCTGAAGTCCGGCGGGGCCGACGGCGTCGTGAAGTTCCTCCGGGCGCGGGTCGACGGCATGCTCGCGGCCAAGCCGACGCCCTGAGCGGCGCCGGCGCCAGCGCCGACCTGAACCGGCCGTTCGCGGCCATCGCCGCCTCGGCGGCCGGACGACCGCACGGATCCCACCGGATGGATGTCTCCTCGCTGGCGCTGCTCGGCCTCTCGTGGCTCTCGCTGCTCTGCCTGATCCTGGCGGCGGCGGGCTGCGTCTACGGGCTGGCCGCGGCCACCTGCGCCGGCCGCTACGCGGGGCGCCGCCCGCCCGTGCTCCCCGCCGGCGCGACGCGGCCCTCCGTGACCGTGCTGAAGCCGCTCTGCGGCCTCGAGCCCAATCTCTACGCGAATCTCGAGACCGTGCTGCGCCAGGACTACGCCGGGCCGGTCCAGGTCCTGTTCGGCGTCCAAAAGTCCACCGATCCCGCGATCGGCGTGGTCGAGCGCCTGCAGCAGGCCTATCCCGACGCCCGCATCGACCTGGTGATCGACGGTCGGCAGCACGGGTCGAACCGCAAGGTCTCCAACCTGATCAACATGGCCGAGGCCATCGCCCACGACGTGGTGGTGCTGGCCGACAGCGACATGGTGGTGGGCTCCGACTACCTGGAGCGCCTCGTCGCGGAGCTGTCGCAGGACGGCGTCACCGGCGTCACCTGCCTGTACCACGGCGTCCCGGCCTTCCGGGGCCTGTACGACCAGCTCTCGACGCTCGCGATCGACACCCACTTCCTGCCCAACGTCGTGATGGGCCTGAGCCTCGGGCTGGCGAAGCCCTGCTTCGGCTCCACCGTGGCCTTCACCCGGGCGAGCCTGGAGGCGGTGGGCGGCTTCCGCACCTTCCGCAACGATCTCGCGGACGATTACGCCATCGGCGCCGCCCTGCGCGGCCTCGGCGGCCGCGTGGTGATCCCGAGCTTCACGATCGGTCACACCAGCGTCGACACCGATCTCTCCGGCCTGTGGCGGCACGAGCTGCGCTGGAACCGGACGATCCGCACCGTCGACCCGGCCGGCTACGCCGGCTCGATCGTCACCCACGCCTTCCCGCTCGCCCTGCTGGGCGCGCTCCTGCCCGGCGCCGGGACCGGCGCGCTCTGGGTCGCCGCCGCGGCGCTGGCGAGCCGCGTGCTGCTCTGCCGGCAGCTGGAGCGGGCCTTCGGCCTCGCCCCGCACCCCTACGGACTGTTGCCGATCCGCGACATCCTCTCCTTCCTGAACTTCTCCTGGGCCTTCGTGTCGGGGTCGGTGACATGGAAAGGTCACGATTATCACGTGGTTGCGGATGGCACACTGATCCCGGACGCCGAACTCGGCCGCGATGCCGGCGCGCCGCTCCGCTGAACCCGGCTACCTCTCCCCCGCCCTCCCCCGGCATTGCCCTGAGGCCTTGAACCCCATGCGCACGCTCTTCCTCCAGGCCCCCACCTTCGACGGTTTCGACGGCGGTGCCGGCTCCCGTTACCAGGCCAAGCGCGAGATCAAGTCGTTCTGGTACCCGACCTGGCTGGCCCAGCCGGCCGCCCTGGTGCCGAACTCGAAGCTGATCGACGCGCCGCCGCACAACATCAAGCTCGCCGAGATCGTGGCCCAGGCCAACGACTTCGACCTCGTCGTGCTCCACACCTCGGTGCCGTCGTTCAAGTCCGACGTGAAGACGATCGAGGCGCTCAAGGCCGCCAACCCGAAGCTCATCGCCGGCCTGATCGGCGCCAAGGTCGCGGTCGACGCCGCCGGCGCGATGGCCCAGGCCCCGGTGGTCGACTTCTGCGCCCGCAACGAGTTCGACTTCACCGTCAAGGAGGTCGCCGACGGCGTCCCGATGTCGGAGATCAAGGGGCTGTCCTATCGCGACGCCAACGGTGTCGTGGTCCACAACGAGGACCGCGAGATCATGACCGACATGGATCAGCTGCCCTTCGTCACCAGCGTCTACAAGCGCGACCTGGAGATGGAGAAGTACTTCATCGGGTACCTCAAGCACCCCTACATCTCGTTCTACTCGGGCCGGGGCTGCAAGAGCCGCTGCACCTTCTGCCTCTGGCCGCAGACGGTCGGCGGCCACACCTACCGCACCCGCTCGGTCGCCCACGTGATCGAGGAGATCAAGTACTGCCTGAAGGAGTTCCCGCAGACCAAGGAGTTCTTCTTCGACGACGACACCTTCACCGATAACCTGCCGCGCGCCGAGGAGATCGCCCGCGAGCTCGGCAAGCTCGGCGTCACGTGGTCGTGCAACGCCAAGGCGAACGTGCCGCGCGAGACCCTGAAGGTGCTCAAGGAGAACGGCCTGCGCCTGCTGCTTGTCGGCTACGAGTCCGGCAACCAGCAGATCCTGCACAACATCAAGAAGGGCATGCGGGTCGAGGTCGCCGAGAAGTTCACCAAGGATTGCCACGACCTGGGCATCGCCATCCACGGCACTTTCATCCTCGGCCTGCCGGGCGAGACGAAGGAGACGATCCAGGAGACGATCGCCTTCGCCAAGCGGATCAACCCGCACACGATCCAGGTCTCGCTGGCCGCGCCCTACCCGGGCACCTTCCTGTACAAGCAGGCGGTGGAGAACGGCTGGCTCGACATCGAGAACGCCGAGCTCGTCGACGAGAACGGCGTGCAGGTCGCGCCGCTGCACTACCCGCACCTCTCGCACACCGAGATCTTCACCTCGGTCGAGGAGTTCTACAAGAAGTTCTACTTCCGCGCGCCGAAGATCGCCTCGATCGTCAGCGAGATGGTGCGCTCGCCCGACATGATGAAGCGCCGCCTGCGCGAGGGCGTCGAGTTCTACCGCTTCCTCAAGGAGCGTCAGGGCACCGCCAAGGCGGCGTGAGTCCGGGGTCCGGGGCCTGCGGCCCCGGCGGAGAGTGCGGGGCAGAGCCCCGCGCCTTCTTCCAGGGCTCCAACCCTGGACCCGTCGACACCCGTTACGAGGTTTGCGTGAAGCGTCTGGTCGTCACCGCGGACGATTTCGGGCTGAGTCCCGAGGTCAACGAGGCCGTCGAGCAGGCGCATCGCGACGGGATCCTCACGGCGGCGAGCCTGATGGTCTCGGCGCCGGCCGCCGCCGACGCCGTCGCGCGGGCGCGGCGGATGCCATCCCTGCGGGTCGGGCTGCACCTCGTCCTCGTGGAGGCGTGGCCTACCCTCCCCGCCGCGGACCTGCCCGACCTGACGGACGAAGCCGGCCTGATGCGGGCCGACATGGCCCGCCTCGGCCTCGACTTCGCCCGCAGGCCCGCGGCCCGGCGCCAGCTCGCCGCCGAGATCCGCGCGCAGTTCGAGGCCTACCGGGCCACCGGCCTGCCGCTGGACCACGTCAACGCCCACAAGCACTTCCACGTCCACCCGCTGATCGCCGGGGCGGTGCTGCGCGTCGGCCGCGACTTCGGGATGCGCGCCCTGCGGGTTCCCCGGGAGCCGCGCGAGATCCTGCGCCGCGCCGAGCCCGGAGCCCGGCCGCGGGCCGCCCTCGACATCGCCCCCTGGGCGGCGCTGCTCGCCGTCCGCGCCCGGCAGGCCGGGCTGCTGATCCCCGACCGCACCCTCGGCCTCGCGTGGTCCGGCGCCATGACGCCCGCCCGCGTCGCGGCCCTGCTGGCCGAACTTCCGGACGGTCTGACCGAGCTCTACACCCACCCGGCCACCGCCGCCGGCTTCCCCGGCGAGGCGCCGGGCTACCGCTACGCCGACGAGCGGGACGCGCTGATCGCCCCCGCATCCCGGTCGGCTGCCGACGCGTCGGGCGCGGTCCGCGGCGGGTTCTCCGACTTCCTCGCTTGACCGGGACAGATGTCTGACTTTAGTCAGACAGTATGGGACCTGCCGAGATCGCCCGCGTCCGCCGGTTCGCCCGCGCCGTCACCGCCGAGGTCGGCGCGCTCGATTCCTCGTTCCTGGGTCGCGGCCGCCCCCTGGGCGCGGCGCGCGTCCTGAACGCCATCGGAGCCGGGCGCGCGGAGATCGGTGCGATCCGCACCTATCTCGGTCTCGATTCCGGCCTGATGAGCCGTCTCCTGCGGAGCCTGGAGGAGGAGGGGCTGGTCGCGACGGCGCCGCATCCCGCGGATGCCCGCCGCCGGATCGCGTCCCTGACGGAGGCCGGGCGGCGCGAGTTCGCGGCCTACGAGGCGCTGTCGGATGCCCGGGCCGTCGCCCTGCTGGAGCGCGCGCCGCAGGTGGAGGCGCTCCTGCACGCCATGGACCGGGTCGCCCTGGCGCTCGGCCGCGACGCCGTCGCGATCACGGAGGCCGATCCCGCGAGCGAGTCCGCCCGCGCCTGCCTCGCCGCCTACTACGCCGAGCTGGGGAGCCGATTCGCCGGCGGGTTCGACGTCGCCCTGTCGTGCGACCCCGAGGCCAGCGCCATGGTGCGTCCGCGCGGCGTGTTCCTGCTCGCGTGCGCCGACGGCCTGCCGGTCGGATGCGTCGGACTCAAGGGAGGCGGCGGCGCGGTCGCGGAGATCAAGCGGCTCTGGGTCGATCCCGCGGCGCGCGGGCTGGGCCTCGCCAAGCGGCTCATGGAGGAGTCCGAGGCCGCCGCCCGCGGGCTCGGGGTCCGGACGCTGCGGCTCGACACCAGCAGCGCCCTCCCCGAGGCGCTGGCGCTCTACCGGCGGTCGGGCTGGGTGGAGATCGACCGCTTCAACGACGACCCGTACCCGGACCACTTCTTCGAGAAGGCCGTCTGAGGCCGCCCGGGGCGCCGGCCGCGACGGGCCGGCGCCACTCGCCAATCCTACTTGGCCGGCACCGGGTCCTGGTGCGGGGCGGCCTTGCGCAGGGCCGCGCCGGCCGCCTTCTCGGCTTCCGGACGATCCTCGTCGGGCTGCTCCGGCGGCTCGCCGAGGGTCGCCGGAACCACGAAGAACGCCGCCACCAGGGTGAAGAACAGCGACAGCGCCAGCAGCTTGCCCATGCTGGCCGTGCCCGGATGGCTCGACAGGACCAGCGACCCGAAGGCGCTGCCCGTGGTCAGCGCCGAGAAGAAGATCGCCCGGGTCAGGCTGGAGGCGAGCATGTCGGTCACGCCCGCCCGCCACGCGATCACGTAGTAGATGTGGAACGCCACGCCGACCGCGAGCATCAGCGGCAGGGCGATGATGTTGGCGAAGTTCAGCGGCATGCCGACGATGCGCATCGCCATCAGCGTCCAGAGGGTCGCGATCACCAGCGGGCCGAGGGTCATCGCCACGTCCCAGGGCTTGCGCAGGGCGACCGACAGGATGACGAAGATCAGCACGAAGGCCGTCACCGCCGCCTGCACGAAGGCGCCCAGGATCGTGTAACTCGACTGCGTCGTGGCCACGGGCGCGCCGGTCGCGTGCGGGGCGACCTTCAGGACCTCGTCCGAGAACCGGCGGAGCACCGTGTCGTCGTTCGAGTCGCCCTTCGGGTGGACCTCGATGCGCGCCCGGCCGTCTGCCGCCACCCAGTCGGCCTTGAGCTGCGGCGGCAGGTTCTCCAGCGTGATCTTCTCGGGATGCAGCAGGTCGCGCAGGCGCGCGAGCAGCGGTACCAAGTCCTTGGTCAGCGCCACCGAGGCCGCCTCGCGCAGCTGGATCGGGCCGGCGGCGAGCTTGTCCAGGGTGCCGGCGAGCTGCTTGGCCTCCTGGGCGCCCTTCGCGTCGCCCTTGGCGTCGGCCGAGAGGCCGTTGAGCGCCGCGGCGGCGTCCTTGAGCGCCTTGACGTTGTCGGCGTCGGTCGGCGGCGGCGGCCGGCGGCCGGGATTGAGCACCGGGTCGAGGAGCTGGGCCGTGTCGGCGATCTGGGCCAGCTTCTTGTCCTGATCCCGCGGCACGAAGGTGTCGATGCTGTTGACCGAGGCGGTGACCGGCAGGGCCAGGAGCGTCTTCGACAGCGACGGGACCTCCGCGACGCTGGGCGCCAGGACGTCGATGAAGTTCGGGCTGGTCTCGGGATTCTTGATCAGGTCCAGATAGGTCGCGATGGACTGCGTCTTGGCGCTGCGCAGGTGCATCGGGTTCGAGTCGAACGGCAGGTGCCAGAGCAGCGGCGCGCCGGCCAGGGTCACGAGGCCGACGCCGATCAGGATCGGCTTGCGGTGCCGGATGATCCACGGGTCGACGCCGACGAGCCAATCGGTCTGGACCGCGGCCTTCTCGCCCACCGGCTTGAACACCGCGATCAGCGCCGGCAGCAGGATCAGCGAGAACAGGAAGGCCACGATCATGCCGACGCCGGCGATCAGGCCCAGCTCCGACACGCCCCGGAAGGCCGTGGGCAGGAAGGCGAAGAAGCCCGCCACCAGCGACACCGCGGCGAGCGTCAGCGACCAGCCGACGCCCCGGGCCGCGGCGCGGATCGCGCTCTCCAGGGTCGGCTGCTCGTAGCGGTCGGCCCGGTAGCGCACCGAGAACTGGATGCCGAAATCGATGCCGAGTCCGACGAACAGGGCGGCGAAGGCCACCGAGATCGGATTCAGCTCCTTGACCATGATGAGGCCCAGGGCGGCCGTGACCACGAGGCCCGCGAAGGTGGTGATGATCACCGCGCCGACGAGCTTGCCCGAGCGCAGGGCCAGCCACAGGAACAGCACGATCGCGCCGACGATGATGCTGTTGTTGAGGCCGGCATCCTCCGACAGCGTCGCGAACTCCTCGTCCGCCACCGCCACCGTGCCGGTCAAGCGCATCCGCAGGCCGTTCTGGCCGTCGATCCCGAGATCCTTGGCGACGTTGCGGATCAGCTTGGTCGCCTGGTAGCCCGGCTCCAGGGCGTTGAAGTCGAGGACCGGCTGGATCACCACGAACTTCATCTTGTCGGTGACGCTGGTCTCACCCCCCGACAGGAGCTCCTGCCAGGACATCCGCGCCGGCTGACCCGCCAGCACCTTCTGCAGGGTGGCGTCGATCTGCCCCATGGGCTTCTCGAGATCCTCGATCTTGGCGTCGCCGGTCTTCACGCCGCGCGCGCCCAGCGTCAGCACCCGCATGATGCCCCGCAGCGACGGGTCGGCGGCGAGCGGCCCGAGCAGACCCTGCTGCTGGGTCAGCGCCTCGAGAGTCTTGTCGAGGTCCGCCTGCGACATCAGCAGCAGGCCGTTCTTGTTGAAGAACGGTCCGCCGTCGGGCCGGTAGACCGTCTCGATCAGGTTCTTGTGCGCCGTGAGCGCCTTGGCGAGGTTGGCGGCCGCCTCCTCGGTCTCCTCCGGCGTCTCGCCGTTGATGACCGCGACGATGGTGTTGCTGCGCTGCGGGAACGCCTTCTCGAAATTGATCTCGTCCTGCCGCCACGGCTCCTTCGGGTCGATCAGCCGCTCGACATCGGTGTTGATTCGGAACAGGTGCGCCGCGACTCCGAGGCTCGCGACCGTGAGGAACGCCGTGAAGGCGATCACGATCCACCGATACCGCACCGAGAACGCGACGAGACTTTCGATCACGAGCACCCTGCCTGTTCGCGTCGGACGCGCCCCGTGCGCGACCGGCTCCTGCCATCTGTCCGGTCCGGACCCGGGCCACCGACGCGGGCGGGCTCAGGGCTCCGCCGCGCGATCGCTCCGCGATTCGGTCGGGGGCGCATCGGGTTCGAGGAACGCCGCACCGCCCGATCTGAACGCGCCGCGCGCGTCCGGCCACCGACTGACTTCGCCCGATGCGGCCCGCGATCAGGATACCCGTCGCGGGCCAGGACTTGCATCGCGGCCACGAGGCTCAGTAAAGAGGGCGATGCCAGATTGCAACGCGGCCGCCATGGCGCGCATCCCGCGCCCGCCCGTGTGCGCTAGCGCACGGCGATTCCGGCGCGGCCACCCGAATCCTGGGATTACGGTCGTATTGCCGACGCAATGCACGTGCTGTCCTCAACGATCGGGCGCTTCCGTCCACGGACTTCGCACACGCGGTCCATGTGGCGCCGTTGCGTCAGGAGCGGAATAAGATGTCATCGCCCCGCCGAAACGGGGTCGTTTCAGATTAGTTCCAAGCTAGATCGCTGGAATTCGAGATTTTTTCGCGTTAAGCACCCCGATGCCCCGGGGTCGACGAAGTAAGGAGCCGCAATCTTGGGTATCCCCCTCCGGTACGTCGCGAAGATCGGCGGCTACATCCTGAAGCAGCACCTCACGGGCCGCAAGCGTTACCCGCTTGTGATGATGATGGAGCCGCTGTTCCGCTGTAACCTGGCCTGCGCCGGCTGCGGCAAGATCGACTACCCGGACGAGATCCTGAACAAGCGCCTCCCGGTCGCCGACGCGCTCGAATCGGTGCGCGAGTGCGGCGCCCCGGTGGTGGTGATCGCCGGCGGCGAGCCGCTCCTGCACAAGGACCTGCCGCAGATCGTCGAGGGCATCATCGCCCAGAAGAAATTCGCGATCGTCTGCACGAACGCGCTGCTCCTCGAGAAGAAGATCAAGGAGTACAAGCCCAGCCCGTACTTCACGTGGTCGATCCATCTGGACGGCGACAAGGAGATGCACGACCAGTCGGTCTGCCAGCGCGGCGTCTACGACAAGGCCGTGGCGGCGATCGCGAAGGCCAAGGAGATGGGCTTCCGGGTCACCATCAACTGCACCTTCTTCAACAATTCCCAGCCGGAGAAGATCGCCGACTTCTTCGACAGCGTGACCCGGATGGGCATCGACGGCATCACCGTTTCCCCCGGCTACGCCTACGAGCGCGCCCCCGACCAGAAGCACTTCCTGAACCGCAAGGCGACGAAGGACCTGTTCCGCGGCGTGTTCCGGCACGGCAAGGAGAAGGGCCGCGAGAAGTGGACCTTCCAGCAGTCGGGCCTGTTCCTCGACTTCCTGGCCGGCAACCAGACCTATCACTGCACCCCGTGGGGCAACCCGACCCGCACCGTGTTCGGCTGGCAGAAGCCCTGCTACCTGCTCGGCGAGGGCTACGCGGCGACCTTCAAGGAGCTGATGGAGACCACCGACTGGGATTCCTACGGCACCGGCAACTACGAGAAGTGCGCCGACTGCATGGTCCACTCGGGCTACGAGGCCTCCTCGGTGGTCGACTCGGTCCGCAAGCCCTGGAAGCCGCTGGTGCACGCGATTCGCGGCATCAAGACCGACGGCAAGATGGCCCCCGAGGTCAGCCTGGAGAATCAGCGCCCGGCCGAGTTCGTGTTCTCGCGCAACGTCGCGCAGAAGCTGTCCGAGATCAAAGCGGCCGGCGTCGACACGAAGCAGGAAGCCCGCAAGCGCACCGCCGCCTGACCGGCGCGCACGACCGACGAGACGAGATGAGACGAGACCCGCGGCCGCGAGGCCGCGGGTCTCGCCGTTTCCGGATCCCGCGGCGCGTCAGCCGAGCCGCGGCACGTGCGGGGCGCAGTCCCGCGGCAGGGTCCCGTCGAGCCGCGGATCCGGCGCGACCTCGACGTGAACCGCGAAGGGCACGAAGCCCGAGCGCCGGTAGAAGCCGAGCGCGCCGGGATGGTCCAGGGTGCATGTGTGCACCCAGAACCGCGTGATCGGGCGCGCCCAGGCCCGGCCGATCGCCGCGTCCATCAGCGCGCGGCCGAGCCCGGTCCCGACCGCGTCCCCGGTCAGTCCGAGGAAGACCAGCTCGCAGGTGCCGGGCTGGCGGAAATCCAGCTCCAGCATGCCGACGTTCCGCCCGTCCCGCCGGAGCGCGAGGATCTCGACACCGTCGTCGGCCAGGATCGCCGCCAGCGCCCCGTCCGCCAGGGTGAGGCGCGAGAACCAGAGCCAGTCGGCACCGACCTCCCGGAACAGGCTCCGGTAGGTCTCCGGGTCGGTGCGCGCCAGGGGCTCGAGGGCGATCCCGGGCGGGAACGGCCGTCCGGGACGCGGGGGCGGCGGGCGGAGCATCTCCAGGCTCGTGACGACGGTGGCGAGATGCCCCGGCGGCACCGCCGCGTAGCCCGGGGTGAGGGTCGGGATGCCGGTATCCGGAAGCATGGATCTCCTCCTCCGCGGTCGCGCCGGCGCGGCCCTATCACGCGGCCCGCGGGCGGCGGTGCGCGACCAGCCACGGCAGCACGCAGGCCGCCGACACCGCGATCGCGGCGGCGTAGGCCGCGACCGGGTCGATCCGCCCGAGCAGCAGGTGCACGCAGACATAGAAGGCCAGCACGCCGAACGCGCCCTGGGCGCTGCCGCGCACCACGTCCAGCGCGGCGCCGACCCCGTCCTGCGCCCGGGCGAAGACGATGAGCGGCCAGGAGATGATCGGGATCGGCGCCAGGACGCCGCTCAGGCCGGAGCCGAGATGCGGCGCCAGCCCCGAGACCATCAGGACCAAGGCGGTAGCGGCCGCGAGCCGGGCCGGCATGTCCCAGCGCGGCGGGCGCGCCCGGCGGACCGGCGGCTCGGTCCCCGCGCGCGGCCGGCACAGGGCGACCACCAGCGCCATCGCCGGCAGGTCGATCGCCGTGGCGAGCCACAGGCTGGGCTGGATCACGCCGTGGAGCAGCGCGCCCGCGAGGACGAAGGCCGCCAGGGCGAGGAACACGGACGCGAGGATCCCCGTCCGCGGCGCGGCGACGGCGTAGGCGAGATAGCTGACCGTGACGGCGCCGAGCCCCTCCACCGAGCCGATCGCCGCGTCGGCGGCGAAGCGCTCGCCCTGCTCGGCGGCGAGGTAGATCGAGATCGGCGCCGAGGTGAGCGGCAGGCCCGAGAGCAGGCCGCCGACGAGGCTGCCCCACCGGCGCGCGGCCGCCGACACGGCCCACATCAGGGTCGGCGTGACGACGATCTTGGCGGCGATCAGGCTCATGGCGACCGGCGGGGCCCCGGGGCCTCAGGCCGCCTGGGGCGGCCCGTCATCCTCCGGGTCGGCGGGCGAGTTGAGGATGTCCTCCAGCTCGTCGACCAGCCGGTCGACCTGGTCCTCGGTGGCGAGCACCTTCAGCACTTCCCCGGTCTCCGTCTCCACGGCCAGCTCGATATGCGGCCCGACCCGGGCGGTCAGGATCCGGGCCAGGATCTTGATTGCACTCATGCGACTGCCTCCTCCGCGGCGATGAGGCCGACCGCCACCGCCGGCCCACAGGTCGAGATCCCGTCGCGGGCGCCGCCGATCCGGTCCGCTAGCAGCGCCACCAAGGGCGTCGAGGACCGGCCGAGACGCTCGGCGAGGCGCGCGCCCACGAAGGCGCCGGCGCCGCACAGGACGAGGGGCGCGTCCGCGCCGAGATCGGGCCGGCTCAGGAGATCCGCCGCCGCGTCGTGCAGCAGGCGCAGCTGCGCCTCGGCGAAGTGGGCGGCGAGCGCCGTCCAGGCCGCCGCGGGCGCCTCCGCCCGGTCGCGCCCGACGATCCGGGCGAGCCGGGTCTCGCTCTCGGCGACCGTCTTGCCCTTGCGGTCGCCGCTCGGCTGCTGGTCGGCGCCTTCGGGGAGCAGGCCGAGGATGCGGTAGACGTCCGCCATGTGGGCGAAGGTCTCGGTCATCAGGCGGGTCCGGCGGCCCGCGAAGGGGGCGTGGTCGGACAGTGCGATCACCGGCGTGCGCACCGCGCCGGTGTAGACGAGTTCGCCGGTCTCCAGCCGCTCGGCGTCGCTGTAGCCGGTCGCGGCCGGCCGCCCGCCCAAGACGGGAATCAGGTCGGCGGTGGTCGAGCCGATATCGACCAGCAGCGCGTCCGGGACGTGCCGGCCGGCGAGCGCCGCGGTGGCGTGCCAGTTAGCCGAGGCCACGTCCGCCGACAGGGATGCCGCCGCCTCGGGGGCGACGAGGCCGGAGCGGCCGGCGTAGATCCGCACGGTCCCGGCGAGGTGCGACCCGGCCCATCCGGAGAGCGCCGCGACGCCGTCGCGCCGGTCGGCGAAGCAGTCGGTCAGCTCGCCCGTCATGGTCACGGCGTGCAGGGCCGCGCCGCGGGCCCAGTCGGGGGCGGCCTCCAGCGCCCGGTCGAGGGCCGGCAGGCCCTGCCAGAGCGGGCACGGCACCTGGGCGGCGGCCGCGACCCGGCCGTCCTCGACCAGGGCGACCTTGACGTGGACCCCGCCGAGGTCCCACCCGATGGTCGTTGGGTTTGATGAGCGCATGGGACCGCGATGAGCGCCTCGATGGACCACAGGATCGGGCGCCCCGGCTTCGCGGTGATCCCGGTGCTCGATCTCCGGGGCGGCCGCGTGGTGCGGGCGCGCCGGGGCGAGCGCTCCTCCTATGCCCCGATCGAGACGCCCTTGGCAAAGGGCTCGGCGCCGGACGCGGTGGCCCGCGGGCTGGTCGACGCGTGGCCCGCCGCGACCCTCTACGTCGCCGATCTCGACGCGATCATCGACCGCGCCGCGCCCGATCTCCGCGCCCTGGAGACGATCGCCCGCGCCTGCCCGGGGATCGCCCTGTGGGTCGATGCCGGCTTCGCCGAACCGGAGGGCGTCGCGGCGTTCCTGGAGGCCGGCCTCGGGCGACCGGTGATCGGCAGCGAGAGCCAGGCGGATGCCGACCTCGTGACGCGGCTCGGCGACCGGGCGGTGTTCTCCCTCGACACGCGCGGCGCGGAGCGGCTCGGCCCGGCGGCCCTCCACGACGATCCCGCGCTCTGGCCGCCGGAGGTGATCGCCATGACGCTGGCGCAGGTCGGCGCCGGGGCCGGCCCGGACCTCGCGGCCCTGGGAGCCCTGCGCGCGCGGGCGCCGGATCGCCGCCTCTACGCGGCGGGCGGCGTGCGCGGCCCGGACGACCTGCGGGCGCTCCGGGCTGCCGGGATCGCCGGGGCGCTGGTCGCCTCGGCCCTCCACGACGGCACCCTGTCCCGCGCGACGGCGCCCGACCTCGCCTGACGCTTCCGGCCCGGGCCCGCGGCTGCTAAACCGCGCGGCAGAGAGACCACCGACACGAGCCGTCAGACGATGGAAAAGTTCACGACCCTGGAGGGCGTCGCGGCGCCCCTGCGCACGATCAACGTCGATACCGACCGGATCATCCCGGCGAAGTACCTGAAGACGATCCGGCGGACCGGGCTCGGCAAGAGCCTGTTCGCCGAGATGCGCTACCGCGAGGACGGCTCCGAGAACCCGGACTTCATCCTCAACCAGCCCGCCTACCGGAACAGCAAGATCCTGGTCTGCGGCGACAATTTCGGCTGCGGCTCGTCCCGGGAGCACGCGCCCTGGGCGCTGGCCGATTTCGGCATCCGCTGCGTGATCTCCACGAGCTTCGCCGACATCTTCTTCAACAACTGCGCGAAGAACGGCATCCTGGCGATCGTCGTGTCGCCCGAGGATCTGGAGAAGCTGTTCGAGGACGCCGAGCGCGGCGCGAACGCCACCCTGACGGTCGACCTGGCGGCGCAGACCATCCGGGGACCGGACGGCGGCACCCTGCATTTCGACGTCGACGAGGGCCGCAAGCACAACCTGCTGAACGGCCTCGACGAGATCGGGCTGACCCTCGAGCGCGTCTCGTCCATCGACGCCTACGAGCAGAAGCTCGCCCAGCGCGAGTGGGCCTGAGCAGCCTGCTTCGCGTCCCGACGGCGGTCGCGTCGCGCTGAGGCGACCGCCGGTCAGGCCCGGATCCCGGGCCCTGTCTCACCCGAGCCGCACGGACAGCTCGACGTCGTCGGCGAACGGCACCGAGAGGTAGCCGCGGCTCGGCGCGCGCACCCGCGCCAGGTAGTCCGGGCTGTGGTCCGCGTTGTCGGCGACCACGAGGGCGCCCGGTCCGAGGCGGCTCTCCACGAGGCTCAGAACCTCCGGATAGAGCCCCTTCGCCCCGTCGAGGAGAAGCAGGTCGACCGAGTCGGGCAGGTCGAGGCCGAGGGTCTGGAGGGCGTCGCCCTCGCGGAACTCGACGAGGTCCGCGAGCCCGGCCTCCATCAGGTTCGCCCGCGCCCGCACCATCTTGGACGGCTCGAACTCGCAGGTGATGAGCCGGCCGCCGCCGTTGTCGCGCAGGGCCGCGGCGAGGTGCAGGGTCGAGAGGCCGAAGGAGGTGCCGAACTCGACGATCGTCCGCGCCCGGCGGGTCCGCGCGAGCATGTAGAGCAGCCGGCCGGTCTCCCGCGAGACTGCGAGGGGCATGTCCTTGAGCCGGCTGTAGAAGTCCCGGTAGCCGGTGCGGCTGCCCATGAGGCGCGTCCGCTCGTCCGCCGAGAGGTCGCCGATGGCGCTCAAGGGTGAGGAGGCCTCCGCCTGCGCGAAGAGACTGTCCAACAGCGACGCGATACGCGGTTCGGCGAGTGTGGATGCTGAGAGTGACATGGCGCGTTGCTTTCCGTCTTGCGCGTTCAACTGAACACGACGCAGAGTACCGGCGCCCCCTGCCCGTGCCTATTCGCGTTCCGAGCCCCGCCCCATGCCCGACCGGCCAAGTCTCGGAATTTCCAAGCGAAAGCAGCCCCGGCAGGCGCGCTCCAGCGACCTCGTCGCGGCCGTTCTGGAGGCGGCCGCTCAGGTTCTGGCGGAGGTCGGGGCGGCGCGCTTCACGACGGCGCGGGTCGCCGAGCGCGCCGGCGTCAGCATCGGCTCGCTCTACCAGTACTTCCCCAACAAGGCGGCGATCCTGTTCCAGCTGCAGAGCGACGAGTGGCGGGACACGACCGCCCTCCTCGCCGGCATCCTGACGAATCCCGCGACGGCGCCCGGCGCGCGTCTGCGCGCCGCCGTCCACGCCTTCGTGCGCTCGGAATGCGCGGAGGCCGCGATGCGCCGAGCTCTCGACGCGGCCGCCCCGGCCTATCGCGACGCGCCCGAGGCCGCGGAGCCGCAGCTCGCTGGCTCACAGGCCTTCCGCGATTTCCTGCGCGCGGCCCTTCCGGCCGTTCCCGAGGCAGATGTTCAAGTCGCGGGCGAGATCATCGCGATGACGCTCGGCACGGTCGGCGAGCGCATCTCGGAGGCGGTCCGGACCGAGGCGGCCACGGAGGCCTTCGCGGGCGCCCTGGCCGACATGCTCTGCGCCTATCTGGATCGCCTGGGCAGCCAAGACCGGGCCGGCGCGCCGTCCTGAAAACACGCCCCCGGCCCCGCCAGGTGGGCGCGGCCCTATCCCGGCCGGCTCAGCCGGCCTCGCCGGTGAACGCCTCGAAGGCGCGGGCCGTGTAGACCAGGGCGGCGCCCGCGTTCAGCGCCACCGCCACGCCCAGCGCCTCCACGACCTCCTCCTTGCTCGCGCCGGCCTTGCGGGCGGCGTCGGAATGCACGGCGATGCAGCCGTCGCACCGGGTCGTCACGGCGACCGCGAGGGCGATCAGCTCGCGGGTCTTCGCGTCCAGCTTGCGCTCGGTCGGCGCCGCCGCGGCGAGCTGGTCGTGGGCCTTGAGGAGGTCGGGGCTCACCGCACCGATACGCCCGAGCGTGCTGACGAGCTCGGCGCCGTACTGATTCCAGTCCTTCATCATGCGTCCTGTCTCCCTGTTCGGTGGGCCAGCCACTGACGGGCCGGCTCCCGATCAACCTACCGGTTGGTAGGCAAGCGGGTCAAGGCGAGGCGGGTTTCCTCACCGTTCGTTAACCCACATGTCGCCTGAATCCGCGCCCAGACTCCGTTCCGCATCGTGAGGATCGTCAGCATGCCGAAGCACCCGACGGGACCGAGGACGGCGCGCGCGCTCGGGCTGCTCGCCGGCATCGCGGTCCTGCCCCTGGCGAACCTGCCGGCCCGGGCCGATTTCGACAGCTGCCTCGCCGGCATCCAGTCCCAGGCGGCGACGGCGGGCGTCTCGGCGCAGACCTTCCGGTCCGCCACGAGCGGCATCGGCTACGACGACAAGGTGATCGAGCTGTCCCAGGCGCAGCCCGAGTTCAAGACGCCGATCTGGGACTACATGGCGGCGCTCGTCGACGACGAGCGAGTCGAGGACGGGCGCGCGGCCATGCGCCAGAATGCGGCGGCGCTCGCCCAGGCCGAGTCGCGCTACGGGGTCGACCGCTACACGATCGCGGCGGTCTGGGGCGTCGAGTCGAATTTCGGCAAGAACCTCGGCAAGATGCCGCTGGTGCAGTCTCTGGCGACGCTGGCCTGCTCGAACAACCGCCGCCGGGACTTCTTCCGCGGCGAGCTGATCGCCACCCTGCGGATCATCGAGCGCGGCGACATCGCGCCGGAGCGGCTGACCGGCTCCTGGGCGGGCGCCTTCGGCCAGACCCAGTTCATGCCGACGACCTATCACCGCCTCGCCGTGGACGGCGACGGCGACGGGCGGCGCGACGTTGTCGATTCGGTCGCCGACGCCGTCGCCTCCACCGCCAACTTCCTGCACGTCGCCAAGTGGCAGAACGGTCAGGTCTGGGGCTACGAGGTGAAGCTGCCCCGCGGCTTCAACGTCGGCGCCGCGGGGCGCAAGAACAAGAAGCCGGTCGCCCACTGGGCGTCGCTCGGCGTGACGCGCGCGGACGGGCGCCCGCTCTCGGGCGAGGGCCCGGCCGGGATCCTGGCGCCCGCCGGCATCGACGGCCCGGCCTTCCTGGTGACCCGGAACTTCGACGCGATCTACTCGTACAACGCCGCCGAATCCTACGGCCTCGCGATCGCGGTGCTGTCCGACCGGCTGCGCGGCAAGCCCGGCGTCCAGGCCGCCTGGCCGACCGACGACCCGCCCCTGTCGCGGGCCGAGCGCCGCGACCTCCAGACTCGGCTGGCCGCCCGCGGCTACGACGTCGGCGAGCCGGACGGCAAGGTCGGCCAGAAGACGCGCGACGCCATCAAGGACGTGGAGCGCCGGCTCGGCATGACGCCCACGGGCCGCGCCGGCGGCAAGGTGCTGGAGGCCCTGCGCGGCGGATGAGCCGACGGCTGATCACGTCGGGCTCCCCGTTCGAGCGGGATTACGGCTACTCCCGGGCGGTGGTCGACGGGGACACCGTCTACCTGTCCGGGACGACCGGCTACGACTACGCCACGATGACGATGCCCGACGGCGCCGCCGCGCAGGCCGAGGCCTGCTGGCGCACGATCCGCTCGGTTCTCGCCGAGGCCGGGACCGGCCTCGCCGGCATCCTGCGCGTCACCTACTACGTCACCGACCGGGACGATGCCGAGGCCGTGCTGGCGGTCTGCGGGCGGGTGCTGGCGGATGTCCGGCCCGCCACCACGATCGTGGTCGTGGCGGGCCTCCTGCGCCCCGAGATGCGCGTCGAGATCGAGGTGACCGCGCGGATCGGCTAGCCGCCGTACGCCGGGTCCGATCGCGCCGGCCCAGCGCCCACCCCGCGCCGTTCCGCCGGGCCGCGGCGCCCCTCCGATCCGCCGATGATATCGTTCCCCATCGTGCCCGAGCGGTGCGTGCAGGGGGCCGATTCGGTCCCGGTCATTCCGGGTAGTCGGGGCGTTCCGCCCGCGTGCCGCGGGCCTGATCTCAGGTTCTCCTTCGCCGATTGACGGCCCGCTCCTGCGCCCGGCGCGGACCGCGTCGCGGATCCCAGCTTCCTCGCCTGCTCTGCGCATCCGAACCGCGCGTCTTTCAGATCTCGATCCAGATCTGCGAGATTACGTTGACATGCGAGCTCAGATTTATCAGGTCACGCCGCAGAATTGCCGACGTTGGCGATCTTGTGTAACGTATTATGATGAAATATTATTGCGTAATAGTCTTTATCGCCGAATGATGGCGCAGATCGCGCTCGTGGTACTGCTCAGAGCGGTCATCGGTATCGCAGGGCTGCGAATATATTACCAGGAAATGGTGTCGGAGCGGCTGCAGTCCCTGCGCACGGTCACCGAGCTGTTCACCACCTATGCGCAAAGCCTCGAGACCCGGGTCGGGAGCGGCACCCTGTCCCGCGCGGCGGCCCTGGCGGAGCTGGCCGAGACCGCCATGGCCATGCGCTTCGACAGAGGCACCAACTACGTCGCCATCTACGCGATGGACGGCACGGTTCTGGCGGTTCCCGACCGCCGACTCGTCGGCAGCAACCAGCTGGAGACCCGGGTCAACGGCGTTCGCGTGGCCGGAACGCTGATCGAACGGCTGAACACCTCCGACACGGCGACGCTGAGCTATCTCTACCCCCGGCCGGGGCACGAAGGCCTGTCTCCGAAGACGACGCTCGCCGTCAGGTTCAAGCCCTGGGACATCATGATCGCGGCGGGGACCTACACCGACGACATCGGGGCCGCCTTCCAGGCGCTCGCCCTTGCGGCGACCGGCCTACTGGTCGGGGTCGGCGCGCTGGGGGTGATCGGCTCCTTCCTGATCGGGCGCGGCATCACGCGCCCGCTCGACCGCCTCGGCCGCCGGATGCAGGCGCTCGCCGAGGGCGACGGCGCGGAGCCGATACCGGGACTCGAGCGAACGGACGAGATCGGTCAGATGGCCCGGACCGTCGAAGTGTTCCGGCAGGCGCTGGTCGCCAAAGCCGAGACGGACCGGGCGGTCACGCGCGAAGCTGAGGCCAAGGTCCGGCACGCGCAGACCCTCGACGCGCTCATCCGGGCGTTCGAGGCCCGGGCCGGGGCGCTGATGACGGGCGTCTCCGCGGCCGCCACCGAGATGCAGACGACTGCCGAGGCGATGGCGCGGACGGCGTCGCGCACGAGTACCCGGGCGACGCGCGTCGCCGGAGCCGCGCAGGAGACCGCCGGGAGCGTGCAGAGCGTCGCCGCGGCCACCGAGGAGATGGCGATCACCATCCAGGAGATCTCCGGCCGGGTGGCGCAATCCTCGGCCAAGACCGCGCGGGCGGCGACCGAGGCGCGGCGCACCGACGCCCTCGTGGGCGACCTCGCGGACGGGGCCGAGCGGATCGGCGCCGTCGCCGGCATGATCGCGGGCATCGCCCGTCAGCCGAACCTGCTGGCGCTCAACGCCACGATCGAGGCGGCCCGGGCCGGCGAGGCGGGCCGGGGCTTCGCCGTCGTGGCGGGTGAGGTCAAGGCGCTGGCCGAGCAGACCGCCGCCGCGACCGGGGAGATCGCCGCGCGGATCGAGGCGGTCCAGGCCTCGACCCGGCAGGCCGTGGAAGCGATCCACGGGATCGGTCGCACCATGGACGAGGTCAGCACGCTCGCCGCGACCGTCGCGGCCGCGATCGAGCAGCAGGGCGCGACCACCGAGGAGATCGTGCGCAGCGTCGCGCGCGCGGCGGCCGGCACGGAGGCCGTCACCGGCAACATCGCCGACGTCTCGCAGGGCGCCCAGGCGACGGGCGACGCGGCCGAGCAGGTGCTCGGGGCCGCAAACGACCTGTCGCGGAGGTCCGAGCAGCTCTCCGCCGAGATCCACCGGTTCCTCGACGGGATCCGGGCTGCCTGAGGGGCCGTCGGCCAAGAAAAAACCGGCCCGGCTGAGCCGGACCGGTCTGAAACGGGGCGATCGCTCCGGCCTGCGGAGCGGATCGGACGGCTTACTCGGCGGCGGCGGGCGCCGGGGCCGGGGTGTCCTTGGCCTTGTAGCGGTCGGTGCGCTCGACGATGCGGGCCGACTTACCGCGCCGGTCGCGCAGGTAGTACAGCTTGGCGCGGCGCACCTTGCCGCGGCGGGCCACCTTGATCGAGTCGATCATCGGGGAGTGGACCGGGAAGACGCGCTCCACGCCCTCACCGTAGGAGATCTTGCGGACCGTGAAGCTCTCGTTGAGGCCGCCGCCCGAGCGGGCGATGCAGACGCCCTCGTAGGCCTGGACGCGGGTGCGCTCGCCTTCCTTCACGCGGACGTTGACGATGAGCGTATCGCCCGGCTCGAAATCCGGGATGGTCTTGGCGAGGCGCGCGACTTCCTCGCGCTCCAGCTGCTCGATGATGTTCATGGCATAGCTCCGGCCGTCGCGCCGTTCCGCCCCTCATGGGCGATCGGCGCCAGGATTTCGGCGATCCTGTTGTGAGTTGGGCGGCTCTCTACAGGATCGTCGCCGGCTTGTCGATTGGGTTGCTGCGGCGATCCTTCCGCGGTGCCGCCGGCGCGGCGGATCGTCGGTCGATTCGGGATCAGGGCCCGAAGCGCGCCGCCCGGGAAGCGCTCCGGCCTCGCGTCAGCGGCGCTCCCCGGATGCGGGTCGTACTTCGGGCAGCACGCAGGCGGAGAGGAAGGCGGCGAGATCGTCCGTGATGTGGTCGATATGCGGCTCGCGCACCGCCTCCTGCTCGAAGGCCTCGCGGTAGGGATCGGTGACCTTCGGCACCACCAGCACGGTCGCCATGCCGAGGTCGTGCGGCACCGCGAGGTTGCGGGCGATGTCCTCGAACAGGGCGGCGCGTGTCGGCTCGACGGCGTGCTTCTCCAGGAACCGCTCGTAGGTCGTGCGCTCCGGCTTCGGGACGAAGTCGGCGGCGGCGATATCGAACACGTCCTCGAAGTGGTCCAGGATGCCGAGCTTGGCGGCGACGTTCTCGGCGTGCCGGCGCGACCCGTTGGTCAGGATCAGCTTGCGCCCGGGCAGCCGCTCGATCGCGTCGCCGAGGCCCTTGTCGAGCTTGATCGACGAGTGGTCGATGTCGTGCGCGAAGTCGAGGAAGTCGTGGGGATCGATCCGCGACTCGACCATCAGCGCCGACAGCGTCGTGCCGTAGCGGTGGTAGAAGTACTTCTGAAGGGCGCGGGCCGAGATCCCGTCGAGCCCGTAGAGTTGCATCACGTACAGGGTGATGCGCTCGTCGACCTTCGGCCAGACCGCGGCGTCGCTCGGGTAGAGGGTGTTGTCGAGATCGAACACCCAGGTGTCGACGTCGGCGAAGCCGCGCGCCGCGGGCGTGGTGAACTGGGCCTTGTCGGGGTGGTGCACCGGAACCCCTCAGGTTGCTGTAGCCCTGGAATCTGGACCGGAACGGTCAAGCTCGCAAGTTCGATGCTTGCCCGGACCTTGCTTGGCCGGCCCTCCGGGGCGGTCGGGGGTACGACAATGCGCTGGGCGCGCGGAGGTTGCGCCCGCGCACCGCGGCCGGAGGCGGCGCGGTGCGCGGGCGGCCGGGTTCTCAGCCCCGGCGGATCAGGGTGCCGGCACCGTAATCGGTGAACAGCTCGAGCAGCACGGCGTGGTTGACCTTGCCGTCGAGGATGACGACCGCCTCGACGCCGCGCTCGATCGCGTACATGCAGGTCTCGATCTTCGGGATCATCCCGCCCGTGATGGTGCCGTCGGCGATCAGGCGCCGGCAATCCTCCACGGTCAGTTCGGGGATCAGCTTCTTGTCCTTGTCGAGCACGCCCGGCACGTCGGTGAGCAGCAGCAGGCGCTTGGCCCGCAGCGCCCCGGCGATCGCCCCCGCGAAGGTGTCGGCGTTGACGTTGTAGGTCTGCCCGTCCGCCCCGTAGGCGACCGGCGCCAGGACCGGGATCAGCTCGGCCTTGAGCACCGCGTCGAGGACGCCGCGCTCGACGTGGTCCGGCTCGCCGACGAGGCCCAGATCGACGGTCTGCTCCACGTGGCTCTCGGGATCGACGATGGTCTTCATCGCCCGCTTGGCGCGGACCATGTTGCCGTCCTTGCCGCACAGCCCGACCGCCCGGCCCCCCTCGGCGGAGATCCAGCCGACGATCTGCTTGTTGATCAGCCCCGCCAGGACCATCTCGACCACCTCGACGGTGGCCTCGTCGGTGACGCGCAGGCCGCCGCGGAACTCGGACTGGATGCCGAGCCGGTCGAGCATCTTGCCGATCTGCGGTCCGCCGCCGTGCACGACGATCGGCTTCAGCCCGGACTGCTCCAAGAGGACGATGTCCTCGGCGAAGTCCTCGGCCGCGGCCCGGTCGCCCATGGCGTGGCCGCCGTACTTGATGACCACGATCTCCTGGTCGTAGCGCTGCATGTGGGGCAGCGCCTGGGCCAGGACCTCGGCACGCACGTGCACGTTGGGCAGTTCGGTCATCGCGGTCCTTCACCGATCCTTGGGTCGGGTCCTCGGGGGCGGATCCGGGCCTCCCCGTCGGGCGGGGGCGCTTCTACAGGAAGCCGCCCGCGCTGCGAAGCCGCCCCGCGCGCCTTCTCCGACGAGCGCCGCGGACCGGCGGCCGACGCGGGGCGTCCCCGGGCCCGCTGTCAAACTACAGTCATCCTTCGTGGGTGTTGCATTCTCGTGACAGACTGGAGCAGATCCAGGCTGGCCCGGGTTGCATCCGCGTGCGGCCGGGATCATGTTGCATCGCAGCAAGCCGCAGGGCGAGCTGCCGGGAGGGCCCGATGCGGATTGCGATGATTGGGGCCGGATATGTCGGCCTGGTCTCCGGCGCCTGCCTGGCCGATTTCGGCCATACGGTCGTGTGCATCGACCGGGACCCCGACAAGATCGCCAGCCTCAACGCCGGCCGCATGCCGATCTACGAGCCGGGCCTCGACGTCCTGGTTGCCGAGAACGTCCGCCAGGGCCGGCTCGCCTTCCGCTCGACCATGCGGGAGGCCGTGGCCGAGGCCGACGCGGTGTTCATCGCGGTGGGCACGCCCTCCCGCCGCGGCGACGGCTTCGCCGACCTGAGCTTCGTGTTCGACGCCGCCCGGGAGATCGCCGGGGCGCTGTCCGGCTTCACCGTGGTGGTGACCAAGTCGACCGTGCCGGTGGGCACCGGCGACGAGGTCGAGCGCATCATCCGCGAGACCAATCCCGGGGCTCAGTTCGCGGTGGCGTCGAACCCCGAGTTCCTGCGCGAGGGCGCCGCCATCGCCGACTTCAAGCGCCCCGACCGCATCGTCGTCGGCGCCGAGGAGGCCAGCGCCGAGGCGGTGATGCGCGAGGTCTACCGGCCGCTCTACCTCAACCAGGCGCCGGTCATGGTCACGTCGCGGCGCACGGCCGAGCTGACCAAGTACGCGGCGAACGCGTTCCTGGCGGCGAAGATCACGTTCATCAACGAGGTCGCGGACCTGTGCGAGGCGGTGGGCGCGGACGTGCAGGCGGTGGCGCGCGGCATCGGCCTGGACAACCGGATCGGGTCGAAGTTCCTGCATGCCGGCCCGGGCTACGGCGGCTCGTGCTTCCCCAAGGACACGCTGGCGCTGGTCAAGACCGCGCAGGACGCCGGCACGCCGCTGCGGCTGGTCGAGACGGTGGTGGCGGTCAACGACCAGCGGAAGCGCGCGATGGCGCGCAAGGTGATCAAGGCCTGCGGCGGGTCGGTGCGGGGCAGGACGGTGGCGCTGCTCGGCCTGACCTTCAAGCCGAACACCGACGACATGCGCGACGCGCCCTCGCTGGCGATCGTGGCGGGCCTGCAGGACGCCGGCGCCGTGGTCCGCGCCTACGACCCCGAGGGCATGGAGCAGGCGCGGGCGCTGATGCCGGCTGTGGATTACGCCGAGAACGCCTACGCCTGCGCCGAGGGCGCCGACGCCGTGGTGATCGTGACCGAGTGGAACGCGTTCCGGGCCCTCGACCTCGACCGGCTGCGTCGGGCCATGTCGTCCGGCGAAGCGGCCCCCGTGCTGATCGACCTGCGCAATATCTACGACCCCGTGAGCGCCGCGCGCCACGGCTTTACCTATTGCGGGGTCGGACGAACCAAGGAGAGCGTCGCCCGGATCGGGTCTTGATCAACGCCGCGCGGGCCCGCGGACCCGGATTTCTGTGCGGGGGATGCGCGACATCGCGAAGGTTTCTTCCGGAATCGGCATCGATGCCGCTAGACGGACCGCGGCCGCGGAGGCGCAACTGTGGCTTTCTCGTGATCGAGCCCGCGTCTCGACAGCCGGTCCTGCGGTCCAAACTTGGCATTTTGGCCGTAGGAATTGGATAAGCTTCTGATGAATACATGTCACAGCCTCTGGCAATTTTGCCACGCAGGGATGACCTCGCGTTGGGGCTGGTTGGACACCGCAATGGTGCCACAGTAAGGGGTGAGAGGGTACTCACTCGTCGAGAGCCGAGCCGACTTCCGATAACGAGCGTGTGCGAACCGAACGTGACACAACGTACAGACATTGCGATCGTCGGACGCGCATGCCGACTGCCCGGGGCCCCCAGCGTGGACGGCCTGTGGTCACTCCTCTCCGAGGGGCGCTGCGCCGTCAGCAAGGTGCCGGCCGACCGGTTCTCCCTGGAGCGGTTCGCCCACCCGCGCGCCCATGAGCGCGGCAAGAGCTACACCTGGGCGGCGGGTGTCATCGACGACGTGTGGTCGTTCGATCCGGCGGTGTTCGGCATCTCGCCCCGCGAGGCCGAGCAGATGGATCCGCAGCAGCGGATGCTGCTGGAGCTGACCTGGGAAGCCCTCGAGGACGCGGGCCTGCGCCCGTCGAGCGTCGCCGGCAGCAATATCGGCGTGTTCGTCGGCGCCTCGTCCCTCGATTACGGCAACCTGCGCATCCTCGACGCGCCGTCGGGCGACGCCTACGCGGCGACCGGCAACACGCTCTCGATCATCTCGAACCGCATCTCCTACATCTTCGACCTGAAGGGCCCGAGCTTCACGGTCGACACGGCCTGCTCGTCCTCGCTCGTCGCCTTCGACAACGCCGTGCAGGCGATCCGGTCGGGCCGCGTGGACACCGCGGTCGTCGCCGGCGTGAACGTGCTGGCGAGCCCGTTCAACTTCATCTGCTTCTCCACCGCGCAGATGCTCTCGCGCACCGGCCTGTGTCAGGCGTTCTCCAAGAACGCCGACGGCTACGTGCGCTCGGAGGGCGGCGTGGTGTTCGTGCTGCAGTCGGCCGAGGCCGCGCGGCGCAACGGCGCCACCGTGCGCGCCGTGGTCGCCGCCTCCGGCATCAACTCCGACGGCCGGACCACCGGCATCTCCCTCCCCTCGGGCTACGCCCAGGGCGCCCTGCTGGAGAAGGTCTACCGCGAGGCCGAGATCCGGCTCGACGACCTCGCCTTCATGGAGGCGCACGGCACCGGCACGCCGGTGGGCGACCCGATCGAGGCCTCGGCCATCGGCTCGAAGCTCGGCCGCGGCCGGCAGGCGCCGCTGCCGATCGGCTCGATCAAGACCAACATCGGCCACACCGAGCCGGTCTCCGGCCTCGCCGGCCTGATGAAGGCGACGCTCGCCCTGGAGCACGACCTCGTGCCGCCGTCGCTGCACGCGGCCGAGCTCAATCCCGAGATCCCCTTCGGCGAGCTCAACCTGGACGTCGTGCGCGCGCCGCTGAAGATCGGCCGCAACGGCCGCGAGCGCTTCGCCGGCGTCAACTCCTTCGGCTTCGGCGGCACCAACGCCCACGTCGTCATCACCGACGCCCCGGCCTGGTCGAAGCCCGCCGCGGCGACCGCTGAGCCCCAGGCCCAGGTGCTGCTGCTCTCGGCGCAGAGCCGGGCGGCCCTGAACGAGCTCGCCCTCGACTACGCCGAACGCCTCGAGGCCGCCCCCGAGCAGGTCGCGACCGTGGCGGCCGCGGTGGCGCATCGCCGCGAGCGCATGCCCGCCCGCCTCGCCGTCGCGCTCGACGGCAAGGCCGACGTCGCCGCCGCGCTCCGCGCCGTCGGCGAGGGCGAGGACACGCCGGACGCCTTCACCGGCACCGCGGTCGACCGCGTCGCCGAAGTGGCCTTCATCTACTCGGGCAACGGCAGCCAGTGGGCCGGGATGGGCCGCGAGGCCTACGAGGAGAACGCGACCTTCCGCGCGACCTTCGACCGGATCGACACCCTGTTCCGGGTCTACTCGGACTGGTCTCTGAAGGACGCGCTCTACGCCGACGACCTCGACGAGCGCCTCGCGCTGACCAGCGTCTCCCAGCCGCTGATCTTCGCCATCGAGAGCGCCTCGACGGCCGCGCTCAAGGCGAAGGGCCTGATCCCGTCCTACGTGCTCGGCCACAGCGTGGGCGAGATCGCGGCCGCCGAGGCCGCCGGGATCCTGAGCCTGGAGGACGCGGTCCGGGTCATCTACTACCGCAGCCACCACCAGGAGACGACGCACGGCCAGGGCACCATGGCGGTGCTGCTGATGCCGTCCGAGGAGGTCGAGACCTTCCTCAAGGATTACCCGACCCTCGACATCGCCGCCTACAACAGCCCCAAGGCCGTCACGGTCGCCGGGCCGGTGGCCGACATCGACGCCGCCCTCAAGGCCCTGTCGCGCAAGCGCCGCCGCGGCCGCAAGCTCGATCTCGCCTACGCCTTCCACGGAAGGCTGATGGACCCGACCGAGAAGCCGCTGCTGCGGGACCTCGCGGGGCTGAAGGCGAAGGCCGGCGCCACCGCGATGGTCTCCACCGTCACGGGCAGCGTGCTCGACGGCTCCCATTTCGGCGCCGGCTACTGGTGGCGCAACATCCGCGAGCCGGTGCGCTTCTGCGAGGCGGTGCAGGACGCCACCCGCCGCGGCGCCCGCGTCTTCGTGGAGGTCGGCCCGCGCGCGACCCTGATGTCCCATGTCGGCGACGCGGTCGAGCCTCTGGGCATCGAGACCGCCACGGTCGGCGTGATGCACCGCAAGGCCTCCGGCGGCGACCCGATCGCCAAGGCGGTCAGCGCCGCCCTCGTCCAGGGCGCGCAGGTCGACGAGACGCTGCTGTTCGGCGACGCGCCGAAGGGCGACGTGCGCCTGCCCTCCTACCCGTGGCAGCGCCGCCCGTTCCGCCTCGCCGACACCACCGAGGGCGTGGGCGCGATGAGCGCCCGCCCCTACCACCCGCTGATCGGGTCGCGCACGACCTTCGACGGGCTGGAGTGGAACGGCTTCGTCGACCCGGTGACCGTGCCGGAACTGGAGGATCACAAGGTCGACGGCCAGGTGATCATGCCGGGCGCCGGCTTCGTCGAGATGGCGCTGGCCTGCGTCCGCGAGGCCCTGCGCGACGACGAGGTCGTGCTCGCCGACTTCGAGATCGTGGCGCCGATGGTGTTCGCCGAGGACGCCCTGCGCGAGGTCGCGGTGCGCCTGTCGGGCTCCGGCAACGGCATCCAGGTGCTGAGCCGCCCGCGCCTGACCCAGACGCCCTGGCAGCTCCACGCCCAGGCCAAGATCGTCGAGGGCACCTTCTCGGCTCCGAAGGCGCCGGAACTCGACGGCTTCAGCTTCGAGACCGCGGGCGACCACGTGCTCACCGGCGACGCGCTCTACGCCAAGGCCCTCGCCTCCGGGCTCGGCTTCGGCCCGAGCTTCCAGCAGGTGGCGATGAGCGCCCGGCTCGACGACGCCACCATCGTGTCCGACCTGCTGCCGGCCGAGCCCGACACCCGCTACGCCCTCGTGCCGAACCGGCTCGACGCCTGCTTCCACGGGCTGATCCTGCTGTTCGCCGACCTGCTCGGCGAGAACGGCGGCAAGGCCTACATCCCGGTGCGCTTCGGCGAGGTCCGGCTGCTGCGCCCCGGCGCGGTGATCGCCCGCTCGATCATCCGCACCCGCCGCTGCAACGAGCGCTCGATCCTGGCGGACTTCACGCTCCTCGACGCCGAGGGCGCGGTCATCGCGACGATCCGCGAGGGTCGGTTCCAGGCCCTGCGCGCCAAGAGCGGCGGCGACCTCTCGGCCTTCGCGATCTCGCAGGTGCCGGAGCTCGCCACCGAGCCGACCGCGATCCCGATGGAGCGCCGCCCGAGCGTGGCCGCCCGGCTGCGCCCGCTCGCCGCCGAGGCGAAGGGGCCGGCCGACGCCGCCCTCTCGCCGGGCCACCTGCTGCTGGAGGGCTGGGCCACGTCGCTCGCCTACCGCCTCGCCTCCGGGCTGGCGCAGGGCGCGACCGTCTCGGTCACCGACAGCCGCGTGCCGGAGGCCCTGCGCCCCTGGCTGCTGAACGCCCTCTACGCCCTGGAGAGCAGCGGCCTCGCCGAGCGCGCGGGCCAGAACTGGACGCTCGGCGACGGTTCCGCCCTGCCGGCGCCCGACGAGATCATGCGCTGGATCGCCGGTGACCACCCGGACCTCTCGGCCGAACTGGTGCTGATCGCCGATGTCGGCGCCCTGGTCGACCGGCTGCTCGCCGGCACGCTGAGCGACGCGCCGGCCCTGCCGCAGGGGGCGATCGACGCCTTCGTGCTGCGCTCGGCCACCGCGCGCCACGGCGCCGACGTGGTCGCCGACCTGATCGAGCGGAGCCGTGCCCAGCTCCCGAAGGAGCGGGCGCTGCGGGTCCTGCAGGTGGGCTTCGGCCCGCTCTCGGCCCAGACCGCGACCTTCGCGGCCGCCGCCGAGGCCCGGCTCACCGTCTTCGAGACCGACCGCCGGCTCGCCGAGCGCGCCCGCCTGTCCCTCGGACGCGCCGCCGCCGTGGTCGAGACCGCCGAGGAGCTCGCGCCCGGCAGCTTCGACCTGATCCTGGCGTCGGGCAGCCTGCACCGCGGCGACCGCGGCCTGCCGGGCCAGCTCGCCGGGGCGCTCGCCACCGGTGGCCTGCTGGTGGCCGTGGAGCCGGGGGCCTCCCTGTTCCGCGACCTCGTGTTCGGCCTCACGGCCGGCTGGTTCGAGGAGGCCGCGGGCGGCCTGCCCGTGGGCCGGCTCGAGGATATCGAGGGCTGGCAGCGCGTCCTGAGCGCCCACGGCCTGGTCAAGGTCGAGGTCGAGCGGGCCGCGTCCGCCAACGGCGACGACCTGCTGCTGACGGCCGAGGCGCCGGTGCGTCCCGGCCCGGCTCCGGCCCAGAGCTTCGCCTTCATCATCGGCTCGGACGACGAGTTCGCGGCCGAGACCGCCTCCTCCCTGGCGACCCTGCTGGTCGCGGGCGGCGTGCACGTCTCGATCATCCTCGACTCCGAGACCTCCCTGATGGAGCTGGAGAAGGAGACCCCCGACACGGTGGTGTTCCTGGCCGGCGCCTTCACCCGCGGCGGCGAGGCGTCCGAGCGGCTGCGCGACCGCTGCCTCAGCCTGAAGCGCTGCACTGAGCACCTGGGATCCCGCCAGACCAAGCTCTGGGTCGTGGCGCCCGGCGCCACCCGCGACCGCGGCGGCCAGACCACCAACATCGAAGCCGGCGTGTGGGCCTTCTCCCGCACGCTCGCCAACGAGGCCCCGAACCTCGACGTCCGCCGCATCGACCTCTCCCCCGAGATGTCGTCGAAGCGCGCCTCCGAGCGCCTGCGCGACCTCATCCTCTCCGGCACCCCGGAGACCGAGATCGTGCTGGACGACGAGCGGACCCAGGTCGTGCGCTTCCACGCCGGCCGGCCGCAGCACCGGGATCCGGCCGATGCCGTCCCGGCCGAGGCCGCGCGCCTGGAGCGCAGCAACACCGGCGGCCTCAGCGAGATGGTCTGGGGTCCCGCCGAGCGCCGCACCCCCGGCAAGGGCGAGATGGAGATCGCGGTCGAGGCCACCGGCCTCAACTTCCGCGACGTTCTCTGGGCGCTCTCGATGCTGCCCGAGGAGATCCTGGAGGACGGATTCGCCGGCCCCCGCCTCGGCCTCGAGTGTGCCGGTCGCGTCACGGCCGTCGGTCCGGGTGTGAAGGGCTTCAAGGTCGGCGATCCGGTCGTCGCCTTCGCCCAGTCCGGCTTCGCCACGCACATCGTGGTGCCCGACCTCGTCGTCGCGCCGATGCCGCAGGGCCTCGACCCGATGGCGGCCGCCACCGTGCCGGTGGCCTTCCTCACCGCCTATTACGGCCTCGTCTCCTGCGCCCGGATGCGGCGCGGCGAGTGGGTGCTGGTCCACGGCGGCGCGGGCGGCGTCGGCCTCGCGGCCCTGCAGATCGCCAAGCTGAAGGGTGCGCGGGTCATCGCCACCGCCGGCTCCCGCGAGAAGCGGGCGCTCGTGAAGGCACTGGGCGCCGAGCACGTGCTCGATTCCCGCTCCCTCGCCTTCGTGGACGAGGTCCGGGCGATCACCGGTGACGGCGTCGACATTGTGCTGAACAGCCTGTTCGGCGAGGCGATGGAGCGCTCGCTCAACGCGCTCCGGCCCTTCGGCCGGTTCGTCGAGCTGGGCAAGCGCGACTACGTCGCCAACACCCATATCGGCCTGCGCCCGTTCCGGCGGAACCTCAGCTACTTCGGCGTCGACCTCGACCAGGTGATCCAGCACCAGGGCGACGACGGCGCGCGGATGTTCCGCGAGGTGATGGCCCTGTTCAACGACGGCGGCCTGAAGCCCCTGCCGTACCAGCCCTTCACGGCGGCCGAGACCTCGGACGCGTTCCGGCTGATGCAGCAGTCCGGCCACATCGGGAAGATCGTGATCAGCCCGCCCAAGGCCGGCACAATCATGAAGGACACGGCCCGGCCGTTCACGGTCTCGGCCGAGGGCGTCCACCTGCTGACCGGCGGCCTCGGCGGCTTCGGCCTGGAGGCGGCGCGGTGGCTGATCGACCGCGGTGCCAAGCACCTCGTGCTGGCCGGCCGCAAAGGCGCGGCCACCGACGAGGCCAAGGCGATCGTCGCGGAGCTCACCGCGCGGGGCGTGACCGTCGAGGCCAAGGCCGTCGACATCACCAGCCGCGCCTCGGTGGACCGGCTCATCGCCGGGATCGAGCAGGGCGGCAAGAAGCTGGCCGGCGTGCTCCACGCGGCGGCGGTTCTCCAGGACGGCCTGATCTCCAACATCGACGCCGCGGCGCTCGACGCGGTGATCGGCCCGAAGGTGATCGGCGCCCAGCACCTCGATGCCGCCACCCGCGACCGGAGCCTCGACTACTTCGTCCTGTTCTCCTCGGCGACGACCTTCATCGGCAATCCCGGCCAGGGTTCCTACGTGGCCGCCAACGGCTTCATGGAAGGTCTGGCGCGGCAGCGCCGCCGCCGCGGCCTGCCCGCGCTGGCGGTGGCCTGGGGAGCCATCGGCGACGTCGGCATGCTCGCCCGCAACAAGGCGGTCATGGAAGGCCTCGCCGGCCGCGTCGGCGTCACGCCGATGGAGGCCCGCCGCTGCCTCGACCTGATGGCCGAGGCGCTGGGAAGCCAGGGCGCGTCCCCGGACGAGGCCGTGATCGCGATCGCGGCGATGCACTGGGGCAAGGCGCGCGAGCGTCTCGCCACCATGCGCTCGCCGAGCTACGCCGAGCTCGGGTCCGACCAGCAGGCCGAGGCCGGCGGCGTCCAGGCGATCAACATCGGGGCCCTGCTCAAGGGCGGTGATATCGACTCGGTCCGCAAGACCGTGTCGGACGCGATCGTCGAGGACATCGCCCGCATCCTGCGGCTGCCGAAGGACGACATCAGCCGCGTGCGCCAGCTCTCGGAGATCGGCCTCGACTCGCTGATGGGCGTCGAGCTCGGCGCCAGCCTGCAGGAGCGCTTCGCCCTCGACGCGCCGCCCGCCGGACTTTCGTCGGGCATGACCGTCAATGAGCTGTCGGAGTCCTTAATTCAGGCGGTTTCCGCGCCCATGGACGAGACGGCCGGCGTCGCGATGAGCCTCGTCTCGAAGCATGTCGGCGGTGAGGTCGATGCGCAGATCCTCGCGCCTCTCAAGGAACTCATCGAGCAGACGTCCAGCGAGATCAAAGAGACCAACTCATGACCGACACGGCACGGCCGGACGGTGGGCGCGCGGCGCTCGCCGGCTTCGTGACCAACCGGCTCGGGCGCGCGACGCCGCGCCCGGCCCCCGTCAAGACGGCCTCTCCCGCCGGCAAGTCGGCGGCGCAGAACTTCGAGAACCTGCCGGGCTACCGCGAGCTGAAGCTCCAGCGCCAGGCGGCCGATCTGATTGGCCTGGGCAACCCGTTCTTCCGCGTCCACGACGCCAAGGCCGGGGCCACGACGCGGATCGACCAGAAGAGCTTCACCAACTTCTCGTCCTACGATTACCTCGGCCTCAACGGCCACCCCCGGGTGAGCAACGCTGCCCGGGAGGCGATCGAGGCCTACGGCACCTCGTCCTCGGCGAGCCGCGTGGTCGCGGGCGAGCGGCCCGGGCACATCAGCCTCGAGCAGGCGCTGGCCAAGCACTACCAGTCCGAGGGTTGCGTGGTGATGGTGAGCGGCCACGCCACCAACGTCACGACCATCGGCGCGCTGCTGGAAGCCGGCGACGTGATCTTCCACGACGCCCTGTCGCACAACAGCATCGTCACCGGCGCGCAGCTGTCCGGTGCCCAGCGTCGCTCCTTCGCGCATAACGACCTCGACGCGCTGGAGACCCTGCTCCAGTCGACCCGCCACGAGCATCGCCGGGCGCTGATCGTGGTCGAGGGCCTCTACAGCATGGACGGCGACGCGCCGGACCTCGCCGGGCTCGTGGCCCTCAAGAAGCGCTACGACGCGTGGCTGATGGTCGACGAGGCGCACGGCCTGGGCGTCACCGGCCGCACCGGCGCCGGCCTGTTCGAGCATTGCGGTGTCGATCCCCGCGAGGTCGACATCTGGATGGGCACGCTGTCGAAGACGCTGTCCACCTGCGGCGGCTACATCTGCGGACCGATCGCGCTGATCGAGTACCTGAAGCACACCGCCGGCGGCTTCGTGTACAGCGTCGGCATGTCGCCGCCGCTCGCGGCCGCCGCCGAGGCGGCCCTCGCGGTGATGCATGCCGAGCCGGAGCGGGTCGAGCGCCTGCGCCAGAACGGCACCCTGTTCCTGGCCACCGCCAAGAAGCTCGGCCTCGACACCGGCTTCAGCCTCGGCCTCGCGGTCGTGCCGATCATCGTCGGCGACTCGCTGAAGGCGGTGACGCTGTCGGACCGGCTGTTCCGGCGGGGCATCAACGTGCAGCCGATCATCCACCCGGCTGTGCCGGAGCGGGCCTCGCGCCTCCGCTTCTTCCTCACGTCCGAGCACACCCCCGACCAGATCCGCGACACCGTGAACGCGGTGGCCGAGGAGCTGGCCGCCATCGACAAGGGCGGCTCGCTGATCGAGCAGCTCCTGGCCAAGCGGGTCTGAGCCCGGCCGGGGCCGCGGGCCCCGGTCGCCTGAGAGCCTCACGAAGCCGAAGGGGGCGCGGATGACATCCGCGCGCCCTTCGGCATTCGAGCGACCGGTCTCCGCGGCCTCGGTCGGACGCGCGCATCGGCAGGATCGACGCGACGGGAACCGGGGCCGCGCGATCCCGGCGTCCGTCGCGAGGCGTCGGGCGCTTACTTGGTGTAGAAATAGGCGGTCGAAAGCGACGAAACCGGTCCTGTGACGCCGTTGAAGGCGGTGAGGACCTTCTGGACCTCGGTGAAGGGCGCGTTCGACACGTAGATCAGGTCGCGGTTGCGCATGCGGAACGCCTGGGAGACGAACAGGCTGTTGGGGTCGCGCATGTCGATCCGGTAGACCACCGGCACCAGCGGCGTGCCGAGCAGCCTCGAGCTGGGGCTGAGCCGGCGCACGACGCTGGCCGGCTCGAACCGGAAGATGAACGTCCCGGCCGGGTCGGCGGCGAAGTCCGACAGGCCGCGCGCCTTGGCCAGCGCCTGCGCCAGCGTGATGCCGTCGGCCTGGAACGGCAACTCGGTGCTGTTGCCCAGCGCGCCCACCGCGATGAAGGTCTGCGGGTCGCGCACCAGGGTGAGCACGTCGTTGGGCCGCAGGTAGATGTTCTCCCTGGGGTTCGACACCACCGTGGTCAGCGGCACGGTCGCGGTCACCGGACCGCGCGAGAGCCGCACGAAGGTCTCGTTGACCGGCGCGCGGTTGCCGCCGGCGGCGGCGATGACGTCGAGGATGCGGTCGCCGTGGCCCGAGAGCGGCAGGCGGGCGCCGGCGGCGCCCTCGCCGGTGACGGTCACGGCCTGGGAGATCGGGCGGGTGACCGAGACCAGCACCTGCGGCTGGATGGCCTTGCCGGCGAGCTCGTTCTCGATGAGCGACTGGACGTCCTGGGTCCGGCGGCCGGCGACCTTGATGCGGCCGGCGTAGGGCACCGAGATGGCGCCGTCGCGCCCGACGGGCTGCTCGGGGATGAGGGCGGACTTGGAGCCCGCGGAGAAGCGGTCGGCGACGAGCGGCCCGGAGAACAGGCCGCCGGACCCGGCTTCCCAGACGGAGACCGAGACCATGTCGCCGATGCCGATGACCGGCTCGGAGGAGGGGCGGTGATCGCCGAAGGAGGCGAGCAGGCTGTCCAGGGGGCGGCCGCGCAGGGCCTCGACCACCGAGGGGGTGACGTCGATGATCTCGTAGCGGGCAAGGATCCCGCCGTCGGCCGTGGCGACCTCAGCCCCGGCCTGGATCGCGCTCGCCGTCGGACCCGCCGCGGGCAGGTACGTGCAGCCGCCGGCAGATCCAGCCGCCAGGGCGGCCATCAGGGCGGTGCACGCCGTCTTACGCAGCATCACAAAGACTTCTCCTCGCCGAGCCCGCGCCATCGCTGGCCCGGGCCGGGATATCCAGTTTGACCGCCAAACGCTGCGATCGCTTTAACGGCCGCGCCGGAGCGGCGGCCGCCGTACGGACGGTTGCGCTATCCGCGGGCAATGCGTCACCAGCGTGGCACAGCCACGCTTATGCCGCGCAAGCTTAACCGTATCATGTCCCCGCGGCGATGTCCGCAGGCGCGGTCGCGAGACTCCCGCGCAGCGCCCGCCCGAGCTCGTCGGCGGCGATGTCGACGCGGCGCGGGGCCTCCTGCGGGCGGCCGAAGCGGAACAGGGCGTACTCGGTGGTCCGCCCGCCGAAGCCCGGCTTGCAGCTCGGCAGCGACGGTGCGTGGTCGCCGAACACGCAGAGCGTGATGGTCTGGCCGCGCTCGCGGGCGATCGCGTCCAGGCCCGCGACGAGATCCTCGACCATCCGACCGGTATTGGCGACGTGGTGGAGATACTGCGCCTGCGGATCGTCGATGCCCGGCAGCCGTCCGGGCTTCCACGGGCCGTGGTTCTCCATGGTCACGCAGAACAGGAACAGCGGCGCGCGCCGGGCCCGGACTTCCGCGAGGAGCCGCGCGCCGAGGGCGACGTCCCCGACATAGGGGCCGACGCGCGGGGCCTCCGCGAACGCCTCCCCCATCACGAGATCGGCGAAGCCGAAGGCCTCCATCACCCGCGCCCGGCGGAAGAAATCGCGGTGGAACGGGTGCAGGAACAGGGTCCCGTAGCCCCGTCCACCGGCGAGCCGGGCGAGGCTCGTCGGCTCGTCGCCGCTTCGCGACGTGTAGGGGTCGTAGCGGCCGAAGCCGAGGCTCTCGGACGGCCGGCCGGTGAGCACCGCGTGCTCGCTGCGCATCGTGTAGGCGCCGTGCGCCGGAACCCGGAGGCGCCCGTGCTGCGCGGCCCGGGTGCGGAACAGGTCCATCGCCGGCAGCTTCGCGCCGCCGAGCCGCTCCGGATCGACGAAGGACTCGAGCTGGATCACCACGACGACGTCGTCGCCCGGGCCCTCCGGCAGCGCCGGCGCCGCGGGCACCGGCACGCCGCCCGCCATCGCCCGGGCGGTGTAGCCCAGGAGGCTCGCCGGGAGGCCGACCCGGGTCACGTCCGCCTCCAGGTCGGGCTCGGGGAACCAGCGCGCGATGAGTCGAGCGAGCGGCGGGCGCGGGGCCGCCTTGACCAGCAGCCAGAGCGCGAGCGGGAGGCCGAGCATCGACAGCACCCGCGGGAGGGTCGCGGTGGGCAGCACGCTCGGCTCGATCCAGTACCACAGCGCGGTGACCGCCAGGGTGAGCAGGACCGGCACGGAGATGCGCGGGTTCCACAGGGGCGGGATGTAGTAGAGCTGCGGGTGCCGCGGCACCTGGGGCAGCAGGGCGAAATCGCTGAACAGCAGCGGCTCGCCGATCACCGAGCGCTTCGCCCGGCTGACGACGATCAGGATCGCCACGGTGATCGCGCAGGTCAGCCCGGCGAGCCAGGGCCGCCACGAGAACTCGAACCAGAACAGCAGGATCAGCAGGTAGCCGAGCAGCCGCAGGCCGAGATCCCGGGGGGCGAGGCTCGCCCGGGTGATCGAGTCGCCCGCGAACACCTCCAGGACGAGGCACACGGCGAGCGCGAGACCGGTGGCGATGAGGAACGTCGTCAAGACACGGACACTCGGCGTGGGGCGGGCGTGCTCGCCGCCGGGATCCGATCCGGCGGGAAACAGCGCGCGGGAGCAAGGACTTGCGGGCCGTTCCTGATCCAGAGTGATCGGAGTCGGCCCCGGGGCGTGCGGCTGCGGGCTGACTCTAGCAGCGCGCGCTATCGCTTTGGTGTCACATCAGGGTCTCGCGGAACCGGATTCGCGCCGCGCGTCCTGCCTAGCGCGGTCCGCCGCCGGCCTCGCGACCGACGCCGCGCCGGCTGCGCAGGGCCCGCACCACGGGATTGAGGAGGCCGTAGCGGGCGCGCATGACCAGATGGGCCGTCCGGCCGAGGGACAAGGCGTTGCGCGGCGCCGCCGCCCGGGCCGCGCTGAGGCGGTCGAGGAGCTGCTCCGGGGTGCACGGCTTCATCGCCACCGGGTCGAGGTAGCGCGCGTAGAGGATCATGGCGCCGGCCACCAGCTCGTCGAGGTTCAGCCGGCGGCCGCGGTCGGCCCCCGGCGCGAGATCCTCCGACAGGCCCCAGCCGGAGTAGAACGGCCGGCCGTGGGTCGCCACGGTGAGCCCGCGGATCAGGGCCTCGAACCCGGCGAGCGACGTCATGGTCTCGACGTGATGCACCCGGTCGAGGAGGTCGACGATGCTGAGGCCGCCCACGATCCGGTCGGCCAGGGTCAGAACCTCCGCCTCCGGGATGATGCCGGGACGGAACCCGGCCTCCACGTCGGGATGCGGCTTGTAGAGCAGGAACGCGTCCGGGTTGCGCCGCCGCGCCGCTTCCAGCAGCGCCCTGTTCGAGCGGACCAGCGGCGAGCCGTGGCGCACCGAGGCGTCGTCCTCGACCTGACCGGGCACGAGCACGATCCGCCGGCCGGCCGGCCAGTCGAGCGAAGCGGCGTCGAGGCCGACATTGTACTTGCTGAGCCGGCGCGCCACGACCTCCTCGCGCAGGCGCCGCGCCCGGGCAACGAGGTCCGGGGTGAAGTCGGCCTCGGCGAGCAGCCGCTGCAGGCGGCTCTCCCGGCGCGGGTCGTAGTAGATGCCGAGGTCGTCCACCACGATGGAGGCGCCGGGCTGCAGGCTGGCGCCGAGCCCCACGGAGCGCAGGAACCCGTCCTCGACGCGGGCCAGGGGCAGCCCGGCCCGCGCGCAGGCCTCCTCGAGCTGGCCCGGTGCGCGCGTCGCCCAAGCGAGGATGCGGCCGCCGTGGCGCTGCCCTGCGGCGATCGCGGCCTCGGTGGTCATGGTGTGGATCGGCCGGCCGGCGGGCCCGGTGCCCAGGACGTCGAGGGCGGGCCGCTTCCAGCGCGACATCCCGACATAGACCACCCGCCGGTCGTTCTCGGCGAAGCGCGCGGCGAGCCACGCCACCCGCTCGGCGCAGGTCGCGCGGTCGATCGGCGCCCGGCTCCAGGGATCGAGGTAGTGGACGCCGCCCTCCCCGCCCAGGGGCACGCCGTCGAGGGTGATCCGCAGGGACGCGTAGCCGGCCTCCGGCGAGTCGTAGGGGCTCAGCATGGGCCCGGGCGCGACCACGAGCCGGCGCCCCCCCGTCAGCGCCAGCAGGCGCCCGGCGAGGCTGCCCGCGCCCCAGGCCGCGCCCCAGGCCGCGCCGATGGCGCCGGGGCGTGCCGGACCGAAGGCGAGGCCCGTCGCGGCCTCGATCTCCGCCCGCAGGCGGCGGATCGTGCGGCCGGTCGCGTAGAGCGACGGGGTCGGGTCAGCGGGCATGGTCGGTGCGTCCGGCTCCGGTCGGGTTGAGGTGCGGAACCCGCCTGTAGCGCATTTTCGCCGGCATGGGATGGTGTTGCAACGCGGGGACAACCTGAGCGCGCGTCGCCGTCGCCACGTCCTGGAAAGGATTTGGACATATCGTCGCCGCGATTGGCCGCCTAATCCGAAGGCTGAGCCGCAGGCGCAGGACCGTTGCAGACGGGCCACGCCGGCGCGGAAATGCCATGCCGCGGCATGGCTTCGGATTGCGGGCCCGCCGGGCACCGTGCCACCTCAAGAGTCTCTCGCCGGCTCGGTTCATCCGGCACAGGGTCAAGGACAGAAGCGCCGCGGAATGCAACAGCCCGCCCCCGACGCCCTCCGCGACCGCCCCGCGACCTTCCTCTTCCTGCAGGGCATCGCGACGCCGTTCTTCTCGGATCTCGGAAAGGCGCTGCGCGCGCGGGGACACAGCGTCCGGCGCATCAATCTCTGCCCCGGCGACTGGCTGTTCTGGAGCGGCGAGGCCGACAATTACCGCGGCCGCCGCGAGGCCTGGGGCGAGTATCTCGAATCCTATCTCGACCGCGAGAGCGTGACCGACATCGTGCTGTTCGGCGATTGCCGGCCGTTCCACAAGGCGGCCCGCATGATCGCCGAGTATCGCGGCCTGCGGGTGCACGTGTTCGAGGAGGGCTACATCCGCCCGAACTGGATCACCTGCGAGCTGGGCGGCGTGAACGGCTTCTCGTCCCTCCCCCGGACGGCCGCCGAGATCCGGTCCCTGGCGCGGCGCCTGCCGCAGCCCGGCCGGGCGATGCCGTCGACCGGCGACATGGCCCGCCGCAGCGTGTGGGACGTCGGCTACAACCTCGCCAACGTCCTGTTCCCCTACCTCTTCCCGCATTTCCGCAGCCACCGGCCGACCCATATCGCGGCCGAGTACGCCGGCTGGATCAAGAAGTTCACGCGCCGCGCCCATACCCGCCGCGAGGCGGCGCGCTGCGACGAGATCTACCGCGCGGTCGGCTGCGATTACTTCCTGCTGCCGCTGCAGCTCGACAGCGATTACCAGATCCGGGTCCACTCGCCGTTCCTCGGCGTCGAGGGCTTCATGGACCGGGTGATCAAGTCCTTCGCGGACGGCTCGTCGGCGCCGACCCGGCTGCTGGTGAAGCTGCACCCGCTCGACAGCGGACTGATCAACTGGCGCAAGTTCGCCCGCGCCTCGGCCCGGCGCCACGGCGTCAGCGACCGGCTCGACTTCATCGACGGCGGCGACCTCCCGGCCCTGATCAAGGGCGCCCGCGGCGTGGTCATCGTCAACTCGACCGTGGGGATGCTGTCCCTGGAGATGGGCTGCCCGACCCACGCGGTCGGCACCGCGATCTACAACATGGCCGGCCTGACCCATCAGGGCGACCTCGACAGCTTCTGGAAGAATCCGACGCCGCCGGAGATGGACCTGATGGCGGATTTCCGCCGCGTGGTCCTGCACCGGACCCAGGTCAACGGCGGCTTCTTCTCCGAGGAGGCGATCGACCGCGCGGTGGCCGGCTCGGTGCCGCGGATGGAGGCGGCGCTGCCCGACTCGATGCTGGCGGCGGCGCGGGCGGTCAGCGAGGTCGCCGAGCGGGACGGCGAGCTCGCGCCGGTCTACTGACCGGACCCGCCGCGGCCCCGAGTCGGCGCCGTTCGGCGGCCTTTGAAGTGGCTTTCACCGCCGGTGAGCCTTTCCCGACCTTGATCTTTCCCCGCGCGGCGGCGTAACCCGCCCCATGCCCCGCATTCTGATCACCGGCGCGTCGAGCGGCATCGGCGCCGCTCTGGCGCGCCACTACGCGCAAGCCGGCGCGAGCCTCATCCTGGTCGGCCGCAACGCCGAGCGGCTGGAGATCGTCGCCCGCGACTGCCGCGCCGGCGGCGCCGCCGTCGAGACCGCCCGACTCGACACCCGCGACCGGGCCGCCACCGCGGCGCTGGTCCACCGGTCGGACGCCGAGGGCCCCCTCGACCTCGTCATCGCCAACGCGGCGGTGAACGGCGGCAACCAGGAGGGGCAGGTGGAGGCCGAGGACGTGGCCTTCGAGACCGCCGACATCAACTACACCGGCACGCTCAACGTGATCCTGCCGACCCTGACGCTGATGCTCCAGCGCGGGCACGGTCAGATCGTGCTGCTGTCGTCGCTCGCGGCCTACGCGCCGCTCCAGGACGCGCCGGCCTATAGCGGCGCCAAGGCGGCCCTGGTCGCACACGGCCTAGCCCTGCGCCAGAAGGTCGCGCCCCGGGGCGTGAAGGTCAACGTCGTCACCCCGGGCTACGTGAAGACGCCGATGGGCGGCGAGCTCAAGGGCTGGCGGCCGCTGGAAATCAGCGCCGAGGAGGCGGCCGTGCGGATCGCCAAGGGCATCGCGGCCAACCGCGACGTGATCGCCTTCCCGTACATCCTCACGGCGCTCGCCCGCACCGTGCTGCTCCTGCCCGAGAGCGTCCGCAAAGCCGGCCTCTACGCCTTCCGGTTCCAGCGCCGGAAGCGGCGCTGATGGCGCGGCCGAGGATCGCGCTGTTCGTCCTGGAGGCGCTGCCGAACGCCCGCACGGTGCGCCGGCTCGTCGCCGATCTCCGCGGCGACGTCGCGCTGGTGGGGCTCTCGAACGCCGAGCGGCCGTCGAGCGGCGGCCTCACGGGGCAGATCCGGCGCCACCTCGCGCGCTCGGGCGCCGGGATCCTGCCCTACCTCGCGGTCAATTTCGGCCTCCCGGACCTGCTGCGGCCCCTGGCGCCCCTGACCCAGGCGGCGTCCGGAAGCGGCGACGCGCCGGAGGCGACGCCGCTCAGGACCCTGTGCCGCCGCCTCGGCATCCCGACCCTGACGGTCGACGACGTCAACGGCCCGGAGGTCGCGCGGGCACTGCGGGACGCGGCACCGGACCTGATCCTCACCTACCATTTCGACCAGATCCTGAGGCCCGAGATCATCGGCCTGGCGCGGCTCGGCGGCATCAACGGGCATCCCGGCCTGCTGCCGCGCCACCGGGGCCCGGTGCCGACGATCCACGCGCTGGCCGACGGGCCCGGGCAGTTCGGCATGACCCTGCACCGGCTGGCCGCCGCCATCGACACCGGCGCGATCCTCGCTCAGGAAGCGGTGGCGCTGCCCGAGGGCACCACCGCGACCCGGGCCTCGGTGGCGCTCCACGCCCACGGGCGCGCGATGCTCGACCGGCTGCTCGACGAGGTCGCGCGGACCGGCACGCTGCCGGAGGGGCGGACCGCGCCGGTTCTGCCGTACTGCCCGTTCCCCGACCGCGCGCTGCTGGCCGGGCTCCGCCGCCGCGGCCTGCGCCTCACCGACGGCCAGGATCTCAGGGACGCGCTGAGCCTCTCCGCGCGGGCGTCTTAACCCTCGGTTAAGGCTGTTCGGCAAGGACTCGGTCAGATCCTCGCCGTCGACAGGGCCCGCGCATGCCGGACACCAGCGCCCTCAACTCGGCCGCCGGCGCCCTGGCCGCCGGCCGGCAGGTGCAGAGCGGGCGGATCCGCGCGATCTCCGAGAACCTCGCCAACGCCGATTCGGTCCCGACCACCCCGGGCGGTGCCCCCTACGCCCGCAAGATCGCGGTGTTCGCCCCGGTGGCGGCCGACAGCCCCCGCGACCCGGTCGGCCGGATCGCCCGCGACACCACCGGCTTCCGCACCCGCTACGATCCGACCAGTCCCGGGGCCGACTCGACCGGCTACGTCCGTCTGCCGAACGTCAACGTCGCGGTCGAATCGGCCGACCTGCAGCGGGTGGTCCGGAACTACGAATTGAGCCTGAGCGCCTCGGCCTCGATCAAGACGCTCGCGCAGGCCACCATCAACCTGATCAGCTGAGCCGACCGTGCCGCCGGCCGTAGCCGGCGTAGATCGCGAGGCCGATCGCCAGCCAGATCGCGAGGCGGATCCATGTGTCGGCTGGGAGCGAGGCCATCAGCGTGACGCAGGACAGGATCCCGAGCCCCGCCGTGAGCGTCACCGCCGGCACGCGGAACGGGCGCGCCCGGTCCGGATCGGTCCGGCGCAGGATCAGCACCGTCGCGCAGACGAGGCAGAACGCCAGGAGCGTGCCGATGCTGACGATCTCGCCCAGCACGTCGATGGGCACGAGGCCCGCCACGGCCGCCGTGAACAGGCCGATCACCAGCTGGCTCGCCACGGGCACCCGCGTCACCGGATGGACCCGGCAGAAGATCCCCGGGAGGAGCCCGTCGCGGGCGATGGCGAAGAAGATCCGGCTCTGCCCGTAGAGGGCGGTCAGCGCCGAGGTGGTCAGGCCGATCAGGGCGCCGACCTTGATGATCGTCGAGAAGCCCGGCAGGCCCATCACGTCGACCGCCTTGGCCACCGGGTCGGCGACGCCCAGGTCGCGGTAGGGCACGAGGCCGGTGAGGACGGCCGCCATCGCGACGTACAGGATCGTGGTGATCAGCAGAGACCCGATCAGGCCCACCGGCGCGTCGCGCTGCGGTGCCCGACACTCGCCCGCGGCCGTCGCCACGGTCTCGAAGCCCACGAAGGCGAAGAACACCACCGCGGCGCCGCGGAACACGCCGCTCCAGCCGTAGGCGCCGAAGGTCCCGGCATTCTCCGGCACGAAGGGGTGCCAGAGTTCCGGCCGGAGATGGGCCGCGCCGACGCCCACGAAGGCCAGGATGATCGCGACCTTGCAGGCGACCAGCAGCCCGTTGATCAGGGAGGCCTCCCGGGTGGCCCGCATCAGCAGGGTGCTGAGCAGCAGCACGATCCCGGCCGCCGGCAGGTTGACGAGGCCGCCGTCCCCGGGCGCCCCGGCCAGGGCCGGAGGCAGATGCAGGCCGAACTCCGCCGCGAGGGACTGCGCGTAGCCCGACCAGCCCACCGCCACGGTCGCCGCCGCCACGGCGAATTCCAGGACGAGGTCCCAGCCGATGATCCAGGCGGGGAAACGCCCGAGGCTGGCGCGGGTGTAGGTGTAGGTGGATCCCGCCTCCGGGATCATGGCGGCCAACTCGGCGTAGCACAGGCCGACGAGACCGCAGGCGATGCCGCCGATCACGAAGGAGAGGCTGAGCGCCGGGCCCGCGTACTGCGCCGCCGCTGTTCCGGTGAGCACGAAGATGCCGGCGCCGATCGTGGCGCCGAGGCCGATGGCGACGAGCCCCGGCGCGGTGAGACTCCGGGCGAGGTCGCGCCCCGCCCCCGCCCGTTCACCCGTGGTCACCGCGGACTCCGCCATCGCGTCCGTTTCCCCTCGCCCGGATCGTCACCCGGCATATCCCATGCCCGGAGGACGTCATCCGCGGAATCGTACTGGCCGTCCCCTACTGCCACGCTCCCGGTCCGGCCGCGAGCGGATACAGCTTATCGCCGCAGCGCGCCGGCGGCCCCGTCGGGCGCACCGGGAACGCCCGCGCCGGGCGGAGGCGGTGCGGTGGCCGGGCCGCCGATCATCCGGGTGTCGGTCCGGAACGCCCGAGCGACGAGGCCGCAGAAGCGGATGAAGGCGCTGCCCTGCGGGGTGATGACGTAGCCGTCACCCGCCCGCGCGACGTTGCCGGAGGCCTGCTGCTCGGCCAAGCGCCGCTCCATCTGCCGGAACTCGCCGAGATAGACCCGCTCGAACACGGCCCGCGCCCGCTCCGGGGTGAAGCGCTCCCCGGGTTGGGCGGCCATCTGACCGAGCAGGAACACGCTGATCGACCGGTCGACCGTCACCGGCAGGATCACGAAGGCGCTCAGGTTGAGGGACAGCGACAGGACGCAGGCGCCGAGGGCGTCCCGCCGGCGCAGCCCCCAGGGTCGGCCGAGTCCGGCCAGGGCCGCCGTGACCGCCAGGGTCAGCAGGAAGGCGACCGCGAGCAGGATCAGGCCGCGGTAGAACAGGATCGTCACACCCGACCAGAGATCGGTCTGGAACAGCAGCACGAAGCTCGCGAGGCCGAAGACGATCGCGCCGGCCTGCAGCAGCGCCTGGGCGCAGAGCCAGCGCAGGGCCTGCCCGGCGCGCCGGCGGGCGGGTGTCGTGGGACCGGCCTCAGTCATGGAGATCCTCGACCCGCAGGATCCGGACGAGCGGATCGGCGTAGACCGCGGGGCTGCGCCAGACCCAGGAATCCGGGCTGCTCCAGGGGGCGTCCTGCGCGGTCACGACCAGGGCGCCGATCCCGGCCGCCTCGGCCCGCCGCCGCACCGCGGGGCCGTCCAGGCGGTCGCGGAAGATCGGCGCGACGCCGGCCAGCCGCGCGGCCACGGCCTCCGGCGGGGCGCCGAACAGCCGCGCCTCCGCGTCGGCCACCCCCGTCGGCTGCAGACCGTAGAGCCCGAAATCGAACACCCGCCGCGGCAGAGGCGATTGCTGCAGCACCAGGTCCCGGGGCAGGTGCGTGCCGGCCCAGGCGTAGGCCGCGCGCAACGCCCGGTCGATATCGGGACGGCCGGCGAGGCGGGCGAAGGCGGGCCGGTCGGAGGCCGGATAGGCGCGCATCCCGACGAAGCCGTAGAGGGTCGTCGCGTAACCGAGGATCAGCAGCGCGGCGAGGAGCCCGGGAAACCGGAGCCGCCGCGCCTCGCTGAGGCGGGTCAGGGCGACCACGGTCCAGACCAGGGTCGCGACCTGCGCGAGCAGGACCACGCGCGCGCCGAGATCGTTGTTGAGGATCGCCGAGCGCAGGACGCCGCCGAGGAGCAGGCTCGCCGCCGCGCAGAGGGTGAGCAGCCGTCCGGCCTCACGGCCATGGGCCTGGCGGCGGGGCACGAGGCGCCAGAACAGCAGCGCACCGGCGGCGCAGACGCCCAGGGCCGTGTAGTAGTTCAGGGGCAGGAGGATCAGGCGGAGCGCGCTCAGGGCCGGCTCGTCGGCGAGGCCGTCGAGTGGTCCGAATCGCCGGATCGAGAACCGGATCGGCGCGCCGCCGTCGGTCCGGTTGGCCAGGACGCTCAGCAGGTAGGGGGTGGCCAGCGCGGCGCTGAGCAGGCCGGCAACGGACAGCCGGGCCGCGGCGCGCCAGCGGCGCTCCAGGCCGAGCAGCACCAGCCAGGCGCCAGCCGCACACGCCGTGCCGAGGCAGACCCAGACGGACAGACCCGCGCAGGCCGCGAAGGCCAGCGCCGCGACGCCGATCGCCGCCGCCTCCGCGCGCCGGTCCGGCCGCGTCCGGTCCGCGACCTCGGCCAGGGCCACGAGACCGAGCCACCCGGCCAGGGCGCCGGCGACGTGGTGCGGCACCCAGACCAGCGAGGCGGGCCAGTTCAGAACCTGCTCGTTCAGCCATTCCGGGATCGGCAGCCAGCTCCCGGAGGTCGCCCGGTCGGCGAGGACCAGCAGGATGTCGAGGCTTCCGGCCGGCAGCAGCAGCAGCACCGCGCGGCGCACGTGCCGGGGCACGGCGTCCGCGACGAGGCCGGTCGCGGCGAGGAGCCGGTCGAGCAGGCCGAGGAGCGCGAGGCCGGTCCAGAAGGCCAGGCCCGCGAAGGCGGTTCGGCCGTCGACCAGCCGGCCGCCCGCCCAGTCGACCAGGGCGGTGAGCGTGTAGAAGCCGTAGTAGTAGCCCGCCCGCTCGGGCCGGGCGAAGAACGGATCCACCGGCGGCAGCCCGTGCTCCACGATCGCGCGGGTCAGGGCGGCGTGCTTGACGAGATCGATGACCGTCACGGGCCGGTAGAGGGCGGCGCCGGTGTCGACGTCGATCAGCGCGTAGGCCACGACGCCGAGCCAGAGAAGCGCGAGGGCGAGCGCCGCCCGGTCGAGGGACTCGCGCAGGCTCCGCAGGGCCGGCCGCAGCGCGACGAGCCCCGCGGTGCCGGTCGCGAGGGCCGCGACCGGGACGCCGCCCGCCTGGATCAGCAGGCTTTCGAGGGCGGGCAGGAGCCCGATCCCGAGGAGCGCTGCGCACAGGAGACGGTCGCCGGGCGCAAGCGTGCGGAACCCGAGGATGCCGGTCAGCCCGCCCAGGGCGTAGCCCGGGAGGAGAACGAGGGGGATGCCGAGCAGCGTCGCGGCGACGACGCCGCACGCATCCGAGAAGGTGCCGTTCATCGCCGGGCCGCGGTTCGTGAGCGGTTCCGGGTAGCACGGGGGCGTTAACCGTTCTTTTGGCGAGGCCGGCCCGCCGCGACGCGCGGCCGCCGCGGCCCGCCCGGCTCGGGACTGGCATAACCGTCGGTTTCGTGTATGGATCGCGCGGCCTCGACCCGGCTTGCCGGGCGGGGCTTGAGCCGCTTGGCGCTGTGACCGTGCTGGACGACATCCCGGCACCGGCCGAACGCCGAGCCCGCGCGCGCCCGTTGGGGGCGCCGCATCCGACCAGCACAACCCGAAAGGCACGCGATGTCGATCACGGCAGAGCGCAAGACCGCGCTCATCAAGGAACACCGCAAGGACGCCAAGGACACCGGGTCCCCCGAGGTCCAGGTGGCGATCCTCACCGAGCGGATCACCAACCTGACCGGCCACTTCAAGACCCACGGCAAGGACAACCATTCCCGCCGCGGCCTGCTGAAGCTGGTCTCGCAGCGCCGCTCGCTGCTCGACTACGTCAAGCGCAAGGACGAGGCCCGCTACCGCGCCCTCATCGAGCGTCTCGGCATCCGCCGCTAAGGCGCGCTACGCGCGGTTCCGGGCCCGGCCCGGGGCCGCGTTTCACCATCGCGGGCTGCCGGAATGGGTCCGGCCTCCCGACAAACGGGCCGCTTCGAGGCGCCAGCGTCGGGGCAGGATCGCGAGACACTTCGCCGAGGATTTTCCGGCGCAGTGTCTCGCCGTCTTGCCCCCGGGCGGCGCCGGGCTTGGGCCCGCCGCAGGCAAGGAAGAGATCGAGAATGTTCGACGTTCAACGCGAAGAGCTGATGTGGGGCGACCGCAAGCTCGTCCTGGAGACCGGCAAGGTCGCGCGCCAGGCCGACGGTGCCGTCATCGCCACCTACGGTGAGACCTCGGTGCTCGCGACCGTGGTCGCCGCCAAGGAGCCGAAGCCCGGCATCGACTTCATGCCGCTCACCGTGAACTACCAGGAGCGCGCCTACGCCGCCGGCCGCATCCCGGGCGGCTACTTCAAGCGCGAGGGCCGGCCCTCCGAGAAGGAGACCCTGGTCTCCCGCCTGATCGACCGCCCGATCCGCCCGCTCTTCATCGAGGGCTGGCGCAACGACACGCAGGTCGTCGTCACTGTCCTGACCCACGACCTCGAGAACGATCCCGACATCGTCGCGATGGTCGCGGCCTCCGCGGCCCTGACCCTGTCGGGCGTGCCGTTCATGGGCCCGATCGGCGGCGCCCGCGTCGGCTACATCAACGGCGGCTACCGGCTGAACCCGCTGGTCACCGAGACCAAGGAAGAGTCCAGCCTCGACCTCGTCGTCGCCGGCACGCAGGACGCGGTGCTGATGGTCGAGTCGGAGGCCAAGGAGCTCTCCGAGGACGTGATGCTCGGCGCCGTGATGTTCGGCCACAAGCACTTCCAGCCGGTGATCGAGGCGATCATCCGCCTGGCCGAGAAGGCCGCCAAGGAGCCGCGCGACTTCAAGGCCCCCGAGAACGCCGACGTCGAGAAGGCCGTCCTCGAGGTCTGCGAGGCGGAGCTGCGCGCCGCCTACACCAAGACCGTCAAGCAGGAGCGCTACGCCGCCGTCGACGCCGTGAAGGCGAAGGTGATGGCCGCCCTCTGCCCCGAGGGCGCCGAGAAGTACCCGGCCGAGAAGGTCAAGGCGGCCTTCAAGGAGGCCCAGTCGAAGGTGGTCCGCTGGAACATCCTCGACAGCGGCGCCCGCATCGACGGCCGCGACGTGAAGACGGTCCGCTCGATCCTCTCCGAGGTCGGCGTGCTGCCCCGCGCCCACGGCTCGGCCCTGTTCACCCGCGGCGAGACCCAGGCGCTCGTCGTGGCGACGCTGGGCACCGGCGAGGACGAGCAGTTCATCGACGCGCTGGAAGGCACCTACAAGGAGCGCTTCCTGCTCCACTACAACTTCCCTCCCTACAGCGTCGGTGAGACCGGCCGGATGGGCTCGCCGGGCCGTCGCGAGATCGGCCACGGCAAGCTCGCTTGGCGGGCGATCCGTCCGGTCCTGCCGCCGGCCCACGAGTTCCCCTACACGATCCGCGTCGTGTCGGAGATCACCGAGTCCAACGGCTCGTCCTCGATGGCGTCCGTCTGCGGCGGCTCGCTGTCGCTGATGGATGCCGGCGTCCCGCTGCGCCGTCCGGTGGCCGGCATCGCCATGGGCCTCATCCTCGAGGGTGAGCGCTTCGCGGTCCTGTCCGACATCCTGGGCGACGAGGATCACCTCGGCGACATGGACTTCAAGGTGGCCGGCACGGACGAGGGCGTGACCTCGCTCCAGATGGACATCAAGATCGCCGGCATTACCGAGGAGATCATGCGGGTCGCCCTCGACCAGGCGAAGGACGGGCGCGCCCACATCCTCGCCGAGATGGCCAAGGCCCTGACCGCTGCCCGTCCGGAGCTGGGCGAGTACGCGCCGCGCATCGAGACGATGCAGATCCCGACGGACAAGATCCGCGACGTGATCGGCACCGGCGGCAAGGTGATCCGCGAGATCGTCGAGAAGACCGGCGCCAAGATCAACATCGAGGATACCGGCGTCGTGAAGATCGCCTCTGCCGACGGCAAGGCGATCAAGGCAGCCTACAACTGGATCCGCTCGATCGTGGCGGAGCCGGAGGTCGGCGTGATCTACGACGGCACGATCGTGAAGTGCATGGAGTTCGGTGCCTTCGTGAACTTCTTCGGCGCGAAGGACGGCCTGGTCCACATCTCGGAGCTCGCCGCCCAGCGGGTCGCCAAGGTTCAGGACGTCGTCAAGGAAGGCGACAAGGTCAAGGTGAAGTTCCTCGGTCAGGATGACCGCGGCAAGATCCGCCTGTCCATGAAGGTCGTCGACCAGCAGACGGGCGAGGACATCACCGACAAGATCAAGGCGCAGCGCGACGCCGACCGGGCCGAGCGCGGCGAGGAGCCGCGCGAGCCCCGCGAGGGCGGCCGCCATCGCGGCGAGCGCCGCCGCGAGGCCGGCGAGTAAGCACGCGGGACGCTCGCGCCGTCCGCGGTCGGCGCGGGATGTCTCAGCTGGGCGCGGTCCTCCGGGGCCGCGCCCTTTTTGTTGCGTCTCCGGCAGGCGCACCCATCGGTCGTCGACCGGGAACGGGGCGCCGGATGCCGCGTTCCCCCGCGACTTCCCAACCGGAGACCCTCATGGCCAACGACATGATGCACGACATCTTCAGCGGGCAGCCGAACCTGTCGACGACGGAGCGCGCCGTCTCGGTCGCGCTGGGCCTCGGCATCGCGGCGGCCGCAGCGCAGCCCCGTCCCAACAAGCTCCTGAGCCTGCTGGCGCTCGTGGTCGGCGTCGGTCTGGCGGTCCGGGGCGCGACCGGCCACTGCGCCGTGAAGGCCGCGTCCGAGCATCTCTGAGCCCAAGCCGTTCGAGGGCCTCAACGTCACCGTCTTTGCGAGCGCAGCGAAGCAATCCAGGCAGCGCGACGTTCGACATCGTCGCGCTGCCCTGGGTCACGTCGCTGTGCTCGTGATGACGGAGGCGCGCTCGAGTGGGCGCTCCCGACCGGAATGCGGCAGACCGACAATGAGAAAGGGGCGCCCCGCGGGGCGCCCCTCGTCGTATCCGGACCTGCCGGACGGGTCAGTAGGTGGTGGTGCGGCGGCCGGCGATCAGCCCGTAGATGAACAGCACGACCACGGCACCCACGATGGCGCCGATGAAGCCCGCGCCCTGGTTGGGGCCGTACCACCCGATCGCCTGGCCCAGGAAGGTCGCCACGAAGGCGCCGACGATGCCGAGGATCGTGGTCAGGATGAAGCCGGCGGGCTCGTTCGGGCCCGGCATGAGGAACTTGGCGATGACGCCGGCGAGAAACCCGATGATGATGGTCCAGAGAATACCCATGACTGACCCCAAGGCGTGATTGTCGATGGCGGCAGAACGCTTCGAGGCCCGCGACGGTTGCCCGCACCCTGGCCGGCGATGACGATTTTCCTCGGGTTCCCGCGGCGCGTGCGCGCGCGGCCCTTTACGGCTAGGCCGGTGCGGCGGCAGATACGCCGGTTCTCGAGGATGTGGAGACGGGTATGGACATTCAGCGGATCGAGCCGGGCAAGCGGATGTCGCAGGCCGTCACCTTCGGCGACATGGTCTACCTCGCCGGGCAGGTCGCGTCCGACACGGTCGGCACCGGGGTCACGATCCAGACCCAGCAGATCCTGTCGGAGATCGACCGGCTCCTGGCCGCGGCCGGCAGCGACAAGGCGCGGATCCTCTCGGCCACCGTCTACCTCGCCGATATCGCGACCTTCGCCGAGATGAACGCCGCCTGGGACGCCTGGGTCGCCCCGGAGAACCCGCCGGCCCGCGCCACCGTCGAGGCCAAGCTCGCCGCACCCGAGTATCTCGTCGAGATCGTGGTCGTGGCCGCGAGGAGCCGGTGAACGGCCCGCGCCGGAGCGTCCTGGCGGCGGCTGCGGCCGTCCTCGCGGGAGGGCTCCTGGCGGTCCTGCCCCTCGTGCGGCCGGCACCGGCCGCCGAGGAGCGTGTCGTCAACATCTACAACTGGTCGGACTATATCGACCCGCAGGTGCTCGAGGCCTTCACCCGCGAGACCGGGATCAAGGTCGTCTACGACACCTACGACAACAACGAGATCCTGGAGACCAAGCTGCTCGCCGGCCGGTCGGGCTACGACATCGTCGTGCCGTCGGGGCCGTACCTGCAGCGCCTGATCCGGGCCGGCGCGTTCCTGCCCCTCGACAAGTCCAGGCTGAAGAACCTCGGCAACCTCTGGCCCGAGGTGAGCAGCCGGCTGGCAGCCTACGATCCCGGCAACACCTACGCCGTCGACTACATGTGGGGCACGACCGGCATCGGCTACAACGTCGCCGCCGTCCGCGAGCGCCTGGGCGCCAACGCGACGGTGAACTCGTGGTCCGTCGTCCTCAATCCCGCCTCGGCGAACAAGCTGAGGGAGTGCGGGATCATGATGCTCGACAGCCCCGAGGACCTGATCCCCAGCATGCTCCCGGCCTTCGGCGCGAAGGCGGATTCGAAGCGCTGGGACGACCTGACCCTGGTGACCGACGCCCTCTACAAGGTGCGCGGCGCCGTGCGGAAGTTCCACTCGTCGGAGTACATCCAGGCGCTGGCCAACGGCGACATCTGCCTGGCCGTCGGCTACTCGGGCGACATCATGCAGGCCAAGCGCCGCGCCGAGGAGGCCAAGAACGGGATCGACATCGCCTACGTCGTGCCGAAGGAAGGCGCGCTGATGTGGTTCGACACCTTCGCGATCCCGAAGGATGCCGCCCACCCGGCCGAGGCGCTGGCCTTCATCGACTACATGATGCGGCCCGAGGTGGCGGCGGCCAACACCAACTTCGTCTCCTACGCCAGCGGCAACCTCGCGGCTAAGAAGTTCGTGAAGCCCGAGATCCTGAGCAATCCCGGCATCTACCCGGACGAGGCGACGATGCAGCGCCTGTCCATCAACACCGCCTGGGACGACCGCACCCAGCGCTTCGTCACCCGCCTCTGGACCCGGGTCCGCACCGGGCGCTGACGCGGATCCCGGCGCGGCTCCGTCAGCGCCCCGTCTCCGCGGGGACGCCGTGCCGGGCGAGCCACGCGCGGACCGCCGCGCGGGTCTCGCGCGCGGTGTCGTTGAGCAGGCGCTCCGGGGTGGTGAAGAAGTACGGCTGGAAGGTCTTCCGCTGCGCGTTGCGCAAGGTCGGGTCGATTCCGGCCTCGAGCAGCCTCAGCACCCAGGGATTGGCCGCGCCGACCTGCGCGGCCACGTGCAGCAGCGAGTTGCCGGTGGCGTCGATCCGGTTCGGATCCGCGCCGGCCCGCAGCAGCAGCGCGATCTGCGTCTCGCGGCGGTTCTGGACGGCGCGGAACAGCGGCGTCCACTGACCGCGCGGGCTCACGGGGTCGACCGGCGCGCCGTGCCGCAGCAGGATCTCCAGGTAGGCCGGGTCCTCGACCATCGCCGCCATGTGCAGCACGGTCTCCTGATCGAGCCCCGGCACGGACGGGTCCGCGCCCGCGTCGAGCAGGGCCGACACGGCGTGCGGCCGCGCGTTCCAGATCGCCCATTCGAGCAGCGTGAGGTTCCGGTCACCGCGGATCGAGAGATCCAGGCCGGGCGCCAGCGCGGCGATGCGTTCCACGTCACCGCGGGCGACCGCCGCGGCGATCGTGGCGACAGGGGATGTCCGAAAGGCGCCGCTGTAGTCCCCGGTCGGGATCGCCATGATCGCTCGCTCCTCGGCAGCGATCGATTCGGCGCTGCGTGACGCGGGCGATGTGACCGGGAAAGACGGGGGCGCCGCAAGGGGCACCCTGCCAGTGTCGCAAAGGAGATGAACGGCCGGCGCGCGACGCCCTCAAGAAGCGACATCGCCGCGGTGCCGGTCGAGACCGTCCGCGGCGATGCTCAGAGGGTCCGGGCTCGATGCTCTAGTGCTTCAGGTCGTCCGGAACCTTGCCGCCGTTCTCGGCGAGCTTCTGCATGACCTGCTTGTGCAGCCAGATGTTCATGCTCGCCGAATCATCCTTGTCGCCGGTGTAGTGGAGCTCGTCGGCGAGCTGCTTGCGCGAGGCGAGGCCGGAATCGAGGCCCAGCAGCTTCATCAGGTCGACGATCGAGTGGCGCCAGTCGAGCGTCTGGGGATTCTTCTCGGCGAGGCCGGTGAGCACCGCCGCGACGTCCACCGGCTCGCTGCCGCCGGCCGTGCCGGGGGCCGACGGGGTGGAGGGCGTGCTGGTGCCGGCCGGGCCGCCGGAGCCGGCGTTGGGCGCGGGGGCGGCGTCCGCTGTGCCGCCACCGAACGGATGGAGGATCTTGCTGACGATGCTGCCGAGGAGGCTCATGGATCCGCTCCGATAATCGAGGCCCGATCTCCGCGCCGGGCGGCCATTCAACTGGCTGTGAGCCTCGGCGTTCCGCGATTCGCCGGGCACGGGACGGTCGGCGCGGCGCCGCCCGGAGCGATCAGGAGGGTGCCCAGAGGGCGGCGACGAGCGCGGTCCGCTCCTCCGCGAGCGTGCTGTTCGGGACCGGGCGGCCGGCGCGGGCGTACCAGTAGCGCGCATTACCGTCGTCGCCCTCGACTCGGTGGAGATGGGCGTGGACCCAGGCCGCGTCGGGCCCGCCGGCGTCCTGCACGAGGCGGTGGGCCCGCTCCCAGGCGGCGGAGGCGGGGCCGGACGCCTCCCGGGCGAGCCACCAGAGCGCTGCGAGCGGGGCGATCCAGCCGCTCGGCGGCTCGGACGCGGTGAGTGTCGCGGCGAAGGCGGCGGGCAGGCTCTCGGTCACGGCTGTCTCCTTGCCCGGGCGTTTCAGCGGCCGGCGACGCGCTCCGGCTGCCAGCGCCCGCGGCGCTGCCGGGCGGACCACGCGTAGCGGGCGTCGCCGTCGAGGCGATCGAGATGGTCGGAGAGGCGGTTGCGCTCGAGCCAGGACAGGGCCGCCTCCAGCTCCGGGAGGGTCATGGTCGCGCGGCCCTTGCCGAGCACCCGCTTGAGAACGGCGTTGTAGCGGTGGGCGAGGTTGCCACCGCGGGGCACGCGCAGGGAGGTCTCGTCCTCGACCGCCTGGGCGGCCACCGCGGCTGCGAGCCGCTGGCGCAGGGTCCGCTCGGTGACGGAGGGCGGTTCGGGCGCGGGCGCCGCGGGAACCGGTTCGGGGAGGCGCGGGCGCAGCAGGGCGTAGCGCATCCCGATCGCGTTGCTCTCCAGGGGCGTGATCCCGCCCGGCTCGTCGTCGCGCCAGCGGGTCCGCTCGGGTACGACGGCGCTCGCCGGCCGCTCGCGGGGCGGCCGGACGCTGCTGCCCTGCTCGGTCTCGAGTTCCAGGCGGAACCGGGCGAAGAGCGGGTCGTCCGGGTGGAAGATCAGCGCCTGCTGCCCGTCGTAGGGCCCGGCATGGGGGTCGACCCGGGTGGCCCGGGCGAGCATCTGCTCGAGCCAGGGCCGGGAGCGGATATGCGTCAGGGCCGCGACCACCGCGACCTCCGGGGCGTCGAGACCCTCGTACGCCATCGCCACCGTCACCAGCACGGCCGGCTCCGGCGTGAGCCGGAACGCGGCCAGGGCCGCGTGGGCGTCGCCCTGGCCGGAGGTCGCGAGGCGGACATCGCGCGCGCCCTGCCCGGCGGGCATCCAGTCCCGCAGGGTCGCGAGATAGGCCCGCGCGCTCGCCTGATCGGGCGCCACCACGAGGAGCTTGCCGAGCCCCCGGGCCGGCTCGCCGGGCGGGAGATCGCGCTCGGCCCGGCGCCGGGCGCGCAGGCGCTTCGTGGCGAAGAACGCCTCGCTCAGAAGGTCGCGGGCGAAGCCGGTCCGCAGGGCGGTGAACAGGGCCGGCCGGGTGGTGATCCGGACCGAGCCCGCGCCCAGCCGGTGCGGCCCGACGCGCGGGCTGTCGCCCGCGATCCGGCCGCCCTCCAGCCAGCTCGCCTCGCCGTCGATGGCGCCGAACGTCACCGGCAGCACCGCCCGCTCGGCCAGCGCCTGCGCCCGCGAGTACCCGATGACCGCGAGGCCGGGGGCGTCGAGGTCGAGTTCTGGCCCGCGGCCGGGCGCGGCGGCCTGGTAGGGCAGCCCGAGGATCCGCCGCCCGTCCGCCCGCTCCAGCGTCCCGGACAGGTACAGGCGCACGGTCGCCGCCTCCATGACGGGCAGCATCGCGCGGGACCACGCGCCCGCCTCGGCGTCCTCCGCGGTGGTCTCGTCGGCGCCCGGGCGGCCGGGGACCGGCAGGTGATGGACCTCGTCGACCACCAGCAGGGTGCGGTGCGCCCGCGCCTCCGCGAGGTGGAGCGCCGGGGCGGCGGCGACCGCCTGATAGGTGGTGACGTAGCCGGCCAGACCCCGCGCCGGGTCGCGCTCGTTGTCGGCGGCCCGCACGCTGAGGGCGTGCCCGAAGGCCGCGCGCCACAGCGGGTCGGCGAAGGCCTCCTCGGCCTGTAGCCGCAGGGAATCCCGCGGCACCACCCAGACCACGCGCTCGACGAGCCCCGCCGCGATCAGCCGGTGCGCGGCGATGACCGGCAGCAGCGACTTGCCGCCGCCCGGCGTGACCGCGGCCAGGATCTTCCGGACATGGGCCGCCTCCCCGCTCGCCATGGCCGCGACCAGGGCCATCAGCGCGCGCTGGTGCGACCGCAGGGACGGGGCGGGACGGGTCAAGGGCCGGCGAAGCAGGGCGACATCCGCACACCGTGGCCGATCCGGATTCCTTTGTGAATCCCCGGAGTCGCGGAACGTTCGCGTTTTCGTCCCGGCGCCGGAGCCTCGGGCAACGTGGGGCCGGGAGAGGGCCGGCCCGAGACGGGGGACTTCCTCGATCGCGGCGCTTCCGAGCGAAACCGCCCCGCTCTCAACGATTGCCGCACCCGGCGGGCCGGATCGGCGCACCATAAGCGTTGACACCCGGCCCACCCCTCACCATAAGGGCGCCGCGGGCGATGCCCGCCTTGGGGGAATGTCCCGAGCGGCAAAGGGGGCGGACTGTAAATCCGCTGCGTAAGCTTCGTAGGTTCGAGTCCTACTTCCCCCACCAAGTTCTTCCCGATCCCGTCAGCCTTGTTTCGCCAGCGCGGCCTCGATGCGCGCGGCCGCGGCGGCCGAGAAGCCTTTCCCTTCGAGTCCCTGTCCCGCGGCCGCCTGACCGGTGAGCGAGCGGCGCTTGCCCCCCGGCAGATGCGCCCGCCGCAGCGCGTGGGCGTCCCGATGGCTGGCATGGGTGATCGCGATGGCCAGCGCGTCGGCGGCGTCCGCGACGCGGAACTCGGCCTTCGGCAGAAGGAAGCGGACCATCGCCTGGATCTGCACCTTCTCGGCGTGGCCGGAGCCCGCCACGGTCTTCTTGATCAGGTTGGGGGCGTACTCGAACACCGGCAGTCCGGCGAGGGCCGGCACGAGCAGCGCCATCGCCCGCGCGTGTCCCAGCTTGAGCGTCGCCTGGGCGTCCTTGTTGACGAAGGTCTCCTCCACGGCGACCTCGTCGGGCCGCACGGCCTCGACGACGCGGCCGATCCCCTCGAACAGCTCCCGCAGGCGCAGCGCCAGCGGGAGCTCTCCGTCCGAGGTCACGACCCCGCAATCGCCGTAGGTGAGCTTCGTGCCCTGCGCGGTGATCAGGCCCCAGCCGGTGCGGCGGAGTCCGGGATCGATCCCGAGGATGCGGACGGCGCTGGTCATGGGGCTCCACGGCTCGGTGCACGGCCCGAGGCTGCCGTACGTATCGTGAACGCTTGGTTTCACCAAGGTTCCGGTCGCGGCGGTGGCCGGCCGTAGCCGTCCCGGCGCGGTGCCGGGTCGAGCTCACCCCCGGCGGCCGAGGAGGATCAGCGCCGTTCCGGCGAGGCAGACCGCGCTGCCCGCGAGGTCCCACCGGTCGGGCCGCTGGCCCTCCGCGAGCCACAGCCACAGGACCGAGGCCGCCACGTAGACGCCGCCGTAGGCCGCGAAGGCGCGCCCCGCCGCGGGGCTGTCCACGAGGGTCAGCAGGGCCGCGAAGGCGGCCAGCGAGGCGAGGCCCGGCAGCGCCCACCAGGCCGACCGACCGAGCCGCAGCCAGGCCCAGAACGCGAAGCAGCCGGCGATCTCGGCGAGGGCGGCGGCCGCGTAGGCGAGGAGGGTCATCGGGTCAGCTTGGCACGGCGCGCCGCGCGGGACGAGCCCGGCCCCGGGGGCGGGCGGCGACCGGCATTAAGCTCCCGGCAAGGAGGATCCGGTCGAGTGCCGCCATGAGCACGCACGCGAGCACGCACGAGACCCAGGGCGACCGGCTGCTGTTTCCGGGTGACGCCCGCCTTCGCGACGCCGTCCTGGCCTGGATCGAGGCGCTGGCGCGGGAGCGGCGGATGTCGTCCAACACCGTCGAGGCCTACGGGCGCGACCTCCGCCAGTTCCTCCACCATCTCGCGTCCCGTCAGGGGACGCCAACGATCCCGATGCTGATCGGGCTCAAGGTGCGGGACATCCGCGGCTTCATGGCCGCGCGCCGGGCCGACGAGGTCTCCGGACGCTCGCTGATGCGCATGCTGGCGGGCCTGCGCTCTTTCGCGCGCTTCCTCGAGCGCGAGGGCTTCGGCACCGTCTCGGCCCTGGGCGGCGTGCGCTCGCCCAAGGTCCCGCGGCGGCTTCCGCGCCCCCTGCCCGTCTCCGCCGCCGTGGCGCTGACCGATACCGCGATCCGCGCCGGCGAGGAGCGGGAGCCCTGGGTCCTCGCCCGGGACGCCGCCGTGCTGGCGCTGCTCTACGGCGCGGGGCTGCGCATCTCCGAGGCCCTGGGTCTGACCCGCCGCGACGCGCCCCTGCCCGGCGTCGATCAGGTCACCGTACTCGGCAAGGGTGGCAAGCAGCGCATGGTCCCGATCCTGCCCGTCGTGGCGCAGGCCGTGGCCGACTACGTCGCCGCCTGTCCCCTGCCCCTGCCGCCGGAGGGACCGCTCTTCCTCGGCGCCCGGGGCGGCCCGCTCTCGCCGCGCATCATCCAGTACACCGTCGCGCGCGCCCGCGGCGCCCTGGGCCTGCCAGAGAGCGCGACGCCGCACGCCCTGCGGCATTCCTTCGCAACCCATCTGCTGGCGCGCCAGGGCGAGCTGCGCGCGATCCAGGAACTTCTGGGCCACGCCTCCCTCTCCACGACGCAGCTCTACACGCAGGTCGACGCCGCCCGTCTCATGAGCGCCTACGCGGCGGCCCATCCCAGAGCCGGCCATTGACCAAGATTGCTAAAAACTTCGACTTCGAGGGAGCTCATCAGCGGCTATAGGCGCGTCATCCGGTTCGCCTAGTGCAGAGCCGCGCTCTTTAAGAGCTTCGTCACGATCCTCAGCCAATATGGGCTAAGAACGGGATCGGCTTGGGCGGGCGTCATGGATCTTGAGGATGGGAGGTCGCCGGCACGCGTCGTGATCGCGGATTGCGATCCGGGCCGCCGCAACTCCCTGAGGGAGATCGTCCTGCGATTCGATCCCCACGCCGTGATCGACGAGGCGACGTCGGGTCAGGCGCTCCGCGATATCCTCCTCCGCCACCGTCCGACCCTGGCCTTCGTGGGGCTGCAACTCGACGATCTCAGCGGACCCGAGGCGGTCGCCGTGGCGCGCCGGGCGGGTGCGGAGCCACCCTGCCTGGTGCTGGTGGCGACCCGCGTGCTGCCGCACTGGCAGGAGATCGCCACCAGCCTCGGGGCCTACGAGGTCCTGAAGACGCCCCTCGACCCGAGCCATATCGAGCCGCTGCTCCACGCGGATGCCCGCCGTCGCGTGCCGACCCGGGCCCTGCTCGCCTGCTCGACCCCGGCCGGTCGCTCGGCGATCAGTCGCGTCGTGGCGCGCAGCGGCTTCGCGATCGAGCTCGACGAGACGGATGACGGCCGCCACGCTCTCAAGCAGCTGAAGCTCGCCGCCTACGACTTCGCCTTCATCGACGTGAAGCTCGGCGGCATCGACGGGCTCGAACTGGCCTGCCAGATCCAGCCTCTCGGCCTCGCGACCCGGATCACCCTGCTGACCACGTCCGATCTGGAGCCCGTCGCCCAGGCCGGCCGCTACTTCGGCGTCGACGCGGTGCTGCGGATGCCGTTCTACGCCCGCGACATCGACCTGGCTCTGCACAACGCGCTGGGCCTGCGCCGGCCGTATCTGCTGAACGCCCTGACGGCCCCGCCCGCGCCGAGCGCGCTCCTGCGGATCGCCGACCTGCCCAATCCCCGGCGCAAGATCGCCTGATCCCGCGCCGAGGCTTCTCCCTAAGGGCCACACAGGTTCGAGGCGCGCGGCTCGTGACGGAGCGCGACAGGCCCCCTCTCCCGTGCGGGAGGGGGCGCTCCCCTTCGAGCTGGCGGCTGCGCCCGCCGAGATATCCAACTCGTGTAGCCGTGGGCCTTCGCCCCTCAGACGTGGATCGCGCGCTTGTTCACCGCCAGCGCGGCTTCCTTGACGGCTTCGGTCAGCGTCGGGTGCGCGTGGCAGGTGCGGGCGATGTCCTCCGACGAGGCGCCGAACTCCATCGCCACCGCCACCTCGGCGATCAGGTTGCCGGCATCCGCGCCCACGATGTGCACGCCGAGTACCCGGTCGGTCTGGGCATCGGCCAGCACCTTGACGAACCCGTCGGTGGTGCCGTTCGCCTTGGCCCGGCCATTGGCCGTGAAGGGGAACTTGCCGGCGTTGTAGGCGACGCCGTCCTTCTTCAGCTCCTCCTCGGTCTTGCCCACCGAGGCGACCTCCGGGAACGTGTAGACCACGTTCGGGATCACGCCGTAGTTCACGTGGCCGGACTGGCCGGCCAGCATCTCGGCGATCGCCACGCCCTCGTCCTCGGCCTTGTGGGCGAGCATCGGGCCGGCGATGACGTCGCCGATGGCGTAGATGCCGGTGACGTTGGTGGCGTAGTGGGAATCGGTGAGGACCCGGCCCTTGTCGTCCCGCTGGACGCCGACCGTGTCGAGACCGAGGCCCTCCGTGTAGGGCGTCCGGCCGATGCAGACGAGGACCACGTCCGCCTGAAGCGTCTCCGCCGCGCCGCCCGCGGCCGGCTCGACCGTGACGGTCGCGCCGCCCTTCTTGCCGACCTCGACGCCCGTCACCTTGGTGGACAGCCTGAAGGCAACGCCCTGCTTGGTGAGGATCCGCTGGAACTGCTTGCCGACCTCGCCGTCCATGCCCGGCAGCACCCGGTCGAGATACTCGACCACGGTCACCTCGGAGCCGAGCCGGCGCCAGACGGAACCCAGCTCCAGCCCGATCACGCCGGCGCCGATGACGAGGAGCTTCCTCGGCACCCGGTCCAGCTCCAGGGCGCCGGTCGAGGAGACCACGACCTTCTCGTCGATGGTGACGCCGGGCAGGCGCGCCACGTCCGAGCCGGTGGCGATGACGATGCTCTTGGTCTCGAGCATCTGGTTGCCGCCGTCCTCGGCGATGACCTCGACGCGGCCCGCTCCGGCGATCCGGCCGGTGCCGTGGAAGGTGTCGACCTTGTTCTTCTTGAGCAGGAACTCGACGCCCTTGGTGTTGCCGGTGACGCCCTCGGCCTTGAAGGCCATCATCTTCTTCAGGTCGAGCTTCGGGGTGCCGACATCGATGCCGAGATCGGCGAAGTGCGTGTTGGCCTCCTCGAAGGCCTCGGACGCGTGCAGCAGGGCCTTGGACGGGATGCAGCCGACGTTGAGGCAGGTTCCGCCGTGCGTCGCGCGCTTCTCGACCACCGCGGTCCGCAGGCCGAGCTGCGCCGCGCGGATCGCGCAGACGTAGCCGCCGGGGCCGGTGCCGATGACGACGAGATCGTAGGACATGAGGCTTCGCTTCCGCTCGGTCGTGCCGCGTGTGGGACGGGCAGGGAATGTCAGGTCGGGCTGAGGCTCAGCGGCCGCCGCCGACGTCGAGGATGGCGCCGGTTGTGTAGGCGGCCTCCTCCGAGAGGAGCCACACGATCGGTGCGGCCACCTCCTCGGCGGTGCCGGCCCGCTTCATCGGGACGCCCGGGCCGAGGCGCTCCACCCGGTCGGGCTCGCCGCCGCTGGCGTGGATGTCGGTTGCGATGATGCCGGGCGCGACCGCGTTGACCCGGATGCCGTCGGCGGCGACCTCGCGGGAAAGCCCGATCGTCAGCGAATCGATGGCGCCCTTGGAGGCCGCGTAGTCCACGAACTGGCCGGGGCCGCCGAGGCGCGCCGCCACCGAGGACAGGTTGACGATCGCGCCCCCTGCCCCGCCGCGCTTGATCGACATGCGCCGCACCGCCTCCCGCGCGCACAGGAAGCTGCCGACCACGTTGGTGGTCATCATGCGCTGGAGGCGGGCGACGCTCATGTCGGCGACGTCAGACTTCACGTCGACCACGCCGGCATTGTTGACGAGCGCCGCGAGGCGGCCGAGGCCGTCGGCCGCCTTGAACAGGGCGATGACGTCGGCCTCGTTGCCGACGTCGCCCTTCACGGCGAGCGCCCGTCCGCCCTTGGCGGCGATCGCGTCCACCACGCCCTGCGCGGCGGCGGCGTCCGACACGTAGCTCAGGCAGACGGCGTAGCTGCGCTCCGCCAGGAGGAGCGCCACCGCGCGGCCGATGCCGCGGCTGCCGCCCGTGACGATCGCGACCCTGTTCTCAGCGCTCGACATGGCTGCCTCAGAGGTCCAGCACGAGGCGCGCCGGATCCTCCAGCGCCTCCTTGACCCGCACCAGGAAGGTCACGGCCTCCTTACCGTCGACGATGCGATGGTCGTACGACAGGGCGAGGTACATCATCGGCCGCGCCTCGATCTTGCCGACGCGGACCACCGGGCGCTCCTCGATGCGGTGCATGCCGAGGATGCCGGATTGCGGCGCGTTTAGGATCGGCGTCGACATCAGCGAGCCGTAGATGCCGCCGTTCGTGATCGTGAAGGTGCCGCCCTGCATTTCCTCGATGGAGAGCTTGCCGTCGCGGGCCTTTTTGCCGAAGCCGGCGATCTTCTTCTCGATCCCGGCGATCGACAGGTCGTCGGCGTCGCGCACCACCGGCACGACGAGGCCCTTATCGGTGCCGACCGCGATGCCGATGTGGTAGTAGTTCTTGTAGACGAGATCCTGCCCGTCGATCTCGGCGTTGACCGCCGGCACGTCCTTGAGGGCGCCGATCACCGCCTTGGTGAAGAAGCCCATGAAGCCGAGCTTCGTGCCGTGCTTCTTCTCGAAGATGTCCTTGTACTGGCTTCGCATCGCCATCACGGCCGACATGTCGACGTCGTTGAACGTCGTCAGCATCGCCGCGGTGTCCTGCGCGTCCTTCAGGCGGCGCGCGATGGTCTGGCGCAGCTTCGTCATGCGCACGCGCTCCTCGCGCGCGGCGTCGTCCGGCGCCGAGGGCGCGCGCGGCAGAGTCGGGCGCGCCTCCTTGGCGGGGGCCGACGGAGCCGGGCCCTTGGCGATCGCGCCGAGCATGTCGCCCTTGGTGACGCGGCCGTCCTTGCCCGAGCCGTTCACGCTCGACGGATCGACGCCCGACTCCCGGGCGAGCTTCGCCACCGCCGGACCGTTGTCGCCGACCGGGCGCTGCTGGGCCGCGGGAGAGGCGGCATCGCCGTGATTGCCGTAACCGGCCGAGGATTCCTGGGCGGGCGCCTCGGCCTTCGCGGGCGCGGCGGCCTTCGGGGCCTCGCTCCGAGTCTCGGCCTTGGTCTCCGCGGCCTCCTTCGGGGCGGCCTTCTTGGCCGAGCCGCCGCCGGCTCCGGCCTCGACGATCGAGCCGAGCAGGGCGCCGGGCTCCACGGTCTCGCCGTCCTTGACTAGGATCTCGCCGAGTTCGCCGGCCGCCGGGGCGTTCACCTCCAGGGTGACCTTGTCGGTCTCGAGCTCGACGATCGGCTCGTCGGCCGCGACCGTGTCGCCGGGCTTCTTGAACCAGCGGCCGATCGTGGCCTCGCTGACGGATTCGCCGAGGGTCGGGACGAGGATGTCGGTTGCCATGCTCTCTTCTGCCCCGCGGGGGGCCTCCTCTGGATGTCGGGCCGCGACGTCAGCGCCGCAGGATCAGGGATGGAACGGGCGAGACGGTGTACCGGAAGCCTGCCTGCGCCATCAGGACGGGATCTGCTTCGCCGAGCGCCTCGGCCTGGGCCGCGTCGTCGGCCTCGACCAGGGCCAGGCCCCAGGTGCCGCCGGACTCGAAGACGGGCCCGACCGCGATGGCGGTCCCGGCGGCCGCCTGCTCCATCCAGTAACCGGAATGCGCCGAGAACAGCGCCTTCTCGGCCTCCGTCGCGTCGAACGGGAAGCTCGGGCGGGGCGGTTCCAGACGGAGCAGGAAGTAGGCCATGGCCGGACGATCAGACCGCCAGGGCCTCGTTGAGGAAGGCCTGGAGCTGCGCCTGGTGCTTCGACATCTGGCCGACCGCCGTGGAGGCGGAGGCCGGACGGCCGACGTAGCGGGCGCGCTTCACCGCGGAGCCGGCCTGGCCGAGCACCCACTCGAGATAGGGCTCGACGAACGACCAGGCGCCCATGTTCTTGGGCTCCTCCTGGCACCAGATCACGTCGGCGTTGCGGAAGCGGGCCATCTCGTTGGCCAGCGCCTTCAGGGGGAACGGGTAGAGCTGCTCGACGCGCATCAGGTAGATGTCGTTGAGGCCGCGCTTCTCCCGCTCCTCCAAGAGGTCGTAGTAGACCTTGCCCGAGCACAGCACGACGCGGCGGATCTTGTCGTCGCGCACCAGCTTGTTGGTCGCGCCCTCCTCCTCGGCGTCGTCCCAGAGGACGCGGTGGAAGGTCGAGCCCTCGGCGAGCGCGTCGAGGTTCGACACGGCGCGCTTGTGGCGCAGCAGCGACTTCGGCGTCATCAGCACCAGCGGCTTGCGGAAGTCGCGCTTCAGCTGCCGGCGCAGGATGTGGAAGTAGTTCGCCGGCGTCGTGACGTTGGCGACCTGCATGTTGTCCTCGGCGCAGGCCTGGAGGTAGCGCTCCAGGCGGGCGGAGGAGTGCTCGGGCCCCTGCCCCTCGTAGCCGTGCGGCAGAAGCAGCACGAGGCCGGACATGCGCAGCCACTTGCGCTCGCCGGACGCGATGAACTGGTCGATCACCACCTGGGCGCCGTTGGCGAAGTCGCCGAACTGGGCTTCCCAGAGGACCAGGGCGTTCGGCTCGGCGAGCGAGTAGCCGTACTCGAAGCCGAGCACCGCCTCCTCGGAGAGCATCGAGTTGATGATCTCGATCGAGGCCTGCCCCTCGCGGATGGCGTTGAGCGGCGTGAAGCGCTGCTCGTTCTCCTGATCGATCACCACCGCGTGGCGCTGCGAGAAGGTGCCGCGCTCCACGTCCTGGCCCGACAGGCGGACCCGGTTGCCGTCGAGAAGCGTCGCCCCGAAGGCCAGGGCCTCGGCGGTCGCCCAGTCGATGCCGACCCCCGTCTCCACCGCCTTGGCGCGGTTGTCCATGAAGCGCTGGATCGTGCGGTGCAGGTGGAAGCCGGGCGGCGCCTGCGTGATCCTGCGCCCGATCTCCTGCAGGGTCTCGGCCGGAACGGCGGTGCGGCCGCGGCGCGGATCGTCCACGTCCTCGTGCACGGCCTTCACGCCGGACCAGCGGCCGTCGAGCCAGTCGGCTTTGTTGGCCTTGTAGTTGGTGGCGACGTCGAGCTCGCTGTCGAGCATCCCGCGGAACTCGGCCTTGCGGGCGTCGAGCGCCTCCTGGGTGACGGAGCTGTTCTCGACGAGCTTGCGGCCGTAATTCTCCAGCACCGACGGGTGCTTGCGGATCCGCTGGTACATCTTCGGCTGGGTGAAGGCCGGCTCGTCGCCCTCGTTGTGGCCGAAGCGGCGGTAGCACAGCATGTCGATCACCACCGGCTTGCCGAACTTCTGGCGGTACTCGACCGCGACCTTCGCCGCGAAGGTGACGGCCTCGGGGTCGTCGCCGTTGCAGTGGAAGATCGGCGCCTCGACCATCTTGGCGACGTCGGACGGGTAGGGCGAGGAGCGCGAGAAGCGCGGATCGGTCGTGAAGCCGATCTGGTTGTTGATGATGAAGTGGATCGAGCCGCCGGTGCGGTGACCCTTCAGGCCCGACAGGCCGAAGCACTCCGCGACCACGCCCTGGCCCGCGAAGGCGGCGTCGCCGTGGATCAGGAGCGGCAGCACCGTGCGGCGCTCGATGTTGGGCTTGGCCCACTGGTCCTGCTTGGCGCGGACCTTTCCGAGCACCACCGGATCGACGATCTCGAGGTGCGACGGGTTGGCGGTGAGCGACAGGTGGACGTTGTTGCCGTCGAAGGCGCGGTCCGAGGACGCGCCCAGGTGGTACTTCACGTCGCCCGAGCCCTCGACCTCGGCCGGGGAGGCCGAGCCGCCCTTGAACTCGTGGAAGACCGCCCGGAAGGGCTTGGCCATCACGTTGGTGAGCACGTTGAGCCGGCCGCGGTGGGCCATGCCGAGCACGATCTCGCGGACGCCGAGCGCGCCGCCGCGCTTGATGATCTGCTCCAGCGCCGGGATCATCGACTCGCCGCCGTCAAGGCCGAAGCGCTTGGTGCCGGTGTACTTGAGGTCCAGGAACTTCTCGAAGCCCTCGGCCTCGATCAGCTTGTTGAGGATCGCGCGACGGCCCTCGGGGGTGAAGGAGATCTCCTTGTCCTTGCCCTCGATGCGCTCCTGGATCCACGCCTTCTCGGCGGGGTCGGAGATGTGCATGAACTCGACGCCGAGCGTCTGGCAGTAGGTCCGCTCGAGGATGTCGACGATCTCGCGGACCGTGCCGAACTGCAGGCCGAGCACGTTGTCGAGGAAGATCGGGCGGTCCCAGTCGCTCTCCTGGAAGCCGTAATGCTGCGGGTGCAGCTCCTCGTGGTCGCCGCGCGGGGCGAGACCCAGCGGGTCGAGCTTGGCGTGCAGGTGGCCGCGCATGCGGTAGGAGCGGATCAGCATGATCGCCCGCACCGAGTCCTTGGTGGCCTGCTCCACCGAGACGCCGGTGGTGGCCGTGACGCTGTCCTGCGGCTTGCCGGGCTTGGCGTCCTTGCCCTCGCGGGCGACGATCTTGTCGCCGATCGCCTTCTCCAGGGCGCCCCAGTTGCCGTCCAGCGCCGAGACCAGCTCGCCGTTGAGCGGCACCGGCCAGTTCGGGCGCTCCCAGGAGGCGCCGGCGGCGTTCTTCTCGACCAGGGTCTCGTCCTCCCCGAGTCCCTTGAAGAAGGCCTGCCACTCCGGATCCACCGAGGACGGGTTGCGGGCATAGGCCGCCTGCAATTCCTCGATGTAGGCGGCGTTGGCGCCGTAGAGGAACGAGGTTTCGAGGAGCGCTTCGTTCACGTCCTGGCGTGCCATGGTGCGTCCATCCTGATCGCGCGGGCAGGCTCCCCTGCCCTTCGGGCTCCCCGTCCGCGCGGCGGATCACCCTCAAACCGAAACGGGGCGGGTGACCGCCCCGCCGAAATCGTCTGCACGCCCGATATGGGCGTTGCGGCCCTGCGATGGCCGCAACGCAGGCGTGTCGGGCCTCAGCCCTTCAGGACCTCGACGAGCGTCGAGCCCAGCCGGGCCGGCGACGGCGACACGCGGATGCCCGCGGCCTCCATGGCGGCGATCTTGTCCTCGGCGCCGCCCTTGCCGCCCGAGATGATCGCGCCGGCATGGCCCATGCGGCGGCCCGGAGGCGCCGTGCGGCCGGCGATGAAGCCGACCATCGGCTTCCTGCGGCCGCGCTTGGCCTCGTCCTTCAGGAACTGCGCCGCCTCCTCCTCGGCCGAGCCGCCGATCTCGCCGATCATCACGATCGACTCGGTCTTCGGGTCGGCGAGGAACAGCTCCAGCACGTCAATGAACTCGGTGCCCTTCACCGGGTCGCCGCCGATGCCCACCGCCGTGGTCTGGCCGAGGCCGGCATTGGAGGTCTGGAACACCGCCTCGTAGGTCAGCGTGCCCGAGCGGGACACGATGCCGACGGAGCCGGGCCGGAAGATGTTGGCCGGCATGATGCCGATCTTCGACTCGCCGGCCGTGACGATGCCGGGGCAGTTCGGCCCGACGAGGCGCGACTTCGAGCCCGTCAGCGCCCGCTTCACCCGCACCATGTCGAGCACCGGGATGCCCTCCGTGATGCAGACGATCAGCGGCACCTCGGCACTGATCGCCTCGCAGATCGCGTCGGCGGCGCCCGGCGGCGGCACGTAGACCACCGAGGCCTCGGCGCCGGTGGCCTCGCAGGCCTCGGCAACGGTGTCGAACACCGGCAGGCCGAGATGGCTGGAGCCGCCCTTACCGGGGCTCGTGCCGCCGACCATCTTGGTGCCGTACGCGATGGCCTGCTCCGAGTGGAAGGTCCCGTTCTTGCCGGTGAAGCCCTGGCAGATGACCTTGGTGTTGGCGTCGATCATCACCGACATGATCAGGCTCCCTTCACGGCGGCGACGATCTTCTGGGCGGCGTCGTCGAGGTCGTCCGCCGGGATCACGTTCAGTCCGGAATTGCGGATGATGGCCTTGCCCTGCTCGACGTTGGTGCCCTCGAGGCGCACCACCAGCGGCACCTGCAGGCCCACCGCCTTCACGGCCGCGATCACGCCGTTGGCGATCACGTCGCACTTCATGATCCCGCCGAAGATGTTGACGAGGATGCCCTTCACGTTCGGGTCGGCGGTGATGATCTTGAACGCCGCCGTGACCTTCTCCTCCGAGGCGCCGCCGCCGACATCGAGGAAGTTCGCCGGCTCCTCGCCGTAGAGCTTGATGATGTCGAGCGTCGCCATGGCGAGGCCGGCGCCGTTGACCATGCAGCCGATCGTGCCGTCCAGCGCGATGTAGGCGAGGTCGTACTTCGACGCCTCGATCTCCTTGGCGTCCTCCTCGGTCTCGTCGCGCAGCGCGACGATGTCGGCGTGCCGGTAGAGGGCGTTCGAGTCGAAGGCCATCTTGGCGTCGAGGCACTTGAGGTGCCCGTCGGCGGTCAGCACCAGCGGGTTGATCTCGAGGAGGCTCATGTCCTTGGCCACGAAGGCCGCGTAGAGCTTCTCGGTCAGCGCGGCGGCCTCCTTGGCCTGGGCGCCCGACAGGCCCAGCGCCTTGGCGACGGCGCGGCCGTGATGGGGCATCACGCCGGTGGCCGGATCGACCGCGATCGTGTGGATCTTCTCGGGCGTGTCGTGGGCGACCGCCTCGATGTCCATGCCACCCTCGGTGGAGACCACGAAGGCGACGCCGCCCGTGGCGCGGTCGACCAGCATCGAGAGGTAGAATTCCTCGGCGATCTGGGCCCCTTCCTCGATGTAGAGGCGGTTGACCTGCTTGCCGGCCGGGCCGGTCTGGATGGTCACCAGCGTCTGGCCGAGCATCTCGCCGGCGAACTGCTTCACCTCGTCGATCGACTTGGTGACGCGCACGCCGCCCTTGGCGCCCTCGGGTGCGCCCTTGAAGGTGCCCTTGCCGCGGCCGCCCGCGTGGATCTGGCTCTTCACGACCCAGACGGGGCCGCCGAGCTCCTTGGCGGCGGCCTCGGCCTCCGACGGGTTGAAGATGGCCACGCCGCGGGAGACGGGCAGGCCGAACTCCTTCAGCACGGCCTTGGCCTGATATTCATGGATATTCATCGGAGCCTCGTAGGGAGGAGCGAATAGGTGGCAGCGGGCAGCGCGTAGAGAGATCGAGCGATTGGGATTCGAATCTCCGAAACGCTACGCGCGGCCCGGTCTCCGCTTACCGGTCAGGCGAGGTTGCTGTCGACGCCCTTGCAGGCTTCGATGAGGCCCGTCACCGAGGCGACCGACTTGTCGAACATGGCCTTCTCGGCCGCGTCGAAGGTCACCTCGAGCACGCGCTCGACGCCGTTCGCGCCGATCACGATCGGCACGCCGATGAACATGCCGCTGACGCCGTACTGGCCGTCGAGGTAGGCCGCGCAGGGCAGGACCCGCTTCTTGTCGCGCAGGTAGCTCTCGGCCATGGCGATGGCGGAGGCGGCGGGCGCGTAGAAGGCCGAGCCGGTCTTCAGCAGGTTGACGATCTCGCCGCCGCCCTTGCGGGTGCGGTCGACCATGGCGTCGAGCTTCTCCTGGGTGGTCCAGCCGAGCTTGACGAGGTCGGTCAGCGGCACGCCCGCCACCGTCGAGTAGCGGGTCAGCGGGACCATGTCGTCGCCGTGGCCGCCGAGCACGAAGGCCGTGACGTCCTCCACCGAGACCTTGAACTCCTCGGCCAGGAAGTGGCGGAAGCGCGCCGAGTCGAGCACGCCGGCCATGCCGACGATCTTGTTGGTCGGGAGCCCCGAGAACTTCTGCAGCGCCCAGACCATGGCGTCGAGCGGGTTGGTGATGCAGATCACGAAGGCGTCCGGCGCGTGGGTCTTGATGCCCTCGCCGACCGCCTGCATCACCTTGAGGTTGATGCCGATCAGGTCGTCGCGGCTCATGCCGGGCTTGCGCGGCACGCCGGCGGTGACGATCACCACGTCGGCGCCCTTGATGGCGGCGTAGTCGCTGGCACCCGCGTAGGTCGCATCGAAGCCCTCGACCGGGGCCGCCTCGGCGATGTCGAGGGCCTTGCCCTGCGGCACGCCGTCGACGATGTCGAACAGCACCACGTCCCCGAGATCCTTGAGGCCGGCCAGAAGGGCCAGGGTGCCGCCGATCTGGCCGGCGCCGATGAGCGCGATCTTGTTGCGAGCCATGTCGGATGTGTCTCCGCTGCGTTCGACTTCGGTGATGCGTTGCGCGAGGCCGGGAAAGCTCGTCCGTCAGGGGCCGAGGCCGGATTCGCCACTCTGAAATCTGCGCGGCTGTGTGGCCGAAAAGCACCGTGGCTTCAACCCGATGCGCGGTGCGCGGGCGATGCGCCCGGGGCGTCGGACTGCCCCCGGCATGCCCGATGGGCACTCCGAAACGTCAACGTCGCGAGTGTTTTAGGTGCAGTGCACCCTGCCGCGCGGCCGCGCCGGGGCCGCGATGACAGATCTCAGAACCTGTCATTTCGGGTCGCGGCGGGCGGCCCGGAGCGCGCCGGACCGTCGGAAACGGCGAAGGCCCGGACGGGGTGTCCGGGCCTTCGGAAGGTCCTGTACGGGCGCGGCGGATCAGAGGATGCCGGAGCGCAGGACCCGCTGGATCGCGTGGATGACGGCCCCGAACCGGGCCTCGATCAGGTCGCGCGGCACCTCGGCATCGTGCTGGATCGCCAGCGGATGGGTGAAGCGGTAGCTCGCGTCGAAGATGTAGGCGATCGCCCGCTCCCGGTCTCGGGCCGAGAAGATCCCCGAGGTGATGCCCTCCTCGACGACGCGCTCGACGAGGCTGCGCAGGCGCACGCGATGCCGCCGGGCGATCGGCCGGGCCGACACGGTGGCGTCGAGGTGGACCGCGAACAGGTTCGGCTCGTCGAACAGGGCGTCCCGCTGGACCGTCGCGAGGGCGGTCAGGAGGCGCTCGATCTTGTCGTCGGCAGGGTCGGGCGCGTCGGCGATTCCGGCGAGCCGGGCCTCGACCTCGCGGAGCCAGCGGCCCGCCACCGCGTCGAGGAGCGCGTCCTTCGACGGGAAGTAGCGGTACACGTTCGCGTGCGTCATGCCGGCCTCGGCGGCGACGGCCACGACCGTCACGCGCTTGGGCCCGAGCCGCGAGAGGTGCTCGGTGGCGATCCCGAGCAGCCGCACGTCGGCCGCGACCGGCGCCCGCGGGCGGGCGGGGCTGGCCGCCTCACCGGTCTCGCGGAGTGTGCCGGATTCGGTGTCGGCGACGGTGATCTTGGCCTTGGCGCTGAGCGCCTCCTCCTTGGACCCGTCGGACTCTGGCTTGAGGAAAGGAAGCGGAAGGCGGGAAGTGGACAGGTGGTAGGGCGAGACGGACCCCCATCATACCGGCTGAAGCGTCCCGGCGCTTCGCGTTGACGTTACGGCTTCCCCCCGGGAGCCCGGTTACCTGAGCGGATTAGGACCGCTTAAACATCCCTATGTGTCAGTTTGCCTTGAGAAGGCAACAAATTTTTCTCGTTATCACCTGCGTCAGAAGCGGTTCTTCCACGCCCGCAAGGCGACGAACACAGCCTCGGGATCGCTTTCCGGCGGCAGCTCGACGGACTTCGCCAGGGCGGGCTGCCCGCTGCGCAGGAACGGGTTGGTCGCCCGCTCCGCACCCATGGTCGAGGGGATGAGGAAGCGGCCCTCGGCCTGGGCGCGCTCGGCCTCGGCGAGGCGCGCCTTCAGGTCCGGGTTGTCGGGATCGGCCGCCAGGGCGAAGCGCGCGTTGGAGAGTACGTAGTCGTGGCCGCTGAAGACCTGCGTCGCGTCGGGCAGGTCGTCGAAGCGCCGCAGCGAGCGGTAGAGGGTCTCGGGCGGGCTCTCCATCACCCGGCCGCAGCCCAGGGTGAACAGGGTGTCGCCGGCGCAGACGAGGCCGGCCCCCGCGAACCAGTAGGTCACGTGGTCGGCGCAGTGGCCCGGCGTCTCCCAGACCTGCGCCTCGAGCCGGCCGACCGCGACCGTGTCGCCCTCCCGCACGGTCACGTCCACCTGCGGGACCGCGTCGCCGGCCCTGGCGGGGGCGACCACCCGGGCGCCGGTCGCCCGCTTCACCTCCGGGATGCCCTCGACATGGTCGCCGTGCCGGTGGGTCACGAGGATGTCGGTCAGCCGCCAGCCGGTCTCGTCGAGGGCCCGGAGGACCGGTCCGGCCTCCGGCACGTCGATCGCCGCGCAGGCGCCGGTCTGCGGATCGCGGATCAGCACGCCGATATTGTCGCTGCGGCACAGGAAGGTGCGAATCTCGGTCTCGGCGGCCATCGGACGGAGTCTCCCAGGAGCGCGAATGGGCGCGGGGCGGCGCGAAATCTGTTGCCGTGAACAGGTGATGGTCCGGCCGGGTTCCTCCGGCGCTTGCCGCGCGGCGCGCGGCTCACCATTGAGTACGACGACCGTTCCGTCCGCGATCTCCTGTTCCCCCATGCGTCTCGACGTCAACGGCTTGCGGGCCTTCTACGCCAGCCCTCTGGGCCGCACGACGCATCGCGTGGTCGGCCGCGCGCTCCACGACTTCCTCGGGTCGGTCTCGGGGCTGCGCGTCCTCGGGATCGGCTACGCGACGCCGTATCTCGGGCCGGTCCACTGCATCGCCGAGCGCACCCTCGCCTTCATGCCGGCCACGCAGGGCGTGGTGAACTGGCCGGGCACCGGGCGCTCCTGCGCGGCGCTCGCCGATCCCACCATGATGCCGCTGCCGGAGGCCGCGATCGACCGGGTGATCCTGGTCCACGCCCTCGAATCGGTGGAGAGCCCGACGGAGCTGCTGCAGGAGGTCTGGCGGACCCTTACGCCGGGCGGCCGCATGATCCTCGTGGTGCCCAACCGCCGGGGCGTCTGGGCCCGCCGGGAGGCGACGCCCTTCGGCCACGGCCAGCCCTACAGCCGCTCGCAGCTCGGGCGGCTCATGCGCGACACGCTGTTCTCGCCGGTGAGCTGGGCCGAGACCCTGTACATGCCGCCGGCCCGCTCGCGCCTGATGCTGCGCACCGGGCCCGCCTGGGAGTGGCTCGGCACCGGCCTGTCCCTGCCCTTCGCGGGCCTGCACGTGGTCGACGCGACGAAGCAGCTCTACCGGCCGGTCGCCGTCCAGCAGGTGCGGCGCGCCCGCCGCCTCGCGCCGGCCCGGGTGCTGGTGCCGGCCCCCTCCCCGGGTTGACCCCGATGAGCCTCGACTTCACCACCCAGCAGTTCCTGCTCGCCCTGTCGGCCCTGTTCTCGATCGTGAACCCGATCGGGGGCGCCTTCATCTTCGCCCAGGTGGCGGGCGCCTTCAGCCACGCCGAGCGCGTGCTGCTGTCGCGCCGGATCGGCGTCTACGCCGCCCTGGTGATGCTCGGTGCCCTCTGGGCGGGCACGCCGATCCTGAACTTCTTCGGCGTCACCCTGGGCGCGCTGCGCATCGCCGGCGGCCTCGTGGTCATGTCGTCGGCCTGGACCCAGCTGAACCGGCCCGAGGCCCGGGAGGCGCGCAAGCAGGCCGAGGCCTCCGGGTCGGCGGGCCGCGGCCCGGTCCCGGCGGAGCCGCCGGGCGACCCGGCGCCCGGTCCCCTCGCCGACATCGCCTTCTTCCCCCTGACGCTCCCGTTCACGACGGGGCCGGGGACGATCGCCGTCGCCATCACCCTGGGGGCCAACAGGCCGGAGGCCTACGCGGAGCGATTCGGCTTCTACATCGGCGTCACGCTGGCGGCCCTCGCGGTCGCCGCCACGGTCGCGGTCCTCTACGCCTCCGCCGACCGGGTGGTGGCCTTCATCGGCCCGGCCCGGGCCCGGGTGATGGGCCGCCTCTTCGCCTTCCTGCTCCTGTGCGTCGGCACGCAGATCCTGGTGAACGGCCTGATCGACGTGTTCGCGCCCCTCGCCGCGGCGCGGTGACGACCGGGTCACCGCCGACAGGGCCGGGCAAGGCCCGCGGCCCAGATGATCTACGCGGATTCCGGCCGGCCGAATCGATCGAATTGCGGACGATGTCCGATAACTTGTGTGTTCATCCAGATCTTATAGTCGTGCTTCGCTAATTATTACAAATAGTACAAATATAAAACTTCATTAACGATCTCGTTCTAGAGCATTAGTCGAGAAAAGATCTGGTTTTTTGAGGCTTGATTCACTCGTATGTCCGAGCATGCTCATGTAGGAGCCTCGGCCGCGGCGAGGAAGACTTACGGCCGGGGCCGCCGGCGAAGCGGATCCAGCAACGGAGTGCAGATCGTGGCGACGGACGTCATCGCGAGGCCCGAGCGTCGGCCGTCCGCATCCGGGCCTCGTGCACGGAGCGGCCGCGCCTCTGCCGACCCGTGCACGACCGGGTCCCGCGCGTGATGCGACCGGCATCCCGGGCGCGCCGTCGAGCCGACGCGCGCCGCTTCCCGCCCTCGCGGGCCGTGCGGTCCGGCCCGAGCCCGTGAACCCCCGAGATCCCGCAGCCCGGTGCCGCGCGCGGAGCGCGCGTCCGGCGGCCACCCCGCGCGTATCAGCAAGGAGACACCGCATGACCGACACGACCCAGATCAAGGTTCCGGCCTGGTACAGCCCGGACGAGATCCACGACATCCAGCGCGATCTCCTGGGCGCCGCCGCGAAGGTTCTCGTGCTCTGCCTCGGGGGCAAGGGCGGTGTCGGCAAGACGACCATCGCCCTCCAGGTGGCCGACCTCTGCGCCGAGGTCGGTCCGGTGCTGGCGATCGACACCGACCCGGCCAACCGGCACTTCCACACGGCGCTCATGCAGGAGACGGTGCCCGGCAGCGACAACTTCGTCCCGCGCCGCCCCGGCGTCACCGCCGTCCGGCAGCGCCTGCGCGCCGAGGACAGCGTGGGCCGCGTCGACCCGACCCTGTGCCAGGACCTGATCGAGCGCGTGACCGAGGCGGCCGAGCGCTTCGTCGTGGTCGACTTCCCGGCCGGCGACACCGAGACGACCCGCCGCTGCACCGAGATCATCGTGGAGAGCTGCCGGGAGGCGAATGTCCGCCTCGCCGTGGTGGTCGCGGCCGGCGCGGTCGATCCCACCGCCCTGGAGGTCCTGCGCGAACTCCGGCCCATGCTGATCGAGTGCGACCGCGCGATCCTGGCGAAGAACACCGCCCAGGCGACCAACTTCGACTATCTCGAATCGTCCGATCTCGTGCGATCCCTGCGGAAGCAGTCGAACTTTCGCGTCATCGAGATCGAGCGGATCGGTGAGCGGCTGATCGAGGCCCTGCGGGTCCAGAACATGACCTGGCAGGTCCTGGCGAACAGCGCGCCGATGCGCCTGCGGGTCGAGGGCCGCCGCCTGCGGCGCAACTTCCACACGGCGTGGCGGGATGCGCTCCGGCCGTGACCAACCTCGAGCGGTTCTACCGGTCGGTCCACGGCCGCGATCTCCAGCCCTGGGAGCGTCAGCTCGCGGTGCGGATCGCGGCCGCCCTCAACACCACGACGGACGACGACTTCGTCGTCCACCTGCTACTGGTGTACATGTCCACCAACGCCATCACGAACATGTACAACGAGCTGGTGGCGGCCCGGAACGGTCTCGCCGAACACAACCGGGACCTCATCCGGGCGCTGACGGCGGACCTGCGGCGCAACAGGCTGATCACCTACGTGCTGCTCGGCGCGGCCGCCCTCGGTGTGCTCGTCGGCGCCGGCATCCTCGGCACCGTCCTCAACCTCGCGCAAGGCTCCGCGGCCAGCGCGGCGCGCCTCGCCGCGGCGCTGGAATCCTGCGAGTCGCGCGGCCCGGCCGGCGCCCAGCGCGGCCTCGGGATCGGCCGCTGAGCCGAGGGAACCCGCCGCCGGCTCACTCGAGGCGGACGGACACGCTGTCGCTGGCGCCGGTCGCGTCCAGGACCGAGATCCGGGCGAAGCCCGCGCCCCCCGGAGCCCACTCGGCCTTCCGCCGCGGCGTCTGGACGACCGGCTGACCGTCGACCAGCCAGGTGAGCGGCGGCACGCCGCCCAGGGCCTTGAGGGCGAGGCCAGGACTGCCCTCCGCGGCGCCGTGCCGGTCCGCCGCGAGGCCGAGATCGATCCGCGCCCCGTCGGGCGGGTAGGCGATCCGCAGCGCCGGTCCCGCCACCTCGGCGGTCTCGCGCCGGAGGCGCCGCAGCGGCGGCGGCAGGCTCGCCGTCCCGACCACCAGCGCGTCCCGCGGCTGGGAGACCGGCTCGGGGTCGATCCCGAGGCGCGCGAAGGCGTCGAACAGGATCGGCGCCGCGACGGTGCGGCCCACGAGCCCCGGCACCGCGGCGCCGTCCGGGCGCCCGGCCCAGACGACGATCGTCACGTGACGGTCGAAGCCGGCCGCCCAGGCGTCCCGGTACCCGTAGGAGGTGCCGGTCTTGTACGCGATGCGGTTCGGCAGGGCGTTCTCCGGCGGCGGCGTCCCGCGCAGGATGTCGGCGACGTACCAGGCCGCGACGGGCTCCGCGACGCGGTGCCGGGATTCGGCCGCGACGCCGTCGGCGCGGCGCAGCAGTTCCGGAACCGCGCCGCCGCGGGCGAGCCCCGCGTAGAGCCGGGCGAGGTCGGTGACCGTGATGCCGAGGCCTCCGAGCGCGACCGGCAGCCCGGGGGCCGCCTCCCGCGGCAGCTGGATCCCGACCCCGGCGGCGCGCAGCCGGGCGATGAAGCGGGCGGGACCCACCGCATCCATCAGCTCGACCGCCGGCACGTTGAGCGAGAGCTGCAGGGCCCGCCGGGCCGTGACCGTGCCCTGGAAGGTCAGGTCGAAATTCTCCGGCGCGTAGCTCGCCGAGAAGCGGGCCGGACGATCCTCCAGCAGAGTCTCGGGATGCGCGAGACCGTCCGCGAAGGCCATGGCGTAGACGAAGGGCTTCAGCGCGGAGCCGGGCGAGCGCACCGCGAGGGTCATGTCGATGGCGCCGCGCCTTGCCGGATCCAGGTAGCCGGCGCTGCCGACCTGGGCGAGCACCCGCCCGTCGCGGTTGTCGAGGACGAGGATCGCGGCCGAGAGGTCCGGACCGGCGGCGGCGGCGCGCTCGGTCGCCAGGGCTTCCAGCCGCTCCTGCAGGCGCCCGTCGATCGCGAGGCGGATCGTCGAGGCTCCGGGATCGGCCGCCACCGCCTCCTCGGCGGCGTGCGCCGCGATCATCGGGAACGGCTTGCGCGCCGCCGGCACCGGCTCGGCCCGGGCGGCCTCGGCCTCCGCCGCCGTGAGGATGCCCCGCGCGACGGCCACCGCCAGGACCCGGTCGCGGGCGGCGCGGGCGCGCTCGGGGAAGCGGTCCGGGCGGCGGGTCTCGGGCGATTGCGGCAGGGCGACGAGCAGGGCCGCCTGCGCGGCGGTCAGCCGGACCGGCTCGCGCCCGAAATACGCGACGCTCGCCGCCCGCACGCCCTCCAGCGGACCGCCGTAGGGGGCCAGCGCCAGGTAGAGATCGAGCAGCCCGGCCTTGCCGAGGCGTCGCTCCAGCGCGACCGCCCGCACCATCTGGCGGAGCTTGGCCTCGAGCGACCGCTCGCGCCGCGGCTCGACGAGGCGCGCCACCTGCATCGACAGGGTGGAGGCGCCGGACACGATGCGGCCGCGGGTCAGCCACTGGCGGGCGGCGCGCAGCACCGCAGCGGGATCGACGCCGGGATGCGCCGCGAATCGGCGATCCTCGTAGGCGAGCAGCATCGCCCGGTAGCGCGGATCGACCGCCTCCGCGGTGACCGGCAGGCGCCAGCGCCCGTCCGCCCTCGCGAAGGGGCGCAGCAGCGTGCCGGACCGGTCCAGCACCACCGTCGAGCGTGATTCGGCCGCGGCCAGGTCGAGGGGCGGCAGCGCGTCGGCGTAGCGCCAGACCGCACCGGCACCGACCCCCAGGAGACCGAGGCCGAGCGCCGTCGCTCCGAGCGCCGCGCGCAGACCCCTCGCCCGCTTCCGGGGAGGCGCCGACGCGCGCGGATCCGACCCGTCGTGCGGCACGCATCCTCCCGGCTTAGGCTCCGACAGCGCAGGATCCCGTGTTCCCGCGCGATCGACAAGCCCCCGGGCCGGCCGGCGTCCCCGACGGCTGGCGCCGGCCCCGCCGCGGCCGGCCTCTCGCGCCGTTCCCGACCGGATCGGGACGGAGGCCTCGGCCGAACCCGTGCCACACGAGGCGCGGGTCTCCTCTCCCGTGCGGGAGAGGTATGCTCTCGCAGAGAGCCGGGTGAGGGATCAGGTCCGTCCGGATGAGCCTCACCCTGCCCGAGCCGCAACGGCGCGCGCGATCTCGAAGCGTCTTGTCCCTCACCCCAGCCCTCTCCCGCAGGGGAGAGGGAGAGTGGCGCGGGTCTCGATCGGGGTCGCCATCTCTCCGAACCGTTGCGACTCGATCGGACGCGGCTTCAGGCCGTGCCGACGCCCCGCAGGTCCGCGAAGGCGGGGCGATCCGGGCGATTCACCCGGACCGGGAACGGCACGACGTTGGAAGCCATCGGGGCGGTCGCTGTCTCAGGGGGCTGCGCCGCCTTGCGCGCCTTGCCGGGCTTCGCCCAGCGCTCGATCCGCTTGAAGTAGGTCCGCCTCGCCAGCCAAGCCGGAACTCGCCTGCCCTTCCGCATGATCTGTCCCTCGCCGTTGCGTACCGAGTCCCCCTCAGACCCGCGCCCCGAACGCGTCAAGCGGTTCGAATCACGGCTGTATTCACGATACGAGCGGATCCCGGGGAGCCCCGCATCCCCCGTTTGGGTGACGCGGGAGGCCCGGCCGCGACCGTCAGGCCGCCGCGTTCTCCTTCGCCCGCTCCAGCGCGAGCTTCGTGACGGCCACTTGGTCGACCTTGCCGGTGCCGAGCATCGGGATCGCGTCCAGCACCACCACCTCGGCGGGGATCGCGACGTCGGAGGCGCCGCGGCCCTTGGCGAAGCTCTGGTAGGCGGCCCGAGTCGCGCCCTTCTCCTGCGTGAACAGGATCAGCCGCTCGCCCTTGCGCGCGTCCGGCACCGCCGCGACGGCGCTCGAACGGTCGGGCCAGAGCTCGGCGGCCAGGGACTCGATGCCGGCGAGGGACACCATCTCGCCGGCGATCTTCGCGAAGCGCTTGGCCCGGCCCTTGATCGTGACGAAGCCCATCGGGTCGATCGCCACGATGTCGCCGGTGTCGTGCCAGCCGCCCGGCGGCGGCTCCAGCACGCCGGGCTTCTCGGCGCGCAGGTAGCCCAGCATGATGTTCGGCCCGCGCAGGGACAGGCGGCCGCCCTCGTCGATCCCCGGCACCGGCTCGAGGCGGGTCTCGATCCCGGGCAGGATCCGCCCGACCGTGCCGAACCGGTTGAACATCGGCGTGTTGAGGGCGACGACCGGCCCGCACTCGGTGACGCCGTAGCCCTCCAGGATGCGCAGCCCGAACTTCTCCGCCCAGGTCTTCCGCGTGGTCTCCTTCACGGCCTCGGCGCCGGCCACGACGTAGCGCAGCGAGCGCAGGTCGTAGGAATGGGCCGACCGGGCGTAGCCCGTGAGGAACGTGTCGGTCCCGAACAGGACGGTGCTGTTCGAGCCGTAGATCAGCTCCGGCACGATCCGGTAGTGCAGCGGCGACGGGTAGAGGTAGACCGGCACCCCCGAGACCAGGGGCAGGACCAGCCCGGCGGTGAGCCCGAAGGCGTGGAACACCGGCAGGACGTTGAACACCTTGTCCATCGGCCCGAAATCGATCCGGGCCGCCACCTGCGCCACGTTGGCGAGCATGCAGCGGTTGGCGAGCACCACGCCCTTCGGCGTGCCCTCGCTGCCCGAGGTGAACAGCACCGCGCCCGGATCCTCGCCGGAGCGCGCCACGAGGGGACGGCGCGGCGCCAGGAGGCCGCGGATCTTGTCCCCGGTCGTGATCCCGGCCCGCACGTCCTCGAGGTAGATCAGCTCGACCGAGCCGCGGATCGCCTCCACGAGCGACCCCAGCCGCCCCTTCTCGATGAAGGCCCGCGAGGTCAGGATCTTGCCGACCTCCGCCGCCCGGCAGGCCGAGAGCACGTTGGCGGGACCGGCCGAGAAGTTGATCATCGCCGGCACCCGGCCCGCGGAGGCGAGGGCGAACAGCGTCACCGCGGCGCCGTTGGCGTTCGGCAGCATGATGCCGATCCGGCCGCCTACGGGCGCCAGCGGCATCAGCTTGCGCCCGAGGATGTTGGCACCCATCACGAGCCGGCTGTAGCTGAGGCGGCCGCCGACCGGATCCTCCAGGGCGTTGCGGCCCCAGCCGTGGCGCTCGCCCGCCTCGATCAGCGCCGCCATCAGGCCGCGGTCGATGTCGGCGGTGCGGAACACGAGGTCCGACATGATCCCGTAGAGGGCGGCGCCCGCCGCCTGCCGCCGCGCCTTGCCCTTGAGCGCGGGGTCCACGGTCAGGCGCACCGGCGGCATCACCGTCACGGTCACCTTGGGCCACCAGCGGCGGCGCACCTGCCCGCGCGACAGCCGCGAGAAGACGGTGCGCTCCAGGCCGTCGAGCTTCACCGGGACGACCATCGCGCCCGACTTGTCGGCGATCAGACCGGCGCCGTCGTAGACCTTCATCAGGCTGCCGGTGACCGTGAGCCGGCCCTCCGGGAAGATGATCAGGGTCTCGCCGCTCTTGACCGCGTTGATCAGCGTCCGGGTGGCGAGCGGCCGGGTCGGGTCCAGCGGCATCGCCTTGGTGACGCGCAGGAACGGCCGGACCCACCAGCGCTGCGCGATCCCGCTGTCGATGGCGAAGACCGGCTCCTGCTCGAGGAGCGACAGGGCGAGCGGCGCGTCGAGGAACGAGACGTGGTTGAGGGCCACGATGGCGTTCGGCCCGGCCGCCGCGAGGTTGTCGAAGCCGCGGACCTCCAGCCGGTAGAACGCCCGGAACAGGATCGACAGGGCGTCGCGGAACGGGCTCGTCGGCAGGGTCGCGAACACGACCGCGCCCACGATCAGGTTCAGCACCGCCACCACGGCGAGCAGGCTCGCGATCGTCAGGCCCGCGCCCTGCAGCGCCGCCAGCGCCAGGGTACCGGCGACCATGAAGGCCGCCGTCATGACGTTGACCGCGCCGATGATTCGGGCGCGCATCGCCTTCTCGGCCCAGGCCTGCACGGCTGCGAAGGACGGGACGATGTAGAGGCCGCCGGAGATCGCGAGTCCGAGGAAGTCGATCCCGGTGCGCAGGCCGTGGCCGGTCTGCAGGAAGCCGAGGGGGCCGAGCGGCTCGGCGGGCGGTGCCGGCAGGTGTCCGATCGTCCACGCGAGGTCGAGGCCGAACAGGCCCATCAGCACCGCGCCGACCGGCGTCGGCAGCAGCACGATCCGGCCGCTGGCGAGCCACGAGGCGAGGCCGGACCCGATCGCGATGCCGATCGAGAACAGCGCCAGGAGCAGCGTGATCACCGTCTCGGTGCCGTTGAAGGCGCCCCGCACCAGCACCGGCAGCAGCGACAGCACGACCACGCCGACCAGCCAGAACCAGCTCACCGTGAGCGAGCCGCGCCACAGCCGCGTGTCGGCCCAGAGGTCGCGCAGCAGCGCGTAGGTCGAGCGGGCGACGTTCGGGTCGACGCGCAGGTCTGGAGCCCCCTCGCCGGTCGCCGGGATCATCCGGGCCGAGAGCCAGCACAGGATGGCGAAGCCCATCACCAGGACGCCGAACAGGAGGCCCGAGCCGCCCATCGCCGAGGCCGCGCCGGCCGCGATCGTGCCGAGCAGGATCGCCAGGAAGGTCGCCGCCTCCACGAGGGCGTTGCCGGCGGGCAGTTCCTCCCGCCGGAGATGGTCCGGCAGGATCCCGTACTTGATCGGGCCGAACAGCGCCGCGATCGTCCCGAACAGGCCCAGCGCCACGAACAGGACCGGGATCGAGTGCAGGAGGAAGCCGAGCACGGCGGTGCCGGCCGCGAAGATCTCGGCGAACTTGAGCCGCCGCGCCATGAGCGCCTTGTCGTACCGGTCGGCCCACTGGCCGCCGAGACCCGACAGGATGAAGAACGGCCCGATGAACACCGCGCTCGCCAGGGTCACCAGGACGCCGGCATGGGCGTCCGCCTGGCCGCCGATCCCGAACAGGATCAGGAAGGCGAGCGCGTTCTTGAGGAAGTTGTCGTTGAACGCCGAGAAGAACTGGCACCAGAACAGCGGCGCGAAGCGCCGCGCAGACATCAGGGTACGGAACATGGCGATCTCTCGGTTCCGAACCTGACTGGCCCACGAGAGACCGTCAGGTCAAATCGGACCGAGGCGAACGCACAGGGATCGCGGGGGCCGCGCGGCCGGGCCGTGTGAACCGGCACGGCTCAACGCCGCCCGGCCGTCGATCCGCACCCGCGCGTCAGGCCTTGTGGACGAGGCGGCCGCGTCGCGCGACGGCGGCCCCGGCGTGCCGGGCGATGAACGTGTGCAGGGCGGCGCCGAGATCGTAGGACCAGTAGACGTGGGCCGCGACCGCCGAGATCACGAGGAGCACGGCCCCGACCGCGCAGGCCGGCACGAGCAGCAGGCCGGTCAGGACCATCCCGACGGCGGTCCGCTCGGCCAGGGACGCCTGCGGCCACGGGTCGATCGGGAGCGAGAGCAGGGAGAAGCGTCGTCCAGTGCGCATGGCTGCGACCCTCGATGGTTCGGCATGACGCGGTACAGGCAGTCAACAGCGGCCACCGTCGGACGTTGCGTCCCGGACCGCGAAATCGGCATCCCGATCGGCATCCAGATCGGCTTCCCCGTGACGTTCCGGCCCAATCCGGCGGCGCAACCGAGCGCGCCGCACCGTGTTGCCGGTTCGGTCTGTCGAGGAAGAGGTGGGTATGGCACGGGTTGCGGTCGTTACCGGAGGCACGGCCGGAATCGGGCTCGCCACCGCGCATGAATTCGCCGCGCGCGGCTGGTCGGTGGCGGTGATCGCGCGGGATCCCGGCCGTCTCGCCGCGGCCGAGCGGGCGCTCGCGGCCTACGGCCAGCCGGTGCTGGCGATCGGCGCCGACGTCGCGGACCCGGAGGCCGTGGACGCGGCCGCCGAGCGGGTCGAGCGCGAGCTCGGCCCGATCCGCGCGTGGGTGAACAACGCCATGTCGACGGTGGTGAACCCGGCCGACCGAATCACCCCGGACGAGTACCGGCGGGTGACCGAGACCACCTATCTCAGCCAAGTCTACGGGACGCTCGCCGCCCTGCGCTACATGAAGCGGCGCGACCGCGGCGCGATCATCCAGGTCTCGTCGGGCCTCGCGATCCGGGCGGCGCCGCTGCAGGCGCCCTACTGCGCGGCCAAGTTCGCGGTCTCGGGTTTCACCGACGCCCTGCGCTGCGAGCTGCTGCACGACCGGGTCAATGTCAGCCTCAGCGTGATCTACCTGCCGGCGGTCAACACGCCCCAGTTCAACTGGGCCCGGAACCGCACCGGCCACCGCCAGTACGCGCCGGACCCGGTCTTCGACCCGCGGCTCTGCGCCGAGGCGATCCTGTACGCGGTCGAGCACCCGCGCCGCGAGGTCTGGGTCGGGCGGTCGTCGGTGATGATGGCGGCCGCCCAGGCGCTGGCGCCGGCGCTCGCCGACCGCAAGGCCGCCTCCATGTGGGCGGCGCAGCTCTCCGACGAGACCATCCCCGAGATGGCGGGCAATCTCGACGCGCCCGTGCCCGGCCCCGCCGGGATCGACGGGCGCTTCTCCGGCCGGACCAAGGCGGGCCGCGCCGAGTTCGTCACGAGCCGCACCCGCGACGTCGTGGTCGGCGGCCTCGTCGGGCTGGCCCTCGTCGGCCTCGCCGGCACCGTCCACGCCGCCCGGTCGGCGCGCCGGCTGCCGGGGCGGACCTGACCGCTGTAACCGACCGCGCCGCCTTGTTACACCCGTTCCGGTTGATAGGCTTGCCGCCGTCTTTGCGAGCGGAGCGAAGCAATCCAGCCGGCGCTACGCTCCCCGGTGTCGCGCTGCCCTGGGTCGCTTCGCTGCGCTCGCGATGACGGAGAGGGCGGCCTGAACCGGGACCATCTCATAGATACTGCCCCGAGGAAGGTCCCAGACGATGCCCGGCTATCTGCCCTTCGCGGGCGCCCTGAAGCTGCCTGCCTACACCTGCGACAATTGCGGGTTCTGGCAGCGGCACTTCGAGGCGCCGGCCGCCTGCCCGATGTGCCTCGACGCCCGCCACGTCGTGCCGCAGGACGGCTGGCGCTTCCGCACCGCCCGCGAGGCGCAGGAGGCCTTCCCCTGCCACTGGCAGGAGCTCGAGTCGGGCGTCTGGCGCTTCTGGAACGAGCCGGTCTCCGGCATCGGGCCGTCCGCCTACCTGATCCAGACCGAGCGCGGGAACATGGGATTCGAGGGCTGCCCGGTCTTCAGCGAGGCCGCCCTCGACCAGATCGAGCGGCTCGGCGGGATGACCGTCCTCTCGGCCTCGCACCCGCATTCCTACGGGGCGCTGCCGCAGCTCCAGGACCGGTTCGACCCGGAGCTGTGCCTGCCGGCGGCCGACTTCACGTGGAGCGCCGCGCTCCAGGTGAGCTGGCCCTACGACGACTTCCTCGAGCCGCTGCCGGGGCTGGAGCTGCACCGCACCGCGGGCCATTTCGATGGCCACGCGATCCTGTACGACCGTAGGCGAAGGATCTGCTTCTGCGGCGACGCGCTGAAGTTCGAGCTCGACCCCGCGGATTTCCGCCGGGCCACCACGATCTCGGCCCACAAGGCCTTCGTGCGCGGGGTGCCGCTCACGCCGTTCGAGCTGCGCCGCTACCGCGACGTGTTCGAGCGCCTCGACTTCGCCCAGACCTGGACGCCGTTCGAGCCCGCCCGCAATTGCGGGCGGTCCGAGGTCCTGGCCCTGCTCGACCGGCTGATGAGCGGCCGGTCGCACGCCGCGCCGGTGCCGCTCGACAGCCTGCGGGTTCAGTGCCGGTAGAGCGGGTCGTTCTCCAGGCGGATCGGCTGGCCGTGGGGCGTCGCCTCCGCGGCCCTCAGGAAGGCGTCGGTCCGCGCCGCGACACTCTCGGGCCCCGCCACGCCGCGCTCGGCCAGGAGCGCCTCCAGCGTCGCGAGCCACGCGCCGTAATCGGCCGCCTGCTCGGGGGCCTCGGCCGGCCGGATCTGCCGGCCGAGGCGGTCCGCCCATTCCGACCACGTGAACAGCCCGGACTCGCGCAGGGAGACCACCAGGGCGAAGACCTGCGCCTCCCAGGGCGCCGCGAAGGGGCTCGGCGACGGGGCGGTCATGCCGGGTCCAGGTACGGTTCGAAGGCCGCCACCGTGACGATCCCGCCCGGGTCGCCGCTCTCACCCCACAGCTCCTGCGCCGTGAAGGCGACCGCGTAGAGCCAGGTCGGGTTCTCGCCCGCCCCGTGGGCGTTGGTGTCGGGGAAGACGAAGACCCCGTCGACGCGCACGATCCGGCCGCGCTTGCCGCGCACGTAGCGGGGCAGCCGCGTGTGGCCGGTCGGGTGCGCGTTGCGCGCTAGGACGGCGTCGCCCACCGCGAAGCGGGCCGGGGCGTCCGCGGCGCGGCTGCTCGGGAAGCCGGCCCGGAACCGCTGCTCCAGCCCCTCGCGGGCCAGGACCCGCGCGACGGGCTTGGCCGGCTCCGCGGATCGGCCGCTCGCCAGCTCGGCCGGCGTCACCAGCCCGGTGCCGACGACCTGCTTCTCCAGCGCCCTGAGCCAGATCTCGTAGTAGCTCGACGCGAGGTATTCCGCGGGCGGCAGGGATTCGCGGTTGGCCCGGCTGCCGTCGAGGTTCCACGCGCCGGTGTAGCCCATGGCCATGGCCAGCGCGAAGACGCGGCGCTCCCACGCGCCGTGGAAGACCGGCTCGTCCGGCTCCGGCACCACAGGCCCGAAGCCGTGCGCGCCGCCGAGATCCTGGGCTCCGTTCATACCGGCATCTCCGCGGGCGCGACCGGGATCGCCTTGGGCAGCCCCGTGCCGATCATGGAATCGCGGGTGACGAGGGCGGCCAGGGCCTCCTCGGAGAAGCCGTCGGTCTCGGCCGGCCGCATCGGCAGGACCATGTAGCGGGTCTCGGCCGTCGAGTCCCAGACGGTGATGCGGGTCGTTTCCGGCAGCGTCACCCCGAACTCGGCGAGCACGCCGCGCGGGTCGATCACCGCCCGGGCCCGGTAGGGCGGCGCCTTGTACCAGACCGGGGGCAGGCCGAGCACCGGCCACGGGTAGCAGGAGCACAGGGTGCAGACGACGAGGTTGTGGGTCTCCGGCGTGTTCTCGACCACCACCATGTGCTCGCCGCCGCGGCCGCCGATGCCCAGCTCGGCGATGGCCGGGGTGGCGTCGGCCAGGAGCCGCGCCCGGAAGGCGGGATCGGTCCAGGCCCGCGCCACGACGCGGGCCCCCGCGTGCGGGCCGACCTTGGTCTCGTAGAGCTCAACCAGGGCGTCGAGGGCCGCCGGCTCGACGTAGCCCTTCTCGGTGAGCAGCGATTCCAGGGCGCGCACCCGGGCCTCGACCGGCGACAGGTCGCTGCCGTGGTGGTGATCGGGGTGGTGATCGTGGTGATCATGCGAGTGCTGCGCGTGATCGTGGCTCATCCCGCTCTCCTGACTATCCGCAATCTGCATCGCCGGGCCGGTCGCCGCCAGCCCGAGAAGGCGGATCCGGCCCGCGTTGTCACCCCGGGCGCTCTGCCTAATTTCCCTGTCACATTCGGGAGCGTTTGGCATCGGTTCAGAATTTTATCGCTACCGACGTTAGAGCTATTCCAGTATACCAGCGTTGGAGGCGGAAACGTTCATGACTGAGGACGCTTCGGACCGGTCAGATGCAGGTGCGGGCGCACGGGAGGGGGCCGGCTACGCCGCGGCCATCGGCCAGCACCTCGCCCTGCCGATCCGGGAGTATTTCAAGGTCGTCGAGCTGGAGCCCCTGCCGGCGCAGCTCGCCGCCCTGGTGTCGCGCTTCGAGGCGGCGGTCGCGGCGCACGGCGAGACGGTCCCCTTCGACTTCCGCGGCGACATCATCAAGGCCCTCCCGGCCCTGCGCACCTTCGCCCTGTCGCTCGTGGGCGACGTGAGCCGCGCCGATGACCTGGTGCAGGAGACCTTCGTGAAGGCCTGGGCGAACCAGGAGCGGTTCCGGCCCGGCACCAACTTCACCGCGTGGCTGTTCACGATCCTGCGCAACCAGTTCTACACCGACCTGCGCAAGACGCGGCGGGAGGTGGAGGACGTGGACGGGACGCACGCCGGGCAGATGACCAGCCCGTCCGACCAGGAGGATGCCAGCACCCTCAAGGTCGTCTGGGAGCGTCTCGGCGACCTGCCGTCGGCGCAGCGCCAGGCGCTGCTGCTGGTGGGCGCCGAGGGCCACACCTACGAGGAGGCCGCGGTCATGCTCGGCTGTCAGGTCGGCACCGTGAAGAGCCGGGTGAGCCGGGCGCGGTCGTCGCTCCTCGACACCCTCGGCGTCGTGGTCGCCGGCCAGGCTCCGGTAGTCTGAACAGGCGGTTCGGCGCGGGATCCGGATCGCCCTCCACGACGCTTCCGGCCCGCCGGCCGCGTCGGTCTCTCCGCTAAGGCGATCGTAAGCCGCGGTCGCATAGGTTCGGTGCGATCTCCGCGGCGGGACGCGCGCATGGGGCCTTCGTCTCAGGAAGACGGCGACGCCGCGGGCTGGGGGCTGGCGCACCCGGTCGGCATCGCCCTCGGTCTCTGCCTCATCGGCCTCGCTGGCTCGTGGGTGATCTGGCGGCTCGGTCTCGTCACCGAAGATTCCGCCCTGATGAGCGCGTTCGTCTGCGTCGTCGTGTGTCTCGGTTTTCTGTCGTTCTGGTTCAGGGATCTAATCTGGGGCGTCAAACTGGTCTCGGCTCTCGTCGTCTGGATCTGGAACCTGTTCAATCGCTGATCCGTGATGGGGGCGGCGCGCGTCGTCGGTCCGCCGCGCTGCCCGGTCGGGCGATGATCGATCGGGCGGGGCGCCCACGAACGCCCCCGCCCCTCACGCCCCCGCCCCTCACGCCCCCGCCCCTCACGCTCCCGCGTCTCACACCGGCGGCCGGCGCAGGTGCCAGTCGGTCGCGCGCTGGTAGGCCTGTCCGATCCGCAGGGCCGTCGTCTCCTCGTAGCCGCGGCAGACGATCTGCAGCGAGAGCGGCAGCCCGGACGCGGTGAAGCCGTTGGGCAGCGCCAGGGCGCAGAGGTCGAGCAGGTTGCCGAACCGGGTGAAGCGCGACGGCAGGTGCGCCTCGTCGACGGCGTCGAGCGCGACGGCCGCGCTCTCGGTGGTCGGCGTCAGGAGGGCGTCGATGCCCGCCAGGGCGGCGTCGTACTGCTGCTTCATCGCGGCCCGGCGGTGGAGCGTGCCGAGGTACTCCTGGGCCGAGACGCTCGCGCCGGCCAGGATCCGCGCCCGGACGGCGTCGCCGAGCTGGGCGGACGGATCCTCCGCCAGGGCCCCGTTGACGAAGTAGGCCTCCGCGTTGGTGATCTGGCTCATGGCCACGCAGTCGCTGAACCGGAACGGCAGGGCGAGGTCGACGATCTCGGCGCCCTGATCGGCCAGGAGGTCGAGGGCCGCGTCGTAGGCGGCCAGCATGTCGGAGGCGACCCCGTCCCGCTCCGCGGCCGGCATCCGGCCGAGGCGCAGGCCGCGGACCCCGCGGTTCAGCGCCGGCCAGGGCGCGTCCGGCGCGACCCCGCGGGTCGTCGGATCGCGGGGATCGGGGCCGGAGATCGCCTCGTAGAGCAGCGCCGCGTCCTCCACGGTGCGGGCCAGCGGTCCGGGCGTGTCGAGGGTCATCGAGAGCGGCACGATCCCCCAGGTCGAGACGCGCCCGACCGTCACCTTGAGGCCCGTCAGCCCGCAGAAGGAGGCCGGCAGGCGCACCGAGCCGCCGGTATCGGTGCCGATGCCCCAGGGCGCCATCCGGGCCGCCACCGACACGCCGGTGCCGCTGCTCGACCCGCCGGGGGTGTGCGGCGTCTCCGGATCCCAGGGATTCCACGGCGTGCCGAGATGCTGGTTCGTGCCCCAGCCGCCGTAGGCGAACTCGACCGTGTGGGTCTTGCCGAGCACGATCATGCCCTGGCCGATGAGGCGCCTGGCGATCGTCGCCGTGCGCTCGGCCCGGCGCGCCCGGTGGGCGGCCGAGCCGCCCATGGTGATCCGGCCCTCGAGGTCGATCAGGTCCTTGAGCACGACCGGGACGCCGTGGAGCGGCCCCACGGCGTGGCCCGACCGGATCGCCCGGTCGGCCCCCTCGGCGGCGAGGCGGGCGTCGGCGGCGAAGACCTCCGTGAAGGCCTGGAGCTTCGGCTCCAGGCGGTCGATCCGGCCGAGGAGGGCCTCGACGGCGTCGACCGGCGAGAGGGTCCGCGCCTGGATCGCCCGGGCGAGCTCGGCCGCGGAGGCGTGTACGGGATCGATGTCGGACATGGGTTCACTGCACGCTGACGAGGGTGAGGTCGACGAACCAGGATTGCGGCGAGACGAAACCCTGGACCTTCTTGGACATCCCGCGGGGATTGAGGTCGTGGACGACGAACAGCCAGGGCGGGTTGTCCACGAGGCGCTCGTGGGCGGCCTTGGTCTGGGCGTCGATCACCTTCGCGTCGGTGGTCTCGGCCAGAGCCTTGAGGGCCGCGTCGAACTGGTCATCCTTCCAGGTGGGGAAGTTGAAGCCGTTCGGCGGGAACCGGTCGCCCGCGAAGTAGCGCGCCATCACGGCGGGGTCCGACGAGGGCGACGAGACGTTCAGCGCCGTCGCCCCCTGGAGGCTCGGCGCGTCGGGGAGAGCGCGGCCAGCATTCAGGAGGACCTGCCACTCGACCACGCTGAAGGTCAGGTCGACGTTGCAGGCCTGCTTCAGGTTCTCCTGCAGGTACTCGTTCATCGGCATCGGCAGCATCTGCCCAGAGCCGGAGGAGGAGATCATCACCTTCAGGCTGAGCGGCTTCTTGTCGGTGTAGCCGGCCTCGGCCAGCAGCGCCTTCCCCTTGGCGGCGTCGAAAGTGTAGCGGTTCTGCGGGCTGCCGAAATTCGGGTCCCGGTCGTTCAGCCACCCGGTCGCCGGCTCGGCGGTCCCGTTGAGGAGCTCGACGATCCCGGCCCGGTCGATGCAGTAGTTCAGGCCCTGCCGGACGCGGACGTCCTTCAGCGGGCTGTCCTTGGCGCCGATGTTGAAGAAGTACGGCCAGACGTGCGGGTACGAGCCCGCGGTGATGGTGAAGCCCGCCTGCTTCAGCGACGGGATCGCGTCGGGCGCCGGCACCTCGATCCAGTCGACCTGGCCGGCCCGCAGGGCGGCGACGCGGGCATTCGCCTCCGGGATCGGCAGCAGCCGGACCCGGTCGACCTTCGCCGTCCGGTTCGGGTCCCAGTAGCCGTCGAACCTGGCGAGATCGACCGCCTCCCGCGGGGCGACGCGGGTGATCCTGAACGGGCCCGTGCCGGCCGCCGGCAGCGCCGCGACCTTGCTCCAGTCGCGACCGGCCTTCTCGAAGGAGGCGGGCGAGGTGAAGAGCAGGTAGACCACCATGTAGGGGAAGTACGACGCGACCTGCGTGGTGGTGATCTGCACGGTCGAATCGTCGACCTTCCGGTAGCTCCCGACCAGCGGCGCCCGGGCCCGCGAGATGCCCGCGCCCTGAGGCTCGAATTGCGGGCTGTCGTTCTTGAAGTAGCGGTCGAGGTTCCAGATCACCGCGTCGGCGTTGAACGGCGTCCCGTCGTGGAACTTCACGCCCTGGCGCAGGTGGAAAGTCCAGACCGCCTTGTCGTTCGGATCCTGCTCCCAGCGCTCGGCCAGCCCCGGGACGATGCCGGCGAGCTTGGTGGTGCTCCTGAGGTCCCACTGCACCAGCCCCTCGAAGATCGGGTAGCCGAGGAAGCGCATCCCCTCGAAGCCGTTGTTGGGCATGCCCGTCGTGGTGGGGATGTCGCTCGCCGTCATGGCGATGCGCAGGACGCTCTCGGCGCTGGCCGACCCCGACAGGGCCACGGTACCCGCCAGGGCGGCAGCAATCAGGCGGCGAAATGTCATCCGGATCCCAATCGTCGAAGTTGCGGCGCGCCAACCGCAATTCCCGCGCCACGCTCAGGCTTAGGCCCTGCGTTCGGCGAACAGAAGATGCCGGACGTCGCCCCTTGCGCGTGGCGCCCGCCGCGCCACGATAATAAAAAATGCGAGTCGCCGGCCGGACGGCCGGCCCGTGAAGGAGACGCCCGTGACCGACGAGACGCCGCCCGCCATGAACGGGGCCGAGAGCTTGGTCCGGACCCTCGTGGAGGGCGGGGTCGAGGTCTGCTTCACCAATCCCGGAACCTCCGAGATGCACTTCGTCGCCGCCCTCGATCGCGTCGAGGGCATGCGCTGCGTCCTGTTCCTGTTCGAGGGCGGGGCGACGGGCGCCGCCGACGGCTACGCCCGCATGGCCGACAGGCCGGCCTCGACCCTGCTCCATCTCGGGCCCGGGTTGGCCAACGGGCTGGCCAACCTCCACAACGCCAAGAAGGCGCGCACGCCCGTCGTCAACATCGTCGGCGAGCACGCGACCTACCACCGGGAGTACAACGCGCCGCTCACCTCGGACATCGAGGGGCTCGCCCACCCGATGTCCTCCTGGGTGCGGACGGGCATGAGCGCGACCGAGATCGGCTCCGACGGCGCCGCCGCCATCGCGGCCGCCCGGACCGCCCCGGGCCAAGTCGCGACCCTGATCCTGCCGGCCAACACCGCCTGGGATCCCGGCGCCGGGCCCGCGCCGGTGCCGCCGATCCCCGAGCGGGCGAAGGCCGGCGACGACGCGGTCGCGGCGGCCGTGCGGGCGCTGCAGAGCGGTGAGCCCGTGCTCCTGCATCTCGGCGACCGGGCCGTCCGGAACGAGGGCCGGGTTCTCGCCGACCGGATCGCCCGCAAGACCGGCGCCACGCTGATGGCGATGACGTCCAACGCCCGGATCGACCGCGGCGCCGGCACCGTGCCGATCGAGCGCCTCCCCTACCCGATCGACCAGGGCATCGACGCCCTGAAGGGCTTCCGCCACATCATCCTGATCGGCGCGACGCCGCCGGTGGGCTTCTTCGCCTATCCGGGCAAGCCGAGCCTGCTGGCGCCGGAGGGCAGCACCACGATCACGCTGGCCACGCCCGAGGAGGACCAGATCGACGCCCTCGAGCGGCTCGCCGAGGCCGTCGCGGCCCCGCCGGCCGAGCCGGTCGCCGTCGGGCCGCGCCCGAAGCTCCCGACCTCCGGGCCCCTCGACCAGGACACGATCGGGCAGGTGCTCGGCGCGCTGATCCCCGAGGGCGCGGTGATCTGCGACGAGTCGATCACCACGGGCCGCAACTTCTTCGCCCTGACCCGGGACGCGGCGCCCCACACCTGGCTGCAGCTCAGCGGCGGCTCGATCGGCCTCGGCATCCCGATGGCGACCGGCGCGGCCGTGGCCTGCCCCGACCGCAAGGTCATCAACCTGCAGGCCGATGGCAGCGGGCTCTATACGGTGCAGGCGCTCTGGACCCAGGCCCGCGAGCACCTCGACGTGGTGACGCTCGTCTGGTCGAACCGCTCCTACGCGATCCTGCGGGCGGAGCTCACCAACGTCGGCGCGCTCAACCCCGGCCCGAAGGCGCTGGGCATGCTGAGCCTCGACGATCCGGCCATCGATTGGGTGAGCCTCGCCCGCGGCTTCGGCGTCGCCGGGCGGCGGGTCGAGACCCTGCCCGACTTCATCGAGGCGTTCCAGCACGCGCTGGCCAACGCGGGGCCGCACCTCATCGAAGTGGCTCTGTGAGCGGGACGGCCCACGCCCTCGCCGGCCTCGACGGGCCGGTGGAGATCCGCGTCGACCGCTGGGGGCTCGCGCATATCCGCGCCGGCACCGCGCTCGACGCCTTCCGCGCGCAGGGGTTCAACGCCGCCCGGGACCGGCTCTGGCAGCTCGACCTCTGGCGCAAGCGCGGCCTCGGCCTGCTGGCGGCGGATTTCGGGCCCGGCTACCTCGCCCAGGACCGGGCCGCCCGGCTGTTCCTCTACCGCGGCGACATGGCGGCCGAGTGGGCGGCCTACGGGCCGCAGGACACGCGGGCCATCGTCGCGGCCTTCGTGGCGGGGATCAACGCCTACGTCGCCCTCACCGAGGCGCGGCCCGACCTGCGCCCGCCGGAGTTCGCCCTGACCGACACGCGTCCGGCCCTGTGGCAACCGGAGGACGTGGTGCGCATCCGCAGCCACGCGCTGATCCGCAACGTCCTCTCCGAGGTCGCCCGCGCGCGGGTGCTCGCCCGGGCTCGGAGCCCGGCGGACGGGCTCGCCGTCGACGACCTGCGCAAGCGGATCAGCCCGCCCCACGAAACTCACGTCCCGGACGGGCTCGACGCCGCCGACTGGCCGGACGACCTCCTCGACGCCTTCCGGCTGGCCACGGCGACGGTGGGGTTCGGCCCGGACCGGATGGCGGCGTCCCGCGCGGAGGCCTGGGACTGGTCGAAGGTGGACGCGCACGGAACCGTCACGCGCGGCCCCCGCGGCGCGCCGAAGGAGCCGGCCGAGGGCTCGAACAACTGGGCGGTCGGGCCAACCCGCACCGCCACCGGGCGGCCGATCCTGGCGAGCGACCCGCACCGGGTCTACCTGCAGCCCTCGCTGCGCTACGCCGTCCACCTCACCGCGCCGGGGCTCGACGTGATCGGGGCCGGCGAGCCGGCCCTGCCCGGCATCTCCATCGGTCATAACGGCCACGCCGCCTTCAGCCTCACGATCGCGCCGTTCGATCAGGAGGACCTGTTCGTCTGCGAGACCGACCCGGCCGATCCCGACCGCTACCGCTACCGCGACGGCTGGGAGCCGATCGCGCGCGTCGCGGAGAAGATCCCGGTGCGCGGCGGTCCGGACGAGACCGTGATCCTCGGCTTCACCCGGCACGGGCCGGTCCTCCGCGAGGGCGGGGGCCGCGCCTTCGCGCTGCGGACCGTCTGGTCGGAGCCCGGCGCTGCCGCCTATCTCGGCAGCCTCGCCTATCTCGGCGCCACGACGCCCGAGGCCTTCGGCGAGGCCCTGCGCCACTGGTCGGCGCCCTCGGTGAACCAGCTCTACGCCGACACGGCGGGGCGGATCGCGTGGTTCATGGCCGGCAAGGCGCCAGTGCGGCCCGGCCACGACGGGTTGCTGCCGGCGCCGGGCGACGGCCGCTACGACTGGGCCGGCTTCCACGATCCCGCCGCCCTGCCCCGCAGCGTCGATCCGGAAGCGGGCTGGCTCGCCACCGCCAACGAGATGAACCTGCCGCCGGACTATCCCGCGGAGGACCGGAGGGTCGGGTTCGAGTGGGCCGAGCCCTGGCGCGCGCGCCGCATCCGGGCGGTCCTCGGCGGTCAGGACCGGCACAGCCTCGCGGATTCGCGGGCGCTCCAGGGCGACGTCGTCTCCGAGCCGGCCCGGCGGCTGGCCGATCTCGTACGGGCCCTGCCGGCGGCGGGCGATCCCGACGCCGCAGCGGCCCGGGCCGTGCTGACCGCGTTCGACGGCGCGCTGCACCACGGCTCCGCGGCGGCCGCCCTCATCGAGGTGGTCTGGGTCCGGCACCTCCGCCCGGCCCTGCTCGCGGCGCTCGTGCCCGATGCCGGGACGCGCCGCCTCCTCCCGCCCGGCGACACGCAGAGCCTGATCGAGCGGCTGGAGACCGATCTCGACCCGGCGACGCGCGCCGCCCTTCTCACCGACGCCCTCGGCGCCGGCCTTCGCACCTGCCGGGAGCGGATGGGCGCCGACCCCGCGGACTGGTCGTGGGGGCGCCTGCACCACGCGCTGTTCGCGCACCCGCTGACGGCCCTGGCCCCCGGATCCGGCTGGGACGTCGGCCCGCTGCCCGTGGGCGGCGCCGCGGCATCGGTCATGCACGCGGAGTACCGGACCGACACGTTCCGGCTCACCCACGGCGCCTCGTTCCGCATGGTCGTGGACGTGGGAGACTGGGACCGCTCGGTCTTCATCAACGTGCCGGGCCAGTCGGGGGACCCGGGAAATCCGCACTACGCCGACCTGGCCCCGGTCTGGGGGCGCCAGGACTACGTGCCGATGCTCTACGGCCGCGCGGCCGTGGACGCGGCGACCGAGACGGTGATCACGCTGACCCCGAGCCCCGCCTGACCCGGCGGCCGGGACGGATTGGGACAGGACCTTGAAGATCTTCATCGCCGGCCTCGCCACTGAGACCAACACCTTCGCGCCGCTGCCCACCGGGCGGTCGGCGTTCCGCGCCGACTACGCCCGCCGGGACGGCAGCCGGAACCCGCCGAGCCTCAGCAATATCGGCCTCAAGGCCTGGCGCGCGCTGGCCGAGGCGGACCGGCACACGGTCGTCGAGAGCCTCTCGACCTTCGCGCAGCCCGGCGGGATCACCCTGCGGGGCGTCTACGAGGAGCTGCGCGACGCCCTGCTGGAGGACCTGGAGGCCGCGATGCCGGTCGACGCGGTGCTGCTGTTCATGCACGGCGCCATGGTGGCCGAGGGGTACGACGACTGCGAGGGCGACATCCTGGAGCGGGTCCGCGCCGTCGTCGGCCCGGACGCCACGATCGGCGTCGAGCTCGACCTCCACTGTCACCTGACCGAGACGATGCGGGCCAGCGCCGACGTCATCGTGATCTACAAGGAATACCCGCACACCGACATCGTCGACCGCGCCCGCGACCTGTACCCGCTGGTCGTCCGGACCGTGGCGAAGGACATCCGGCCGGTGATGGCCTACGCCGACTGCCGGATCGTCAACATGTGGCGCACCAGCCGCGAGCCGGTCGCGGGCTTCGTGCGCCGGATGGAGGCGCTGGAGGGGCGCGACGGCATCCTGTCGGTCTCCTTCGGGCACGGCTTCCCCTGGGGCGACGTGGCCGATGTGGGCGCCAAGATGCTGGTCGTGGCCGACGGCGATGCCGGCAAGGCGCAGGCGCTGGCCGACGAACTGGCCGGCGCCGTCTGGGCGATGCGCGAGGAGGCGGCGAGCCGCTGCGACACGATCGACGCGGCCATCGATCGCGCCCTCGCCTCAGGCGACCCGCGCCCGATGGTGCTCGCGGACTTCGCCGACAATGCCGGCGCGGGCGCGCCCTCCGACAACACCGCGATCCTCGCCCGCCTCGCCGAGCGGGGCATCGCGGACGTGGCGCTCGGCCTGATCTGGGATCCCGGCGCGGTCGGCATCTGCCACGAGGCTGGCCTCGGGGCGACCTTCACCCTCCGGATCGGCGGCAAGTGCGGCGTCACCTCGGGTGACCCCGTGGACCTGCGCGTCACGGTCCGCGGCCTCTCGGACGACCACAGCCAGACCGGCCTCAGCGGCGGTCGGGCCCATCTCGGCCCCGCGGCCTGGGTGGAGGCGGACGGGATCCACGTGGTGCTGACCCACAAGCGCCAGCAGGCCTTCGCGCCCGACGCGTTCACGGGCCTCGGCCTGAGCCTCGACGACAAGCGGATCGTCGTGGTGAAGTCGATGCAGCACTTCTACGCCGCCTTCGCGCCGATCGCGAGCGAGGTCCGCTACGTCGCGGCGCCCGGCGCCGTGCCGCCGGATTACGGCGCGATCCCCTACACCAAGCGGTCCGGCCTCTACTGGCCGCGGGTCGCCGATCCGTTCGCCGAGGAGAACGCCCGATGATCCCGGAGATGATCCCGGACCTGCCCTTCGACGCGCGCGACATCCTCGCGACCCTGCGCCCCTGGGTCGAGTGCGAGAGCCCCACCCACGACGCGGCGGCGGTCAACCGCATGATGGGCGTCGCCGCCCGCGACCTCGCGCTCCTCGGGGCGACCGTCGAGACGATCCCGGGCCGCATGGGCCTGAGCGACTGCGTCCGCGCCCGGTTCCCGCACCGGGACCGCGACGCGCCCGGCATCCTGGTGCTCGGCCACCTCGACACGGTGCATCCGGTCGGCACCCTCGGGAGCCTGCCCTGGCGGATCGAGGGCGACCGCGCCTACGGTCCCGGCATCCTCGACATGAAGGGCGGCAACGTCCTCGCGCTGGCGGCGATCCGCGCCCTGGCGGCGGCCGGGATCGAGACGCCGCTGCCGGTGACCGTCCTGTTCACCGGCGACGAGGAGGTCGGCAGCCCCTCCACCCGCGACCTGATCGAGGCGGAGGCCGCCCGCCACGCCTTCGTGCTGGTGCCCGAGCCCGGCCAGCCCGAGAACGGGGTCGTCACCGGGCGCTACGCCATCGCGCGCTTCGACCTCGAGGCCCTGGGGCGCCCGAGCCACGCCGGCGCCTCGCCCCACGAGGGGCGCTCGGCGATCCGCGCGATGGCGCGGAAGATCCTCGCCATCGACGCGCTGTCGGACGCCGACTGCACCGTCTCGACCGGGATCGTCTCGGGCGGGCAGTGGGTGAACTGCGTCCCGACCGTCTGCCGCGGGCAGGCGCTCAGCATGGCCAAGCGGCAGGCCGACCTCGACCGCGGCGTCGAGCGGATGCTGGCCCTGTCGAGCGAGGAGGACGGTGTCCGCTTCACCGTGACCCGGGGTGTGACCCGGCCGGTCTGGGAGCCGGATGCGGGCTGCATGGCGCTCTACGAGCGGGCGCGCGCGCTGAGCGAGGCGCTGGGCCAGCCCCTGCCCCATCGCAGCGCCGGCGGCGGCTCGGACGGCAACTTCACCGGCGCCAACGGCATCCCGACCCTCGACGGGCTCGGGCCGCTGGGCCAGGGCTACCACACCCTGGAGGAGCACGTGCTGATCGAGACCCTGCCGCAGCGGGCCCGGCTGTTCGCGGCCCTGCTCGCCAGCCTCGGCGCCGCCGGCCGGGCCTGAGCCCGGCCGCGCCGCTCTCAAGCGCGACCCCGCCCGAGGGCCGCGACCGCCAGCGCGCCCAGCAGGCCCCCGGCCGTGCCGCCGCCGAAGAAGCCCGCCAGGGCGAGGAGCGGTCCCGACGACGCGGTCAGGAGACAGATCAGGGTGCTCCCGAGGCACCCGCCGGTGGCGATCATCGACATGCCGCGCCCTCTGCAACCAATGGTTGTAAAAGCGGGGCAGCCACGTTTCGGTTCCGGCGGACGCGGTTCCGCGTCAGGCCGGGTCGACCGGCATCTCCGGCACGCCGCCGGCCTCGATCGCCGCGCCGGCCGCGAGGCAGAGGTCTTCCCGGTAGCGGGCGGCGACCAGCTGCACGCCGACGGGCGTGCGCCCGACGAGGCCGGTCGTCACCGTGAGCGCCGGCACGCCGATCGGCGCCAGCCCGACCTGCAGCAGGTTGGCCTCGAAGGCCCGGGCGATGCCGGCATCGCCGGTGCGGTCGAGCCCGTCCGGGAAGGGCAGCTCGCCCGAGACCGGGACCAGCAGCACGGGGTTCTCGGCGAGGAACAGCGCCCAGTCCCGCGCCAGCGTCGCGCGCCGCGTCAGCGCCCGGGCGATGGCGTCGGGCGCCATCGCCTCGGCCCGGGGCCGGAAGCTCTCCAGGAGGCCGATCGCCGCCGGATCCCCTTCGCGCTCCGCCGCGGCCCGGACCGCCGCGTAGCCGTCGCCGAGCCAGAGCTGGAGCTGGAGCTCGCACGCCTCCCGGATCGGCGGGGTGTCGGCGATCTCCGTGACCGCCCATCCCGCCTCGCTCAGGCGCCGCGCGGCCTCGCGCAGGGCGGCCTCGACCTCCGGTGCGGTGGCGAGCCCCCCGGGCCGCACGCAGAGCGCGACCTTGCGCGCGACGGGCGGTCCGTCCGGCGGCGCCGGCACCCACCACGGGTCGCGCGGGTCGGGCGCCGCCATGACCTCGAGGCCGAGGCGCACGTCGGCGATGCTGCGGGCGAGCGGGCCGGAGACCGCCATCAGCTGGGGACCGATGCCGCGCTCGGGTGAGGACGCGTTCCAGGCCGGGATCCGGCCCAGGCTCGGACGCAGCCCGTGCACCCCGCAGGCGTAGGCCGGGTAGCGCACCGAGCCGGCGATGTCGGTGCCGTGCGCGATCGCCCCGATCCCGGCCGCCACCGCGGCGCCGGCGCCCCCGGACGAGCCGCCGGGCGTCAGCGCCGGGTCGCGGGGGTTCCTAGTGTCGCCGTGGAGCTGGTTCGTGGTGAACCAGCGCAGCGAGAAGGCCGGGGTGTTGGTCCGCCCGAGCAGCACGGCGCCGGCCCGGCGCAGGTTGGCCACGACGGGGTTGTCGTCCGTCGCCACGAGGTCGCGCTGGAGGCGCAGCCCGTTCGTCGTCGCGAAGCCGCGCTGGTCGGCGTTGACCTTGACGGTGACCGGCACGCCCGCGAGCGGACCGGGAGCCTCGCCGCGCGCCCGGGCGGCGTCCACCGCGTCCGCCTGCGCCAGCACGTCCTCCGGGCGGTGCTCGACCACGGCGTTGATCCGCCCGTTGACGGCGTCGAGCCGGTCGAGGGCGTCCCGCGCGACCTCCCGGGCCGAGACCTGACCGGAGCGGATCAGGGCCGCGAGGTCGGTCGCCGTCAGACGCCAGAGCTGCATGGGTGTTCCTTTCGCGCGCCCGGACGGGCGGGATCCATCCTACGATTCGCACCGCCCGAGCGGCTCTCGGCCGGCGCACGCAGCATATTCAAAATGCAAGACGGCGGCCGCTTTTTTACGCATCCGCGGATCGCGAGCCCGGCCAAGGCTTTGCCGCATTGCAGCAGAAGGACCTAAGCATTTCGACGTATACGACCCTTGCCACCTTCGGAACGACTGATAACCTCGCCCTCGTTCGCGCGTTCGACCGGCCAATCCAGCGAGAAGGGACGATTTCCTCAGACGAAAGCAGGCAACCTCCAGCATAAGGCAGGCTTCCATGGCAGAGGTGATTCGCGTCAGGCCGACCCACGACGGCACCTATACCGTGTATCGCGGCACACTCGCGTTGATATGCGGTCTCACCCGCCTCCAGGCCGAGCGCTACGAAGCAAGTCTCAGCCGACAGCAGCGCGCCGACCTCGCGGTCGCCGGCATCTGAACCGCATCGTCGCCGATCATCGGGCCGGCGCCGCCGTCGCGGCCGTGCCGGCTCGCGCCCTCATGCGCGCCCCGGCGCGCCGAGGTCCAGCGTCCCGAGGTCGCCCACGGTGCCCGACGCGTCGAGGCCCCGCCGACGGGCCGTGACCGCGTAACCCTGTTCCGCCCGGCCGATCTCGAACAGCAGGTAGGAGGCCCGGCGCGACGCGATCGCCCCGTGACCGTCCGCGCGCGCCGAGGCGGAAGGGGCACCGATGACCGGGACGGTGCGGCCGTCCGGCCCCGCGATCCGGGCGGTGCTGGTGACGTGATTGTGACCGTGCAGGATCAGGTCCGCGCCGGCCCGCGCGATCATCGCGGTGAACGCCGCCGCGTCCTTCAGCTCGCGCCCCGGCGAGGCGCCTCCGGGCTGCGGCGGATGGTGGATCATCACCACCCGGAAGGGGCGCCCCGGCTCGGTGGCCAGGGCGCGGAGCAGGGTCTCGGCCGCGGCCAGCTGCGACGCGCCGAGGCGGCCGGTCGCCACGAAGGGCTTCGTCGGGATCGCGCTGGACAGGCCGACCAGGGCCAGGGGCCCGCGCCGCCGCAGATAGGGGAAGTGGCCCCAGGAGCCCGAATCGTCCCCCGTGTAGCGGCCGCAGGCGGCCAGCAGCCCCTCCAGGGAGCCGCGGACGTAGGCGTCGTGGTTGCCCGGCACGAAGCTCACCGCCTCGGGGGATCCCAGAGCCTCCAGGAAGGTGCGGGCGGTCTCCCACTCGCTGGGCAGGCCGATGTTGCACAGGTCGCCCGTGCAGGCGACGTGCCCGGCCCCCTGCGCCTTCAGGTCGGTGACCAGCGCCTCCAGCACGGTCATGTCGTGGCTGCGCGAGCGCCCGCGCCGCCAGTTGGCGTAGCCGGTGGCGCGCTTGCCGATGAGCTGGCGGAGGCGCACCGGCCCGAGGGGCCCGACATGCGGATCGCTGAGATGGGCGAGGCGGAAGGTCAACGCCGGTGGTCACCCTCAACACGGGGAGAGGCGCCCCGCATCGCGGGCGCGGCGCGTCCCGTCAAGCGCTTCCGATCAGCATCCCGACGACCAGCACCAGCGCGCCGCCGAGCATGACCTGCAGGGCCGCGCGCCAGAACGGCGTCGCCATGAAGCGCGTGCGGATCGCCGCGATGACCGCGAGTTCCACGATCACCACCAGGACCGCGAGGCTCGTGGCCAGGACGAACGGGTTCGGCCAGCCGGCCGGGAGCGTGTCGGGGATCGCGTAGGGCAGCGTGTGGCCGAGGCCGCCGAGGGTCGTCATCGCCCCGCAGACGAGGCCGCGCAGCCACGGGTCGCCGCGGCCGGTGACGGCGCCGTCGTCCGACAGGGCCTCGGTGAACCCCATGCTGATGCCGGCCCCGACCGAGGCCGCGAGCCCCACCAGGAAGGTCGCGCCGTTGTGACCCGTCGCGAACGCCGCCGCGAAGATCGGCGCGAGGGTCGAGACCGAGCCGTCGATCAGGCCGGCGAGGCCGGGCTGCACGTAGCGCAGCACGAAGGCGCGGCGCGCTTCGGCGTGCAGTTCTGCGGCGCTGTCGAGCGCGGCGGCCATGCAAATCTCCATCCTTAGATCGATTCCAATCTATAGTCTGGAATTGATCTAAACAAGGCCCGCTGCCGTGTTTTCGCCGCGCCGCGGGAGCATCCGCGGCGCCGGAATGCCCGCCGATCCCGGCGGCCTATCCGTGTGGTTGTGGACGAGGCCGATTGTCTCGTCTCCGGAGCGGGGGCTAGACCATGCGCGGTCGAATGCGATCCGGAACTGATCGGGCGGCGGCGTGCCGGCCTGCCCCAAGCGTGACATGAGCCTCGGTAAGCGTCTCCTCCGCAACCCGTCCGTGCAGCGCCTCCTCGGCCGACTGGCGGCGGCCTATCTGCGGCTCGTGCAGGTCACGAACCGCTTCGAGGTCCACGCGGCCGGGGTGGCCCCGGGCGGCGTGGATAGCTGGATGGACGCGCGGCTGCCGCTCATCGCCGGCATGTGGCACGGTCAGCACATCATGATGCCGTTCATGCGCCGGCCGGGCGATCGGGTCGCCACGATCATCTCCAAGAATCCGGACGGCAACATCAACACCATCGCGCTGGAGCACCTGGGCGTGCGCGTGATCCGGGCCTCCGGCGCCCGTGGACGGAGCCGGGCCAGCGACACCCGCGCCAAGGGCGGTGCCGAGGGGTTCCGGGCGATGCTGCGGGCTCTCAAGGCCGGCGAGTCGGTGGCCTTCAGCGCGGACGTGCCGAAGGTGTCGCGCCGGTGCGACGCCGGGATCCTGACGCTGGCGCGCTTCTCGGGGCGGCCGATCGTCCCCGCCGCCGTCGTGACGAGCCGGCACCTGCGCTTCAAGTCGTGGGACCGCGCCTGCCTCGGCCTGCCCTTCGGGCGCGGGGCAGTCGTGCTCGGGGATCCCGTCTACGTCGCGCGGGACTGCGAGGGTGAGGCGTTCGAGGCGCTTCGGCGCCACGTCGAGGCCGAGATGAACCGCGTCCACGCGCGCGCCTACGCGCTGGTCGGCCGCGCCGACCGGGCGGCGCTCTACCGCGAGGCGCCCGAGGTGGCGGCCTCCGCGCCGGTGGGAGACCTCGCGTGAGGCGCCCCTCCGTGACCCTGCCGCTGCAGGCCTACCGGGCCGGCCTGCGCATCGGCGAGCCGGCACTGACCGGCCTGCTCGCGTGGCGCGCGCAGCGCGGCAAGGAGGATCCGCGCCGGCTCCCGGAGCGGCGGGGCCTGCCGGGCCGGGCCCGGCCGGTCGGACCGCTCGCCTGGATGCACGGCGCGAGCGTGGGCGAGGCCCTGTCGCTGATCGGGCTCGTCGAGGGCATGATCGCCCGCGGCTTCTCGGTCCTCGTCACCACCGGCACGCGCGCGGCCGCCGAGCTGGTCGGCGTCCGGCTGCCCCCGGGCGCGGTGCATCAGTACATGCCCCTGGACGCGCCGCGCTGGGTCGGGCGATTCCTCGATCACTGGCAGCCGGACCTCGCGGTGATCGCCGAGTCGGAGATCTGGCCGAACACGATCCTGGCGCTCGACGAGCGCGAGATCCCGCTGATCCTGGTCAACGGGCGCATGTCGGAGCGCTCGTTCCGGGGCTGGGAGCGCTGCCCGCGCACCGCGAAGGCCCTCCTGGCGCGGATCGCGATCTGCCTCACGCAGACCCAGGAGGACGGCGAGCGCTTCGCCAAGCTCGGCGCGCCGCGGGTGAGCATCGCCGGCAACCTGAAATTCGACGCGTCGGTGCCGCCGGCCGACGCGCAGCAGCTCGCCTACCTGGGATCCATGGTGGCCGGCCGGCCGGTCTGGGTCGCGGCGAGCACGCATTCCGGCGAGGAGGCCATGGTCGCCTACGCGCACGCGATGCTGAAGGCGCAGTTTCCCCAGCTCCTGACCATCATCGCCCCGCGCCACCCGGCCCGGGGGGCCGAGGCCGTCGCCTGCGCGAACGCCGTTGGCCTGCGCAGCGCGCAACGGTCCACCGGCGGACGGCCCCATCCGTCGATCGAGGTCTACGTCGCCGACACGATCGGCGAGCTGGGCCTGTTCTACCGCCTCAGCCCCCTGGTGTTCCTCGGCGGTTCCCTGGTCCCGCGGGGCGGCCAGAACCCGATCGAGCCGCTGCGTCTCGAATCGGCGGTGCTGCACGGGCCGCACACCGAGAATTTCGGCGTGATCTACCAGGCCCTCGACCGCGCCGGCGGCGCCATGTCGGTGCGCGACGGCGTCGAGCTGGCGGCGGTCGCCGCCGAGCTCCTCGGTGACCGGGAGCGCCTCGCCGACATGGCCCGCGCCGGGCAGCGCGCCCTGGAGCCGTTCGAGGGGGCGGTGGCGCGCACGCTCGCGGTCCTCGACCCGTTCGTGGCGCAGATGAAGCTCCAGCGTCTCGACCGCGGCAGCCCCGCGCGCCCGCTCGCGCGGGCCTGATGCGGCCGCCGGCCTTCTGGGCCGCGGGGCCGGATCACCCGGCCGCGCGCGCGCTGGCGCCGGTCGGCGCGGCCTACGGGGCGCTCGCGGCGCGGCGGATGGACCGCCCCGGCGCGCGGGCCGGCTGCCCGGTCCTGTGCCTGGGCAACTTCACCCTCGGCGGTGCCGGCAAGACGCCGGCCGCACTGGCGGTGGCGGGCCTCGTCGCCGAACTCGGCGCCGCGCCGGCGTTCCTGTCGCGCGGATACGGCGGCCGGCTCGCGGGCCCGGTGCGGGTCGATCCCCAGCACCACGCCGCCGCCGAGGTTGGCGACGAGCCGCTGCTCCTCGCCCGCCTCGCGCCCGCGGTCGTCGCCCGCGACCGCCCGGCCGGGGCCGCCCTGTGCCGGAGCCTCGGCGCCGACGTCATCGTGATGGATGACGGCCTCCAGAACCCGAGCCTCGCGAAGGACCTCAGCCTCGCGGTGGTCGACGGCCCCGCCAGCCTCGGCAACGGCCTGCCGTTCCCGGCGGGGCCGCTGCGCGCGCCGCTCGCCCGGCAATGGCCGCATGTCGGCGGCGTGATCGTGATCGGCGACGGAGTTGGGGGCGACTCGGTCGTCCGGGCGGCCGCGCGGCGCGGCCTGCCCGTCCACAGGGCGCGCCTCGTCTCGGAGACGGACGATCTGGCCGGCCGCCGCTGCCTCGCCTTCGCGGGGATCGGCCGCCCGGAGAAGTTCTTCGCGACCCTGGCCGAGGCGGGCGCGGCGATCGTCGGGACACGCCCCTACCCCGACCATCATCCCTACCGGGCGCGCGAGCTGGCGGCGCTTGCCGAGGCGGCCAGGCGCCTCGACGCCGAGCTCGTCACCACCGAGAAGGACGCGGTGCGCCTGCCTCCGGCCTTCGCGGCGGGCGTGCGGGTGCTGCGCGTCCGCCTCGCGCTCGACGACGCGGACGCCCTGCGCCGACAGATCCGCGGCGCGCTCGGCGCGCCGTGACCGTCAGGGGCGGCTGGTTTCCTTGAGCCGCTTCAGGATCGCCTCGGGGGAGACGTAGGCCTCCTGGCGGGCGGCGCTCCAGTAGCGCAGCGCGTCGAGGGGTATCGGGTCGCCGGTCACCGCGCAGCGCACGAAGCTGCCGGGCTTGACGACCCGCATGGTGCCGTCGCCGTACTCGACGACCGCCTCGCCGTTGTTCGCGCGCTCGTAACGACCCAGCACGTCCGCCTCCTGCTCGATGGTGCCTTCTACACGATCCGCGCGCCCCGCGATGCCCGCAGGGCTCAGGTCAGCATCGACGGGATCTCATCCCGCGCCAGCATGGCCCGGGCCGCGGCCGCATCGACGTGCATCCGCTCGACGAGCGCCTCGGCGCTGGCGAACCGCTCCTCGCCGCGGATGTAGCCGACAACTTCGACGGCGATGTCCTGCCCGTAGAGATCGCCGGAGAAGTCGAACAGGTAGGTCTCCAGCAGCGGCGCGCCGTCGTCGAAGGTCGGGCGGCGCCCGTAGCTCGCCACGCCGTCGCGGAACGCCCCCGAGGCCAGGCGGACCCGCACCGCGTAGATGCCGTGCGCGAGCCCGCAGTCGGGCAGCATCATGTTGGCGGTGGGGAAGCCCAGCTGACGGCCGCGCTTGTCGCCGTGGCGGACCGCGCCGAGGACGAACCAGCGATAGCCGAGCAGCGCGTTGGCGCGGGCGACGTCGCCGGCCGCGAGGGCCGCGCGGATCGCGCTGGAGGAGACCGGCTCGGTCTCGCCGCCGAGGGCGACCGGCGCCACGACGCGGCAGCTCATCCCCGCCTCCCGGCACAGGTCGGCCAGGATAGCGGGCGTGCCCTCGCGGCCGCGGCCGAAGTGGAAATCGTGTCCGACGACCACGCCGGACAGGCCGAGGGACCCCTTCAGGAAGTCGAGCACGAAGGCGCGGGCGCCGGTCTCGGCCAGGGCCCCGTCGAAGCGGCGCACGATCAGCCCGTCGAGGCCGAGATGCGCGAACACGATCTCCTTCGCGGCGAGGCCGGTCAGCCGGAACATCGGCGCGTCGGGCGTGAAGTACGCCCGCGGGTGCGGCTCGAAGGTCAGGATCGCCGACGGCCGGCCGGCCGCGCGGGCGGCGGCGCGCACGCTGTCGACGAGCATCCGGTGCCCGAGATGGACGCCGTCGAAGTTGCCGATCGCCGCCACGGCCCCGGCCAGGGCCGGTGGGACGGGGGCGTCGGCGCGGCAGATCGTGAAGGGTCGCGCGGCCGTGTCGTCGCCTGGGGCCATCGGTTCGGGGTCGAGTGATCGGAAGGGTCGGATGGTGTCGCCTGACATGTCCGCGAGGGGCCCGACGCGGCCGGACCCTGCCGAAAGGCGCCCGGAGGGTCAAGCGACCCGCCGCCACCCGCGCGCCCGTCGCCGCGCCGCGGCGAGAGCGGCCATGCGCCGGCCGCGCCGATTAACGGCTTCGCAATGCGCATGCCCTATTTGAAATGCTGTGCCGCGCAGCTAAATTGCAGCGTTAGCGAAGCGTTAATCTATCCGGGAGCCGCCGCGGCTTCCCGCCGGGCAATACGGAGCAGTTGTTCGATGGCTCTCGACCTGAGCATGCCGATCCTCGTTGTCGACGATTACCAGACGATGGTCCGCATTATTCGCAATCTACTGAAGCAGCTCGGCTTCGAAGAGGTCGACGACGCTTCCGACGGGACCGAGGCGCTCGCGCGACTGAAGGGTCGCAAGTACGGGCTGGTCATCTCCGACTGGAACATGGAGCCGATGACCGGCTACGAGCTGCTCCGTCACGTGCGGGCCGACGAAAATCTTCGCACGACGCCGTTCATCATGGTGACGGCCGAATCGAAGACCGAGAACGTGATCGCGGCCAAGAAGGCCGGCGTGAACAACTACATCGTCAAGCCCTTCAACGCGGCCACGCTGAAGTCGAAGATCGAGGCGGTCTGCGGCAGCTGACCGGCCTCCCGTCTTCGACCACCGCGCGTCCGGACGGATCGCACCCGCGCCGCCCGACGCCGAGACGTGGCGTGGCCGGCCAGGACGGCCACAGATCCGAGGAGGAGAGCATGTCGTCAGCCGCCGCACGGCAGCCCGATCTGCGGCTTCGGGAGCCGCAGACCGTGATCTCCGAGCTGATCGAGATCGCGGATTACATCGCCCATCTCCGCGAGGAGATCGGGGCGCTGCGCGCGAACGAGATGAGCCGGGACCGGATTCCCATGGCGCACGAGGAGCTCGGCAGCGTCGTGGAGGCGACGGCCGGCGCCACCAACACGATCATGGAGGCCGCCGAGGCGATGCTCGGCCTGCCCGACGGGCCGGGCTATCGCGACGCGGTCGAGGAGCGCATCAACACGATCTTCGAGGCCTGCGCGTTCCAGGACATCACCGGCCAGCGGATCGCCAAGGTGGTCGAATCGCTGCGCCTGTTCGAGCAGCGCCTCGCCCGCTTCGTCGGCGCCGTGAAGGCCCGCGACGCGGCCTCCATGGATCCCGCCGAGCGCGCCCGGCGGACCCGGGCCGAGGATCTCATGCTGAACGGCCCGCAGGCCGTGGAGGCCATGCCCTCCCAGGACGACATCGACGCGCTGTTCGCCTGACGCGATCCGGGCCGGCGCAGGATCGAACGCCGGAGCGGCGGTCGACTTGGCGACGGTCGACTTGGTCGCGGCCGACCGGCTAGATCGCCTTCCGGACTCGACGCGATGCGGGGCGGACGGAGGTCGCGGCAGGGATGACGGCGCAGTTCTGGTCCGAGCTGACCACCGAAGATTTGGCCCGACGCGACATGGGCCGCGCGATCGCGGTTCTGCCGGTGGCCGCCACCGAGCAGCACGGTCCCCACCTGCCACTCGCTACCGACACCCTCATTGCTGAGGGCTACCTCGCCCGGGTGCGCGACGGCGTGCCGGCGGATCTCGACGTGCTGCTGCTGCCGGTCCAGCCGGTGGGCAAGTCCGACGAGCACGACGCGTTTCCCGGCACGCTCTCCCTGGAGACCGGGACGGCGCTGGCCGCCTGGACGGGGATCGGCGCAGCCGTCCACCGCGCCGGCTGCCGCAAGCTGGTGATCGTCACCAGCCACGGCGGCAACACCGCGCTCATCGATCTCGTGGCGGGCGAGCTGCGCGCCCGGTTCGGCATGGTCGCGGTCACGACGTCCTGGGCTCGGCTCGGCTATCCCGAAGGGCTGTTTCCGGCGGACGAGATCGCCCACGGCATCCATGCCGGCGGCATCGAGACGGCGCTGATGCTGGCCCTGCGGCCGGACCTCGTCCGGACCGACCGGGTCGCGGATTTCCCGCCGCGCACGCTGTCGATGATCCGCGCGTTCACCCACCTGCGCGCCGGCCGTCCCGCCGCCTTCGCGTGGAAGGCCGGCGACCTCCAGGCGTCGGGCGCCATGGGCGATGCCCGGCTCGGCACCGCCGAGGCCGGCCGCGCCGCCCTCGACCACGGCGCCCAGGCCTTCGTCGCCCTGCTGCGCGACGTCGACGCCTTCGAGCTCGCGCCGCCGGTGTAACCGCCGCCGCGCCGCCGCCGAAGGAGCCGGTACGCCGGGTCCGAACCGCCGGCGTGCGGGAGTTCCGGCCATGCGCCCTGCCCTCTTGATCGCCGCCGCCCTCCTGTGCGGCGGCCTCTATCCGGCCCACGCGGCGGAGCGCCCCATCGTCGTGGAGCTGTTCACCTCGCAGAGCTGCTCGTCGTGCCCGCCCGCGGAGGCGCTGATCGGCCGCCTCGCCCACGAGCCGGCGGGGACGCGGGGTGACGTCCTGCCGCTCGCGTTCCACGTGACCTACTGGAACCACCTCGACTGGCGCGATCCCTACGCGCTTCCGGCAGCCACCGCGCGCCAGGAGGCCTACGCGGCCCGCCTCGGCGGACCCACCTACACGCCGCAGGCGGTGATCGACGGGCAGGTCGGGCTGGTCGGTTCCGACGAGGCCGGCCTGCGCGCCGCGATCGCCCGCGCCCGGCAGGCCGGGCCCGGCATCCCCGTGACGCTGGCCCGCGACGGCGAGCAGGTCGTCGCGCAGATCGGGGAAGGGGCTGGGACCGGCGGCTCCGCGGGCCGCGTCCTGCTGGTCGGGTACGATCCGAGCCACACCACCCGCGTGCTGCGCGGCGAGAATGCCGGCCGCACCATCGAGCAGGCCAACATCGTCCGGTCGGTGCGCGACCTCGGGCGGTGGTCCGGCTCCGCCGCGACCTTCGCGTCGACGCGTCCCGAGGGCGAGGCGGCCGCTCTGCTGCTCCAGTCCGATGACGGGCGCATCCTCGGCGCCGCGCGCGTCGCCCCGGCCTCAGCCGGGGCGGTCCGGGAGGCCGTGCGATGATCCTCGCCGTCCCGGGCGGGATGCCCGCGCGCGGCTGGGTGCTGGCGTCGGGATCGGACCGTGGGGTAGACAGGCCGCGTGCCGGGGGACGGAACGACGGCGGAGCCCGGATGGCGCTCGAACAGGAACTGGCGACCCTGATGGCGGCGGCCCAGGGCGGCGACGCGGCCGCCTATCGCGCGTTGCTGAAGGCCTGTCTGCCCGTGGTCTCGGCGATCGCGCGGGCGCAGGGCGCGCGCGGCGAGGCGGTGGACGACGTGGTGCAGGACGCGCTGATGACCGTCCACCGGGCCCGGGCGAGCTACGATCCCGCCCGGCCGTTCCTGCCCTGGCTGCGCGCCATCACCCAGCGGCGGGCGATCGACCGGCTGCGCCGCGCCGGGCGGCGCCCGCGGGAGGTCAACGACCCGCTGGCCTACGAGGCGGAGGTCGATCCGGGGCCGGCCCCCGGCCACGGGCTGGAGGCGCGGGACCGGGCCGCCGCCCTGGCCAGGGCGGTGGCGGCCCTGCCCGACGGCCAGCGGCAGGCGGTGGAGCACCTGGGCCTGCGCGAGCTGTCGCTCGACGAGACCGCGGCCCTCACCGGCCGCAGCAAGGGGGCCCTCAAGGTGAACCTGCACCGGGCGCTGAAGGCGCTCCGAGCCAGCCTGACGCAGGAGCGGGAGTGATGCCCGGAGAGGGGAGCAACGGGACCGGCGGCGACCTGTCCCGCCACGAGCGGCTCGTCGAGGAGCTCGCGGGCGGCCTCGAACCCGTGCGGCCGCTGCCGGCCCCGGAGGCCCGCGCGGCCCTCTGGCTCGGCGCGACGCTGGTGGTCGGCGTCGTCCTCGCGGGCTGGATCGGGACCGGCGGCTTCATGCTGCGCATGCATGTGCCGGATCTGGCCCTGGCGGCGGTCGGCGCCGTGCTGACGGCGATCACGGCCGCCTACGCGGCCTTCGCCACGAGCGTGCCGGGACGGTCCGGCCGCTGGGGGCTGCTGCCGCTGCCGCCCCTCGCCCTGTGGGTCGGCGCGAGCGGGCTGGGCTGCCTACGCGACTGGATCGCGCCCGGGGTCGACATGCCCGGCGAGCACGCGATCACGGGCTGCTTCAGCTTCCTGATCTGCGTCTCGGTGCCGCTGTCCCTGCTGATCGTCGTGATGCTGCGGCGCGCCTGTCCGCTGCGGCCAAACCTCACGGCCGCCCTCGGGGGGCTGGCTGTGGCCGCGGCGGCGGCGGCGCTGCTGATGCCGGTTCACCCGCACGACGCCACCGCCACGGACCTGCTGTTCCACGCGGCGGCGGTCGCCATCGTCATCGCGGCGAACGGGTTGGCCGGCGGCCGGCTGCTCGGCCGGCACGCCGGGGCCGGCTAGCGTCGTTCCCGACCGGATTGGGACGGTGGCGATTGCCAAGCCCGTGGCGCACATGGCGCAGGTCCCCTCTCCCGTGCGGGAGAGGTCTGCTTTCGCAGAAAGCCGGGTGAGGGGTGCGCCCTAGCCGGAAGGACCTGATCCCTCACCCCAGCCCTCTCACGCACGGGAGAGGGGGCGTGGCGCGGCTGTCTCGACCGGAGTCGTCGTCCTTCCAAGTCCTTGCAGCACGATCGGGAACAGCTCTAGGGCGTACGGGTCGAGGCGAGGGTCTCGTCCAGTCGGCCGAGCGGGTCGGGGGCTTCCGGTGCGGTCGCTTCACACCGCGCCGGGATCGAGGCCCGGCCAGTCCACGATCCGGTCCGGCAACTCGTCCTCCGAGAATTCCTCCTCATTGCCGCTGAGCCGGCCGCGGACCGAGATGCCCGCCTCGTGCACGCTCGCGGCCCGGCCGGAGACCAGGGGGTGCCACGGGTAGAGCGGCTGCCCGTCGCGCACGAGCCGGTACGCGCAGGTCGGCGGCAGCCACGCGATCGACCGCACGGCGTCCGGCGTCAGGCGCACGCAGTCGGGCACGCGCTTCTGTCGCCGGGCGTAGTCGCGGCACCGGCAAGTCAGGCCGTCGAGCAGGGTGCAGCCGATATCGGTGTGGTGGACCTCGCCGGTATCCTCGTCCTCGAGTTTCATCAGGCAGCACCGGCCGCAGCCGTCGCACAGGCTCTCCCACTCGGACGGGGTCATGGCTTCGAGCGTCTTGGTCCGCCAGAACGGCTCGACCGCCCCGCGGCGCGGCGCCTCGGGCTTGGGCATCGGAAAAGTCTCTCGGATGGGAAGCCGCCTCTCTGCCCGAGCCGGGGCACCGCTGCAAGCGTGGCCGCCGACGGCCTCCGTGCGACCGGATCGCGCCTCCGCGCGTTACGCCCAAGCTCGTCCGCGGCGGATCGCGAGACTGCGCAGAGCCTCGCCGCCGGTTCCGGATCCTGCTATGGACGTCGGATGCCGTGCGGTGGCGCCGGCGCAGGGTTCGTGTCCGCGGCGCGGGCGCCCGACCATCCGCCGCCAGGATCCGCCGCAGAGGCGCTCGACAAGCCGGGTTCGACATCGTGCGCCTGCCGACGTTCACCGAGATCAAGGTCCGCCTCGAACGCGCCGCCCTCGCCTTCGACGCCTGGGTCAACGCGAGCCTGTACGACGGCGGCCAGTCGACCGGTCAGGCCTACGAGCGCTTCCAGCGCGTCATGGGCCGCTTCGCGGTGCGCGGCTGGAAGCGCGCCGCCCTCGACCTGACGAGCGAGGGCGTCACCATCGGGACCGGCGGCGCTATCCTGATGCTCGCCCTGGCGCAGCCCGCCTTCCAGCTCACCAGCGAGAACTGGCTGAAGCAGCAGGACCTCGCCGTCACCTTCCTCGACCGCTACGGCACCGAGGTCGGACGCCGCGGCATCAAGCACGACGACTCGCTGAAGCTCGACGACTTCCCCGACATCATGATCAAGGCGCTGGTCTCCACGGAGGACCGGCGCTTCTACGAGCACTGGGGCATCGACCCGATCGGCACGCTGCGGGCGCTGGTGAACAACTCCCGCGGCGGCAGCGGCACGCAGGGCGGGTCCTCGATCACCCAGCAGCTCGCCAAGAACCTGTTCCTGACGAACGAGCGCTCCCTGGAGCGGAAGGTCAACGAGGCGTTCCTGGCCCTGTGGCTCGAGAGCCATCTCACCAAGAACGAGATCCTGAAGCTCTACCTCGACCGCGCCTACATGGGCGGCGGAACCTTCGGCGCGGTGGCGGCGGCGGATTACTATTTCGGCAAGCCGCTCAAGGACATCAGCCTCGCCGAGGCCGCCATGCTGGCGGGCCTGTTCAAGGCGCCGACCAAGTACGCCCCGCACGTCAACCTGCCGGCGGCGCGCGCGCGGGCGGCGGACGTGCTCCACAACATGGTGGAGGCGGGCTTCGTCACCGAGGGCCAGATCCAGACGGCGCTCCGCAACCCGGCGACGCCGGTGACCCGCACTCGCGACATCACCGCCGACTACTACCTCGACTGGGCCTTCGGCGAGATCAAGGCGATGGCCGACGCGGGCAAGCTGCGCAACGACCGCGTGCTGACCGTGAAGACGCCGCTGGACCTCGCGATCCAGAAGCGGGCCGACGAGGCGGTGGCCGACATCCTGCGCAAATCCGGCGACGCCTACGACGTGGACGAGGCCGCCATGGTGATCCTCGATCCCGACGGGGCGCTGCGCGCCATGGTGGGCGGCGCCGATTACGGCGAGAGCCAGTTCAACCGCGCCACCGACGCGCTGCGGCAGCCCGGATCCTCGTTCAAGCCCTACGTCTACTCGGCCGCGCTCGCCTCCGGGCTGTTCAAGCCCGACACGACGGTGGTCGACAGCCCCGTCTGCATCGGCAACTGGTGCCCGCAGAATTACGGCCGCTCCTATGCCGGCCGGGTGCCGATGTGGCTCGCGGTGGCGAAGTCGATCAACACGATCCCGATCAAGATCTCGATCGCGCTGGGCAAGGCGATGGGGATCTCCCACGAGGCCAAGGCCGCCAAGGCGGGCCGCGCGAAGATCACGGAACTCGCCCACAAGATGGGCATCACCTCGAACCTGATCGACACGGTCTCGATGCCGATCGGCTCGGACGAGGTGACGGTCATCGACCAGGCGGCGGGCTACGCGGTGTTCGCCAACGGCGGCTTCCGCGCCAAGCCCTACGCGGCCATCGAGGTGAAGAACTCGTCCGGCGAGGTGATCTACCGCCACGCCGACGAGGCGCCCGAGCGGGTCCTCTCGCCCCAGGTCGTGGCGGACATGAACTTCATGCTCAACAAGGTGGTCGAGGAGGGCACCGGCAAGCGGGCGCAGCTCGAGGGCGTGAAGGTGGCCGGCAAGTCCGGCACGACGAACGCCTACCGGGACGCGTGGTTCGTCGGCTACACCGGCAATTACGTCGGCGCCGTCTGGTTCGGCAACGACGACCACACCTCGACCAACAAGCTGACCGGCGGCTCCCTCCCGGCCCAGCTCTGGCACGACGTGATGGAGCCGGCCCACCAGGGCATCGAGATCAAGGGCCTGCCCGGCCTGAAGGAGAGCCCGCGCGCCGCCCAGCAGCAGGCCTCCGGCGGCCCGACCGCGCCGACCGATCCCAATGCCAGCGCCTACGGCAAGCTCTCGCGCCGCTCCTTCGAGGTGATCAGCGGCCTGAACGGCCTGTTCCGCACCGTCGAGCGCGCGCCCGGCTCGGCCGCGGACGCGCCCGCCGGCGCCGGAGACGCGCCGAAGACCGGCCGGAAGCCGGGCGACCGGGCGGCGGCGCCGCCGTCGGGTCAGCTGCGCGAGGTTGCCGAGGGCGCTCGCCCGGTCGGCGGCTTCACCGAGGTGCGGTGAGCGCATGAAGCTCACGATCCCCGACGCGTTCGGCCGGACCTCCGCGTTCGCCGGCGCCCCGCGCCGCGGCGCGGTGCGCTTCGTCCTGCGTCTCTGGCGCAAGAGTTCTGTCGCCGGCCTCGCCGCCTACACCCTGGCGCTGGGCGCCGTCCTCGGCCTCGCCAGCGCCGACTGGGCCACGAGCGGCGGCTACCCGTTCGGCGGCGTTCAGGTCGGCGCCTGGACCGCGTGGCCGCGCGCCGGCGCGGCGAATGCCGATCCCTACACCCGCGCCGTCAACGCGCGCCGCGGCGAGATCCCCCTGGCGGTCGGTGAGGGCCTGCTGCTGACGGCGGCGGTCGACGATTCCGGGCAGGCGCTCGACGCCACCTGCACGTACCAGATCGGCGGCGCGACGCCGCCCGCCCGCGCCTGGACCGTCACGGTGGCCGGGCGCGGACCGCGCGAACCCGGCCGCGCGCCGCTGCGCGAGGGCTTCACCTCCACGGAGGTGCTGCGCACGGCCGACGGGCGGTTCACCATCACGCTCGCGCCGGATGTCCAGCCGGGCAACTGGCTCCCGAGCCCGCGGGCGAGCGGGCCGGTCCGCCTCGCCCTGCGCCTGTACGACACGCCGGCCGCCGCCAGCGTCGGGTCCCTCGACCGGACTTCCGTGCCGGCCATCACCCGGGTGGGATGCGCCCCGTGAGCCTGCGCTTCGTCTACGCCACGCTGATCGGCCTCGTGCTCGCCGGGATCGTCCACATCGCGGCGGTCCTGGCGATCCCCGCCCTGTCGGAGACCGACGCCGTCTCGCGCGCCCGCACCAGCGAGAACCTGGACCATCCGCAATCGATCTACGCGGTCGCGACCGGTGACGACCCCTCCCCGCCCGAGGCGTGGCTGCCGATCCCAGATCCGGCGGTCGCTGTGGGCGTCTGCGCCTACAACCTCGCGGACGGACCCATGCGCGTCTCGGCCCGCACCGGGCCGCTGTCCCTGTCGCTCGCCGCGCATGCCCGCCGCGGGGCCTTCTACGCGGTGACCGATCAGGCCGCGGTTCGCGGGGCCCTCGACCTCGTGATCCTGACCCGCGCCCAGTACGACGAGGCGCTGGCCGACGACGACGAGAACGATCCGAGCCGCGACGTGCGCATCGTCGCGCCCGACGCGCGCGGCTTCGTGGTGGTGCGGGTGATCGCCGGTCTCCCGAGCCAGCGGCCCGCCGCCAACGCCGCCGTCCAGGCCGTCTCCTGCACCACCGACACGCCGACGGACGATTCGTCGGCGGGCAAGGACGCGTCCGGCAAGGATGCGTCGGGAAAGGGAGCGGGACGTTGAGGGAGGACGCCGTACCGGTTCGCCGCGTCGGTCGGCCGATGCCGGCCCTCCGCGGACCCGCGGTCTCCCGGGTGGCGGAGCCCGCCGCGCCGTCGCGATGACCGCGCCCGCCGCGACGGCGCCGTCCCTGGCCGCCGGGATCGCGCCGTCCGCCCTCGATCTGATCGGCAACACGCCGCTCGTGGCCCTCGACCGCGTCCATCCCGGTCCCGGCCGCATCCTCGCGAAGGCCGAGTTCGTGCAGCCCGGCGGCAGCGTCAAGGATCGGGCCGCCCGCGCCATCCTGATGGCCGCGCGCGCGGACGGGCGCCTGGCCGCGGGGGCGCCCGTCGTGGAGATGACCAGCGGCAACATGGGCGCGGGCCTCGCGGTGGCCTGCGCGGCGCTGGGGCACCCGCTCGTGGTCACCATGTCGGCTGGGAACAGTCCCCAGCGCGCGCGGATGCTCGAGGCGCTCGGGGCGGAGGTCGTGCGGGTGCCCCAGGTGGACGGGGTTCCGGGACAGGTCACCGGAGCCGACGTGCGGGCGGCCGCGGACGCGGCGGAGCGCGTCGCGACCGAGCGGAGCGGCTACTACGTCGACCAGTTCCGCGCGCCGGAGGGCCTGCGCGCGCATCGCGAGACGACCGGACCGGAGATCTGGGCGCAAACGTCCGGCCGGGTCGATGCCTGGGTGGCGGCCGTGGGCACGGGCGCGACCTTCCTCGGGGTGGCCGCGGCCCTGCGCGCGCGCAACCCGCGCCTGATCTGCGCCGCGGTCGAGCCGGCGGGCTGTCAGCCCCTCGGCGGAGTGCCGGTCACGAAGCACCGGCACCTCATCCAGGGCACCGGCTACGGCAGCGTCCCGCCGCACTGGACGGCCGGCCTGATGGACCTGTCCATCCCGGTGACCGACGCGGCGGTCGAGCAGTGGCGGCGGGTCCTGGCGACGCGGGAGGGCCTGCACGTCGGCTACTCGGCGGCGGCCAACGTCGCGGCGACGGTCGCGCTGCTGTCGTCCGGGCGTCTCCCCCGCGACGCCACTGCCGTGACCGTCCTCTGCGACACCGGGCTGAAGTACTAGGGCCGGCCGAGGCCGGCTTCCGGCCACGCGCGACCCTCCTCCTGGGTCGGCCTCGGCCGCTCAGTATTTGACCACCAACGGCTCCGCCCGCGCGACCGGTGGCGGGGGCGGCAGCGGAACCGGCCCGAGGCCGCACCGGGCCGCGGCGTCCGGCGGGAGAAGCGGGTCGAGCAGGTTGCGGCGCGCGGCCAGCATCAGGATGGACCGCTCGGCCGAGACCGATTCCGGCGCCGGCGCCGCGGCGAACAGGTGCTCCAGGGCGAACCGGTAGCGGGCGAGCCGCAGGCCGGCCTCGAAGCGCACCCAGGCGATCAGGCAGCGGTTCTCGGCGACCCGCTGGACGGCATCCCGCACGGCCGCGTCGTCGAGGGTCTTGGCGAAGGGCAGGCTGCGCAGCCGCGCGGCATCCGCGTCGATGACGCGGGCGGCGAGCGCCACGAAGAGCGGGATCAGCCGGGCATCGGCGGTCGCGTCGTCGCTGAGCTTCCGGTAACGGGAGACCGGTGAGCGGGACGGCTCCCCCGTCAGGATCTCGTAATAGGCGCCGACCTCCTCGTAGCGCCACGTCGGCGGGAGCGCGTGGGCGCTGGCGAGGCCGAACACCGTGTCCTGGAAGGCCGTGAAGCTGCTGGCAGGCTCGACGAACCGCCACGCGCGGTCGCGCAGGGCCTGCTCGTCGTCGGTCAGGCCGGATTCGAGCAGGAGGCGCCCGCGATCCCGGGTGCTGAAGCTGCCCGTCGTGTCGATGAGCCCGTTCCAGACCCCCGTGCGCTGCCGGCCGAAATCGCCGCTCTGGGTGCAGGCCGCGAGCACGGCCAGCGCGGCGCCGGCGGGGGCGAGGCGCAGCGCGGTGCGGGCGCGGCCGAGCGGCCGGCGATCCGGGGCTGTCATGGGAGAACCGTGGGTGGTATCGCGCGGCCGGGAGACATGCGCGGGGACGTCCTCAGGACGCGAGGCGCTCGTAGCGCACGCCGAGGAACAGGAGGATCTCGCCGCGCCGCTCGCCGGAGCGCGGGATCCGGCAGGTCCGCCGCGCCTCCGCGCCCGGGAACGGGATCAGGGTCGCGGACGCGGCCGGGGCAGCGCGGCGCGTCGGATCGGCGGCGAGCTTCGACGAACGGGTCTCGCCGGTCTCCAGCGGCTTGAAAAGGGTCATGGTCTCCGGCTCCTGTCGGCGGTCCGAGCATCTGGCCCGGGCCCTTCGGAGGGCGTCGGCAAGGGCTACCGAAACAATCCAGCACGACGTGGTTAACGGAGTCTTTCCGCGCCTCGGCCCGCGCCTCGGCCGGGAATGGGGGTTCCTCCGGGAGTTGGCGCGTGAATTGCGAGGCTGTCGGCGCCCATGGCGGGCGTTTCCTCCCTTCGACTTGAGGCCCTGTCCGATCCCGGACGGGGCCTTCTTATGTGCGCCCGGTCCTGTCGGGCTGCGGCGCTGTGCGACCCGCGCGCCACACCGCGGCGAAGCGTGGCCGCGACGTTCCCGCGCGGAACCCGTCGGGACCCTCGGCGCTTGCCTACCGCCCGGCCGGACCGATATGCCGGACACGGGCGATGGCGGGACCGCCGCGTCGGTTCTCCGCCCGATCGAGATTGAGGACACCGCTGAATGCGACTGGTTCCGGAACGATCCCTGCGCGCCTCCCGCCGCCGCGGCTTGGCCACTGCGGCGCTGGCGCTGTTCGCGCTGACCGCCGGGCCCGCCTACGCCCAACGGGAGGACCAGGGCCTGCAGCTCGGCTGCGCGAACGACTATTTCCGCCTCTGCGCGGGCGTCGATCCGAACAGCCAGGACGCGGATCGCTGCATGATGCGCAACCGCAAGCGCCTGTCCCCCGAATGCCGGTCCGCGATCGGCGACTACGACAAGCGTACGGGCAGCAAGTCCCTGTCCGACGATTGAGACGGGACCCGGTCGAGTTGCCCGCGATTGGCGAGGGGCGTTTGGTATGAGCCTGACCGTCGCGGTCCAGATGGACCCGATCCAGAATATCCGGATCGCGGGTGACACCACCTTCGCCCTGCTGCTGGAGGCCCAGCGGCGGGGGCACGCGCTCGTCTACTACACGCCGGACCGGCTCTCGATGCAGGGCCGGCGCGTCACGGCCCGCGTCGAGCGGCTGAGAGTGCAGGACGTCGAGGGCGCGCATTTCACCCTGGCGGCGCCGGAACGGCTCGACCTCGCCGAGGCCGACGTGGTGCTGATGCGCCAGGATCCGCCCTTCGACATGGCCTACATCACGGCCACCCACATGCTCGAGCGGATCCATCCGGAGACCCTCGTGGTCAACGATCCCTTCGAGGTGCGCAACGCGCCCGAGAAGCTGTTCGTCCTCGACTTTCCCGAGCTGATGCCGCCGACCCTGATCAGCCGCGACAGGGCGGAGATCGAGGCTTTCCGGCTGGAGCACGGGACCGTGGCGATGAAGCCGCTGCACGGGCACGGCGGCGCGGCCGTGTTCAAGGTCACCGAGAAGGACCCGAATTTCGGCTCGATGTTCGACCTGTTCGCCACCACCTTCCGGGAGGCCTGGGTCGTGCAGCGCTACCTCGACCGGGTCACGGAGGGCGACAAGCGCATCATCCTGGTCGACGGCGTCCCGATGGGGGCGGTCAACCGCGTCCCGGCCGCGAACGATATCCGCTCCAACATGGTCCGTGGCGGCGCCGCCTCCGCCTCCGAGCTGACCGACCGCGAGCGCGAGATCTGCGCCACGATCGGCCCGAAACTGGCGCGGCGGGGCCTGATCCTGGTGGGCATCGACGTGATCGACGGGCACCTCACCGAGATCAACGTCACCTCCCCCACCGGCATCCGGGCGATCCAGCGGCTCGGCGGGCCCGACCTGTCGGTCGCCGTCTGGGACGCGATCGAGGCCCGGGTCGCGGCCCGCAAGGGCGTCTGACGGCGCGCCCTCTCACGTCTCGGCGCGCGGGGTCGCGCTGAGTTCGGCCCAGTCGAATTCCTCCTCCAGCAGGTAGTAGGCGTCGTCGCCGATCCGGCCCTGGCGGCGCAGGGCGAGCACCGCGTCGCGGGCGGCCTCGACGGCGCGCCGCCGCGCGGCATCCGCCGGCAGGCTCTCCGGCGCCAGACCCTCGTCGTGCGCCTCGGCCTCCGCGAGGGCCGCGCGGAACTCGGCGCGCAGGGCATCGGTCGCCGGCTCGTTCTCGGCGTCCGCGAGGCTCTCCAGGGCGGCCTCGTAGGCCGCCGCCCGGGCCCAGCCGGTCTCGCGGCCCACCGGGTCGTCGTCCTCCAGCCGCAGGTGGGCGAGCAGCGGCCGCAGGGTCAGGCCCTGGATGATCAGGGTGCCGAGCACCGTGACGAAGGCGGTGACCACCACGAGATCCCGGTGCGGGAACTCGGCGGGCAGCGCCAGGGCGGCCGCCACGGTGACGATCCCGCGCATCCCCGCCCACGACAGGGCGATCCCCGGGCCCAGCCGCGCCGGGGCTCCGGCCTGCCGGAGGCCGAACCCGCGGATCCCGGTGGTCGGCAGCACCCAGGCGAGGCGGGTCAGCACCACGGTGGCGAAGGTCGCGCCCGCGAGGAGCAGGGCCTGCCACGCATCCGCGCCGCTCAGCCGTTCCCGGATCGGGTCGATCTGGATGCCGATCAGCACGAAGGCCAGCACGTTGAGCACGAACACCGCCGTGTCCCAGACCGCGTAGGAGATCACCCGGGCGCGGGGCGCGGTGACGCCGGGAGCCCGGCGGGCGACCGTCACCGCGAAGGTCACGATGGTCAGGACCCCGGACAGCTCCAGCCGCTCCGCGGCGAGCCAGATCCCGAAGGCGGCGACGAACTGCAACACGATCGCGGTCGCCGGATCGGTCACGCGCCGGGTCAAGGCCACGAACATCAGGCCGAGGCAGGGGCCGACGATGAGGCTCGCCACGACGCCCAGGAGGAAGGCCGGCGCCACCTCCGCCGGGTGGAAGGTGCCCGCCATCGCGGCCGTCACGCCGAGCCGGTAGATCAGCAGCGAGGCCGCGTCGTTGAGCAGGCTCTCGCCGCGCAGGATCGTGGCGAGCCGGTGCGGCATCGGCGCGTGCTTGAGCACCGCCAGCGCCGCCACGGCGTCGGGCGGCGCGACCACGGCGCCGAGCACGATGCAGGCGGAGAGCGGCATGTCCGGCACGACGAGCCGCGCCACGACCGCGACCGCGACGGTCGTCACCGCGACGGCCCCGACCGCGAGCCCCAACACCGGGCGCCAGTTCTCCTTCAGGTCCCGCACGGAGGCGTCGAACCCGGCATCGAGCAGGACCGGGGCCAGGAACAGGGCGAGCGCCAGTTCGGGATCGAGCCGCAGGTTCGGGACGCCGGGAACGAAGGCGAGGCCGACGCCGCCCAGCGCCAGGAAGGCGGGATACGGCGCACCGAGCCGGCGCGCGACGCCGGCCAGGAGGACGGCGCCGAACAGGACGCCGACGACCCACTCGAAAATCAACATGCTGCTGAAAGAGGCGGAGCCCCGGGACCGTTCCGGGTGCCACCGTCGCAGGCCGGCTCAGTACTGCACGGTCGCGCGCAGGCCGAGCACCGCCGCGTTGCGCAGCCGGCGGCCGTCCGGACCGGCGATGCCGGCGCCGGGCCGGATGACGTACTGCGCGTCGGGCTGCACCGTGAAGCCCGGCACCACCACCGCCTGATAGGTCGCCTCGATCACCGCCTCGGCGCGGCGGCGCGGCATCGGCTGGCCCGTGTAGAGGATCGTGTCCCGGTCGGCCCGCTGCGCATCGTCGCCGATGCGGGCGTAGGCGAAGCTGAGGCCGATCGTGTCGTCGTCGCGCCCGTCGAGCAGTCCCTTGTAGGCGAGGCCGGTGTCCACGTAGGCGTCGATCAGGCTGGAGCGGGTGGGCGACCACGCGGCGCGCACGAAGAAGCCCAGGCCCTCGTCGTCCTTGCCGGATTCCCTGTAGAGGGTCTGGTCGTAGATCGCGTAGAGGCCGGCATTGCCGCGTACCGGCCGGCCGATCCCGGTGGCGTTCGGGTCGGCGAGCGGCACGCCGGTGATGTCGAAGCGCAGGCTGTCGAACCGGCCGAAATGCTGCCAGCCGCCCAGGGTGACGTCGCCCGGCAGGCCCCTGGAGCCGGGAGCGATGTTGTACGCGTAGGTCGCCTCGGCGATGATCAGGGCCGGATCGCGCAGGCGGAAATTCGTGCCCGTGCGGTCGAGGCGCTGCGCCTCCGGATCCCGACCGGGGCGGTTCGCGCCGGCCGGATCGCCGTCGTAGAGCCCCACCTGCAGGGAGAAGCCGTTGCCCGGCGCGTACTTGGCCCGGATCGCCGGCGCCGCGAGCGGGTAGGCCGGGCCGCCGCTCGGCAGGTCGAGCCCGGTGATGGCCGGCCAGCCGAAGGTGGAGTTCACGAACAGGGTCGCGGTCTGGCTGACGAAGAACTCGGTATCGGCGGCCTGCTGGCCGATCCGGATCCCGAGCTGGCCGTCCATCAGGCTCTGGTCGAACCAGAGCACGTAGAGCCGCGTCGACGGCAGCGCCTCGATGACGCTCGTGGTCAGCAGGTTGCCGACGTAGTAGCGCGACAGGCCGGTGCCGTGGATGAAGTAGGCGTTGGCGTGGACCGTCGCCCCCTGCCAGCCCGCGAGCCGGTCGAGGTCGAGGTTGAGGCGCAGGTTGAGGCGGTCCTCGACGATCGCGCCCTGCCGCAGGCCGCCGACCGGGTTGCCGAGCACGTCGACGATGTAGGTCAGGCTGTACTGGATGCCCCGCTCCTTCAGGACGGGGCGGATCCCCAGCGGATCGCCGAGCGGGCCGAGATAGGGCTCGACCGAGCGGACGTAGCCGCCGGAGGCCTGGCTGGTGGTTTCCGGCTGGGAGACCGAGACGCGCGGATCGGCGCCGGCACCCTCGAAGACCGTGGGCGCGTGCTGCTGGGCCGCGGCGGGCGCGACCAGTAGGCCCAGCCCGAGCGCGAGACCGGACGCGCGCGCGCGGGTGCCGCCGCGGCGCCCGGTGCTGCGGTTTGCGACACGCGCTTCGCCGGTGATCGGACGGATCGGCACTCCACGCTCCGCCGCTTCGGCAAACGGTCCCGGCACGGGAACAGCATAGCACGGCGCAGTGGCTGTCCACGCCCGGCCTTTGCAGGATGCACAGGCTCGCCTAACCCTGCGGCCGGTACACCACAGGACCGTCGATGCCCGAGACTCCCGTCTTCACGTCCGCCGCCGTCGCCGCGCCCCACAGCCTCGCCGCCCAGGCCGGCCAGACCGTCCTGGCGCAGGGCGGCAACGCCATCGAGGCGATGGTGGCGATGGCCGCCTCCATCGCGGTGGTCTACCCGCACATGAACGGCATCGGCGGCGACGGATTCTGGCTGGTGCGCGAGCGTGGTGGCCGGGTGCGCGGCATCGAGGCCTGCGGTCCGACCGGGCGCCTCGCCACGATCCCGCGCTACCGCGAGAAGGGCTACGACGCGATCCCCGCCCGCGGCCCCGACGCGATGGTGACGGTCGCGGGCGCGGTGGGCGGCTGGCGCCTCGCCCTCGAGCTGGCGCGGGCGCTCGGCGGCCGCCTCCCGCTGGAGACCCTGCTCGCCGACGCGATCGCGCAGGCGCGGACCGGCGTCCCGGTCTCGCCGTCGGAGGCGCGCTACGTGCCCCAGGAACTCGACACGCTCCACGACGCCCCGAACTTCGCGCGGACGTTCCTGAACGAGGGGAAGCCGTTCCCGGCCGGCGAGACCCGGAGCCTGCCGCTGCTCGCCGCCACCCTGGAGCAGCTCGCCCATGCCGGCCTCGGCGACTTCTACCGCGGCGACATCGGCCGGGAGATCGCCGCCGACCTGGAGCGCCTCGGCGCGCCGGTCACCCGGGCGGATCTGGAATCCTTCGCGGCGGTCGAGCGGGCGCCCCTGTCGATCCGCCGCCGCGACGCGACGCTGTACAACTTCCCGCCGCCGACCCAGGGGCTCGCCGCGCTCCTGATCCTCGGGATCTTCGACCGCCTGAACATCGCCGAGCCCGAGAGCACCGCGCAGTATCACGGGCTGATCGAGGCGACGAAGCGGGCCTTCGCGATCCGCGACCGGGTGGTCACCGATTTCGCCCGCCTGCGGCACGACCCGGCCGCCTTCCTCACGCCGGACCGGCTCGCCCGCGAGGCCGCACTCGTCGACATGGGCCGCGCCGCCCGGGTGCCCCTGCCCGATCCGGGTCACGGCGACACGGTCTGGATGGGGGCGATCGACAAGGACGGCCTCGCCGTCTCCTACATCCAGTCGGTCTACTGGGAGTACGGCTCCGGGACGGTCCTGCCCGCCACCGGCATCTGCTGGCAGAACCGGGGCATGTCGTTCTCCCTCGACCCGAAGGCCGTGAACCCCCTGGAGCCGGGTCGGCGCCCGTTCCACACGCTGATCCCGGCGCTCGCCGCCTTCGACGACGGGCGGGTGATGAGCTACGGCAGCATGGGCGGCGACGGCCAGCCGCAGTTCCAGGCCCAGATCTTCTCCCGCTACGCCGATTACGGGATGTCGGTGGCGGACGCGGTCGACGCGCCGCGCCTGCTCTACGGGCGCACCTGGGGGGCGCCCTCGCTCAGCGTGAAGGTCGAGGAGCGGTTCGATCCGGCCTGCATCGCGGCCCTCGGCCGCCTCGGCCACGAGATCGAGGAGCTCGGCGGCCCCTACATCGACTCGCTCGGCCATGCCGGCATGCTGGTCCGCCATCCCCGGAACGGGCGGATCGAGGCGACCCACGACCCGCGCTCGGACGGCGGCGCGCTGGGCCTCTGATAACGTTTCCGGTCGACCTCTTCGGCGGCTGTCACGCCCTTCGTCATCACGAGCGAAGCGAAGTGACCCAGGGCAGCGCGACGTCCGGGATCGTAGCGCTGGCTGGATCGCTTCGCTTCGCTCGCGAAGACGGTGAGATCGAGCAGCGCAAGACCTATCCCGCCTGGACGAGCCAGCACGCGGCGCGCAGGCGCACGGCGCCGCCCGCCGCGTGCCGCCGGAGGGCCTCCGCCACGGCCGCCTCGGCGCGCGCCCGGAGATCCGGCGCGGCCTCGCGGACGAGGTGGGAGCTCGGGCCGAGGTTCAGGGAGACGTGGGTGGCCGCCGCGGTCGCCGCCGCGTCGGTCTCGCCCTCCCCGACGACGATGTCGCGGTCGAGGGCGTCGCAGGCCACGCGGTCGAACCCGGCGCCGCGCAGGAGCGCGACGAGCGGGTCGGCCTCGGCGAAGCGGAACGGCCCCGGGGTGTCGGGCTGCGGCGGCGACGGCACCTCCGGCAGGAGCGGCAACACCGCGTCGCGCGGCACGCGTACCCACAGATTGTCGGAGAGGGCCCGCCAGCACAGGAAGGTCATCCGGCCGCCCGGCCCGAGCATCCGGCGCACGTTGGCGAAGGCGCGGGCGGAATCCGCGAAGAACATCACGCCGAACCGCGACACGACCCGGTCGAACCGGCCGAGATCGGCCGCCTCGACATCGGCCTCGACGAACCGGATCGGGGCGGCCCCGGGCGGCTCCGCCTCGGCGCGATCCCGTCCCACGGCGAGGAGGGGCGCCGAGATGTCGGCGCCCGTCACACCGCCGCCGGGCCCGACCCGGCGCGCGGCCTCCAGGGTCGTGGCGCCCGCGCCGCAGCCGATGTCGAGCACCGTCTCGCCCGGGACGAGCCGCGCGCCGGCGAAGAGCGCCTCCGTCAGCGGGACGAACATCGCGTCGAGGACGGCCTGATTGCGTGCCCAGCGCGTCCCGACCTCGCCGTTCCAGTACTCGGCCTGGGTGATGCCGCCCGCCATGTTGCCCCCGTCAGGCCGTCGTCGCCGATACCGACAGTTCCGGCTTGTGGTTGAGGGTCTGGAAGACCACGCAGTAGCGCTCGGTCAGCTTCAGGAGCTGCGCGAGCTTGTCCTCCGGCGCGTCGGTGTCGAGCTCGAAGAATAGGCGGATGCTGCGGAAGCCCACCGGCGCCTCCTTGTCGACCCCGAGGGTGCCGCGGAAGTCGAGGTCGCCCTCGGCGCTGACCGTGCCAGCGCGCAGCGGGATCTCCAGGGCGGTCGCCACCGCCTTGAGCGTCACGCCCGCGCAGGCGACCAGCGCCTCCAGCAGCATGTCGCCCGAGCACAGCTCCGCGCCCGAACCGCCCGTGGCCGGATGCAGCCCGGCCTCCGCGATGGCGCGGCCCGTCTCGACCTTGCAGGCGATCTTGGTGTCGTCCAGCGTACCCCTGGCCTTCAAGGTGATGACCGCCGCGTCCGGCGCGGTGCGGTACTTGTCCTTGATCGGAGCCTGGAGGGCTCGCAGCGCGGTGGCGTCCATGGCGTCGTCCTCTCGATGATGTCGCCCGACCCCGGGCGGCCGGATCGGGTTCTTGATGCGCGAAACGCCTTAGCAGGTTGTCGCGAAGCCCTCACCGCCTTTGCGAGCGCAGCGAAGCAATCCAGTGTGGCGCCACGATCTCAGAGGTCGCGCTGCCCGGGATTGCTTCGCTCCGCTCGCGAAGACGAACGGTGTCCGCAGCCGCTTGGTCGGTCAGCAGATATGGAGATCGGCGCGATGGCCGGGAAGCGCCCGCGCTCAACCGATCAGGGCCGCCAAAGCCTCGGCGAGACCATCGACCTGCGCCGCGTCGTGAGCCGCCGAGAAGGCGACCCGCAGCCGCGCCGTCCCGGCCGGCACGGTCGGCGGGCGGATCGCCACCACGAGGTAGCCCTGCGCCTCCAACGCCGCCGAGATGTCGAGCGCTCTATGCGCCTCGCCGACCAGCACCGGCACGACCGCGCTCTCGGCTTCCGGCAGGCCCAGGCGGGCGGTGAAGCGCCGGGCCAGGGCGAGCGGCCGGGCCCGGCGCTCGGGCTCCGCCTCCAGGATCGCCAGCGCCTCCAGGGCGGCGGCGGCCGAGGCCGGGGGCAGGCCGGTGGTGTAGACGAAGCTGCGGGCGCGGCTCGTCATCAGGTCGACGACCGGGCGCGAGGCGCAGAGATAGCCGCCGTACGAGCCGAGCGCCTTCGACAGGGTGCCCATCTCCAGCGGCGCGCGCGGTCCGTCCTCGACCACGCCGATGCCGTGGGCATCGTCCACCAGCGTCCAGGCGTCGAAGGTTTCGGCGATGCCCAGGATGTCGCCGAGCGGCGCCCGGTCGCCGTCCATGCTGAACACCCGCTCGGTCAGCACGAGGGCGCGCCCGTGGTGGGGCCGATGCTCGGCGAGCCGCGCCGCGAGGTCGCCGGGATCGTTGTGGCGGAAGGTCAGGACCCGCGCCCCCGAGAGCCGCGCGCCCGCCCACATGCAGGCGTGGGACAGTTCGTCCAGCAGGACGAGGTCGCCGCGCCCGGCGAGCGCCGGGGTGATGCCGAGATTGGCGAGGTAGCCGCTGCCGAAGACCAGGGCGGCCTCCGTGCCCTTGTGGCGGGCGAGGCCTGCCTCCAGCGCGCCGAGATAGGGATGGTCGCCGGTCACGAGCCGCGACCCGCCCGCCCCCGCGCCGTGGGACGCCACGGCAGCCTGAGCCGCCGCGATCACCCGCGGGTGGTGCGAGAGGCCGAGGTAATCGTTGCACGAGAAGGAGACGAGCGCCCGCCCCCGCCGCGCCGCCGCGGCGCCGGAGCCGCGCTCCGTCGGCACCAGCTTCCGGCGGAGGCTGCCGGCCTCGAGGGCGTCGAGTTTCCCGGTGGCGAAGGCGTCGAGGCTGTCCATGGGGACGGGGATGGGCGGTGCCGCGCCGGCAAAGTCAAGCGGCGGGTGCCGGACCCTTGACCCTCGTCCGAGGCCCTACCATGCCGGACGCATGACCCTCGCAACGCCCGCAGGCCAACTCTGGCGGCCCTACACGCAGATGCGCCTCGCGGCGCCGCCCCTGGAGGCGGTCGCGACCCAGGGCACCCGCATCCGCCTCGCCGACGGACGCGAGCTCGTGGACGGCATCGCCTCCTGGTGGACCGCGGTGCACGGCTACAATCACCCGCACATAGCGGGCGCGGTGGCCGAGCAGCTCGCGCGCATGCCCCACGTGATGTTCGGCGGCCTCACCCACGCGCCGGCGGAGGCCCTGGCCCGGCGGCTCGCCGCCCTGCTGCCGGGCGATCTCGACCACGTCTTCCTCAGCGATTCGGGCTCGGTCGCCGTGGAGGTCGCGCTCAAGATGGCGGCGCAGATGTGGATCAACCGCGGGGTGAGCGGGCGGACGAAGGTCCTCGCGTTCCGCGGCGGCTACCACGGCGACACGATGGGGGCGATGTCGGTCTGCGACCCCGAGGAGGGCATGCACCGCCGCTTCGGGGCCTACCTGCCGCGCCAGATCTTCTGCGACCTGCCGCGGAGCGCCGCCGAGACCGCGGCGCTCGACGCGGCCCTCGCGGCCCATCGCGACATCCTGGCGGCGGTGATCGTCGAGCCGCTGGTCCAGGGTGCCGGCGGGATGCGGACGCACCCGCCGGAGGTGCTGGCGACGGTCGCCGGGCTGGCGCGCCGGCACGGGCTGCCGCTCATCGCCGACGAGATCTTCACCGGCTTCGGGCGCACCGGCAGCCTGTTCGCCTGCGAGCAGGCGGGGATCGTCCCCGACATCCTGTGCCTGTCGAAGGCGCTCACGGGCGGCACGATGGCGCTCGCCGCCACGATCGCCCGCACGGAGGTGTTCGCGGCGTTCTGGTCCGAGGATCCGGCGGCGGCGCTGATGCACGGCCCGACCTTCATGGCCAACCCCCTCGCCTGCGCGGCGGCCAATGCCAGTCTCGACCTGTTCGAGACCGAGCCGCGTCTGGCCCAGGCCGGCGCCATTGCGGAGCGCCTCGCCGCGGGGCTGGAGCCGCTGCGGCGCGTGTCCGGCGTGGCGGATGTCCGGGTCCTCGGGGCCATCGGGGCGGTCCAGTTCGCGCGGGCGCCCGATCTGGCCGTCCTGAAGGCGGAACTGCTCGCCCGCGGCGTCTGGGTGCGGCCGTTCGGCGACATCGTCTATCTCACCCCCGCCCTCACGATCGGCGCGGCGGATCTCGACCGGCTGATCGAGGCGGTCGCCGCGGTGGTGACCGACATGGCGCCGGCATCGACATGACGCCTGCGCGTTCCACATTCCCGTGACCAGCGCCGGCGCCCGCCTGCAACCCGGGACCGTTTCTGCCGTTGGGCCTACGACTGGAGATGCGTGCGGCGGCCCGCGCGGCCGGGCGCTGCTGAAGGGAGTACACAGTGGCGAGCGAGCAGACGGGTTCGAGCGGCGATCGGCCGGTAATCCTCCTCGTCGAGGACGAGGCGCTGACGATCATGGACCTCGGGGACGTGCTGGAGGAAGGCGGCTACGACACCGTCCAGTGCGCCTCCGCCGAGCGGGCGCTCAGCATCCTGCAGGCGCGTCCGGACATTTGCGGGCTGGTCACGGACGTGCAGCTCTCGGGAAAGACCGACGGTTTCGACCTCGCGAGTTCCGTGGCCGAGGCGCGGCCGCAATTGCCGATCCTGATCGTGTCCGGGCGCGCGGCCCCGGACCCGGCCCGCATGCCGAAACATGCCGAGTTCATCGCCCGTCCCTGCACCGGCGAGGACATCCTGGACCGTCTCCAGCGTCTCATGCACTGCTGAGCGCGCCTCCGCGTCACACCCGTCATCGCACCGTCACCGGTCGGCGCCACAGGGACCTGGGCGGCCGCTTGATGGGGGTGGACGGTGCAGATTCAGGATCGTCCGGCGGCCGCCGGCTCTAATTCGGGCGCTCCGGTGGGCGACAAGCAGAAGCGCGATCATCAGGACGGGGCCGCCGCCGTGCTCGGCCTCCCGTCCAAGAAGCTGAGGCCGCCCGGCGTGCGCAGCGTCGGCTGGGCCCTGGTCCAGGCAGCGCGCCTGCACCGGGCGCGGACCGGCGACCGCCTGGCCAAGCTCGGCCTGTTCGCCGGCCAGGAGCAGGTGGTTCAGGCGCTGGCCGCGGCCGGCACGATGACGATGGGCGATCTCGCCGCGCTGCTGCGCGTCCGGCCGCCCACCGCCTCCAAGACAGTGACGCGGCTCGCCGCCCTCGGCATCGTCGAGCGCCGGGCCGAGTCGGGCGACGGCCGCGTGGTCCGGGTCCAGCTCACGGAGGCCGGCATGGCCAAGGCCGAGGCCATCGAGCGGATCCAGGAGGAGGTCGAGGCCGAGCTGCTCGACCACCTCGACAAGACCGATCGCCGCCGCCTCCGGAAGCTCCTGCGGAAGGCGGCCCGCGGCCTCGCCGAGGCGGCCGGCGCCTCCGGTCAGACGACCGAGGCGGATGCCGAGATCGAGGCCGAGGACGAGGCCGAGGCGCTGGCGACCTGACCGCCGGCCTCAGGCCGCGCGGCGCCACGCCGGGAACGGGTCCGGCAGGCCGCGATAGGGTGCGGGATCGAACGGCTCCCGGTCCGCACCGGTCTCGATTAGGCAGGCGTCCAGCGCCGCCGTCAGCGCCGCCGCGTCCATGCCGGCGCCGATGAAGACCAGTTCCTGGCGCCGGTCGCCCCAGACCTCGCTCCAGACATCCTGGAGCCGCGCCTGGAACTCGGGCGCCTCCGGCCAGCGCCGCCGCGGCACGGCCGACCACCAGAACCCCATAGCCGAGACCCGGGCCACGGCGCCCGCGAGGGAGAACTCGCCGACCCAGTCCGGCCGGGTCGCGAGCCAGAAGTGGCCCTTCGCGCGGATCAGGCCCGGCCACGTGGCGTTGACGAAGGCGTTGAAGCGCTCCGGGTCGAAGGGCCGGCGAGCTCGGTAGACGAAGGAGGCGATGCCGTACTCCTCGGTCTCCGGCACGTGCTCGTGCGCGCCGTAGAGTTCCTTGAACCAGAGCGGGTGCTGCTGGGCCTTCTCCTCGTCGAACAGGCCGGTGTCGAGGATCGCGGCGAGCGGCGCGCGCCCGTGATCGGTCTCGAGGATCCGGGCATCGGCGTTCAGGCCGCGCACGACGGAGCGGACCAGCGCGAGGTGCTCGGCGGAGACGTCGTGCGCCTTGTTGATCACCACCACGTCGGCGAACTCGATCTGCTCCACGAGCAGGTCCACGAGCGTGCGCGTGTCCTCGGCGCCGGCGGTCTCGCCGCGCTCGCGCAGGAAGGCGGCCGAGCCGTAATCCTTGAGCAGGTTCACCGCGTCGACCACCGTGACCATCGTGTCGAGCCGCGCGAGATCCGAGAGCGAGCGGCCGGCCTCGTCGCGGAACGAGAAGGTCGAGGCGACCGGCAGCGGCTCGGCGATGCCGGTCCCCTCGATCAGCAGGTAGTCGAACCGCCCCGTCTCCGACAGCCGCCGGACCTCGGCGAGCAGATCGTCGCGCAGGGTGCAACAAATGCAGCCGTTGGTCATCTCGACCAGCGTCTCGTCGGTCCGGGACAGGTCGGCCCCGCCCGCACGGACCAAGTCGGCGTCGATGTTCACCTCGCTCATGTCGTTGACGATCACCGCGACGCGGCGGCCGTCGCGGTTGTTGAGCACGTGATTGAGCAGGGTCGTCTTCCCGGCTCCGAGGAAGCCGGACAGGACGGTGACGGGAAGGCGGGTGTCGTGCTGGGTCATGTCATGATCAAAATGTTATAACATTTCAAAGTCAACCTGTTTCAAGGAGCTGGACGGGAGCGCAGGCCAAGCCGCTGTTGCAACGATGTAACGTTTCTCCGCGGTGTCCGGCGCGCTTGGGATTAACGCTTGCACCGAAGCGACGCGCCGCAACAATGAAACGATATAACACTGTGTGAGTCTCGATGCTTCCCTCGCGCCGCTTCGGTTTCCTCGCCAGCACGGTCCTGTCCTCGACCGTCTGCGTCGGCCTCCTGACACCGTCCGCCGTGCGGGCGCAGCAGGCCGTCGCCCTCGACGAGCTCAGCGTCACCAGCCCGAGCCCGATCCAGCCGTCGCGCGGCGCGGTCGCGGCGGATGCCGCCGTGCCGATCGGCGTCCTGCCGGTGGCGACCAACACGTTCTCACCGGTGACGGTGGTGACCCAGGACCAGATCGCGCGCGACCAGCCGCGGACCCTGGGTGACGCCCTGTTCGACAGGCCGGGCATCTCGGGCACGACCTACGCGCCGGGGGCAGCGTCCCGGCCGATCATCCGCGGCCTCGACAATGCCCGGGTGCGGATCCAGGAGAACGGCATCGTCAACGGCGGCGTGTCCGACCTCGGCGAGGACCACGCCGTGCCGGTCAACCCGCTGGTCGCCGACCGGATCGAGGTGATCCGCGGCCCCGCGACCCTGCGCTACGGCTCGGGGGCCATCGGCGGCGTCGTCTCGGCCGACAACAACCGGGTGCCGACCTTCATCCCGGCGAACGGGGTGCAGGGCCAAGTCACCAGCGGCTTCTCCAGCGTGGATAACGGCCGCCTCGGCGCCGCCACGGTGGATGCCGGCGGCGACGGCATCGCGGTCCACGCCGACGGCTTCAGGACCGCGAACGACAGCTACGCGATCCCCGGCGGGATCCAGCGCAACTCCTACAACGAGTCGCAGGGCGGCGCGGTCGGCATCTCGGCGATCGGCGACCGCGGCTTCGTGGGCATCTCCTTCAGCCACTACGACGCGGTCTACGCGATCCCCGGCGGCGTCGCCGAGCAGGACCGGACCCGCCTGACCCCGAACCAGGACCGAGTCCTGTCGCGGGGCGAGTACCGCCCGCTCGACGGGCCCTTCGAGGTGATCCGCTACTGGGCGGGCTACTCGGTCTACCGTCACAACGAGGTCGGGATCGGCGACGACGGGATCGAGGGCGTCCAGGCGATCTTCAAGAACCGCGAGGCCGAGGGGCGCCTGGAACTCCAGCACGTCCCGGTCTTCACCCCGTTCGGCAAGCTCACCGGCGCGCTCGGCTTCCAGTCGGACCGGCGCGTGATCAACACGCAGCTCGAATCGTTCCTGCCGAAGACGGAGTCGCGCGCGAACGCGGTCTACCTGTTCGAGGAGCTGGAACTGCGTCCGGGCACGCGGCTGCAGGCGGCCGGGCGCTACGAGGTCGACCGGCTGTCGAGCACGGCGGCCCAGTTCCCCTCCGACTACGTGCCGGTCGACGGCCAGGAGCCGTTCCAGTACGCGCGGACCCGGCGCTTCGCCCCGAAGAGCGCCAGCATCGGCGCCCTGCAGGACCTGCCCTACGGCTTCGTGGCGAGCCTCACCGGCTCCTACGTCGAGCGCGGGCCCACGGGCTACGAGCTGTTCTCGCAGGGCCCGCACGACGCCACCGCGACCTTCGAGATCGGCAACCCGAATCTCAAGAAGGAGCGCGCCCGGACCGTCGAGGCCAGCATCCGGCGGGCCGAGGGGCCGTTCCGCCTCGACGCCACCGGCTACTTCACGCGCTACACCGGCTTCATCTACCGGAACTACACGGGCCTGACCTGCGACGACGATTTCGCGTCCTGCGGCGTCGGCACCGACAACCGGCAGATCGTCTACCAGCAGCAGAACGCGACCTTCTACGGCGCCGAGATCATCGGCCAGTACGACCTCGTGCCGGTGGGCAACGGCTTCGCCGGCGTCGAGGCGCAGTTCGACTTCGTCCGCGCCCAGTTCGACAACGGCGCGAACGTGCCGCGCATCCCGCCCTACCGGCTCGGCGGCGGCGTCTACCTGCGGGCCGACGGGTGGTTCGCGCGGGTGAACCTGCTCCACGCCTTCAGCCACGACGCCACGGCCGTGTACGAGACGCCGACCCCCGGCTACGACGACCTGCGCGCCGAGCTGAGCTACACCAAGGCCGTCGATCCCGCGGTCTACGGGGCGAGCGCGATCACCCTCGGCGTCCAGGGCCGCAACCTCCTGAACGACGACATCCGCAACTCGACCTCGTTCAAGAAGGACGAGATCCTGCTGCCGGGGCGGAACGTGCGGCTGTTCCTGACCGCGCGGTTCTGAGGGCCGCGTCGGTCATCGAGGTTTCGGAGCCGGCTGGCCGCGGCGCAGCCTGCGCCAGCCCGCGACGATCCCCGTCACGGCGATCCCGGCCGCCAGGAGGTTGAGGATCCACTGGGCCGCGTCGTGGAGCGGGCGGTTGCCTGTGAGCCCGGGCAGATCGAGGCGGTGCGCCGCGTCGAACAGCCAGCGGTTGATCCGGCCGGAGCGGTCCAGGCGCTGGAGGATGGTTCCGTCCCGGGGATCGACGTGGAGCCAGGTGGCGTCCGGGTCGCCGAACCGCAGGCGCAGCACCGGGAGCGGCCGCGGATCGGACCCGTGCGGGTACCAGTACAGGTCGTAGGCGCTCAGGCGCTCCGCCGCCCGCAACCCGCCGCCGGGCAGCGTCGGGGCCGCGGCACGCGCGATCGCGGCGGCATCGAGGGCCGCGCCGTCATCCGCGCGGCGCGCCGGGACGCCGGCCGGGCCGTCGGCGACGATCCACCATGCTCCGCCGATCGCGGCGAAGCGCAGCGCTCGCGTCCCGGGCCCCGCGAAGCCGCGCAGGGCCTCGGCGGTGAGGCCGAGGCCCTGCGGCTGTCCGGCATAGGCGGCGCGGATGGCGTCGGGCGCCGCGGTCGACGCGAACCAGCGGTTCGGGTTCATCGAGATCCAGCCGCTCAGGATGAAGGTGCTGAGTCCGATCCCGCCGGCGAGGCCGAACAGGTGGTGCCAGCGGGCGAGCCCGCGATAGGGCGTGACGGCCCCGCCCGCGTAGCGCCGCCGGAGGCGCAGGCGCCAGATCCCGATCGCCAGCCCGCTCAGCGCCCCCAGGGCGGCGAGGCCCGACAGCCACAGCAGGACCGTCCGCCACAGCTCCGCCCGGGCGCGCAGCGGCGTGAGGTAGATCCAGTGCGCCACGGCGCCGACCCAGTTCCAGGCCCGCTCGGACCGGGTCGTGTCGAGGGCGATCTCGCCGGTGACCCGCGAGACGTAGAGTTCGGTCCCCGCCGGGTCGTCGAGGGCGACCTTCAGGAAGGGGCGGAGCGGGTCGTACCGGGCCGTGACGGTCCACTGGTCGCGCTCGACCGGCTCGACGCGCGCCTCCAGCGTCCCCTCCCCCGCGAGACGCCGCGCGTCTTCCGGCGTCACCGGCCCGAGGCGCGCGCCGGTCCGCGCCGAGACCGTGGCCCGGCCGCCGTCGCGGTCGGCGATCCGGTAGATGGCCTCCCCGCCCCGCATCTCCAGGCCGAAGGCGGCCGGCACGCCGCCGAGGCCGCCGGCGCGGAGAGCGTCATCCGGCGAGACCATGATTTGGTCCCAGGCGATCGGGCCGAGCCGTGACAGGCGCTCGGCCGCGGTGAGCGCCGGGAACGGCACGTAGAGCATCACCAGCCCGGAACCGATCCACAGGGCGAAGAGCAGCCCCGCGGCGATTCCGGCCCAGCGGTGGAACAGGAGCAGCCAGCGCCGTCCCGCCTTGCCGAGCCGGCGCGGCAGGCTCACCACGTCACCGTGTAGGCGACCTCGACCGAGCGCGGGCGCCCGAGCAGCCAGTTGGTGCCGACCCCGTTCACGGCGTTGCCCGAGATCGCGTAGACCTTGTCGAACAGGTTGTAGACCCGCAGGGACAGGCGCGACTCCGCCGTGACCTGATGGTCGAGGACCACGTTGACGAGGTTGTAGGCCGGGCGACGCGCCGTGTTGCCGAAGTCGCTGTAGACCTGCCCGACGTTCTGCAGCCCGACCCGCGCGGTCCAGTCGCGGGCGACGTCCCAGGTCAGCCAGAGGTTGGCCACGCGCTCGGGCACGTCGATCGGCTGGTTGCCGGCATACGAGACCGTGGCGCCGCCCACCGTCTGGTCGAACCGGTCGTACTGCGCGTGGAGGAGCGCAAGGTTGCCGTCGAGGCGCCAGCCCGGCGCGAACCGCCAGCCCAGCGCCAGCTCGAAGCCCTGCGAGGACTGGCTCCCGACCTGCGTCGAGAGCGTCGGCTGGCCGGGGATCGCCGAGATCAGGTTGTCCTTGACGATCCGGTAGCCCGCCACGGTCCATTCCAGGGCGCCGTCGAAGGCCAGCCCCTTGGCGCCGATCTCGACCTGATCGCCGGTCGCGAGCTTGAAGCCGGCCAGCGACTGCGACAGCGTGATCAGGCTGTTCACCGGGTCGGTGGCGAAGCTGTACTGGGCGTAGAGCGCGCTGTCCGGCGTCGGGTTGTAGACGAGGCCGAACCGGTAGCCCAGCGCCCGGTAGGTCTTCTCGAACCGCGATCCGGTCTGCAGATCCTCGCGGTTCAGCGTCGGCACGTCGAGGCGCACGCCGGTGAGGAACGAGAGCTTGTCCGACAGGATCAGCCGGTCCTCGGCGAAGACCGAGGCCTGGCTCGTCTGCGTGGCGTAGGCCGGACGGGCCCGCCCGTTCTGCGGGAACAGGCCCGGATCGTAGCCGGTGAGCGGGACGCTCGTGGTCTGGTCGAAGTAGAAGTTGTTGGTGTGGCGGAAATCGATGTGGTTCACGTCGAAGCCGGCCACGAACTGGTTCGGCAACCCGAACAGGCTGCCCCGGAAGGTCGCGTCGAGGCGGTCTCCGACCTGCTCCTGGCTGTGGTAGATCTCCAGGTAGTCGCCCCGGTCCACGAGCCCGGTGCCGCGGTTGTAGCTGTACTGCTCGACGTCGAGCCAGTGGCGCCGGCTGGTGAGCCGGTAGGCGGTGTTGCGGATCGTGATGTCGGCCGAGGGGGACCACTCGGTCTTGAGCTGGGTCCAGTTGTCGGCCCAGGTGATCTTCGCGTCGCGGACGTTGTAGTTGTTGAACCGGATGAGATCCGGGATGCGTCCCTCGACGAGCGGCGTGCCCCAGTAGCGGGCCGGTTCCTGGTAGCCGAGATCGTGGCTCAGGGTGAAGGCGAGGTCGGCGCTCGGCCGGAACAGCAGGGCTGCGGAGACGGCGAGGTTGCGGAAATCGCCCTCCGGCCGCATCCAGCCGTCGGCGCGGTTGCCGCTGACGTTGAGGCGGTACGCGAAGGTGTCGCCGTACTCCGCCTGGCCCAGCGGGCCGCCGGAATCGAGGGCGAGCCGCGCGACCCCGTCGGTGCCGATGACCGCGCGGGCGGCGTTGATCGGCACGAAGACCGGCTTCTTGGGCACCACGTTGATGACGCCGCCGATGGCGCCGTCGCCGTACAGCACCGAGGACGGCCCGCGCAGCACCTCGATCCGCTCGACGTTCCACGTGTCGAACGGGAAGGTCACGGTATTGGCGCCGACGTAGAAGCGCGTGCCGTCGTAGAGTTGCTGGATCGAGTTCGGGCCGGCAAAGCCGCGGGACGTGAACGCGCCGTTGCCGTTGCCGGGCGCCGCGATGGTGGTGATGCCGGTCGCGTCCTGGGTCACGGCCTCGGCGATCGTGTCCTGGCCGCGGAGCCGCGCGGTCTCGCCCGACACGATGTCGAGGCTGGCCGGCGTCTCCAGCGGCGTCAGGCCGAGGCGGCTCGCGGTCCGGTCGGGCGTGCGCAGGTTGAGGCCGTTCGGCGGGAGGCGGCCCGGGTCACCGCCCGCGCCGGCGACGGACAGTTCGTCCAGGGTGACCGCGTCCTGGGCGGCGGTCGGACTGGCGAGGAGCGCGAGGAGAACGCCGCAGAGCGGGGCCCGCCCGCCGAGGCAGGAGCGATAGGTCGATGGAGACATGGGAGAAGCGGTCCGTGCACGGCGCGCGCCGGCCCCCGCGTCGTACAAGCATTGTAATAACATTACAATGCGACCGCTGTCCGGCAGCCTCTGCCTGCGCGGGCGCGCGACGGCGTCCTGCGACAGGGCTCGAGTGGTTCGGGACGGCGGAGACGGGCATGGGGAACGGCGTCGCGGGCGCGCTTGCTGTGGCACGTCACCGCGAACGAGGCCTCGGCGACCGCCTCCCCTCGGGACTGGCGGCGCCTCGACACCCGCCAGGACACCCCGCCCGGCGCGTTTCGCGTGTGACCACGGCTGACGGCAGGTCTCCTGGCTCGCGGGTCGCCGCCCTCGCACCGTCTTCCCGGGGTGACCCAGTGACGTGGTGGTGAAGGGCTCGCCGCTTACAGTTGCGGGGGCAGCCGCGGCTTCGGGGCGAGCCCCTCATCGCGTTCCCTTTTGATCCCCGAGGGGAACCGTCGCGCACAGCTTGGCCGCAGCGTGCCCGGGCGTCAACCGTATGTCCGGTTGTTGCCGTGGATCGGCGCGCGGCACGTCGGCCCGTTGCGGCCTCACCGACGGCGGGCTAGCCCGTGCGGGATGACGGTCTGGCGGCCCCCTGCGGAGATTCGCGTGAAGGCGCTGGGTCTGCCCCGGCGCGGCAACAGCCTGCTCGTGGCGGAGGTCCGCGCGGATGACGGGCGGCTGAAAGGCGTCCGGCCCCTCGGCGGCAGCGTCGCGTTCGGCGAGCGGGTCGAGGACGCCCTGATCCGGGAGTTCCGGGAGGAGCTCGGTGTCACCGTCTCGGTGCTCGGCGGCCCCCGCGTCATGGAGAACATCTTCACGCATGAGGGGCAGGTCGGTCACGAGGTGCTGTTCCTGTTCCCCGTCGCCCTGCCGCCGGGGCGGTTCGACGGGCAGGAGCGCTTCGTCTTCCACGAGGATTCCGGCACCGCTTGCGTGGCGCGGTGGTGCGATCTGGACGGGCTCGACGTGCCGGGCGGTCCGGATCTCTTCCCCGCCGGCCTGAAGGCCCCGCTCCGCGACGCGTGGGGTGCGGAGCCCTGACGGACCGAGCCGGTCCACCGCCTTTGCCGCTCGGCGCGGGCGATGCTACAGCCGGGCAATCCCATCGGTCCGGACGTCCGCGACGCCGCGGCCCACGCGCCCGGACGCTCCGTCCGACGCGAAGACGGGTGCCGGCGGAAGCATGACGACACGACCTCCCAAAAGTGGCGGGCCGAAGGGGCGCAAGCCTCAGGCCGGCAAGTTCAGCACCAGCAAGTTCAGGGGCGGCAAGGCCCAGGCCGACGGCCGCGCCCGCACGGGCCCGCGCACCAGCGCCCGCGACGCCGCCGAGCGCGCGGCCCGCAACCGCGGCGAGGATGCCGGCACCCGCGATCCCTGGGGTGCGCAGGCCGCTGCGGCCCCGGCGCCGGCCCGGCCGCCGAAGCCGCGCCGCGACGCCGCCGCACCGCGCGATGCCGCGGCGGGCAAGCCCGGCAGCCGGCCGCCGGCCAGGCGCTCGGCGGCCCCCTCCCCGGTCCTCGCCACCGCCCCTGCCCCCGCTTCTGCCCCCGCGCCGGGTCCGACCCGGCGCGAGCAGCGCGCTGCCGCCTCCGCGACCCTCGCCTCCGGCGTGCAGACCCTGACCGTCGAGCCGGACGAGGCCGGGATGCGGATCGACCGCTTCCTCACCGCCCGCTTCCCGCTCCTGCCCTTCACCCGCGTGCAGACCATCGTCCGCAAGGGCGAGTTGCGGGTCGACGGCAAGCGCGCCAAGCCGAACGACCGGCTGGAGCCGGGCATGAGCGTGCGCGTGCCGCCGCTGCGCCTCGACCAGCCCACCGAGCGGCCGCGCAGCGCCGCCCGCGAGCAGGACGACGCCGCCTTCATCCGGTCGCTGATCCTCTACGAGGATGCCGACATGATGATCCTCAACAAGCCCTTCGGCCTCGCGGTCCAGGGCGGTTCGGGGACGGTCCGGCACGTGGACGGCCTGCTCGCCGCCCTCACGGGTCCGGACGGCCAGAAGCCGCGCCTCGTTCACCGGCTGGACAAGGACACGGCCGGGTGCCTGATCATCGCCAAGACCCGGCTCGCCGCCGCGACGCTGGCCAAGAGCTTCCGGTCCCGGGCGGCGCGGAAGATCTACTGGGCGCTCACCGCGGGCGTGCCGCGGGTCCGGCAGGGACGCGTCTCGACCTACCTCGCCAAGGAGGAGCCCACCGACGCCGACGCGCGGATGCGCGTCGCCAAGCACGGCGACGAGGGCGCGAGCCACGCGCTGACCTACTACGCGATGGTCGATCAGGCCGCCCAGAAGCTGTCCTGGCTGTCGTTCAAGCCGGTCACCGGCCGCACGCACCAGCTGCGCGCCCACGCGGCCCATATCGGCCACCCGATCGTGGGCGACCCGAAATACTTCTCGGTCGAGAACTGGGAGCTGCCGGGCGGCATCCAGAACCGCCTCCACCTGCTCGCCCGGCGGATCGTCATCCCGCACCCGCGGACCGGCAAGCCGATCGACGTGAGCGCGCCGCTCCCGCCGCACATGGCCCAGAGCTGGAACCTCCTGGGCTTCGACGCCGCCCGCTACGACCCGATCGTCGAGGCTCCGGAGGCCTGAGCCCGCAGCCAGGGCACGATCGCGTCGGCGAGGGCGTCCGGGGCCTCGAACGGCAGCATGTGTCCCGACCCGTCGATCACCGTCAGGGTCGCGCCCGGGATGCCGTCGCGGAGTTCCCTTGCCTCGTCGAGGCTCCGCAGGGCGTCCTGAGCCGCCGCCACGACCAGGGTCGGGCAGCCGATCGCGCCGAGGCGGTCGCGGTCTGATTCCCGCGCCCGCCTGGCCTGGCGCAGGAAGACCTCCCCGCCGAGCCGGTCGCCCATCTGCCGGATCCGGGTCAGGAGGGCCCCGTCGCCGGCCCGGTCCGGGTGCACCGACTGGAGGATCGCCGCGCGGCTGAGACCCCGGTAGCCCTGCTGGCGGATATGGGCGATTGCGGCGGCCTTCCGGCGCGCCTGGGCGGGCGTGTCGGCGCGCGACGAGGTCGCGACGAGGACGAGCGCCTCCACACGGTCCGGTTCCAGCCGCGCCACCGCGCGGGCGACGTAGCCGCCCATGGAGAAGCCGACGAGCCCGAAGAGCGCGGGCGCCTCCGCGGCGACGCGGCGCGCCATGTCGGCGATGGCGGCGTCGCGCGTGAGATCGCCGTGCGTGATCGGACCGACCTCGGCGAGGCGTCCGACGATGTCCGACCAGAGGTCGGTGTCGGTCATGAAGCCGGGCAGCAGCACGAGGTTCATCGCCGGATCACCCTTCCTGTCACCGCACTAACCCTCCCGCGAGCGCCCTGTCGCGCCGCGGCATCCCGGTGAAACCGGGGTACCATCCGGGCGTCCCGCGCGACGCATGCCTTGGCAACCGGCCGCGCCGCCTCATATGCTGCCCCGCGCCCCGCCGATCCGCCGCGGGGCCTGTTCCCGGCGGTTCGAGACCCTGACACATGAAGCTCGCGATGCTGGCCTGCCTCGCCGCCCTGTGCCTCACCGGGCCGATCGCGCATGCCGCACCGGGCGAGACGACCAGGCCGGCGCCGACGGCGAACGGCACCCACCCGCCCGAGACGGCGGCCCCGCATCCGGCCACTGCGCCCGCACCCGGCGCGGCGCCCGCGCAGGCCGCCCCGCGCACGGCCAACAGTGCCCGCGCGGAGCGCCGGCGGCGCTCCTACGCGGCGTGCAACCGCGCCTCGCACCAGCGCGGATTGCGCGGCGGCAAGCGCCGGCGCTTCCTGATCCGCTGCCGGCTCGGCTACGAGCGGACCCGGGTCCCCGGCGGGCAGCCCGCCGCGGCGGCGCCGGCACAGCCGGGCCGGAAGCCGTGACGGAGAGCGGGATCCGCCCGCCCGCGCCGTCGGGGCTGCTCGCGGCGCGGCTCGCGGCGCGTCGGCCGCGATGAGGCTCATCGTCTTCGACGTCGACGGCACCCTCGTCGACAGTCAGCACCTGATCGTGGCGGCCCAGGAGGTGGCGTTCGCGGAGAACGGCCTGCCGGCGCCCGGGCGACGGGAGGCTCTGTCGGTGGTCGGCCTGTCGCTGCCGCAGGCGTTCCGGCGCCTGGTCGGCGAGGACGGGCCGGTCGCGGAACTCTCGGAGAGCTACAAGCAGGCCTACAACCGCCTGCGGCTCGACCCCGCCCACGAGGAGCCCCTGTTCCCCGGCATGGCCGACCTGCTGACCCGGCTGCACGCGCGCTCCGACGTGCTGATCGGCCTCGCCACCGGGAAGTCGCGGCGCGGTGTCGACCGGCTGATCGCGCATCACGGCTGGGCGGGCTGGTTCGCCACGACCCAGAGCGCCGACGACGCGCCGTCGAAGCCGGATCCGACCATGCTGCAGCAGGCGATCCGCGAGGCCGGCTGCGAGCCCGAGGCCACCGTGATGGTCGGCGACACCACCTTCGACGTCGCCATGGGCGTGGCGGCCGGTGCCACCGCGATCGGCGTCGCCTGGGGCTACCATCCTCCGGACGCGCTCTACGGCGCCGGGGCCGTGACGGTGGTCCCGAGTGCCGCGGCGCTGGAGGCGCTGCTCCTGGAGGGGCTCGCGACGGACGCCTGAGCGCGGGAGGCTCGCGCGCGGGGCCGGAAGCGCCTATCTCGCCTCCATGAGCGATCAGACGACAGACTGGCTCGGGCAGCCGAGCGACGGTGACAAGCCGGATCCGGTCCGGGCAGCCCGCGGCCACGCCAAGCCGGCCCTGCCCCGGCGGTTCTACAAGGAAGCCGACTTCTCCGAGGATGCCGATGGATTCCGGCTGACCCTGGACGGGCGTCCGGCCAACACGCCGGCCCGCAACCCGCTGCGCCTCCCCGACCGGGCCCTGGCCGAACGTGTCGCGGCGGAATGGGGCGCCCAGGACACCGCGATCGATCCCGCGCGGATGCCCCTGACCCGGCTCGCCAACACGGCGATCGACGGCGTCACGCCCCGCCTGGCCGAGGTCGCCGCCGATCTCTGCGCCTACGCGGGCACCGATCTCGTGGCCTACCGCGCCGGCGACCCGGAGCGCCTCGTGGCGGCCCAGGCGGAGGCCTGGGATCCCATCCTCGCCTGGGCACGGGACGCGTTCGGCGCGCGCGTGATCCTGAGCGAGGGCGTCATGCACGTCGCGCAGCCGGACGACACGATCCGGGCCCTCTCCGCGGCGGTGAACGCGGTGACGGACCCGTTCCAGCTGGTGGGCCTGCACACGCTGACGACGCTGACCGGCTCCCTGCTGATCGCCCTGGCGGTCCTCGAGGGTCGTCTGACCCCGGCGGAGGCCTGGGAGGCGGCCCACGTCGACGAGACCTACCAGGCCGCCGTCTGGGGGCGCGATGCCGAGGCGGAGGCGCGCCTCGAGGCGCGCCGGACGGAATTCGAGGCGGCCGCCGCGTTCGTGGGGGCCAGCGACCGAGCCTGAGCCCACGGTCCGGGGCGGTCGCGCAGATGCAATTGCGCAACAAGCCCGCATTCGCGGCGCTCACGCCGCGTCCGAGGCTGACAAAGCGCGAACACTGTTTTAGGGTCGACGCACACTGTGTTCGAGTCGACGATGCGTGCCGATCAGCCTGTCCGATGCAATTTTGAAGGCGAATTGGCTAATCTGATCGCGTCGAAGCAGTCTTCGCGGGATCTCGACGCGCGATGCGCGCTCTTCGACGCCCTCTCGGACCTGGAGCGCCGAGCTCAGGGCGCCGGTGCGCCCGACTTGACCTTGCGCAAGATCGCCGAGATCCGGTTCCTGGCGGGGATCCTGCGCGAGTCGGTGCGTCCGTTCCCGATCGCGCCTCTGCGGACGGTGCTGCGCGCGCGCGAACGGGTCGACGCGCGCCGCATCCCCTCGGCCGAGGCCGCGGATCTCGACGCCGTCTGACGCCGGCGCGGCTCAGGCGGCCAGGGCCGCCTGGATCTCTGCCTCCAGGGCCGCGGGCTTCGTCCCGGGGGCGAAGCGGGCGATGACCCGGCCGTCGCGTCCCACCAGGAATTTAGTGAAGTTCCACTTCACCGCCCGCGTGCCGAACAGCCCGGCGCGGGCCCGGGTGAGATGGGCGAAGAGCGGGTCGGCTCCGGCCCCGTTCACCGCGACCTTGCCGAGCACCGGGAAGCTCACGTCGTAGCGCAGCGTGCAGAAGCTCGCGATCTCGGCAGCGTCGCCCGGCTCCTGCGCGCCGAACTGGTTGCAGGGGAAGCCCAGGACCGCCAGGCCCGCGTCCCGGTGCCGGCGCCAGAGCGCCTCGAGCCCCTCGTATTGCGGGGTGAAGCCGCAGCGGGAAGCCGTGTTCACGATGAGCAGCACCTGACCGCGATGCTGCGCGAGCGGGTACGGCGTTCCGTCGGCCGCGGAGACGCTGAAATCGTGAACGGTCGTCATGCCCGATCACTCGGGCAAACCGGCCGGATCCGCAAGGCTCGCGCGTCGCGACATGGCGTCGGCCCGCGGCGCGGCGCCGGGATCCCGGCCGAGGCTCTCAGGCCCGATGACGGCCCAGGTGGTCGGATCGCCGGTGATGCAGAGGCAGTCCGGCGCCGAGCGCTGAGCCGGCCGCGCTTCGCGGGCCCAGCCGCTCGGCCGTCGCCCGGTTCAGGCCGGCACTTTCCGGACGTCGAAGCTCGGGCCCTGGGGCGTCATGCGGTCGGTGGTGACGATGCGCTCGTCGGCGCCGACGATCCCGAGGCTGACGTCGCGGTCCGGCAGGATGACGGTGGTGCTCTTGTTGACGTGGACCAGCACGTGCCGCCGCAGGGGCACCGAGGCCGCGGCCCAGCGCTTGAGCTGGCCGTAATAGGGCTCGCGCCGCCACGCGCCCGCCTGCCCGGGATCGACCTGCACGTTCATGTTGCGGGTGAGCGGATCGAGGCTCAGCACCATCTTGGCGCGATCCGGCTTCCATTCCGGGCCGAGCCAGCCCTCCGTCATCCAGAGGCAGTGGAACGCCCGGCAATGGTCCGGGCGAGTGGCGTGGATGGCGCAGCCCTGGCCGGCCCTGGTGTGGCGGCACCACGTGCCCGCGACGCTCTCGACCGCGGGCACGTCGTAGACCTTGCAGCACAGCGTGCAGGCGCCGCAGGCGCGGCCGGGGGCGGGTTGTGCGACGTAGGCTTCCGGGTTGAGCATCGGTCGGGCGCGGCGAGGGACGGTTCTGGGGGCGGTGCTGACGGCATGCGTCCGGCAACGGCCGGCCGCGGATCCTCCGGGCTACCTGCCGGGGCATCGGGTCGGTAGTGTGGCGACGGTCACCCGCGCACGAGGACCTTGCGAACCATGCTCTCGAACCTCGCGACCCGCGACGTCGAAACCGTCCTTCATCCCTACACCAACCTGTCGACGCACCGACAGACCGGCCCGCTGGTCCTGGAGCGCGGCGAGGGTGTGCACGTCTACGACACCGAGGGGCGCTCCTACATCGAGGGCATGTCCGGCCTGTGGTGCACGGCCCTCGGCTACTCGAACGCGGAGCTCGTGGAGGCGGCCCGGGCGCAGATGGCGCGCCTGCCCTTCACGCACCTGTTCTCCGGCCGCAGCCACGATCCGGGCATCGAGCTCGCCGAGACGCTCAAGGAGCTGATGCCGGTCCCGACCTCGAAGATCTTCTTCACCTCCTCGGGGTCGGAGGCCAACGACACGCAGGTCAAGCTGACCTGGTACTACAACAACGCGCTGGGCCGGCCGCAGAAGAAGAAGATCATCGCCCGCCAGAAGGGCTATCACGGCGTCACGGTCGCGAGCGCCTCGATGACCGGGCTCGCGGCGAACCACGCCGACTGGGACCTGCCGCTGCCGGGCTTCCTGCACGTCTCGCCCGCGCACCACTACCGGGGCGCCGAGCCGGGCGAGAGCGAGGAGGCCTACTCGGCGCGCCTCGCCGCCGAGCTGGAGGAGACGATCCTGCGCGAGGGCCCCGACACGGTCGCGGCCTTCATCGCCGAGCCGGTGATGGGCGCAGGCGGCGCGATCGTGCCGCCGCGGGGCTACTTCGCGGCGATCCAGGCGGTGCTGGCGAAGTACGACGTCCGGTTCATCGCCGACGAGGTGATCTGCGGCTTCGGCCGGCTCGGCACGTGGTTCGGCAGCGAGGCGCTGGGGGCCCGGCCCGATTCGATCTCCTTCGCGAAGGCCCTGACCTCGGCCTACATGCCGCTCGGCGGCGTGAGCATCGACGAGCCGCTCTACGAGGCGCTGATCGGCCAGAGCGAGAAGATCGGCACGTTCGGCCACGGCACCACCTATTCCGGGCACCCGGTGGCCGCCGCGGTGGCGCTGAAGGCGATCGAGATCTACCGCCGCGACCGGGTGATCGAGGGGGCGGCCGAGAAGGCGCCGCAGTTCCAGCGCCGCCTGTCGGCCCTCGCCGGGCACGACATCGTGGGCGAGGCCGGCGGGCTCGGGCTGATCGGCGGCCTGGAGATCGTCGCCGACAAGGCCACGAAGCGGCAGTACGACCCGAAGAAGGGGGTCGCGGCCCGCTGCGTCGCCTTCGCGCAGGGCGAGGGGCTGATCGTGCGCGCGCTCGCGGGGGACCGGGTCGCCGTCTGCCCGCCGCTCATCATCGCGCCGGACGAGATCGACGCGCTGTTCGACCGGCTCGGCCGCGCGCTGGACCGCACCCGCGACTGGATCCGCGCCGAGGGTCTGGAGGCGATGCCGGCGTAAGTGGCCTGCCGCGGGCCTCGGAGAGTGGGGAGGCCAACGCCGCCAGTCCGGGGCGCCGCAGGCGGACCCTGACTCGCGGAGCACCGTCGCTGCAGACCTAGGCCCGTCGACGGCTCCGGATTCCGGGCCCCGCTTCGCGGCCCCGGACTGACGGCGTCCGGTGTGGGAACGCGCATCGAGAAGCCGGCCGCGGAGAGGGCCGCCGTCACACCGCGTCGCGCTGCGCGTCCGGCAGCGCGGCGGCCTGGATCCCCGCCGCGGTCAGCGGCGTGATGCGCAGCGTGGTGATGCGGTTCTTGGCCTTCCGGAGCACCTGGAAGCGGAAGCCGTGGAAGTTGAAGGCCGTCCCCTGGTCCGGGATGGTCCGGGCCTCGTGGATGACGAGGCCGGCGATCGTGGTCGCCTCCTCGTCGGGCAGGTTCCAGTCCATGGCCCGGTTCAGGTCGCGGATCGGCACGCCGCCGTCGACGTTCACCGACCCGTCCCCCTGCGGGCGCACGCCCGAGACGGTGACGTCGTGCTCGTCGGCGATGTCGCCGACGATCTCCTCCAGGATGTCCTCCAGGGTCACGAGCCCCATCACCTCGCCGTACTCGTCGACCACCAGGGCGAAGTGGGTCTTCTTGGTCAGGAAGGCCTTGAGCTGGGCGCGCAGCGACGTCGTGCCCGGCACGAACCACGTCTCCAGGGCCAGCGCCTCGACCTTGAGGCCGGAGGCGTCGCCGCCCGCGGCGTCGAGCGCCCGCAGCAGGTCCTTGGCGTGGAGGACGCCGACGATGTTCTCGGGCGTGCCGCGCCACAGCGGCATGCGGGTGTAGGGCGAGGACAGCACCGCCCGGACGATGTCCTCGGAGGGCTGGTCCGCGTCGATCGCCCGCATCTTCGTGCGGTGGACCATCACGTCGGAGACCGACAGGTCCGACAGGTCGAGGAGGCCGCCCAGCATGTCCCGCTCGGCCTTGGCGACGCCGCCCTCCCGGTGCATCAGCGCCACCTGCCCGCGCAGCTCCTCGGCGGCGGTGAGGATCGACTGGTGCTCGCCGATGGTGACGCCGAACGGCTTCAGCATCAGCCGCACCACGTGCTCGATCGCGATGGCCAGCGGGCCCATCAGCGCCACCGCGAAGGCCACCGGGCGGGCGGTGAGCAGCGCGGCCCGGTCAGGCTTCGAGATCGCCAGCGTCTTCGGCAGCACCTCGGCGAAGACGATGACCAGCACCGACATGCCGACCGTCGCGTAGATGACGCCGCTCTTGCCGAACAGCGCGGTGAGCACGCTGGTGGTGAAGGCCGAGGCGCCGATCGCCACGATGTTGTAGCCGATCAGCATCGCGCCGATGAAGCGCTCGCGGATCGCCAGGATGCGGTTGACGATCGCGGCGCGCGGGTCGCCCGCCTGCTCGAGGGCGTGCATCCGGGCCCGCGAGGCGGCCGTGAAGGCGGTCTCCGCGCCCGCGAAGAAGGCCGAGAGCAGCAACGAGATCGCCACGATGCTCGCGGCGAACCACAGGTCGATATGGGTTTCCATCGGGTCCGTCAGGCACGCCTCGAGCGGCTTGTCGGCCGCCCATATAGCGCCTCCTGCGACTTATTGCGCGCCGATCGGGCGCACCGTCCACGTCGCCCAGTAGACGGGCCGCCCGTACAGGCTCGACGTGTCGCGCCCGGAGGCGGCCGGGGCCAGCCGGTCGAGCCAGGTCAGGAAGCCCGCCTTGTTCGGGTAGATCCCCGGCGTGTCGAGGTTGCCCTCCGCGTCGGTCATCCAGAAATGCGCGCTCCGGTCGTACCGGCCGCTGCCGTCGCCCCCCGAGCGCAGCCCGAGGTAGGCGGCGGACCGGCCCGCCTCCACCGGATCGGCGTAGAGCTTGAGGGCGCCGATCCCGTCGAGGTTCAGGTCGGCGGTGTACTGGAGGCAGATATCCGCCACCGGGCCGCCCGGGGCGTTGGCCGGACGCTGGCACGTGTAGGAGACCGCCCAGCGCTGCATGCCCTTGGCCCGGGCCACCCGCACGAGGGTTCCGGGCGGCAGCGGCCCGGCGAGCTTGCGCGCCGTCGACCAGACCTTCGGTCCCGAAAGGTCCTGGGCGGTGCGCAGGAACAGCCCGGTGCGGCGCTTCTCCGGGGCGAGACCGCAATCCTCGGGCAGCACGTCGGTGTAGACGTAGTGATAGGTGCGGTCGACGACGCTGATCGAGCCGGCGAGTCCGTGGGTCTCGAAGGCCGGCGCCGTGCAGGCCGACGTGACCGGCTTGCCCGCCTCGTCGACCACCGCGGCGGGGACGGGCGGGTCGCTGCGCCGCCCGCGGCCCGCGCCGGCCTCGAACGGCGTCCAGGCCAGTCCGTAGCCGTCGGCGGTCCGGGTCCGGATCTCGAAGGTCTGGAAGTCGAGGGTGCGCGCCTCGATCTGGACGCGGCGCCGGACGTCGGCCGGACCCGTCGCGGGCTCGTCCCGCTCCGCCCGCCGACGCCGGCCGCGGCGCCCGGCCTCGGCCGCGTCGCCGCCCGTGACGCCGACGCGCTCCTGCCCGAGCAGGAAGACGTAGCTGTAGGCCTCGCCGGCCCAGGTCCGGCCCGTCACGGCGATCGGGTCGCGCGGGCCGATGCCCTCGGCGGACGGCGTCGGTTCGGACCAGCCGCGCGTCCGGGCGCGCTCCTCCGGCAGGTCGACCCAGAACCGGTCGGCCGAGGGCGGCAGCGTCGTGACCAGGGCCTCGAAGGTGCGACCGGTGCGCAGGGCGCCGCCGTCGCGGCTGTCCGTGGCTCGGCGCTCCGGGCAGGGCTCGTCCCGGCGGGACGCCGCCGGAGTCTGACCCTGGAACACGGCCTGGAGCGGGCCGGGCGCCTCGGAGCGGGCGAGCCGCAGGATCTGCACGCCGCGCACGAAGGCGCACGGGGCCGGCGCGATCAGGACGCCCTCGGCCTCCGAGCCCTCGCGGCAGATCTCGAGCGCGCCGCCGCCGGTCAGGAAGCAGCTCGGCGCGCTGCCCTCGTAGCTCGCGGGCCGGGCCTCGGCGGATCGCGTCCCGACCAGCGCGGATCCGGCCAGAGCCGAGAAAGCCGCGAGGGCCGCGAGCGCCCGGCGGCGCCCGCGCGAGCGCCGCCGGGCCTCGGCGCCGCGTGCAAGGGGAATGACGGTATCGGCAGGCGACGTCTTGGGGGTCTTTACTAAAATCACGTCTATCGCCGATGTCGATCCGGGTGTCGGAATAGTTCCGCAGCCTCTATCCCAGGGTTGCTGAGCCGGAAAGTGGCGCGGACCACGCAAGCCGCCTTCGATGGGGATGGGGGCGAACCCGGCGCCCGCTCGCCCGTTGTCGCGGCTTGAGGGCCCCGCTTGCCCGACCCCGTCATCGTCCGGAGATCAGCGCATGGATATCGCCGTCGAAACCGTCACCGACATCGTCATGCGGCTGCGCGCCATCGAGGTGAAGGAGGGCAACACCGACCCGGATTCGGGCTCGAACCCCATCGACGACGGCGCCACCGACGTCCTGATCTCCGGCACCGACGACGCGACGGAATCCGAGGTCCGGGGCGTGATCGCCGGGCTCGACGACGATTCCCGGGCCGAGCTGCTCGCCCTCCTCTACGTCGGACGCGGCGATATGGAACCGGAGGAGTGGAGCGAGGCGGTGCGCTTCGCCCGCGAGCGCGAGGCCGCCGGCGAGGGCGCCGTGCGGGAACTGCTCGGCAGCCCCGACGCCGGCGATCTCCTGGAGGAAGGCCTCGACGCGATGGGGCTCAGCCCCGAACTGCCGCAGGCCTGAGCGCCCAACGGCGGCCGGTCACGATGGCCTCGCGCGCGCGCAGGGGCGCCACCAAGGCGCTGCGGGTTCTCACCCGGCCGGTCCGCCGCGCGCAGGGATATGGCGGCAAGGGCCGCGGCGGGCTCGTGGTCGAGCCCTACCGCGGCTACGGGTCACGGGACGAGGTGTTCCTGATCGGCCGCGTCTTCCGGCAGTCGCCGGGGATACCCGGCGAGGATCCCGAATCCCTGCGGGCGCAGTGGCGCGACCTGCGCCGCCGCATCGCCCGGCGGACGATCGCCGGCGCGGGCGTCACGGCCCGGTTCGGCGACGATACGGTGCGGGTCGAGACCGACCGGGACGGGTATTTCCGCGTGCACCTGCACCCGCGCACGCCCCCGGCCGAGACGGGCGACTGGCACGCGGTCGATCTCCTGCTCGATGCCGATCCGCCGATCCCCGCCGAGGGCGCGGTGTTCATCCCGCCCGATCGCTGCCGCTGCGTCGTGGTCAGCGACATCGACGACACGGTCATGCGCACCGGCGTCGCCAACAAGCTGAAGATGCTCTGGCGCCTCTTCGTGGAGGATGCCGAGAGCCGGGTCGCCTTCCCGGGCGTCACCGCCCTGTACCGCGCCCTTCACGCGGGCGCCGGCGGCGGCGAGGGCAACCCGATGCTCTACGTCTCCCGGGCGCCGTGGGGCCTCTACGAGATGCTGTCGGAGTTCTTCCAGCGGCACGGCATCCCGGCGGGCCCGGTGCTGTTCCTGCGGGAATGGGGCCTGTCCTGGACCCACCCGCTGCCGCGCCGGGCCACCGACCACAAGCAGGCGCTGATCCGGCACATGCTCGCCCTCTACGGCGACCTGCCCTTCGTGCTGATCGGCGACAGCGGTCAGCACGACCCGGAGGTCTACGCGCAGATCGTCGAGGAGAATCCCGGGCGGGTGCTGGCGGTCTACATCCGCAACGTGTCCCGCGACTCCGCGCGGGTCGAGGAGATCGTCCGGCTCGCCGGCGCCGTCGCCCGGGCCGGGTCGAGCCTCGTGCTCGCCGCCGACAGCGTCGCCATGGCCGAGCACGCGGCCGCCATCGGGCTGATCGCGCCCGGGGCGGTGGCCGGCGTCGCCGACGAGCACGCGGCGGCGGCCGAGACCGGGCCGCGTCGGGAGACGGCCCGCATCACGCCGGAGCCGTCGACCGTCGCCGACGCGGCGGAGGACCCGATCGGGCCGGAGGCGATCGCCGAGGCGCTCGCGGGCGACGGCGCCGTGCCGGCAACCCTGGTGGTCGAGCCGGAGACGCCGGCCGCACTCCCGAGGCTCGGCGCGTGAACGCGCGGCCGCGATCGTAACCCGGGCCGCTGTCGCGGTCGGCCCGGTCCGATAGGTTTCGCACGAGTGCAGCCGGCACCCGCCGAGACGGGGCGCGCATGACGGGCTGCGGCAAGAGGAACCGAGATGCGCCCGAGCCTGTCCGCGCTGCTGATGATCGCCTGCGGCACCCAGGCCGCCTTCGGGCAGGCCGCGCCGGCGGACCGGGCCGTCCCGCGCTTCGCGCAGCTGGAAGCCGAGATGGGAACGGCCAACGCCGTCCCAGGGCCTCGGACCGTGCCGGCCAAGGTCGTGCCGGTCCCCGACACGACGAGCCCGCAATTCCGCACCGCTGTGGCGGCGCCCTACCGCGTGCCGGCCTGGAACGCGAACCCACCGGACGCCGCGGCCTGGAAGGCGCTGGTCGACAAGCTCGCCGCCGCCGGAGCCGCCACCCTCCCGGCCCTGCGCGAGAAGCTCGGCGTCACCAGCGAGGCCGCGGTGATCGGCGGCGTGAAGGCCTTCGTGATCCAGCCCCGGCAGATCCCCGCGGCGAACCGCGACCGCCTGCTCCTGCACATCCACGGGGGCGGCTACGTCTACAACCCCGGCGAATCCGGAACGCTGGAGGCGATCCTGATGGCCGGCCTCGGCGGCTACAAGGTCATCTCGGTGGATTACCGCATGCCGCCGGATGCGCCCTACCCGGCCGCCATGGACGACGCGACCGCCGTGTGGCGGGCCATGCTGTCCATGCAGAAGCCGCAGAACATGGCGGTGTTCGGCACCTCCACGGGCGGCGGCATGACGCTGGCCCTGATGCTCCGCGCCAAGGCCGAGGGGCTGGCGCTGCCCGCGGCGATCGGCCTCGGGACGCCCTGGTCGGACATGACCGAGACCGGCGACAGCTACCGGACCAACGAGTGGCTCGACAACGTCCTCGTCAGCTACTCCGGCTACCTGACGCCGGCCGCGAAGCTCTACGCCGCCGGCCGCGACCTGAAGGACCCGCAGCTCTCGCCGATCTACGGCGACTTCGCCGGCCTGCCGCCCGCGATCCTGGTCACCGGCACCCGCGACCTGTTCCTGTCGAACACGGTGCGCACCCACCGGAAGCTGCGCGCCGCCGGGATCGAGGCGTCGCTGCAGGTGTTTGAGGGCATGTCGCACGCCCAGTACCTGTTCACGCCGGACTCGCCCGAGACCAGGGAGGTCTTCGGAGAGATGGCGCACTTCTTCGACGATCATCTGGGTCGCTGAGGCGCGGCGGCGCGGGCTCGCGCGGAGCTCGTGCTCACGAAATGGTGCAATGCAGCATCTCAGTGGAGAGGGTTCACATCCGGGCCGCGATGCCTAGGTTCGGCCCCTCGCAGCCGGTCCACGCTCCTCGAGCCTCCTGGAGGCCATCCGTGCAAACCTACACCCTCGCCATCGCCGACGGCGTCCTGTTCGCCTGCCTGCCCGACGAGGCCGACATCTCGGCCGCGATCACCGACGCGACCGCGACCAATTACGGGTTCGGCCTCAGCCTCGACATCGTCCGCGGGGCGACCCTGACCGACGCGGCCCGTCCCGAGGACGAGGTCGTGTGGCAGGAAGGGCCGGACAGCGAGCTGCTCGACGCGCAGGGGCGGCGCTACCGCTACGCCGTCCGCCGACCCTGCTGACGAGAGCCCAGCGCGGACCTGACACCGGGACGCCCGCCGGTGCTACGCTCCGCCGATGGAGCGCCAGGCGACAGGGGTGGGACGGCGCGGCGGGCTCGCCCGATTCCTCGTCCTGTACGCGGCGCTCTACGGCGCCTACGGCGTCCTGTCGCCGGTCCTTCCGGGCTTCCTGGCCGCGCGCGGCCTGACGCCCGGCGAGATCGGCCTCCTGCTCGCCGCCGCGGGCGCGCTGCGCCTCGGGATCGGACCCCTGGCCGGCGCCTTCGCCGACCGCCACCGGGCCGGCCGCTCCGTCCTGGCGGCGAGTCTCGCGCTGGCCGGGCTCAGCGCCCTGGCGCACCTGCCGGGCGCCGGGCTGGCGCAGCTGATCGGGCCGGCGCTCCTCTACGCGGCGGGCACCGCGGCCCCGGCGCCCCTCGCCGACGCGCTGGCCCTGGCCGCCGCGCGCGGCGGTGCGGCGTTCCAGTACGGCTGGATCCGGGGCGCGGGCTCGGCCGCGTTCATCGTCGGCACCGCCGCGGCCGGCTGGCTGATCGGCCTCTACGGCCTCGCCGCCGCTCTGGTGGCGAGCGGCGGCCTGTTCCTGGCCGCCGGCGCGGCCGCCCTGGCGCTGCCCGCCGGTCCGGGCGGCGCGGCCAAGGCCGGGGCGCCGTGGCACGGCTTCGCCGCCCTGGTCGCGCTGCCGCGCTTCCGCCGCACGGTGCTGGTCGCCGCCCTTGTGATCGGCGCGCACGCGATGCACGACGGCTTCGCCATGATCCTGTGGCGGTCCGCCGGGATCGCGGCAGCCACCGCCGGCCTGCTCTGGTCGGTCTCGGTGGCGGCCGAGGTCCTGGTCTTCCTGCTGGTCGGGCCGCCCCTGCTGGCGCGGATCGGTCCCGCGACCGGCGTCGCGTTGGCAGCCTGCGCGGGGGCACTGCGCTGGGCGGTGCTGGCATCCACGACCGCGCTTCCCTGGCTCGCCGCCGCCGAGTCCCTGCACGGGCTGAGCTTCGCCCTCCTGCACCTCGCCTGCCTGGGGCTCATCGAGGCGTCGACGCCGGCCGATCTCCGGACGACCGCGCTGGCGCTCTACGGGACGCTGGGCCTCGGCCTGTCGGGGGTCGCCGCGACCCTGGCCTCCGGGGCGCTCTACGGGGCGCTCGGCGCTCCCGCCTTCTGGGCCATGGCGGCGCTGAGCCTCGCGGCCCTGCCGCTCGTGCCGGCGCTGCGGGATCGCTGAAGCGGCGGGTTCTTTTCCCGCGCCTATGGTACGGACCCGGAACGGACCCGCCCGAAAAGCCCCGCATGCCCGCCGTCGCCGAGATCCTGATCCCGCTCGCCCTCGACACGCCCTACAGCTACGTGGCGCCGGCCGGGCTCGACCTCGCCGCGGGCGACGTGGTCCAGGTGCCCCTCGGCCCGCGCGAGATCGTCGGGGTGGTCTGGGGCGTGACCGAGACGGCCGGCGGCTCGAACCTGAGGCCGGTGACCGGCCGCCTGCCCTACCTGCCCCTGTCGGAGCCGCTGCGCAGCCTCGTCGACTGGATCGCCCGCTACACGCTGGCGCCGAAGGGCTCGGCGCTCGCCATGGTGCTGCGGCTGCCCGACGAGGCGGCGGCCGGCGAGACCGCCCGCGTCGCCGTGCGCCTCACCGACAAGCCCCCGTCCCGGCCGACCCCGGCCCGCGCCAAGGTGCTCGCCGCGGCGGCCGACGGCGCCCTGCGCGGCAAGAGCGCGCTCGCCAAGGAGGCCGGCGTCTCGCTCTCGGTGGTCGACGGGCTGATCGACGACGGCGTCCTCGAGACCGTGGCGGTCGAGCCCGAGCCGGTCGCGCCGCGGCCCGATCCGGACTTCCCGCGGGCGCCGCTCTCGCCCGCCCAGGCCGCGGCGGTGGCGGCCCTCGTCGCGCCCTTCCCGTGGGACCGGCCGCAGCCGCAGGAATCCGACGATCTCCGCCCGGTCCTGCTGGAGGGCGTCACCGGCTCGGGCAAGACCGAGGTCTATTTCGAGGCGGTGGCGGCCTGCGTCCGCGCCGGGCGCCAAGCGCTGATCCTGATGCCGGAGATCGCCCTGACGGCGCAGTTCCTCGACCGGTTCGCCGCGCGGTTCGGGGTCCGTCCGGCCGCGTGGCATTCCGGGATCGGCGGCAAGCGGCGCGAGCGCCTGCGCGCCGCCGTGGCCGAGGGCGAGGCGCTCGTGGTGGTCGGCGCGCGCTCGGCCCTGTTCCTGCCCTTCGCGCGGCTCGGCCTGATCGTGGTCGATGAGGAGCACGAGACCGCCTACAAGCAGGAGGACGGCGTCCATTACCACGCCCGCGACATGGCGGTGGTGCGCGGACGGCTCGAGGGCTGCCCGGTCGTCCTGACCTCGGCGACGCCCGCCATCGAGACCCGTGTCAACGCCGCGCGGGGGCGCTACCGCCATGTCCTGCTCCCCGAGCGCTTCGGCGGCCGGCGCCTGCCCGACATCGCCGCGATCGACATGCGCCTCGACCAGCCCGAGCGCGGCCGCTTCCTCAGCCCGCCGCTGGTCAACGCCGTGAAGAGCACCCTGGAGCGCGGCGAGCAGACGCTGCTGTTCCTCAACCGCCGGGGCTACGCGCCGCTGACTCTCTGCCGGGCCTGCGGCCACCGCTACCAGTGCAAGAACTGCTCGACCTGGCTCGTGGAGCACCGGTTCCGCCGCGCGCTGGTCTGCCACCAGTGCGGCTACGCCGAGCGCCGGCCGGAGGCCTGCACCGAGTGCGGGACCTTCGACAATCTCACCGCCTGCGGGCCCGGGGTCGAGCGGATCGCCGAGGAGGCCGCCGAGATGTTCCCGGACCGGCGGATCGTCGTCCTGTCGAGCGACTTCCCCGGCGGCGCGGAGCGTCTGCGGCAGGAACTCGAGGCGGTCGCGGCCGGCGAGTGCGACGTCGTGATCGGCACGCAGCTCGTGGCCAAGGGCCACAACTTCCCCTTCCTGACCCTGGTCGGCGTCCTCGACGCCGATATCGGCCTGACCTCGGGCGACCCGCGGGCGGCGGAGCGCACCTTCCAGTTGCTCCAGCAGGTTACCGGCCGCGCCGGACGCGGCGAGAAGCCCGGGCGCGCCCTCGTCCAGACCTATCAGCCGGACCACCCGGTGATCGCGGCCCTGCTGTCGGGCGATGCCGAGCGCTTCTACGCGGAGGAGATCCAGGCCCGCGAGGCGGCGGGCCTGCCGCCGTTCGGGCGGCTCGCGGCCCTGATCGTCTCGGCGAGCGAGCGCGAGGTCGCGGAGGCGCACGGGCAGGCGCTCGCCCGCGCGGCGGAGCCGCCGGAGGGCGTGATGGTCCTCGGGCCCGCCGAGGCGCCGCTCGCCCTGGTGCGCGGCCGCTACCGCTTCCGGCTGCTCGTGAAGACCGAGCGCAACGTCGATCTCCAGGCCTACCTGCGCGCCTGGATCGCCCGGGGCCCGAAGGTGCGGGGCAACGTCCGGGTCGCCATCGATGTCGACCCGCAGAGCTTTTTGTAGGAGACTTCGCGGGTCTCCCGGCCTCGTGAGCGCCGGTTCGCTGTCGGGAGGCACGTCAGAGCGAGGGTCCGGAGCCATACCGGTTCGTCCCGCGATCGGGTATGGCTCAGGTCACGGGCGGCGGACCCTGGTCGGAGACCGGCTACGGGACGCATGCGGTTCCCGGAGGAGCGATCAGTGCTGACCTACACCAAGACGCCGGATTCGAATGTCGCCGAGATCGTGGTCGACGGGAAGATCACCGACGAGGAGATGAACGCGGCGATGACCGCGATGAAGGCCGACCTCGACAAGGGCGGCAAGATCAAGCTGCTCGAGGACATCCGCGCCTTCGAAGGCATGGAGCCGGCGGCCTTCTTCAAGGACCCGCGCTTCGGCATCTCGATGATGAAGAGCATCAGCCACGTCGCTCTGGTGACGGACGCGCCCTGGTTGAAGGCGCTGGCCGAGACCTTCAACTTCGTGTCGCCGACCCAGATCAAGGTGTTCGAGCGCGCCCGCATCGACGAGGCGCGGACCTGGCTCGCCGCGGCGGCCTGAGCGACCTCAATCGGCCTGCGCGGTGCGGGTGTCGCTGCGCCGCGCGGTCCAGTGGCCCGAGCACAGGGACGAGACCTTCCAGGTGCCGGCGCCGCTGCCGGCCTGGAGCCGCCCGGTGCCGGTGCCGCTCGCCGTCCCGTTGCTGACGGTGATGCCGACGCTGCCGTCCGGCCGGACATGGCCGTTGACCTGCGCTCCGTCGGTTCCGGAAATGAGCTGCACCTGCCCCTCGCGGATGGCGAGCGCGTAGGTGTAACGGGCGCTGCACAGGCCGCTCTCCGTCACCAGCTCCACCGACCACCGTCCGTTATGCGTGCTCGGCCCGGCGCTGGCGGGCAGGCACGTCGGGAGGGTTAGGCCGGCGGCGAGGGCCGCGACCGCGGTCAGCTTGGTCATGCGTTGCAATCTTTCAGCGGAGCGGACACCGCCCGAGGCGGCGTGCACGGTCAGAATCGTCGATCGAGGATGACTCGATGCTGAACGATGGAAGCGGCAAGAGTATGGCCGCCTGCCGCCTGCTCAAGATAGATCACGGTCGAGAGTCTCGCGGCGAATAGTCAAGCTCGACCTGGTCGATGCTGTCGCCTGATCTGCCGATCGGGGCGTCAAGGTCTCCGCTCATCGCGTCGGAGGCGGAGGTGATCCACGACTTCCACGGGGACACCGAGGATTGCCGAGCCCGCGGGAGAGCGACCGCGGAACTGTTCCTGACCCCGGCTTCGCGGGAGTGCCCCAAGCGCCGGAAGCCGGCAGCCTCTCAGTGGTGCGGCATCGGTAGGACCGTGATCGGATCCGTCGGCGGGCGCGGGCAGCGATCCAGTCCCCCGCCCGTCTCCAGCGTCGTGTCAGGCCGCCCCGCCGCGCGGGACGGCCGGAGCGGTCGGCGGCGCTCAGTCGGTCAGCGGCCGGGCTTCCTCGGGCAGCATGATCGGGATCCCGTCGCGGATCGGGTAGGCGAGCTTCGCCGAGCGGCTGATCAGCTCCTGCCGGGCCGAGTCGTATTCCAGGGTGCCCTTGGTCAGCGGGCAGACCAGGATCTCCAGGAGCTTCGGGTCGACACGGGTCGCCTCGACGGGGGCGGTGAGATCGTTGGACATCGGTGAAGCAACCTATTGCATCGGCGACTCGGGACCCGAGCCGCGAACCAGTTCCATCTGCGTGACCGCGATCAGGATCTCGGCCCGGGTCTTCAGGTCGGGAGCCTCCAGCATCGCCTGCTTCTCGCGCACGCCGAACGGGCTCATCATGCACAGGGCGTTGACCAGCGCCTCGTCGGGCGCCTCGTCGATCCCGGCCCAGTCCACCTTGAGGTCGTTCGACTCCACGAAATCGCGCAGCGCCTTGAGGACGCCGTCACGGTCGACCTGCTCCTCGCCCGCCCGCGGCTCGAAGTCCACCGCGAACTCGTCGTAGGAGACGTGGCAGCGGCGATAGGGGCCGATCGAGGCCAGCTCGCTCTCGACCCGGAACCGGGTGACGCCGGTGAGCGAGATCAGGTACCGGCCGTCGCCGGTTTCGGCGTACTGGGTCACGCGGCCCGCGCAGCCGACGCGGTAGAGCTTCGGATTCGCCCCGCTCGATCCTTCGGGGTCGGGCTGGATCATGCCGATGATCCGGTCGGTGCGCATGGCATCGTCGACCATCGCGAGGTAGCGCGGCTCGAAGATGTTCAGCGGCATCTGTCCCCGCGGCAGCAGCAGCGCCCCGGACAGCGGGAAGACCGGGATCACGGCAGGGCAGTCGGCGGGGCCCTTGTAGCTCGCGTGGGTGCTCATGGCGCCTCCCAGAGGGGCCGATTGGAGGGCGGGAGCGCGAGCCGGTGCCTCACGAGAACAGAAGCGCCGAGAGCTTGCGCCGGCCGCGGATCGTGTCCGGGTCCATCACACCCCAGGCCTCGAAGAACTGCAGCAGCTGCTTGCGCGCCCCGTCCTCGTTCCAGTCCCTGTCGCGCTTGCGCAGCTCGATCAGGTGATCGACGGCCTGGCCGCGCTCACCCCGGGCGGCGAGTCCGAGCGCGAGGTCGAACCGCGCCTGATGGGCGTCGGAATTCGCCTCGACCTCCCGCTGGAGGCCCGCGAGATCGCCCAGAGACGCCGCCTGCTCGGCGAGTTCCAGCGCGGCGCGGATGCCGACGAGCGCTGGGTCGCTGGCCTTCGCCTCCGGAACCATCGCCAGCACGCGCTTGGCGTTCTCGATCTCGCCCGCGTCGAGCTGCATCTTGGCGAGGCCGGCCAGCGCCGTGACGTTGTCGGGCTGCTGCTCCAGCACGGCCGCGTAGATCTCGGCGGCGCCGGCGAGGTCGCCTTCCTGGATCAGGGCGGCCGCGTCGGCGAGGGCCGCCTCCAGCGGGTCCTGCTGCGGGCCGGCCACGCGTCCGATCAGCTCCTTGATCTGGCTCTCCGGGACCGCGCCCATGAAGCCGTCGACCGGCTGGCCCTTCTGGAAGACGATGACCGCCGGGATCGACTGGATGCCGAGCTGACCGGCGATCGAGGGATGCTCGTCGATGTTCATCTTCGCCAGGACGACCGCGCCCGCGGCCTCCCGGACCACCTTCTCCAGAACCGGCGTGAGCTGCTTGCACGGCCCGCACCAGGGCGCCCAGAAGTCGACCAGGACCGGCCGGTGCATCGACTCGGCGATGACATCCTGACGGAAGGTCGCTGTCGTCGTGTCCTTGATGAGGGAGCCGGTGTCGCCGGCCGGGGCACCGCCCGCGGCGAGGGTGTCGTTGAGCATTGGTCTGGCTTCGGAACCTTTTTCGTGGAGCCCCTTAAATGGGGCTTCCGCCCCGGTCTGACCAGCCCATGGACCGGGCTCCTCAGCGCGGCGGCGCGGCGGCCGGCGCTCCCGCCGCCGCCTTGGCGGCGGTCACGAACGTGCCGGCGAACGGGCGCCCGTCGGCGGTGCTGGCCTCGCAGGTGATCGCGGTGCGCCCGGGTTCCGGCGTCGAGAAGCGGCAGGCGCCGATCGCGAGGATCGGGGCACCGTCCTTGCCCGTGGTGACGACGTTGATCGGCTGGAGCGGATCGGTCTCCTCGGTGGCTTCCTGCTGGGCGCCGTTGCCGCTGAAGCTGAGGGTCTGACCATCGGCGGTGGTGAAGTCGAAGCTCGTGCGGTTGCGGCTCACCGCGTTGGTCAGGACATTGCTGCAGGCCTTGCTCAGGTCCTGCGTGCCGACGACGAGCTTCTCGCAGGTCCCTTCCAGCCGCAGCGCCGCCTGGGCGCGGGCCGCGGAGGGCAGGCTGACGAGGGCGCAGAGCAGCGCGAGGCGCAGGCTGTTGGTCATGGCGTGTCGGGCATCCTCCGGTTGAGAGCCGAACTAGGCGCGCCGCGAACGCCGTCGAGGGTTCACACCTCGAGAACCGGCTCGACGGCCGGTGAGTCGGGGAAGCGCCGGACGGAACGACGCGCGGGCCCCCTCGCCCTCACGGGAGAGGAGGCATGTCGCGGCCGCCCGGACCGGAGAGGCCAGTCTCGCAGCCCGTCGCAACGCGATCCGGGCCGACCCTAGCCCGCGAACCGCAGGGCCCGATCGTTCGGTAGGGCGAAGTCCAGCTCCGGGCCGAGGGGCACGATCCCCGTCGGATTGATGGTCGGGTGGCTCTCGTAATAGTGCCGCTTGATGTGGGTGAGGTTCACGGTCGGCGCGACGCCGGGCAGCGCGTAGAGGTCGCGCAGGTAGTTCGACAGGTTCGGATAGTCGGCGATCCGGCGCTTGTTGCACTTGAAGTGCCCGACATAGACCGCGTCGAACCGCACCAGGGTGGTGAACAGCCGGATGTCGGCCTCGGTCAGCCGCTGCCCGCAGAGGTAGCGACTCCGGTCGAGGCGCGCCTCCAGCGCCTCGAGTTCCGCGAACAGGGCCTCGAAGGCCTGGGCGTAGGCCTCCTGCTTCGTCGCGAAGCCCGCCTTGTAGACGCCGTTGTTCACGCGGTCGTAGACGCGGGCGTTCACGGCGTCGATCTCGGCGCGCAGGTCCGGCGGGTACAGGTCGGGGCCGGTGCCCCCGAAGCCGTCGTTCAGCATCCGCAGGATCTCGGCGGATTCGTTCGACACGATGGTGGCGCGCTCCCGGTCCCAGAGGGTCGGGACGGTGACGCGGCCGCTGTAGGACGGGTCGGCGGCCAGGTAGACCTCGTAGAGGCGCCGGGCGCCGTGGATCGGGTCCGGCGTCGCGCCCGGCGCGTCGCCGAAGACCCAGCCCTCCGCGCCCATGTGCGGGTCGACCACCGAGACGGAGATCGCGTCCTCCAGCCCCTTCAGGGCGCGGCCGATCAGCGTGCGATGCGCCCAGGGGCAGGCCAGGGACACGTAGAGATGGTAGCGCCCCGGCTCGCCGCGGAAGCCGCCCGCGCCGGAGGGGCCGGGCGACCCGTCGGCGGTGACCCAGTTGCGGAAGACTGAGGCCTTGCGCTCGAAGCGGCCGCCCGTCGCGGCGGTGTCGTACCACTGGTCGCGCCAGATGCCGTCCACGAGGAGGCCCATCGTCGTCTCCGCTTGCCTGAGCGATCCCACCGAGATGGGCCTCGCGCCGCCGCTGTGAAGACGCGTGCGGAGACGCGCGCGGGTTGCGCCCCGCCGACCCGGGGTCGCGCGGCCCCCGGTCAGGTTCCGGTTCGCCCGCGAACGTCACGCAAGGCAGGCTTGCGCCCGCCCGTCTGTTGCGGTGCAGCAAACTCGGCCATGTCTCGCGTCACCCACCCGTCGCCGTGCGCGTGCCGCAGCTGCCCGACCCGGTGGGAGATCGATGGAGGTGATGTGATGTCGTTCGCGCTGGTGCCCGTCGCCGAGGCGGCCCTGTTCACGTTCGGGTGCCTGGTGATCCACGCCCTGCGGCGCCACGCCGACGTGGTCACCGCGACGCTCGCGTGCCTCGCGACGCTCCTCGTCCTGATGATCGGCATCGCCTGCGCGCCGGAATCCTTCGCGAAGTACCAGGCGGCCAGCGTCGCAGACTTCGCCCGCCTGGACGCGGCCATCTACTGAGGCGTCGCCCCGCGGCCGACGGCGTCGAGGCCGCCGGTCCGGAGCTTCGCGAGGCGGCCGCCGGTCCCGCGCTGGCCGGCGACGGCCACGTCGAAATCGTCCTTCGGGAGCTTGGCGAGGAAGCGCTCGGCCAGCTCGAACAGCAGGATGTCGGCGCGGACGCGCTCGATATAGGCCCAGTCGAGGCTCGACGACCAGACGAAGTGCACCTCGCTGAAGCTCTCGGCGAGCAGCCCGGTCAGCAGGAACGGGTCGAAATGGGCGCACGAATCGCCGAACAGGACGAGCCGGCGGGGATCGGCCGCCGGTGACGCGTTCCGGTAGACGACATGCGCGCCGACATGCACCTCCCGGTCGCGCCCCTCCGCCTCGTAGGCGGCGAGAAGCGGCCCGGTCTCCACCCGCGTCGCGTCGCGCTGCAGCATGAACCGCTCCAGGCGCTCGCGCGGCCGCTCGGGCAGCTTCTCGCCGAGATCCATGAGCTGGTCCGAGACGATGCCCGGACGCGCGCCGATATCGGCCGGCGGGATCGCCCCGAGCGCCCGCATGATCGCGCGGTAGGCCAGCAGGCAGCCCTGCGCGGTCCAGTGGGTGTCGGTGCGCAGGTACAGCGGCACCGGCCCGTTCCGGGCCGCGCGGAGCGGGGCGAGGAGATCGAGATAGGCCGGGTCCCGGGCGAGGCTCCGGGCCAGCCGCCGGGTCGAGGCCTTGCCCGGGGCGTAGCGCAGGCCGTCGGTCTTGTCGTCGTAGACCGACAGCTTCTCCGGCACGATCACGTGGAGGCAGCGGATGCCGAGGCCCTCGGCCCGCCGCGCGCGGGCCCTGATCAGCCGCGTCCAGCCGCGCAGCAGCAGCCAGTGCCGCAGGCCGCCGCGATACCGGTCCATGACCCGGTTGGTCCCCCCGGTGAGGAATAACCAGCCGTCGCGGCCGACATGTACGCTCTCCCTGCCTGCAGCCATGACGGTGCTTTAGCCTCACCGCGACCGGGCGACTAGGCCGGACCCGGCGCCGGTACCGCGCGTTCGTCAGGCATGCCGCCCTCGCCTGCCCCGGCCGTCCAGACCCGCGATCGCCCGGAGCAGCCCGGCGGTGCGGCGCCCGCCCGCGCGGCGCGCCTGTGGCGCCCGCGCCGGGTGCTGGTGATGCCCGCCGCCCTGGAGCATGTCCACGGGCGGGCCATGTTGGCCCGCGCCGAGGCGCTGGGCCTGCCGATAGAGCGGCTGCCGTCCAACCGCCTGCCGAGCCCGCGCGAGCCGGATCCCCGCCGGGCCTACGCGGCCGCCAAGGCGACCCTCGCGCTCACGGTCGCGCCGCCGACCAAGTTGCGGCTGCAGCCGATCCCGCCCTCGGCCGACTGGCGCTTCGACCTCGCTGAGGGCTGCCCGGCCCATTGCCAGTACTGCTACCTCGCGGGCTCGCTGTCCGGGCCGCCGGTGACCCGCGCCTACGCCAATCTGGCGGCGATCCTCGGCAACCTCGCGGACTACGCGGGGCGCGGCGCGGTGACGTCGGCCTCCGCCGAGCGGGCGCAGGAGGGGACCACCTTCGAGGCGTCCTGCTACACCGATCCCCTCGGCATCGAGCACCTCACCGGCTCGCTGTCGGCGGCGATCCGGCATTTCGGCGCCTGGGACGCGCCGGTGCAGCTGCGCTTCACCACCAAGTTCGCCGCGGTCGAACCGCTCCTCGACCTGCCGCACAACCGGCGCACGCGCATCCGCTTCTCGGTCAATCCGCGGGCGGCCGCGCATTACGAGGGCGGCACCGATCCCCTCGACGCGCGTCTCGCCGCCATGGCGGCGGCGGCGCGGGCCGGCTACCCGGTCGGCCTGACCGTCGCGCCGATCCTGCCGGTCCCGGGCTGGGAGGACGCCTACGCCGGCCTGATCCGCGCCGCCGCAGACGCGCTGGCCGGCGTCCCCGATCTCGACCTCACCGCCGAACTCATCACCCACCGGTTCACGCCGGGCTCGAAGGCGGTGCTGCGCGGCTGGTATCCTGGCTCGGACCTTCCCCTCGACGAGGCGGAGCGCGTCGAGAAGCGCACCAAATTCGGCTCGGTGAAGCACGTCTTCCCCAAGCCCCTGATGCAGGCGATGCGCGCCCACCTCACCGCGTGCCTCGCCCGCGACCTGCCGACGGCGCGGATCCTGTACTGGACCTGAGCCCCCGCGGGCGCCATCTGGCCCCGATGACCGACGCGGCCCCCCTGATCCTGACGCTCGCCTTCGACGAACCGACCTTCGCGCGGTTCGACGGCGAGCGGCGCCGCCACTTCCCGGAAGCCCTGAACCGCATCCCGGCGCACGCGACGCTGTTCCACCACCTGCCGGGCGACCGCGAGCGGGGCGTGATCGAGGCGATCACCGCGCTCGCCCGCACGGTGCCGCCGCCGGAGGTCGCCGTGACCGGCCTGCGCTTCACCGGCCGCGGCGTCGCCTACGCGCTCGACTCCGACGCGCTGGCGCGGTTCCGGGCCCGTCTCGCGCAGGAATTCGCCGCCCACCTCACTGCCCAGGACCGGCAGGGCTGGCGCCCGCACGTCACGGTGCAGAACAAGGTGTTGCCGGACCGGGCCCGGGCGCTGCACGCCGACCTGTCGGCGGGGTTCGCGCCGTTCCGCTTCACCGCGCCCGGCACCCTGCTCTGGCGCTACCGCGGCGGCCCCTGGGACGCCGTCGCCCGCCTGCCTTTCGGAGAGAACGCCTGATGGATTTCGACGCGCGCCGGGGGACCGCGGCATGAGGGCGCCGGGCAACCTGCGGCAGAACCGGCTGATCGAGCCCGCCCTGGCGGTGTGGCTGCGGCTGCGCCTGAACGAGGTCGGACCCCTCGTCGCCCTGCTCTGCCTGAGCATCCTCGGCTACGGGTTCTTCTACCTCGCCCACGAGGTCGGCGAGGGCTCCACCGCGGCCCTCGACCGGCGGATCCTGCTCGCCCTGCGCAACCCCGCCGATCTCGCCGACCCGATCGGGCCGCCCTGGCTCGAGGAGTCGATGCGCGACATCACCGGGCTCGGCAGCGTCTTCACAGTGCTGTTCCTGACCTGCGCGGTGGCGGCCTATCTCGGCGTGTCCGGGCGCCGGCGCATCGGCCTCTACGTCCTCGCCGCGGTGGGCAGCGGCGAGCTGGTCTCGACGGTGCTGAAGATCTTCTACCACCGGCCGCGGCCGGACCTCGTGCCCCACGGCATGGAGGTGTTCACGGCGAGCTTCCCGAGCGGCCACGCCACCATGTCGGCGATCGCCTACCTGACCCTGGCGACCCTGATCGCCCGGGTCGAGCGCAACCGCCGCGCCAAGGCGCTCGTCCTGGCGCTCGGGGTGAGCGTGACGCTGCTGGTCGGCATCAGCCGCATCTATCTCGGCGTGCACTGGCCGAGCGACGTCCTGGCCGGCTGGTGCATCGGCGCGGCCTGGGCCTCCCTGTGCTGGTTCGTCGCCCTGCAGCTGCAGCGCCACGGCGAGGTCGAGGCGCCCGACCCGCCGCCGCCCGCCTGAGCCCGGCGTTAAGGTAAACGGACGGTTAAGGTGGACGGGCGGTGCCCGTCCGGGCTGGATGGCTGTTGTCCCCGCAACCGAAACCATCAGGGTCAAGCGATCGTGATCGAGCGCCGCCGCACTGCCCGACGCCGCGTCTGCCTGGGCGGGCAGCTGCGCGTCGCGGCCTTCCTGCCGGAGATCGACTGCACGGTCCGCGACGTGTCCCTCGACGGGGCGCGCATCCGGCTGCCGGCGGGGGCCGTGCTCCCCGATTGCGTCGAGCTGTTCATTCCCTGTCGCGGCGAGGCCCGGCGCGCCTTCGTGGCCTGGCGCGCGGGCGAGTCGGTCGGCCTCGGCTTCGCCGAGACCCGCGCGGCGACGGAGCCCGAGGCGGTCGCGCGCCGGCTCGCCGCCAGCGAGGCGGAGGTGGCGCGTCTGCGCGCCGCGCTCCTCGACGGAAACAGCCCGGAGCCGGGTCGCGTTCACTGAGGGCGCGGTTCCGCCACCCGGCGGTTTCCGGCGCAGGCGGCGCCCCGGAGCGCCGCCCTCCCGATCCGGCGACACGGCGAGGCACATGGCGGACGACACCCGGCTCTCACGACGCAATCTCCTCGCGGCCGGGGGCGCCCTGGCCGGCGCCGCGGTGGGCGGCGGCGCGCAGGCCGCCCCGCCGGCGCCCGCGGTCCCGGCCGATACCGGCGCCGTGCAGGGCGGACGGGTGATGTTCCCGAACTGGCGCGGGACCGGCGACAGGCCGCCCGCCTCGAGCCCGGCGCCGCAGCCGCCGGGCCAGCGCGTCGGCTACTGCGTCGTGGGTCTCGGGCGCCTGAGCCTCGACGAGATCCTGCCGGCCTTCGGCGAGAGCAAGCGCGCCCGCCTCGCGGCCGTGATGTCGGGCTCGCCCGACAAGGCGAAGCTCGTGGCGCGGCAGTACGGGCTGCCGGACGACGCCGTCTACGGCTACGACGCGTGGGATCGGCTGAAGGCCAACCCCGACGTCCAGGCTGTCTACATCGTCACGCCGAACGGCGTGCACCGGGACAACGTCGTGGCGGCCGCCGCGGCCGGCAAGCAGGTGCTCTGCGAGAAGCCGATGGCGGTGACCTCGGACGAGTGCCGGGAGATGATCGCGGCCTGCGCGAAAGCCGGCGTCAAGCTGATGATCGCCTACCGGTGCCAGTACGAGCCCCACAACCGGGCCGTGATCAAGCTCGCCCGCTCGGGCGAGTTCGGCCGGCCCCGGCTGATCCAGGCCTTCAACGGCCAGACCACGGGACTGCCGGAGCAGTGGCGCCTGCGGAAGGCGCTGGCGGGCGGCGGCTCGCTGCCGGATATCGGGCTCTACTGCCTGAACACCGCCCGCGCGGTTCTCGGCGAGGAGCCGAACCTGATCCAGGCCCAGACCCACTCGCCGCCGGACGATCCCAAGTACCGCGAGGTCGAGGAGACGGCGAGCTTCACCCTCCACTTCCCGTCCGGCGTGATCGCCCAGTGCCTGTCGAGCTACGGGGTCTACGAGGCGCGGAGCCTGACCCTGCACACCGGCACCGCCTCCGTCGATCTCCAGAACGCCTTCGCCTACCAGGGCCAGCGCCTCTATATCGGCCACCGCGACGGCAAGAACGCCGCCCGGGACGAGAAGGTCCTGAGCCCGAAGAACCAGTTCGCCCTGGAGCTGGACCATTTCGCGCGGTGCATCCAGGAGAACCTGCGGCCCCGCACGCCCGGCGAGGAGGGGCTGCAGGACCAGGTCCTGATGGAGGCGATCTACGAGGCCGCCCGGACCGGAGCGCCGGTCAAGGTCGGGCCGCCCGCCGGCGCCGGCTCCGGTCTCGACGTCACGCGCGGGCCGGAGCCGGAGGAGCCGGGCTGAGGTGCCTCAGACGAGCTGAGGTGCCTCAGAACGGCAGCAGGATGTCGACGATCTGCTGGCCGTAGCGCGGCTGCTGCACGTCGGTGATCTGGCCCCGGCCGCCGTAGGCGATGCGGGCCTGTGCGATCTTGGCCGAGTCGATCGTGTTGTCGGACTCGATGTCCTCCGGCCGCACCACGCCGGCGACGATCATCTCGCGCACCTCGAAATTGACCCGGATCTCCTGCTTGCCCTCGACCACGAGGTTGCCGTTGGGCAGGACCTGGGTCACCACCGCGGCGACGTTCGTGGTGACGGATTCGGTGCGCTGGACCGACCCGGCCCCGTCATTGGCGGTGGCCGAGGTGGCGGAGAGCAGCGCGGTGCTGCCGACGCCGAAGGACTTGCCGACCGCGTTGTTCTCCAGGCCCAGGGCGTTGGGCAGGCCGAAGCTCTCGGTGTTGGCCCGGGAGCGCTTGGTCTCGTTGCTGATGTTCGCCTGGTCGGTGACCTTGACCTTCACGGTCAGGATGTCGCCGAGCTTGGCGGCGCGCTGGTCCTTGAAGAAGGCGCGGGAGCCCGTGCGCCACAGCGAGTTCGGGGCGTACGAGACCGGCTGCACGTCCGGCATCGGCATCCGCACCGGCTTGTAGCCCGGCTGGCTGGTCGGATCCTCGATCGCCGACAGTGCCGGGGTCGCGCCGACCTGCGAGAGGCGGTCGGCGGTGTTGCAGGCCCCGAGCGCGCCGGCGATCAGGGCTGCGGCGAGCGGGTTCAGGACGGTGCGACGGGCCATCGGGCAATCACTCTTGGACGCGTGCAGGGCGGGCGGTCAGCGCAGGGAGGCGGTCGCCTGGACGGGGGCGGCGGCGGCCTGCTGAGCCGCGGGGCTGGGGCTCACCGAGACGCGGCCGGGGCCGATCACGGTGGCCTGCAGGATCTTCTTGGAGGCGACGTTGACGACGTTGACGACGGCGCCCATCCGGCCGGAATCGTTCGACAGGCCGCGCATCGACAGGCTGATGCTCGGCGTCTCGTACACGATGGTCACGTTCTCGCCGCGGGCGACCAGCTCGGGCGGGGCCGTGTCGGTGACCCGCAGCACGGTGCCGGCCGCCAGCGTGTTCTGGGCGACCTCGCCGAGGATGGTCGTGGCGCTCCCCTGCGCGTCGGGGGCGACGGAGTCGCGCGGGCGCTGCTCCAGGGCGACGTCGCCCTCCTTCAGAGGCTCGCCGCGGTTGAGGTTCCGGGTGAGCACCGCGACCTCGCGCAGCTCCACGACCACGCCGGAGACGCGCAGCGACGCCTGCCGCTCGCCGAGGCTGACGAGGCCCGCGACGCGGCGCGTCCGCGGGTCGTAGGTCAGGTCCAGGGCCGCGACCTGCCCCTCGAGGTCCACCGGCGCCAGCAGGGTCGGGCCGTCCCCGTCGAAGCGGACCGCGATGGTGCGGACGTTGAGCCCGTAGGCGGCCTCGAGGCTGCGCTTGAGCGCCGCCTCGATCTCCGGCGGCCCGAGGCGGCGGGCGGCGCGCTGCACGGCGATCTGCAGCCGTCCGCCGGTCTCCAGGCCGCTGAGGCCCAGGGCGGACGCCGCGTCGAGGATGCGGCGGGTCTGGATCGTCCCGGTCGCGCCGAGGGCGGGCGCGCGGAACAGCGGGCGCGTGCCCAGGCGCTCGGGCGCGCCCTCGACGAGATCGGCCAGCGTCAGGACGTCGCCGCGGGCGGTGACGTCGCCGCGCAGCCGCAGGCCCTCCGCCCGGGCCATGGCGGGGATCGCCAGGGCGCCGAGGACCGCGAAGGTCAGGAAGGCCAGCACCGCGCGCAGGATGACGGCGGCGCCGAGGGGCATCACCCGCGGCGGGACGCGCCGCACGATCGGGCTGATGTCGCCCCCGTCGCCCGCGGCGATGCGGGGCAGGTCGAGGGTCTCGAAGTCGGGATCGAGCGGGTCGGGATGCATGCCGGCATACATGTTCAGGGACCTGAAGCGGGGTGCGGGTCGCGCGGTTAGCTGCGGAACATCTGCGTGGTGGTGGAGAGCATCTGGTCGGCGGCGGTGACGACCTTCGAGTTCATCTCGTAGGCGCGCTGCGCGGCGATCAGCGACGAGATCTCCGTGACGGCGTTCACGTTCGCCTCTTCCAGGTAGCTCTGCTGGAGGTTGCCGAAGCCGTCGGCCCCCGGCAGGCCGCTGATCGCCTGTCCGGAGGCCGCGGTCTCGACGAACAGGTTGTCGCCGATTGACTCGAGGCCGACCTTGTTGACGAAGCGCGACAGCTGGAACTGGCCCAGCGCCTGCGGCGCCGTCTGGCCCGGGATGTTCGCCTGCACGGCGCCCGTGGCGCTGATCGTCACGGACGTCGCGTTCTGCGGCACGGTGATCGCCGGATCGAGCAGGTAGCCGTCGCGGGTGACGAGCTGGCCCTGGGCCGAGAGGTCGAAGGAGCCGTCGCGGGAATAGGCGGTCCGGCCGTCCGGCAGCGTCACCCGGAAGAACCCGTCGCCGCGGATCGCGACGTCGTAATCCTTCTCGGTCGAGGAGAGCGTCCCCTGCGACATCACGCGGGCCGTCGAGGTGGTCTTCACGCCCGAGCCGAGGCTGAGGCCCGCCGGGAGCTGGGTGTTCTGCTGCGAGGTCGAGGCGCCGGCCCGGCGCATGTTCTGGTAGAGCAGGTCCTGGAAGTGCACCTGCTGGCGCTTGTAGCCGGTGGTGCGCAGGTTCGCGATGTTGTTGGAGATGACCTGGACGTTGAGTTCCTGGGCCGCCATGCCGGTGGCGGCGGAGTAGAGGGCGCGCATCGGTCAGGCCTCCTCAGGCGACGTCGGCGAGGCGGCGGATCGCCGTGCCCCGCAGGTCGTCGAGGCGCGAGATCATGCTCGACACCATGGCGTAGGACCGGTTCACGTCCATGAGCCGGGTCATCTCGATCACCGGGCGGACGTTGGAGCGCTCCAGCGACTCGGGCTCGAGGCGCCCGTCGATCCCGGCGGGCCGCGCGGGCTCCGGCGAGGCGTAGAGGTTGGTCCCCTCGTTGGTCAGCCGCTGCGGGCTGGCGAAGGTGACGAGCTTGATCCGCCCGCGGATGCCGAGATTGGTCGACACGGTGCCGTCGGGGCCGATGGCGAGGCCGGTCTCCTGCGGGTTGATGCTGATCGGCCCCCCCTCGCCCACGACCTTGTAGCCGTCGCTGGTGACGAGCGTGCCCTGCGCGTCGAGTTCGAAGGCGCCGTTCCGGGTGTAGCGCTCGCCCTGGGGCGACTGCACGGCGATGAAGGCCGAGCCCTTGACCGCGACGTTGAGCGGGTTGCCGGTCTGCTCGATCGGGCCCTGCCCGAGGTCGAGGGTGGTGCCCTGGTCGATGACATAGGACAGGCGCCGGTCGGGCCGGGCGAACGAATCCGCGCTCGCCACCGGCATCAGGTACTCCTCGAAGCGGGTGTTGCGCGCCTTGAAGCCCGTGGTCGAGACGTTCGCCATGTTGTTGGCGATCACGTCCAGCTCGCGCTGGAGCGCCATCTGGCTCGACACGCCGACGAAGAGGGCATTCTGCATCGTGGACTCTGGGACTCGCGGGCCGCGGAGGCGGCAACGATCCATTCAGCATCCGCTGTGCCAAATCCCGTCGCGGCGAATTTTATCGTTATGACAGAGACTTGGTTAGCGTTGCCCGGGACTCGCGGCCGCGCCGGGGCTGCGCCGCGGCAAACCTGACCCGGCAGGAATTGCCTCCTTAACGGCGCGTTAACCGTGATGCTCCGATATCCAGGTGTACCTGGCGCGCAGTCTCCCGCGAGAGAGCATTATTCCATGGCCAAGAAGCCGAAGAAGGCCTCCGCCGAGGAAGGCGAGGCCGCAGCCGAGGGCGCCCCGAAGGGCAAGAAGAAGCTCATGATCATGGTGGCCGTCGCGGTCCTAGTCGTGGGCGGCGGCGGCGCGGGCGCGTTCGTGATGATGGGCCGCGGCGACAGCAAGGCGGCCGCGCAGAACGGCGACCACGGCGGGGGGCACGGCGGCGGCGACGCCAAGGGCGCCGGCCCGGAGAGCAAAAAGCTCGTCGTCTTCGTCGACGTGCGTGAGATGCTCCTCAACCTCTCCCCCGAGCTGCCGCAGGACAAGGGCCGGTTCGCGAAGGTCCGGATCTCCCTGGAATTGAAGGACGCCAAGGTCGAGGAGGAGGTGCGGCCCCTGATGCCGCGGGTCGAGGACGCGCTGCAGGTCTACATGCGCGAGCTGCGCGCCAGCGACATCACCAACTCGGTGGGCCTGTTCCGGCTGCGCGAGGAGCTGCTGCGCCGGGTCAACATCGCCCTGTACCCCGCCAAGGTCGACGCGGTGTTGTTCAAGGACGTGATCGTCCAGTGAGCGCGCCCGCGACTCTGGTCCTCTCTTCAAGCGCCGCGCCGCGCCGGGCCCCGATCGAGCACGCCTGATGGAACCCGAGGACGAACTCCCCGAGGACGACTGGTCGGCAGCCCTCCTGGAGCAGGGTGCCGAGGGCGGCGACACGTCGCTGGCCGAGGAATGGGGCGCGGCGCTCGCCGAGCAGGGCACCACGCGCAACGCGGGCGACGTCGCCGCCGAATGGGCGACGATGATCGAGGACGGGGAGAGCGACAACCTCCCCGAACTCGCCGGCAACGACCGGGTGCTGAACCAGGACGAGATCGACGGCGTCCTCGGCTTCTCCATGCGCGAGCTCTCGGCCTCCGGGGCCGGGGGCGTGCAGGCCATCGTCGATTCGGGCGTCGTCCAGTACGAACGCCTGCCGATGCTGGAGATCGTCTTCGACCGGATGATCCGGTTGCTGTCGACCTCCCTGCGCAACCTGTTCCAGGACAACGTCGAGGTGACCCTCGACAACATCACCTCGGTGCGCTTCGGCGACTACCTGAACGCGATCCCGCTGCCGACGCTGCTGGGCGTGTTCCGGGCCGAGCAGTGGGAGAATTCGGGCCTCGTCACGGTCGACTCGAACCTCGCCTACGCGACCTTCGACCTGCTGCTCGGCGGCAAGCGCGGCGGCTCGTCGAGCCGCCTCGACGGCCGGCCCTTCACCGCCATCGAGATGACGCTGGTGCGCCGCCTCGTGGAGATCGTGCTGGGCGACCTGGAGATGTCGTTCCAGCCGCTCTCGCCCGTGAGCTTCGGCATCGACCGGATCGAGACCAACCCGCGCTTCGCCACCATCACGCGGCCGGGCAACGCCGCGATCCTGATCAGCCTGCGGCTCGACGTCGACGGGCGCGGCGGCATGCTGCAGATCCTGTTCCCCTACGCGACGATCGAGCCGATCCGGGAGCTCCTGACCCAGAGCTTCATGGGCGAGAAGCTCGGCCGCGACCACGTCTGGGAAGGCCACCTCGCCACCGAGATCTGGCAGGCCGACGTGACCATGGACGCCGTGCTGCACGAGATGATGCTGCCGCTCAAGCAGGTCATGAGCCTGAAGGTCGGCGAGACGCTGATGTTCGACGCCAAGCCCTCGGACCTCATCACCGTGCGCTGCGGCGACTGGGCGCTGACCCAGGGGCGGATCGGCCGGGTCGACGGGCACATCGCCGTCCAGGTCACCCGACCGCTGCGCCGCTCGCGCACGACGATCCAGGCCTACGAGGCCTCGATGAACAACCGCTCGGACAGCTAGTGCCGATGAGGGTCCGGTCATGAGTCTCTTCGTCACCCTCGCGGCCGACATCCTGGTCGCCGTCCTCCTGGCGGCGACCATCGTCACGTCCCTCCGGCTCTCGCGCCGCATCGGCCAGATGAAGGGCGACGAGGCCGCGCTCCGCCAGACCATCGGGGACCTGATGGTCGCGACCGGGACGGCCGAGCGGGCCATCGCGGGCCTGCGGGCAGCGATCGACGAGGGCGACCGCACCCTGAACGCGAGTTTGGAGACCGCCACGATCCGCGCCAGCGAGCTGCGGCTCCAGGTCGAGGCCGGCGAGGGCGTGATCGCCCGCATCGGCGCCATCGTGGCGCAGATGCGCGCCGTGCCGGTCCGTCCCGAGCCCGCGCCGGAGCCGAGGCCCGCGCCGCAGGCGGTCCCCGAGCCGGCGCGCGCGCCGGAGATCCCGGCCGAGCGCCGCCCTGAGCACGCCAGTCCGAACGGGGAGCGCCTCGGAGTCGCGGCCGCGGCGGCCCTCGCCATGAGCGAGCGCGCCCTCGCCCGCGTCCGGGCGCGCGCCGCGTGACCGGGGTCAAGGCCCCGAAGATCCCGCCGCCGAAGCCGGATCCCGAGGAGCGGATACGCCGCGCGGCGACGCCGGAGCGGCGCGCGCGCCGGAAGCCCGTCCGGCAGTTTCGGCTGCGCCTCATCGACGCCGTGGCGCTCGCGGCGGGCGGGCTGCTCGTGCTCAAGCTGCTCAGCCTGCTGCAGGCCGGCCTGCCGGAGAGCGCCGCGCTGCCGGAATACGGGCGCGCGGTCGCCCGGGCGCGCACCGGCTTCGAGCCCTACGACCCGGTGACGACCGGATCGGTGGGCGCCAAGGAGGCGCCGGCCGCCGCGTCCGAGAAGCCGGCGGAGCCGGCCCCGGCGCGGCCCGCACCGCCCGCGGCCGGGAACCCGGCCTCGCCCACCGAGCGCGTGCTCCTGGAGAAGCTCGGCGCCCGGCGCGACGCCCTGCGCCAGAAGAGCGACGAGCTGGAGCTGCGCGAGAAGATGCTGGGCGAGGCCGAGCGCAAGCTCGAGACCGGCCTCGGCGACCTCAAGAAAGCCGAGGACAAGGTCGACGCTGCCGCGAAGGCGAAGGAGGAGGCCGAGAAGCAGGGCCTGAAGAACATCGTCACGATGTACGAGGCGATGAAGCCCAAGGACGCCGCCCGGGTGTTCGACCGGCTCGGGCTCGACGTGCTGGTCCCGATCGTGCTGGCCATGAACCCCCGGAAGATGTCCGAGGTCCTGGCGGTGATGCAGCCCGAGACCGCCGAGCGCCTGACCGTGGCTCTCGCCAACCGCGCCCGCGGCGCCGCGGGGCCGCAGGCCCAGGCGGGCGCGGGGCTCCCGGCGAACGAGCTGCCGGCGATCGATCCCGGGGCGCCGCTTCGGTAGGTCCGTGGCGCGCTGGGGTGCCGGGCGGGTCTCCGGAAAGCCCGGCCAGAGCCAGTCCCGATCGGGTCGAGGCGGTGGCGCGCCAGGTCCGTGCCGCACGACGCGCGGGTCCCCGCTCCCGTGCGGGAGAGGGACAGGGTGAGGGGCGTACGACTTCGAGGCAAGGCGCGGCCGACACGTGCGGCGACGGCGCGCTCGACCTCGCAGCGTCCTGTCCCTCACCCCGGCCCTCTCCCGCACGGGAGAGGGGGGATGGCGCGGCTGTCGCGGCCGAAATTGTCGTCCTTCCCGACCCTTTCGACACGATCGGACGCGGCTCTCGTGCGGCCGTGTCGTGTCGGCCCGCCCGATCGGCCCGTGCGGCGTCCGCGCGGGCTAGGGTCCGGGGCCGGGCGCGCTATAAGGGGCTCATGTCAGAGGCCGACCCCCAGCCGCTCCTCGCCGTCGAGGACCTCTCCGTGGCGTTCCGCGCGCGGGAGGGCGAGACCGTGGCGGTCGACGGCGTCTCCTTCACCGTCCGCCGGGGCGAGACCGTCGCGCTCGTGGGCGAATCGGGATCCGGCAAGTCGGTGACGGCGCTGGCGATCCTGCGCCTCCTCGACCCCGCGGCCCGCCAGGACGGGCGGATCCTGTTCGCGGGCCGCGACCTCGCGCGGCTGCCCGAGCGGGCGATGCGGGACGTGCGCGGCGCCGACATCACCATGGTGTTCCAGGAGCCGATGACCTCGCTGAACCCGCTCCACACGATCGAGCGGCAGATCGGCGAGGTGCTCGGCCTGCACCGCGGCCTCGCCGGGAAGGCGGCCCGCCGGCGGATCCTCGAGCTTCTGGAACTCGTGGGCCTGCGCGACGCCGGGCGGCGCATGGGCGCCTACCCGCACGAGCTCTCCGGCGGCCAGCGCCAGCGCGTGATGATCGCCATGGCGCTCGCCTGCGAGCCGGACCTTCTGGTCGCCGACGAGCCGACCACGGCCCTCGACGTGACCGTGCAGGCGCAGATCCTGGCGCTGCTCGCCGACCTGCAGAAGCGCCTCGGCATGGCGATGCTGTTCATCACCCACGATCTCGGCATCGTCGAGCGCATCGCCGACCGCGTCTGCGTGATGCTGAAGGGCAGGATCGTCGAGGCCGGCGCCACCAGGGCCGTTTTCGCGGACCCGCAGCACGAGTACACGCGCCGCCTCATCGCCTCCGAGCCGAAGGGCCGGGCCAACCCCGTCCCGGCCGACGCCGCGCCGCTCCTGGAGGCCGGCCCCCTGAAGGTCTGGTTCCCGCTGAAGTCGGGGTTCCTGCGGCGCGTCACCGGCCACGTCCGGGCGGTGGACGGCGTCTCCCTGCGGGTCCGGACCGGCGAGACCATCGGCGTCGTCGGCGAGTCCGGCTCGGGCAAGACCACCCTCGGCCTCGCCCTCCTCCGGCTCACCGGCTCGGAGGGACCGATCGTCTTCCTCGGCAAGGCGATCGACGGCTACGGCGTGGCGCAGATGCGCCCGCTGCGGAAGGACATGCAGGTGGTCTTCCAGGATCCCTACGGCTCCCTGTCGCCGCGCATGTCGGTGGCCGACATCGTCGCCGAGGGCCTGGTGGTCCAGGGCACGGCGCGCTCCCGGACGGAGCGCCGGGCGGTGGTCGCCAAGGCGCTGACCGATGTCGGGCTCGATCCGGCCGCCATGGACCGCTACCCGCACGAGTTCTCCGGCGGCCAGCGCCAGCGCATCGCCATCGCGCGGGCGATGGTGCTCAATCCCCGCTTCGTCGTCCTCGACGAGCCGACCTCGGCCCTCGACCGCTCGGTCCAGGCGCAGATCGTGACCCTGCTGCGCGACCTCCAGCGCGAGCGGGGCCTCGCCTACCTGTTCATCAGCCACGACCTGAAGGTGGTGCGGGCGCTCGCCAACTACGTGATCGTCATGCAGAACGGCCACGTGGTCGAGGAGGGCGCCGCGGAGACGATCTTCGCCAATCCCCAGACCCCCTACACCCGCGCCCTGTTCAAGGCCGCCTTCGCCCTCGAGAGCGACGCGCCCGCCGAGCTGGAGTCCGCCTGACCGTGGCGCGCGCCCTCATCATCGTCCTCGATTCCGTGGGCGTCGGCGGGGCCCCGGACGCGGACCGCTACGGCGATGCCGGGTCCGACACCCTGGGGCACATCGCCGAGCGCTGCGCGGAGGGAAGCGGCGACCGGGCGGGGCTGCGCGCGGGTCCCCTGCGCCTGCCCCACCTCGCCGAGCTCGGGCTCGGCCTGGCGGCCGCCGGGGCCTCGGGCCGGATCCCGCCGAACCTCGCCCCGGCCGCTCCGCCGCGCGGCGCCTACGGCCACGCGGTGGAGACGGCCGCCGGCAAGGACACGCCCTCCGGCCACTGGGAGATCGCCGGCCTGCCCCTGACCGAGCCCTGGGGGCATTTCCCCGATACCCGGCCGGCCTTCCCGCCGGAGCTGACGCGCGCGCTCGTCGCCGAGGGCGGCCTCCCGGGCATCCTGGGCGATTGCCACGCGCCGGGCGTCGCGATCATCGACGCGCTGGGCGCCGAGCATCTCCGGACCGGCCGGCCGATCTGCTACACCTCGGCCGACAGCGTGTTCCAGATCGCCGCCCACGAGGAGGCGTTCGGGCTGGAGCGGCTCTACGACCTGTGCCGCGTGGCGCGCCGCCTGTGCGACCCCTACCGCGTCTGCCGGGTGATCGCGCGGCCGTTCGTGGGCTCGCCCGAGGCGGGCTTCCGCCGGACCGGCAACCGCAGGGATCTCGCCGTCGCCCCGCCGGGGCGCACGCTGCTCGACCGCGCCGAGGCGGCCGGCCGCGCGGTGGTGAGCGTCGGCAAGATCGGCGACATCTTCGCCCACCGCGCCACCGGCCGCGAGATCAAGCCGGGCCCGAACGCGGCCTGCGTGACCGCGGGCCTCGACGCGCTGGCGACGCTGCCGGAGGGCGGCCTGATCTTCGTCAACCTCGTCGATTTCGACACGGAGCACGGCCACCGCCGCGACGTGCCGGGCTACGCCGCGGAGCTGGAGGCGTTCGACGCGCGGATCCCCGAGATCCTGGCGGCGCTTGCGCCGGGCGACCTCGCGGTGATCACGGCCGACCACGGCAACGATCCGACCTGGACCGGGACCGACCATACCCGCGAGCAGGTCCCGGTCCTGGCCTTCGGTCCCGGCGTGGCCGGCCGGTCGATCGGGCGGCGGGAGACCTTCGCGGATATCGGCGCCACCGTGGCGGCCCATCTCGGCCTCGCCCGGGACGGCGCCGGAACACCGTTCCTGTAGGGAGGACACGACGTGCGGGACGACGACGACCGGCCGCGCAAGGCCGTCGCCCACGAGATCGGGCAGCCCCTCGACACGCTGTCGCTCGGGGATCTCGACGAGCGCGTCGCGCTCCTGCGCGCCGAGATCGCCCGGCTCGAGGCGGCGCGGGCCGCCAAGCAGGCGGCGCAGGGCGCGGCCGACGCCGTCTTCAAGCGGGGCTGAGGCTTGGACCGGAGCGAAACCCTCGCCGCCCTGCGGCGCGGCGACCTCGGCGGCGCGCGGGAGCTGCGGCTGCCCGACGGGCTGACGGCGGTGCCCGACGAGGTCTTCGCCCTCGCCGACACGCTGGAGGTGCTGGACCTCGGCCGGGGCAGCCTCTCCGACCTGCCGGACGATCTCGGCCGCCTGCACCGCCTGCGCGTGCTGTTCTGCTCCGGCAACCCGTTCCCGCGCCTGCCGCCGGTGCTCGGCGCCTGCCCGGCGCTGAGCCAGCTGGGCTTCCGCGGCTGCGGCATCCGCGAGGTCCCGGCGGAGTCGCTGCCGCGCGACCTGCGCTGGCTGACGCTGACCGACAACGCGATCGCGCAGCTGCCCGCTGCCCTCGGCGAGCGGCCGCGCCTGCGGAAGCTGATGCTGGCGGGCAACCGGCTCACCGCGCTGCCCGACAGCCTGTCGGGGGCGGACGATCTCGAGCTGATCCGGCTCGCCTGCAACCGTCTCGCGGCGCTCCCGCCGTGGCTCGCGCGCCTGCCCCGCCTCGCCTGGATCGCCTACGCCGGCAACCCCGCCGAGCCGGCGACGGCGCCGGTGGCGGCGCCCGCGGTGCCGTGGGCCGACCTCGCCCTCGGCGACCTGCTCGGCGAGGGCGCCTCGGGGCGGGTCCACCGGGCGCGGTGGCGGGATCCGGCCGGCGAACAGGACGTGGCCCTGAAGCTGTTCAAGGGCGCGATGACCAGCGACGGCCTGCCCGAGCGGGAGATGGAGGCCTGCCTCGCCGCCGGGACGCACCCGGCCCTCACGGGCGCGCTCGGCCGGCTCGAGGGCCATCCCGACGGCGCCCGCGGCCTGCTGCTCCGGCTCCTGCCGGCGCACTGGCGCGTGCTCGCCGGGCCGCCGACCCTCGCGAGCTGCAGCCGCGACGTCTACGACCCGGACCTGCGCCTCGGCGCCGACGCGGTCCTGCGGATCGCCCGCGCCGCGACAGAGGCGGTGGCGCACCTGCACGGGCGAGGCCTGCTCCACGGCGACGTCTACGCCCACAACACGCTCTGGGATGCCGGGACCGGCGCGGCCGTGCTCAGCGATTTCGGGGCGGCCTCGGCCCTGCCGGACGGGCCGCTCGGCGCGGTGCTGGCGCGGGTCGAGGTCCGCGCCGTCGGAATCCTGATCGGCGAGCTGCTCGACCGCTGCGCCGCGCCGCCGGACTCCCTGCGCGCCCTGGCGCAGGCCTGCACGGGGCCGGATCCCGACGGGCGGCCGGGGCTCGGGGCGGTGATCGCCGAGATCGGGCGGCTCCAGGCCTGATCGCGCGGCGTCGACCGGGGCCGGGAGCGGTCCGCCGTCCTCAGTCGGGGATGTCGCCCTGGCCGCGCGCGACCACGGCGAACAGGTCGCCGAGGGCCGCGAGGCTCGCGGCCTGGAGCTGGGCCGCCGGCACCACGGCGCCGTCCGGTCCGGGCAGGTCCCGCGTCGCCGTGGCGGCGGCCACGACGGTGGGGCGGAACCCGAGGTTGAAGGCGCTCCGGGCGGTGGAGTTGACGCACATGTGCGTCATGAAGCCCGCCAGGACGACGTCCGTCACGCCGGCCCGCTCGAGCCGCGCCTGGAGGTCGGTGCCCACGAAGGAGCTCGGATAGGCCTTGGTGATGACCGGCTCGTCGCCCTGCGGCGCCACTTCCGGGCTGATCTGGCCGATCGGGGCGGTCACGTCGTAGGGCGTGCCCGGCCCGGCGTCGTGGCGGACGTGGATCACCGGGATGCCGGCGTCGCGGGCCCGCCTCAGGAGCGCCGCCGCTTCCCGGAGCGCCGGCTCGACGCCGTCGAGCCGCATCACGCCCTCCCGGTAGGTCTGCTGCAGGTCGATCATCACGAGCGCCGAGCCCCTGAGCGGGGCCGGCGCGGGGCTCAGGCCGGACAGGCCGCGCAGGGTTGCCAGATCGGACATCGGCGGTTCTCCCGTGGGACCGCCTCGGAGGCGGCTCTCTCAGCCCGGGACGCTACGACGGTGCGGCCCGGTCGCGCCAGTGTGCAAAGGTGCAACGGTCGGGCTCGCGAGCCGGATGTTCCCCCAGGAAGGTTGGCCGCGCGGATTGATCCGCCCCCGCGCGTCGCTACATGCGCGGCGTGACCGCCCCGCCCCTGCGCCTCGGCGCGCTGCTCCTCGCCCTCGCCTGCGCGCACCCGGCCGCGGCCGCCCCGTCCGAGGGGGCGACCGAGACCGTCGAGCAGGCCCTGTGCCGCCTCATCGACGACTCGGCCAAGGCCCGCGGCCTGCCGGTGCCGTTCCTGACCCGCCTGATCTGGCGCGAGAGCAGTTTTCGCGTCGGGGTGGTGAGTCCGGCCGGCGCGCAGGGCGTCGCGCAGTTCATGCCCGGGACCGCCCGGGAGCGCGGCCTCCTCGACCCGTTCGATCCCGAGCAGGCGATCCCGCACGCGGCCCACCTGCTCGCCGACCTGAAGACCCAGTTCGGCAATCTGGGGCTCGCCGCCGCCGCCTATAACGGCGGCGCCGCGCGGGTCAGCAAGTGGCTCGCCGGCGACGGCGGCCTGCCCGCCGAGACGCGGGCCTACGTGGCCGCGATCACTGGGCAGCCGGTGGACGACTGGCGGACCGGACCCGGCAAGGCGATCGAGTTCCCGGAGGGCGGCGCCCCCGCTAGGCCCGACAGCAAGCCCGAGGCCAGGGACCAGAAAGACGCGAAGGACCAGAAGGAGGCGAAGGCGGCGGCGCCGCAGACCTGCCTGCAGGTGACCGCCAGCCTGCGCGTCCCGTCGCGCGGCGACCGCTTCGCCCTCGGCCTCAACGAGGGGCCGGCCGCCCCCTGGGGCATCCAGCTCGCCGGCAACTTCTCCAAGGCGCTGGCGCTCCAGAGCTTCAACCGCGCGCGGAGCGCCTACGCGGGGGTGATCGGCGAGGTGCGGCCGATGATCATCGGAACCCGCCTGCGCAACCGCGGGACCCGCGCCTTCTACCGGATCCGCATCCCGGCGCAGAGCCGGCAGGCGGCCGACGACCTGTGCGGCCGCATCCGCAAGGTCGGCGGCGCCTGCATCGTGCTGCGGACCTGATTTTTCGTGAGCCGCCCCGAGACCGTCATCAATCCGCCCCGAGAGCGGTGCGGTATGGCCCGGTCGGGACAACCGGATGGGATATGACACGTCTCCTCACCGCGCTTGCTAGCCTCCTCTGCCTCGGGCTCGCCGCGTTCGGCTTCACCGCTGCCTCGCCGCTCGCGCTGTTCGACGCGATCGGCCCGCGCGACCCGGGGGGCCGGCTCGCCGCGAAGGACCAGCCCTTCGGCGAGGGTCCGCGGCGGCGGCTCGACGTCTACGTTCCCACCGCAGGCGCCGAGAACGCGCCGGTCCTGGTGTTCTTCTACGGCGGCTCCTGGCAGAGCGGCGCCAAGGACGACTACGCCTTCGTCGGGCACGCCCTCGCGGCGCAGGGCTTCGTCACCGTACTGCCCGATTACCGGCTCTACCCGGAGGCGCCGTTTCCCGGCTTCCTCGAGGACGGCGCCGAGGCCATCGCGTGGGTGCGCGACAACATCGCGGCCTACGGCGGCGACCCGCGCCGCATCGTGCTCGCCGGCCACTCGGCGGGCGCCTACAACGCCGTGATGCTCGGCCTCGACCCGCGCTACGTGATCGCCGCCGGGGTCGATCCCAAGGTGATCAAGGCCGTCGCCGGCCTGTCCGGCCCCTACGACTTCCTGCCGTTCGATCAGGACACCACCGTCAAGGTGTTCGGCAAGGCTCCCGATCCGGACGCCACGCAGCCCATCGCCTTCGCGGGCCCGCTCTCGCCCCCCGCCTTCCTGGCGACCGGCGACGCCGACACGGTGGTGAAGCCGCGGCACACGGTCAGCCTCGCCGCCAAGCTGCGGGCCGAGCACGTCCCGGTCCAGGAGCGGCTCTACCCGGGCCTCGACCACAAGGACACGCTGCTGGCTTTGTCCGTCACCTTCCGCTCGAAGGCGCCGGAACTCGCCGAGATGGCGTCCTTCCTGATGCGGCAATCCGCCGGCCGCTCGCAGTACACGATGCGGCGCTGACCGCGCCGGGCCCGCGTCAAGGTTATCGCGCGATCGTCGGGCAGAACCGTCCGATTTTCCGTCGCCCGGCACGCGTGGCCCGCTAGAATGGTCCTGGCCGCGCGGCGCGGCCTCGCGGTGGGACGGCATGGCTTCTGCGGACGCGGCGATCGGGATCCCGGCCGACGGGCGGCAGCGCGGCGTCGCGGGCCGCGACGTGCCCGACGTGCTGCGCGTGCTCCTGAACGGCGCCGTCTTCGTCCTGCTCTGGAACCACGTCTGGCTGAAAGACCTGTCGGACCGGTCGATGCTCGCGGCCTCCGAGGACGGCAGCCTGCTGACGCAGATCCTGTTCCTCAGCGCCGGCGCCGCCATGGCGGCGGCGATCCACCGGATCGGCGTGCGCCACCTCCGGCCCCTGGTGACGCGCCCGCTCGTGCTGTGCGCCCTCTGGCTCGGGGCGACGGCGCTGCTCTCCATCGAGCCGAGCCTGTCGCTGCGGCGGCTCGCGCTCTTCGCCATCGCGGCGATGCTCTCGGCGGGTGTGCTGATCGTGGCCCGCTCGCCCCGGCAGCTGGCCCTGACCATGGCGGGCTCCGCCCTGGTCATCGTGCTCGCCTCCTACCTCGCGGTCGCGTTCGTGCCGAACCTCGCGATCCACTCGGCCTTCGACGTCAATTCCGATCCGAGCCATCCGGGCCTCTGGCGCGGGATCTTCCCGCAGAAGAACGAGGCCGGCGCCGCCATGGTGATCCTGGTGATCCTGGGCCTCTACGTGGCCGCCGTGGCGAGCCGCGTGCTCGGCTGGGCGGTCGTGCTCCTCGCCGCCGGGTTCCTGGTGGCGAGCGGCTCCAAGACCGCGATCTTGCTCCTGCCGGTGATCCTCGCCGTGACCGGCCTGTGCCAGGTCCTGACCGGCGGGTTTTTGCGCCGACTGCTGCTCCTCGGCCCGGTGATCGGGTTCTCGCTGATCTCGATCGGGTCGGTGCTCGCGCCGCCGATCCAGGAGGCGGTAGGCTCGCTGCTCACCGACGCGACCTTCACGGGCCGCAGCGAGATCTGGCAGTTCGCCATCGACAACATCATGATCCGGCCCTGGCGCGGCTGGGGGATCGGCGCCTTCTGGATGACCGAGCGGACCATGTATGCCGGCTCCGAGGAGTTGACCTGGGTCAACACCGTCGACCACGCCCACAACGCCTATCTCGACACCGCGCTGATCGGCGGTCTGCCGTTCCTCGCCCTGACCGTGGTGGCCTTCGTGCTCGCCCCGGTGCGCGACCTGCAGCGCGTGGCCGGCGGGACGCGCCTCGACGCGGAGACCCTGCTGTTCCTGCGGCTGTGGTTCCTCGGGCTGGTCTCGGCCTCCTTCGAGACGGTGCTGTACAACGGCAACAACGCCACCTGCTGCATGTTCATGATGGCGGTGTTCGGCCTCCGCCTGCGCACCCGCTACGCCGTCGCGGCGGGCTGAAGCGGTCCGGGCGCCCGGAAGTCTCGCGCCGTCCGCGGAAGGCCGCGCGTCGTGCGCGCGCCTGCCCCGGCATGTCTCCTCGAATGACTCCGCCCCCGCCCGCGCGGCTTCTGTCCGGTAGCGGACGGCAACAACTCATCCGGGAATTCGTTGACCGGCATTCACGCGGAGATTCTGCATGCCGGGCAGGGTTCGTTTCGCTTGGACCGACGTGACGTTCGCGCTGGGCGTGAGCGCCCTGTGCGCGCTGTCCCTCTTCGGGGCGCGCTAGCCGCGGGGCCGCGTCGGGGATCGTCCCGCCGGCCGCCGAGGACGCCGCCGGCGGCCCCCGCGATCCGCCGCGCGGCCGCGGTCAGTCGGGCAGCGCGAAGACCAGGAGCGCATCGCCGGTGCCGAAGCCCGACGCCTTGGTGAAGGAGGCGCCGCCCGCCGCTACCGCGACGTACTGCTTGCCGTCCAGCGCGTAGGTCATCGCCGGTCCGCTGATGCCGGCGCCGCACTGGAAGCGCCAGAGGGTCCGGCCGTCCCGCGCGTCGTGGGCGTCGAGATGGCCGTCCTCCTCGCCCGAGAAGACGAGCCCGCCGGCGGTCGCCAGCGTGCCCCCGGACAGCCGGCTCGCGCTGCGGACCGACCACGCGATCCGGCCGCCCTCCGCGAGGTCGACGGCGGTGAGCGTGCTGAAGGACGGCTCGCCTTTGGCCTCCCCGGTCTCCGTGTAGCGGATCTCCGGACGCCCCGCGGCGGCCGGCACGGTCTTCACCGTGTAGGTCGTCGCCCCGTGGCGGACCTGGACGTAGGCGCGCGTCCCGTCGTAGGCGGTCGGCGGCCACGAGACCGCGCCGAGGGGGCCGGGCGCCACCACGGTGCCCTGCGGGGTCGGCGGCGCGAACAGGTTCTTCTGCTCGATGAGCGGGGCCGAGCGCGCGAGCAGCTTCCCCGTGGCGCGGTCGTGGACGTAGATCCAGCCGGTCTTGCTCGCCGAGGCCACCGCCCTGGCGCCGCCGGGCATGTCCAGCAGGAAGGGCGGCGCGGCGACGTCGTAGCCCCACTCGTCGTGCGGCACCTGCTGGAAGTACCAGCGGAGCTTGCCGGTCTTCACGTCGAGGGCGACGAGGCACATCGTGTAGAGGTTGTCCCCCGGACGCGACAGGCCGAAATTCTGCGGCGCCGGGTTGCCGGTGCCGAGGAAGATCAGGCCGAGATCGGGATCGTAGGCGGGGGTCATCCAGAGGGACCCGCCGCCCACCCGCCAGGCGTCGCGGTTGGCGGGGGCCGCCGCCTTCTCGGCGGCGATGTCGCGGTGGAGCGGCGTGCCGTCGGCGGTCCTCTCCACGAAGCCGCCCTCCCAGCCTTCCGAGGGCGTGACGTACCAGCGCCAGCGCTCGTCGCCGGTCTTCGCGTCGTAGGCCGCGAGCCAGCCGCGCCGCCCGTAGCCGCCCTCGATGCCGACCACAGAGCCGCCGTCGAGGCCGCCCGCCTCGTCCTCGATGTGGAGCCCGTAGCCGGCGCCGGTGACGCCGACGATGACGAGCCCGTCGGCGACGAGCGGCGGCATCTTGAAGCCGAGGCGGCTCGAACCCTGGACGGGCTTGCCGCCGAGCGTCGCGGCGAGGCCCGAGGCGGTCTCGGTCTCGCCCTCCTCCGGGCGCACCGCCTCCTTCTCCCAGACGATCCTGCCGGTCCTGGCGTCCAGGGCGATCAGCTGCCCGTCCATGGTCGCCTCGTAGACGAGGCCCCCCGACACCGCGACCCCGCGGTTGGAGGGCGGCCCGAAGATCTTCTCGGTGCGCGGCCTGTGGGTGTAGGTCCAGAGGGGCTTCCCGGTCTTCGCGTCGAGGGCCGCGACGTTGTTCTGCGTCGTGGAGACGTAGAGGGTGCCGTCCACCATCACCGGCTGGGCCTGGAAGTAGCCGGTGACCCCGGTCTGGAAGATCCAGGCGGGACGCAGCCGGCCGACCGTGTCGCGGTCGATCTGGGTCAGGTCGGAGTAGTTCCGGTTGCTCGGGTCGTGCCCGAAGGCCGGCCAGGGCGTCTCGGCGGCGGAGGCCGAGCCGAGGGAGGCGGTTCCGGCAAGGCAGGCCAGCAGGGCGGCCCCGATCCATCGCGACAAAGCTGTGCTCCCGTGTGCGGCGCCCGTCGCGCCCGAACAGGTGTTCTCGCGACGCGGCCTCACGCCTGCCGCCGGGGCGCCGCTTCGAGCTGCGCCGGCGTCGCCTGGGCGCCCATCGCCCGGGCCATGTCGGCGGCGCTCTGGCCGGAGGCGTCGCGGCGATCCGGGTCGGCGCCGTGCTGGAGGAGCAGGTCGACCATCTCGGTGCGGTCGAACATCGCCGCGGTCATCAGCGCCGTGCGGGTGCCGTCGCCGGTCCCGTCCACCGCGGCGCCGTGCCGGAGCAGGAGCTGCGCGACGGCGAGGTCGTTCTTGAAGGCCGCGCCGGCGAGCGGCGTCTGGCCGCGGTCGTTGGCGAGTTCCGGGTCGCCGCCGGCCTCCAGGATCACCCGGGCGGCGTCCGCCTGGCCGTTATAGGCGGCCAGCATCAGCAGGCTGTCGCCCTTGTCGTTCCGCAGGTTCGCCGGCAGCCCCTGTCCGAACAGGTCGGCGAGTTCCTCGGCGTGGCCCAGCCGCGCGTACTGGAAGACCCGGGCCGCGAAGGCCAGGGTCTCGTCGTCGAGGGTCGGGGGCGTGTTCGTCTCTGAGGCCATCGCGTGCTCGTCTCTCATCGCGGCTGATCTGGGCCGCTGCGGCATCGACGTCCAGCGGCGGCGGGAACAGTTTCATCGCCCGGCTCGTTCCAGCCGCCAATCCGGGCGCGGCCCGGCGTCTCCGGAGCGCGACAATGCCCCGACCGTTTGAGCCCTACGCCGACGCGCTGCGCACAGCCCGCGAGATCGTGCGCGAGCGGGCGGGGGCCGTCGTCGAGGCGGCGGTCCGCGCGGATTCCCAGGCCTTCGACGAGGCCTGCAACATCCTCGTGGTCCGCATCGCGGAGGCGATCGTCGATGCCGGCGAGGCCGGGCGGGGGCACGGTCTCGGCCGGGGCAGCGAGGCCGCCTGAGGCCCCGGCGGCCGGGTCAGCCCCGCCGCCGACCGCCGCCGCCCTTGTACTTGGGCTTCTGACCGCCGAGCCCCTGCGTCGAGCGCGGCTTCGGCCGCTCCTGCCAGACCGGCGCCGCGCCGCCCACCGGCAGCTCCCGGTCCGTCCCCGGGCCCATGTTGTCGAGGTCGGGCCTGGCGATGCGGCTGCCCCCTCGCGGCGCCTTCCGGCCGAACTTCCCCGCCTCGCGCTCCACGTCGCTCTGCCGCGCCATCGGGTCGTCGGAGACCAGCAGCTCGGTCGCCTGGAGCCGCTTCAGCTCGTCGCGCAGCCGCGCCGCCTCCTCGAAGTCGAGGTCGGCGGCGGCCGCCCGCATGCGCTTCTCGAGGTCCGCCATCACGGCCTTGAGGTTGTGGCCCACCGTGATGGCGTCCTTGGCCAGCCCGGTGTCGACCTGCACGTGGTCGCGCTCGAACACGCTGCTCAGGATGTCGGCGATGCCGCGCTTCACGCTCTGCGGCGTGATCCCGTGCTCCTCGTTGTAGGCGAGCTGCTTGGCGCGGCGGCGCTCTGTCTCGGCCATCGCCCGCTCCATCGAGCCGGTGATGTTGTCGGCGTACAGGATGCAGCGCGCGTCGGCGTTGCGGGCGGCGCGGCCGATGGTCTGGATCAGCGACGTCTCCGAGCGCAGGAAGCCCTCCTTGTCGGCGTCGAGGATCGCCACCAGGGCGCATTCCGGGATGTCGAGGCCCTCGCGCAGCAGGTTGATGCCGATCAGCACGTCGAAGGCGCCGAGCCGCAGGTCGCGGATGATCTCGATCCGCTCCAGCGTGTCGATGTCGGAGTGCATGTAGCGCACCCGGACGCTGTTCTCGTGCAGGTACTCGGTGAGGTCCTCGGCCATGCGCTTGGTCAGCGTCGTCACGAGCGTCCGGTAGCCGGCCTGCGCCACCTCGCGGACCTCGCCCAGCAGGTCGTCGACCTGGCTGCGGGCCGGGCGGATCTCGATCACCGGGTCGACCAGCCCGGTCGGGCGGATCACCTGCTCGGCGAAGACGCCGCCGGTCTGCTCCATCTCCCACTTGCCGGGCGTCGCCGAGACGTGGACCGTCATCGGCCGCATCGCGTCCCACTCCTCGAAGCGGAGCGGGCGGTTGTCCAGGCAGGAGGGCAGCCGGAAGCCGTACTCGGCCAGCGTCGCCTTGCGGCGGAAGTCGCCCCGGTACATGCCGCCGATCTGCGGCACGGTGACGTGGCTCTCGTCGGTGAACACCAGGGCGTTGTCGGGCAGGTACTCGAACAGGGTCGGCGGCGGCTCGCCGGGCTTCCGGCCGGTGAGGTAGCGGGAGTAGTTCTCGATGCCGTTGCAGGCGCCGGTGGCCTCGATCATCTCGATGTCGAAGGTGCAGCGCTGGTCGATGCGCTGCGCCTCGATGAGGCGGCCCATCTTGGTCAGCTCCTCGATCCGGCCCTTCAGCTCGTGCTTGATGCCCTTGATCGCCTGCTGCAGCGTCGGGCGCGGCGTCACGTAGTGCGAGTTGGCGTAGACCTTCACGAACTTCAGCTCGGAGATCGTCTTGCCGGTGAGCGGGTCGAACTCGACGATGCTCTCGACCTCGTCGCCGAACAGGCCGATCCGCCAGCCGCGGTCTTCCAAGTGGGCCGGCCACAGCTCGATCGAATCGCCGCGGACCCGGAAAGTGCCGCGGGCGAAATCCGACTGGATGCGCTTGTACTGGAGCGCCACGAGGTCGGCGATCAGCTGGCGCTGCTCGATCCGCTCGCCGAGGGAGACCGTGAACGACATCGCCGTGTAGGTCTCGACCGAGCCGATACCGTAGATGCACGAGACCGAGGCGACGATGATCACGTCGTCGCGCTCCAGCAGGGCGCGGGTGGCGGCGTGGCGCATCCGGTCGATCTGCTCGTTGATCGAGGATTCCTTCTCGATGAACGTGTCGGAGCGCGGGACGTAGGCCTCGGGCTGGTAGTAGTCGTAGTAGGAGACGAAGTACTCGACCGCATTGTCGGGGAAGAAGGCCTTGAACTCGCCGTAGAGCTGCGCGGCGAGCGTCTTGTTGGGCGCGAGGATCAGCGCCGGGCGCTGCGTCTCCTCGATGATCTTGGCCATCGTGAAGGTCTTGCCCGAGCCGGTGACGCCCAGCAGCACCTGGTCGCGCTCCAGCGCCTTCACGCCGCCGACCAGTTCGGCGATGGCCTTCGGCTGGTCGCCGGCCGGCGTGAACTCGGATTTCAGCGTGAACCGGACGCCGCCCTCGGATTTCTGCGGGCGCTCCGGACGGTGCGGCGTCCAGGTCTGGCCGTCCTTGAACAGCGGGTTGCCCTCGGTGAGCAGCCGCTCCAGGGCCGAGACCGTCGCCGAGGCGCCGCCGTCGCCGCCGGGATCCGGCAGGTCGGCGCCTTCCGGCACCGGGCCGTCCTCGGGCGGCGTGAGGCCGAGCGCTTGCGCCAGGCGCGGGTCGACATCCGCGGCGTCGCCGAGCGCGTAGCCGGCCTGCGGCGCCTCCGCGAAGCCGTCGCGGGCGATCTCGGCCCTCCGGGTCGCGGCCTTGGCGGCCCGGTCCTTCGGAACGCCCTTCCCGCCGCCCGCCTTGCGGCCGGGCCGCGCGGGCGCCTCGGGGGGCGGCTCGACGACGGCCGGACGGTTCCGGTTGAGCGCCGGGTTCAGGAGCTCCGCCAGATAGGTGTCCAGGGGCTTCAGCTCGGGCTTCGACGCCTTGGCGGACGTGGCCGTCACGGAGGCGGCGCGCGGTTTCTTCGGTGCGGGCATGAGAACAATATGGGCCCGGACCGCGCTCCGAGAAACCCTGCGCCGGTGCGGTTTGACGGCTTTCGTCGGCCGCCGGCCGTACCGCCGACCCGCCGCGGCCCGCCGCCGGAGCGCCGCGCCCTTCCACTAAAGACGGTGTGGCGAATACAACCGTTAGGTAGAATTCACCCGGGAGCGAACTCGACCGCGGTCCCGGATGCTGAGAAGATCGGCGTCCGCACGCGGGAAAACGGCTTGCCGTGGGCCGACCCCGGCGATACTTTGCGATGCAAAGTGAGGTGCACGGCATGCTGCAGCCGGGGGCTTGAGGCACATGCAGGACCTGGACAAGGCGCTGGCCGACATCGTGGCCATCCGCTCGCAGATCGCCCGCGATACGGCGTTCCGCGGATTGGGCGCGGCGACGGTCGCCGGCACCGGCGGCCTCGCGCTCGCCTGCGCGGCGGGGCAGGCCCTGTGGCTCGGCGACCCCGCGGCGCGGCCGGGCCTGTTCTTCGGCCTCTGGATCGCGGCGGCCCTGGCGGCCTTCGCGATGATCGGCGTCGAGGCGGTACGCCGCAGCCGGCGCCTCCATTCCGGCCTCGCCGACGCCATGGTGTGGAACGCCATCGAGGTGTTCCTGCCGGCCGCGGGCGCGGGGGCCTGCCTCGCCCTGGTCATCGCCCGCTTCGCCCCCGGCGAGGTCTGGATGCTGCCGGGTCTCTGGCAGGTGCTGGTCGGCCTCGGCCTGTTCGCCTCGGCGCGGATCCTCCCCCGGGCGGTCCAGGGCGTCGGGGCCTGGTACCTGCTGGCCGGGCTCGCCGTGCTGGCGGTCTCGGCCGAGACGCGGGCCCTGTCGCCCTGGACGATGGGCCTGCCCTTCCTGTTCGGCCAAGCGTGGCTGGCCGCGATCATCCATCACGGGGCCCGGGCCTTCGATGACGACCGCTGACCGTTCCGACGGGCGCTTCTCCTACGAGGGGCTCGACAGGATCATCCACGAGCGGGCGCGCCTCAGCGTGCTGACCTCCCTGGTGGCCCACCCGAAGGGGCTGCCTTTCCCGGATCTCAAGCGCCTGTGCGGGCTCACCGACGGCAACCTGAGCCGCCACCTCGCGGTGCTGAGCGAGGCGGACCTGGTGAGCCTTGAGAAGCGCTTCGCGCAGAACCGGTCGCAGACGATCTGCCGCCTCACCGCGGTCGGGCGTCAGCGCTTCATCGGCTATCTCGGCGTGCTGGAACAGGTGGTGCGCGACGCCGCGGAGGCGGCCGAGCGCGGCCCCGAATCCGGTGTTCGCGGCCTCGATCCGGCCACGAAAACGGCGTGAGACCGCCCGTCCCGCCGGGAATGTTAACCCCGTTTCGATAGACCTCTACGCCACGCCCATGCCGGGAGACTTTACGATGCAAAGCGAAGCGGTGCCGGGAGCCCTGCACGCCGCGATCATCATGGACGGCAACGGGCGCTGGGCGACGCAGCGCGGCCTGCCGCGGCTGGCCGGCCATCACCGGGGCGTCGAGGCGATCCGCCGCACCGCCGAGGCCTGCCCGGATCACGGCATCGGCACGCTCACGCTCTACGCCTTCTCGGCGGACAATTGGCAGCGGCCGGTCGAGGAGGTCGGCGGCCTGATGCGGCTCCTGCGCTCGTACCTGCGCAACGAGACCCAGCGCCTCGCCCGCACCGGCACCCGCCTCAGCGTCGTCGGCCGGCGCGACCGTCTGCCCGACGGCATCCCCCAGGCGATCGCGGCCGCGGAGGCCGCCACGGCGGCGGGGACCCGGCTGCATCTGCGGATCTGCGTCGACTACTCGGCCCGCGACGCGATCATCGCGGCGGCGCAGCGCCTCGCCGGCGAGGAGCCGACGCGCGAGAGCTTCGGCAATCTGGTCGCCGGCGCGATGCACGGCTCACCGGTCGACGTCGACCTGCTGATCCGCACCGGCGGCGAGCGGCGCCTCTCCGACTTCATGCTGTGGGAGGCGGCCTACGCCGAGCTGCTCTTCACCGAGCGGATGTGGCCCGATTTCGGGCCGGACGACCTCGCCGAGGCCGTGGCCGAGTTCGGCCGCCGCGAGCGCCGGTTCGGCGGCCTGAAGGCGCCGGCGGTCCCGGCCGCGGCCTGAGCCCGCTTGACGCGCGCGCGCCGGCGCGCAGAGGGTCGGCGGCATGACCGAGACCCTCGCCCATCGCCGCGTCCTCCTCGTCATCGGCGGCGGCATCGCGGCCTACAAGGCCCTCGACCTGATCCGGCGGCTGCGCGAGCGGGGCGCCAGCGTCTGCCCGGTGCTGACCGCGGGGGCCCAGGAATTCGTGACGCCGCTGGCGGCGGCCGCGCTCGCGGGTGAGCGGGCGCATACCGACCTGTTCGACCGGGCCTCCGAGGCCGAGATCGGCCACATCAAGCTCGCCCGGCAGGCGGACGCCGTCGTGGTGGCGCCCGCGACCGCCAACCTGATGGCCCGCATGGCCGGCGGCCACGCGGCCGACCTCGCGACCACGATCCTGCTGGCCACGACCCTGCCGATCCTGATCGCGCCGGCCATGAACGTCCAGATGTGGGCGCACCCAGCCACCCGCCGGAACCGCGCGGTCCTGGAGGGCGACGGCGTCCGGATCGTCGGCCCCAATGCCGGCCGGATGGCCGAGCCGGAATCCGGGCCCGGGCGCATGGCCGAGCCCAACGAGATCGCCGACGCGCTGGAGCGGATGCTCGGCGCCCCGGCCGGGGATAGGCTCCTGGCCGGCCGCCGGGTGCTCGTGACCTCAGGGCCCACTCACGAGCCGATCGACCCGGTCCGCTACATCGCCAACCGCTCCTCCGGCCGCCAGGGCCACGCCATCGCGGCCGCCGCCGCCGCGGCCGGTGCCGCCGTGACCCTGGTCTCCGGGCCGGTGGCGCTCCCAGACCCGCCCGGCGTCGCCATCGTGCGGGTCGAGACCGCTCGGCAGATGCTGGCCGCCGTCGAGGAAGCGCTGCCGGCCGACATCGCGGTCTTCGCCGCGGCGGTCGCCGACTGGCGCCCGGAGCAAGAGGCGGGCAGCAAGAAGATCAAGAAGGACGGCACCGGGCCGGCGCCGATGCCGCTGGTCGAGAACCCCGACATCCTCGCCACGATCGCGCGCCGTCCGTCCGGGCGCCCGCCCCTCGTGGTCGGGTTCGCCGCCGAGACCGACACGGTCGTCGAGCACGCCCGGGCGAAGATCGCCCGGAAGGGCTGCGACCTGATCGTGGCCAACGACGTGTCGGCCGAGGGCGGCGTCATGGGCGGCGTCGACAACACGGTGCACCTGATCCGCCGGGACGGCGCGGTGGAGACCTGGCCGCGGCTCGGCAAGGACGAGGTCGCCCGGCGGCTCGTGGCCCATCTCGCGGGGCTCCTGGCCGGCTGACGCGGCCCCGCGGGCTCGCCCCCGATACCGACGCGGGACTCCTCGGGCGGCGCGACCCATTCCGGGATCGGAGGGCTTTGCGCACAGGGAAGATAGAAGTCTCTTTTGCGCCGTCTCCGCGACCGATCGAGGATAGATCTGGAGTTTCGATGGCGATGTTCGGTCGTTGTCGCGTCGTGTCGCGACAGATCTGTTCGTAAGAAGGCAATTCAAGGTCCGTCGGCGCCTGCGCGCGTTCGCGTTGCAGGGGTTGCTCGGGGAAAAACTCGCTATGATCTGGTGCGCCCCACTGATCGGGCGGCCGGAGCCGAGGCACGATGCGCGTACGGGACCTGTCCATCCGCACGACCATGAGCCTCGTCCTCTGCGTGATGGCCACGATCATGCTCGGCTACGCGACGGGCACCGTGCGGGAGGCGCGGCAGCAGGCGGCCGAGGCCGAGCGGGTCATCACCCTGGTGCGGGCGAGCCGCGCCCTCCTGCAGACGCTGAACGTGACCCGGTTCGAGCGGGGCGCGACGCTGCAGTTCCTCGCCGCCGCCGAGCCCGTCGAGGCCGAGACCCGCGCGTCGCTCTACGCGGACCGGCAGCGGGCGATCGCGGGGCTCGCCGCGGCGCAGCCGCTCCTCGACGCGCTGGAACTTCCGGCCGTGACGGCGACCCTCGGCCGGCTGCACGAGGCGAGCGGACGCGTCGAACGCCTCCGGCCGCGGATCGACGCGGCCCTGGACGTGTCGGGCGCGCGGCGCGACGGCGCGGTGACGGCGGAGGCGAGGGCCGCCTTTCAGGCCATGCTCGATGCCCTGATCGCCGCGAGCGACGCCGTGGACGGCGCGATCCCGCGGTCCGACACGGTCCTCCGGCGCGACCTCGCCCTGAAGCGGGCCGCGTGGTCGACGCGCATGGCCAACGGCGCCGTCGCGCTGCGCGTGCAGACGTCCCTGGCGGCCGGGGCGTCCTGGTCGCTGGACGAGACCGTCGCGGCCGCCGAGGAGCGGGGACGGCTCGACGCGGCCTGGAATGCGGCGATCGAGGCCGCGGCCGAGGCGTCCGGGACGGTCCAGGCCGCGTTCCGGCGGGCCCGGGAGAACAATTTCGAGGGCGCTCCCCTCGCCCGCCGGCGCGCCGTGGCGCAGGCCCTGGCTCGCGCTGCCCCGACGGGACTGACGCTCGCGCAGGCGCGCAAGCTCGACACGCCCGAGCAGGTCACCCTCGTCGACCTCGCCTTCGTCTGCCTCGACGAGATGATCGCGCGGGCCGAGGCCCTGTCCGGCGCGGCGCGGAGCACCCTGTGGCGCGACGGGGCGGCCCTGCTCGCGACCCTGCTGCTCGTCGCGCTCGGGCTGCTCGCCCTGTTCCGCGGCGTGCTGCGGCCGATCCGGCGGATCACCGCGGCCATGGAGGCGCTCGCGGCCGGGGACGCCGCCGTTGCCGTCCCGGGCCTGAGCCGGCGCAACGAGATCGGCGCCATGGCCCGCGCCGTGCAGGTGTTCAAGGACAACTTGATCCGCACCCGGCGGCTCGAGGCCGGGGCCGAGGCGGCGCGGCAGGACGCGGAGCGTCAGCGCGGCCTCGCGATGCGGCAGGTCGCCGACCGGTTCGCCGACGCGGTCGGCGGGATCGTCGCGCAGGTCTCGACCGCGGCCGCATCGTTGCAGGCCACGGCCCGCGGCATGACGGAGATTGCTGCCGAGACCGCGGAGCAGTCGACCACCGTCGCGGCCGCGGCCGAGGAGGCGGCCACCAACGTCGGCACCGTGGCGGCGGCGGCCGAGGAACTCGGCGCCTCCGTGCAGGAGATCGGCCGGCAGGTCGACGGCTCGGCCAGCCTCGCCCGCGCGGCGGTCGCCGAGGCCGACCGGACCGGCGCGCTGGTCCGGGACCTGAGCGAGGCCGTGGCGCGGATCGGCGACGTGGTCGGGCTGATCTCGACCATCGCGGGCCAGACCAACCTGCTGGCGCTGAACGCCACCATCGAGGCCGCCCGCGCGGGCGCGGCGGGCCGCGGCTTCGCGGTGGTGGCCACCGAGGTGAAGGCGCTGGCCGCGCAGACCGCCCGGGCCACGGAGGAGATCGCGGGCCAGATCGGGCGGGTGCAGGCCTCGACCGGCCAGGCCGTCGCGGCGATCGCGACGATCACGGCCCGGATCCGGGACATCGACGGCGTGGCGACCACGATCGCGGCGGCGGTGGAGCAGCAGGGCGCGGCGACCCGCGAGATCGTCCGCAACGTCGGGCAGGCGGCGCAGGGCGCGGCCGCGGTCACCGGCCACGTCGCCGGCGTCGCCGCGGCGTCCGGCGCGACCGAGGCGGCGGCGGGCGAGGTTTTGAGCGCGGCCGCCGCCCTGTCGGCTCAGGCCGAACACCTGACCGAAGAGGTCGGCCGCTTCCTCGACGGCGTCCGGGCCGCCTGAGCGCGCCCCCAAGCGCGTCCTGGGGGCGCCGCCGGCCGCCTCCCTGGCCTGGACGGGTCCGAGGCGATAGAAGGCCTCCCGACGGCCGGCGCGCACGGCGCCGGCTCCAGGGAGAAACCATGCCTCGCCTGTCCCCCCTCTTCGGAGCCGCGTTGATCGCCATGACCACAGCCGCCAATGCCGAGACCGTGACCACCCCGTCGGGCCTCAAGTATCAGGACGAGGTCGTCGGCACCGGGCCCGAGCCGAAGGCCGGCCAGACGGTCACCGTCCAGTACACCGGCTGGCTCGACGAGGGCGGCAAGAAGGGCAAGAAGTTCGACTCGTCCCGCGACCGCAACCAGCCCTTCAGCTTCCCCCTCGGCGCCGGCCAGGTGATCAAGGGCTGGGACGAGGGTGTCGCCACCATGAAGACCGGCGGCAAGCGCACCCTGATCATCCCGCCGCAGCTCGGCTACGGCGCCCGCGGCGCCGGCGGCGTCATCCCGCCGAACGCCACGCTGATCTTCGACGTCGAGCTCCTCGGCGCGAAGTAAGCGGCACGGCTGCGCGACGGCGGGAATTACGAGACGATGCTGTTCGCGCAGCTGTCCGACGAGCTATTCAAGCCGCTGGCCTCGCCGAGCCGCGGCTTCAACGCGGCCCTGCTCCTGCACCTGCACCGGCGCGTCCTCGGGGCCGAGCCGGTGCGCAAGGCCGAGCTCCTGGCCGAGATCGGCGACTTCGCCGCCGGCTGGAGCGACCCCGAGGTCAGCGGCGACGAGCCGATCTCCGCCGATCCGGCCGAGCGCCGCACGGCGCTCTACCGGCGCCTCCTCGACACCGGCTGGCTGATCGAGCGCCGTGAGCGCTACGTCCCGGTCGCGGAGTTCGACCCCGAGGCCCGCCTCCTCCTGGAGGAGCTGTCGCGGCTGGAACGGGGCGAGACCCGCTCCTACGGCGGCGCCGTCCTGGAGGTGCTGGGCGGGCTCGAGAGCGCCCTGTCGGACCCGGCGAACCGGTCGGAGGCGCTCTCCAACGCCGCGCGGGGCGCGGCCGCCTTCCTGTCCCACGTGCGCGGCCTCGCGGCCGGCATGCGCAAGGTCGAGGAGCGCATCCTGCGCGAGCCCGACCGCGCCAAGACCTTCCGGCTGTTCTTCGAGGATTTCGTCGAGCGCCACCTGATCAGCGACTACCGGACGCTGCACACCCGCTTCAACCCGTTCCGCTTCCGCGCCAGCGTGGTGCGCGAGGCCGGCCGGGCGCTGCGCGACGCCCTCACGGTCCGGGCCCTGGCCGAGGGCCTGATCCGCGAGGGGCGGAGCGCCGACCTCGACGCGGCGCAGAAGGCCGTCCGGGCGGATCTCGCCCAGATCCTGGCGGTGTTCGAGGGCCTCGACAACCATTTCGACGCCGTCGACGCCGTGGTGGCGCGCCTGGAGCGCCGGATCGCCTCCGCGCTGCACGTGATGGACCGCCCGGACCCGAGCGGCGTCGAGCGCGTCGCCGCGATGCTGCGCGCCGTCGGGGAAGCGGAGATCGCCCCCGAGGTGCCGGGCGACGTCTCGCTGCTGCGGCCGCCGATCGGGCACGCGCATCTCCAGGCGCCGCGCGCCCGCAAGTCGGCCATCGACATGGAGCCCCTGCCCGACATCGAGGACGACCCCGTGGTCGACGCCTTCGCGGCCGCCAAGGCGGAGTTCCGCCGCCGCACCACCGTGACGCCCGAGAGCATGAGCGCCTTCGTGGAGGCCCGGCTCGGCAAGGCGGTGCGGCTGCGCGGGTCGCAGATCGTCATCGCGGGCGTCGACGACTTCATCGTGTTCCAGCGCCTGCGCGAGATCGACGTGCTGTTCGACGCCAAGCTCGGCGCGCGCTACGCCCTGACCCGGCTGCCCGAGCGGGTAGTCAACGGCTGGCTGGACTGCCCGGATTTCCTGCTGGAGCGCCGTCCCCGTGCTTGAGGGCTTCCGCGCGATCATCGACGGCGACGAGCCGCCGCCGCCCGGCGCCCGGGCGCCGGACGCCGAGGAGCTGTGCCGCGCCCTCCAGGTGCTGCTTAAGGGGCAGGTGATCTACGCCGAGACGCAGGGCATCGGCCGCTCCTACGAACTCGCCCGGCACTACGCGCCGTTCTTCACCGACTACTTCGCCTGCCTCGGCTACGCGCTGACGGTCTCGCACCGCGACCAGATGGTCTCGCTGAGCCCGGCCGCCGACGCCCCGCGCCACGACATCGTCTCGGAGCGCCTGCGCAAGGACGAGACCCTGGTGCTGCTGGCGCTCCGGCTCCTCTACGAGGAGGGCCTGCGCGACCACCGGGCCGGAACGGACGGGATCGTCGACTGCACCACCGACGAGATCGTCGAGAAGATCCGCGCCGTGGCGCGCAACGAGCCCCCCGAGGAGGGCCGGCTCGCCGACATCCTGCGCCTCTACGCCAAGCGCGGCGGGCTGCGGCTCGGCGAGCGCGACCGGGTCGAGCGGGTCACGCCGCTGTCGCTCCTGCCGGGGCTGACGGTGCTGGCCTCCGACGCCTGGATGGAGCGCCTGCGGGCGTGGTCCGAGGCCGGCGAGGCGTGATTCCGTCGTGCGGTCGACCAACTCGGCGCCGTCTTTGCGAGCGGAGCGACGCAATCCCGCCGGCGCCACGATTGCCGGCGTCGCGCTGCCCTGGGTCACTTCGCTGCGCTCGCGATGACGGGGTGAGATACGTCAACCGCGACGTGCGGCCGAAACCACGTGACCGCGCTCAGGCCGCCCGGACCGTCGCCAGGAAGTGCTCGACCTCGCTGCCGAGATGGGCCGCCTGGCGGGCCATCTCGGAGGCCGAGGCCAGGACCTGCGCCGCGGCCGCGCCGGTCTCCTCGGCGGCGCCGGCGACGCCGCTGACATTGACGGTCACCGACTCGGTCCCGGTCGCGGCCTCGGCGACGTTGCGGACGATCTCCTGCGTGGCCGCGCCCTGCTCCTCCACCGCCGCCGCGATGGAGTTGGCCATGCCGCTGATCTCGCGGATGCGGCCGGCAATGCCGTCGATGGCCTGGACGGCCTGGCCGGTCGAGCCCTGGATCTGCGCGATCTGGGCCGAGATCTCGGCCGTCGCCTTGGCGGTCTGGTCGGCCAGGGCCTTCACCTCGGTGGCCACCACCGCGAAGCCGCGGCCGGCGACGCCCGCGCGCGCGGCCTCGATCGTGGCGTTCAGCGCCAGCAGGTTGGTCTGGCTGGCGATCGCCGAGATCAGGTCGACCACCTCGCCGACCCGGCGCGCGCCGGTGCTCAGGGCCTGGACGAGGTCGGCCGTGGCGGCCGCCTCGCGGACGGCGGCCTGTGCCAGGTCCGCCGAGGAGCCGACCTGGCGTCCGATCTCGTTCACCGAGGAGCCGAGCTCCTCGGCCGCCGCCGCGACCGTGGTCACGTTGGAGGAGGCCTCCTCGGCGGCCGCCGCCGCGCTGGTGGACTGGCCGGCCGTCTGCGTCGCCGTCGCGGTGAGGCTCTGGGCCGTGGACTGGAGCTGCGTCGCCGCCGACGTCACCGAGCCGACGATGCCGCCGATGGCGGATTCGAACCGGTCGGCGAGTTCGCGCGTCGCCTGCCGGCGCTGCGCCTCGGCGCCGGCCCGGGCCTGCGCGGTCTCGGCCTCGAGGGCGCGGGCGTGCAGCAGGTTCTCCCGGAACACCGCGACGGTCGCCGACATGGCGCCGATCTCGTCCCGCCGCGCCGCGTAGGGGATCTCGGCCTGGGTGTCGCCGTCGGCGAGGCGCCGCATCGACAGCGTCATCCCGGCGAGCGGCCGCGACACGCCCGTGAAGGCGTACAGCATGGCGCCGAGCGCGATGACGAGGCTGACGAGCAGGCTCACGACGGTCGTCCGGACCGCGTCGGCTTGGCTGTCGCGGGCCGCGCGCCCGGCCGCCTCGCCGTTCCTGATGTTGAGGTCGGCCAGGGCGCGGGTCGCGGTGGAGGCCGCGAGATAGTTGGCGTTCATCGGCCCGCGGAAATAGGCGAGCGCCTGATCGTGCTGGTCGGCCGGGAAGGCGCGCAGACGGGTCCAGTCGGCCTGCTGCACCGCCAGCTTGGCGAGCAGGTCGTCGTAGATCCCCTGCTCTTCCTTCGACGCCACCAGGCTGCGGTACGCCTCGGCCTTCGCCTGGCGGTTCCGCATCATCTCGTCGGCGTTCTTCAGGCTGGTCTCGCGCTCGGCATCGGTATCTGCCGTCACGTAGCGGAACTGCCACAGTCGCGAGCGCATCACGAGCGCGTTGATCGCCTGGGCCTCGTTGATCGACGGCACGGCGTTGTCGATCAGCTCCGCGAGCCGCTGGTCGACCGCCTGCATCTTGTAGAGGGTCACGCCGCCCTGGACGATCGCCGCCAGGAGCAGGAGGGCGAAGAGGCCGCTGAGTTTTGCTTTGAGACTGAGACGCATCGGTCGGTTCCGGTCGTGCGGGCGAGACCCGCAGGACATGAACGGGTTGTGCTAACAGGGTTATAACCTGAGGTAGGATCAGGCTTCACGGGTTCGCCTGTGTCGGCTTGCATACGCGGCCGAGTCCGGCCAACTGGGCCGTTCATTCCTCGCCACCGGCCCGACCCACCGACACCGTGTACGTCCTCACCGACATCGCCATCTCGAACTGGTACCTGATCCGCCGCGAGCAGATCCGCCTGCGCGGCGCCGCGGCGCTGGTCGGGCCGACCGGGGCCGGGAAGTCGACGATCTTCGACGCGGTCGGCACGGTGCTGGCCGGCAACAACGCCAGCCGCCTCGCCCTCAACGCCTCGGCCTCCGGCCGCAGCGCCCGCACCGTGCGCGACTACTGCCTGGGCTGGATCAGCGACCCGGCGGAGGGCGGCCGCCCGACGCGGGAATCCTGCGAGACCGTGCTGGTGCTGGTCTTCGAGAACCCCGATTCCGGCCGCGTGGTCTCGGTCGGCCTCGCCCTGGCGGCCCGGGCCGCCGAGCCGAAGGAGACCGTGCTGTCGCGCTTCATCGCGGTCGGGCACCGGTTCGAGGTCTCCGACTATGCCCGCACCGCCCCCGGCGGCACCTACACGGCGCCCTGGAGCGAGATCGCCGCGGAGCTGCGCGCCCGCGCGTCGAGCTTCACCGAGTACCGCACCTCCGGCGAGCGCTTCACGGCCGACGTGCTGGCGACCCTGCGCGAGGGCGCGCCGGCGCCGGAGCCGCGCCATTTCCTGCGCAGCTTCGCCAACGCGGTGGCGTTCAAGCCGATCTTCGACACCAGCGCCTTCGTCCGCGCCTTCGTGCTCGAGCCGGAGCCCCTCGACGTCGAGCGCGTGCGCCACTCCATCGCCAACTGGCGGCGCCTCCGGGAAACCATCGCCGAGCTGGAGACCCGGCTCGGACGCCTGCGGCGCCTGCGCGACCGCTACGAGGCCTGGGGCGAGGCGGTCCTCGCGGCCGCGACGCACGAGCTGCGGGCGGCCAGCGCCGATCTGCGCCGCCGCAGCCTCGACCTCATCGCCGTCCGGGGCCGCCTCCGCGAGGGTGCCGACACCCTGCGCATCGCCCGCGAGCGCGTCGCGGCGAGCCGCGGCTACGTCCGCGAGATCGACGGCGAGATCGCCGAGAAGAAGGCGCTGGCCGCCGCGAGCGCCGCCGAAGGCCGGCTCGCGGCCTCGACGCTCGGCCTGTCCATGCTGGAGCGCGACCGCAAGGAACTGATCGGCCGGATCGGCGACCTCGTCGCCCTCGTCGGGCAGATGGCCAAGCTCCAGCCGGTCGCCCCGATCCTGCGCCAGAGCTGCCCGCCGGCGGCCCGCCTCGCCGAGGCCTGCGCCCGGGCGGGCCTGCGCCGGGAATCCTCCCCCGAGGAGATCCTGCGCCCCGACGTGCCGCTGGCCGAGCTGGCCGACGGGCTGGCGCGCCTGCCCGACTTCGACGAGGCCCTGGAGCGGGCCGCCGAGGACGCGGCGCTCAAGGCCCGCGCGCAGGAGAGCGAGGCCGAGCGGTCGGCGCCGCGCACCGGCGGCGGCCCGGCGGCGCGGCTGTCCTCCGACACGGTGGCGTTCCGCGGCGAGCTGGAGCGGCGCGGCATCGACGCGCTGCCGATCTGCGAATTGGCCGAGATCGTCGACCCGACCTGGGGGCCGGCCCTCGAAGGGCTGCTCGGGCGCGCCCGCGAGGCCCTCGTGGTCGCCCCCGACCGGCTGAGCGAGGCCCTCGGCGTGCTGCAATCCGGCCGCGACCGCTTCAGCCGCTGCATCCTGGTCAAGACCACCGACACCGCCAAGCAGCGGTCGCGCCGCTACGACGACGGGCCGCTGACCGTGATCGAGACCAGCGATCCCCACGCGGAGGCCTTCCTCGGCGTGCGGCTCGGCGGCTACGACCTCGCCCGGGACGATGCCGAACTGGCGCGCCTGTCCCGGGCCGTGGCGCCGAGCGGCCGGACCACGGCCGGCATGGCCTATACGGTGACCCGCAGCGTCGACCTGCTGATGACCCGCGGCCATCGCGGGCCGACCGCCGACAGCCGCCGCGCCCACGAGATCGCCGCCGCGGAGGCGCGGCGCCTGCGCGGCGAGGCCGCGGTCCTGCGCGAGGCCGCCCGGACGGCGGCCGCGATCCGGGCCCGCGTCGCCCGGGGCCTCGACGACGTGGAGGCCCTGCGGGCCGAGCTCGACGGGCTCGAGGGGCGACGGCGCACGCTCCAGACCGAGCGGGAGGGCATCGAGAAGCGCGACACGGCCGGACTCACCGCCGAGATCGCCGCGCTCACCACCGAGCGGGTCGGTTACCTGCGGGAATTGTCGGAGGAGCTGGAGCCGAAGCTCGACCGCCTGCTCGCCGACGAGGCGGCCCTGCGCGCCCGGATGGGGCCTATGCGCGAGGCCGTCCGCGCCGCCCTGTCGGCCCGCCGCGCGGCCCTGCGCCAGCTGAGCGCGGGCGACGCGGCGCGGGTTCGCCTCGCCCGCGCCGAGCCCTTCGACCTCGGCGCGGTCGCCGAGGCGCGGCGGGCGCTCGCCGGCCTCGACGCCAAGGCGGCCGGGGCGCGGGTGAGCGCCGAGCGCGGCCTCGCCCGGGATTCCGCCGAGGCCGCCCGCTCGCACGGGCGGATCGCCGAGCGCGAGCTGGCGGAGGCCTGCGCCGCCTGGCGGGTGGAGAACCCGCTCGCTTCCGGGGATGCGCCGGCGATCGACGGCTTCGCCTGGGTGCGCCGGGAGTACGAGGCGGTCGAGGGGCACGAGCTGCGCCGCTACCGGGCGCAGGCCGAGCGCGCCGAGTCCGAGATGCGCCGCCTGATGACCGAGGACCTGCTGACGCGCCTCGCCGACCGGTTCGAGCGGGTCCATGCCCGGCTCGCGGCCCTGAACGAGCGGCTCTCGGCGCGCAGCTTCACCGGCCAGACCTACGCGTTCGAGGCGGCGGTGGACCGCCGCTACGCCGCCGTCCACGCGCTGGCCACCGAGACCGCGCGCTCGCCCGAGGCCGCTCAGGCGCTGCTCGCCGGCGAGGCCGAGGGGCCGATGGCGGCCGCGCTCGAGGAGATCACCGCGCTGATCGGCGGCGCGGAGGACGCGGCGCGGCTCGCCGATTACCGCAACTACTTCGTCTACGAGATCGGCATGCGCGACCGGGCGGGCAACCGCACCACGATGTCGGCCCGGGCGCTGCGCGGCTCCGGCGGCGAGGCGCAGGCGCCGTTCTACGTGGCGATCGCCGCGTCGCTCGCCAGCGCTTACTATCCGGGCGACCGGCCGGGCGACGAGAATCCGGGGCTCGGCCTGTGCCTGCTCGACGAGGCGTTCTCGAAGCTCGACGTGCGCAACAGCCAGGCGCTGGTCGATCTCTACCGCGCCTGGGGGTTGCAGCTCCTGATCGCCGCCCCCGAGGACAAGCGCACGACGCTGACCGAGGTGATGGACACGATCGTGACGGTCTACAAGAGCCCGGATCTGACCTCGGTCCGGATCGAGGCCGAGCACCCCCTCGAGGCGGCGCGGCGGGCGCTGCACGCGATCAACCCCGACCAGGTCGGGATCGAGGGCTTCCGCCAGTCGGACGCCGCGGAGTGAGCCCGCGGGGTACCGGAGCGGGGCTTCGCGCCGCCGTCCCCGGTATCCCCGTTCTCCGGGTGATCGATCGTCAGTTCAGGTAGGTGCGGATCCAGTTCGGCGAGAGGATCTCGCCCTCTTCGGTGATGATCCAGGGCTGCTTGGCCGGGTCGGCCAGGGCGCCGGCCGCGGCGGCGATCGCCTCCCGCAGAGTCCGGTAGCGCTCGGGCTGCGCGAGCGGGGCGCTCGCCGGGGCCGTGCGCCAGATCGTCAGATCCGCGGGCCGTTCCAGAGCTTCGGTTTCCATGGGTACTCGTCCTTCCGAACCGTTTTGGACCGTTCAGACCGCCGCCGCCGGGCTCTGCCGAGGGGCTGCGGCGATCGGTGGTCTGGGCGTCAATGCAAGCATCTCTGCGGCAGCTTTGCGATCAATTCGGGCGGTTTCCGAAACCAGCATCCGGTGCCGAGGCACGAGCCCGGGCGCGGTTCGGTGTTCCATGTCCGTATTGAGCGCGACTGAGCTGACTTGGACTTGCGAGAATTGTGGCTCCTGAATGATGACCATTCCGTTAGCCAGTTTGCGCCGGTCGCCGCCGTGCGCCAGAACACGTCAGGAGCCCGTCGGCGGCGGTGCCCCTCTGTGTTGACGCCCCGATCCTGAACGCGCACTTAAGGCTCCGCCCGCCGCGGGCCTGCCCGCGCGCTTCTCTCTCGGAGCCACCCGTGCCGGATCGTACCGTGCGCCTCGTCCTCGCCGCGGTCCTGGTCCTGCTGGCGCTCTACGTCGCCCAGCCCTACCTGCAGCTTCTGCTCTACGCGGCCGACACGCCCCGGGCGGTCACGGCCCGCGGCGATCTGGCGCCGGCCGAGGCCTCGACGGTGGCGCTGTTCGAGCGCGCGAGCCCGTCCGTCGTTCACGTTTTCGCGCAGGGCGCTGCGCAGAACCGCGACCTCCTCGACCTCGACGACCAGGGCGGCGAGCAGGGCGGGACGCAGACCGGCACCGGCTTCGTCTGGGACGGCGCCGGCCACATCGTCACCAACACCCACGTCGTGCAGAACGCCGCGCAGAGCGGCGGCTCGGTCTCGGTCCGGATGAGCGACGGCGAGGTCGTGCCCGCGACCCTCGTCGGGATGGCGCCGTCCTACGACCTCGCGGTCCTGCAGCTCGGGCGGGTGCGCCGCATGCCGCCGCCGCTGGCGATCGGTACCTCGGCCGATCTCAAGGTCGGTCAGGCGGCCTTCGCCATCGGCAACCCGTTCGGCCTCGACCACACGCTGACGACCGGGGTCATCAGCGCGGTGCGGCGGCGCATGCCGACGAGCGAGGGCCGCGAAGTGTCCGGCGTCATCCAGACGGACGCGGCGATCAACCCCGGCAATTCCGGCGGCCCGCTCCTCGATTCCGCGGGCCGGCTGATCGGCGTCAACACCGCCATCGTGTCGCCGTCCGGCGCCAGCGCCGGTATCGGCTTCGCGATCCCCGTCGACGTGGTGAACCGGATCGTGCCGGAGCTGATCAAGGCCGGCCGGGTGCGCAATCCCGGCATCGGCATCATCGCCGCCCAGGAGGCCGCCACCGCGCGGCTCGGCATCGACGGCGTGGTGATCGTCCGGGTGCTGCCCGGCTCCCCGGCCGCGCAGGCCGGGCTGCGCGGCGTCGACCCGCAGACGGGCGACATCGGCGACGTGATCGTCGAGGCCAACGATCGCCCGGTCCACCGCCTCGCGGACCTGACCGCGGCCATCGAGGAAGCCGGCCTCGGCGCCGGCGTGACCCTCAAGGTCGAGCGCGACGGCCGGATCCGGCAGGTGCGCGTCACCACCGCCGAGGTCGCGGAGAACCGGCGATGACGCGCCCGACCCTCCTCCTGCCTCTGCTCCTGCCCCTGATCCTTCTCGCCGGCGCCGCGCGGGCCGGCGAGGCGCCCACGCGCGCGCGCCTCTGCCCGGAGAACCTCCCCGAGGGCGTGCGCCTGCCGCCGCAGCCCGGCTGCGACGCCGCGACCCGCCCGCCGAGGCCGCCTCGGCCGGGCCACATCGATCTCGGCGACGGGACGAGCATCCAGATCGGCGGGAGCGCGTCGGCCCTCTACGGCGCGCGGCGCTGAGCGATGGCGCTGTTCGCCGGCCTGCTCGCCTGCCTGACCCTGTGGTGGCTCTCGAAGAACTCGGGCGGCCTCGGCCGCCGGCTCCGGCGCGGTTTCCGGGCAGCCCTCGGCGCCGCCCTCGGGCGCGCGCGGCTGCCGACCTTCGGCGCCTTCGCGCTGCTCGCCGCGGGGTTCCTGCTCCTGCGCGGGAATTTCGTCCTCGCGGCCCTGCTCGGACTCAGCGGCGTCTGGATGATCGAGGGTCAGGCCGCCATGACCGCGCGGCTGCGCCGCCTGATCCGGCCGGGATCCGGCGAGCGCCCGCGCGACCCGCAGGATCACCGCTTCCGCACGGTCCTGATCGACGCCCTCCTGCGCCCGGACGGCAGCCTGCGCACCGGCCGCGTCATCGCGGGGCCGGGCGCCGGCGCGTGGCTCGACGCCATGCCCACCGGGGCCGTGGTCGAGCTGCTCCGGCTCTGCCGCATCCGCGACGCCGCGGGCGCCGCCCTGCTAGAGCCGTATCTCGACCGCCGGGCGCCCGGATGGCGTGTAGACGCTGAGGGCGATCGCGACCCGCGGCCGCGCCGTCCGCCGCACCCAGGGACGATGACGCAGGAGGAGGCGTACGAGGTCCTGGGGCTTCAGCGCGGGGCGACCGCTGAGGAGATCCGGTCGGCCCACCGGTCTCTCATGAAGCGCGCCCACCCCGACCAGGGGGGCAGCGCCGAGGGAGCGGCGCGCGTCAACGCGGCCCGGGACAGGCTTCTGAACCGACATCGCTGAACTCCACGCGCGTTGTCAGAGAGATACCGATCGTCGGCCGCGGGCGAACTCGGTCGCGGCCGTTCCGTATCCGGCGCGCGGGCGCGCCGGTGGGTCTCGAAACTCGGCGCGCGGGCGCGCCGGCGGGTCTCGCGGGCCTCAGCTCCGGGTGGCGAAGCAGCTGAAGCCGCTGCGCTTCAGGGCCGTGCAGGCCTCCTGGGCGGAATCCTGCTCGGCGAAGCCCGAGAAGCGGGCGCGGAACAGCGTGGTGCCGCCGTGCTCGACCTTGACCGTGTAGGGGGCGGCCTTCGACAGGCTGCCGCCGACCTTGGCGCGCGCCTCCGAGAGCATCGAGCGGGCCTTGGCCTCGTCGTCCATGGCGCCGAGCTGGATGACCCAGGCGGTCGGGACGACGCGGGCGCCCGAGACCGCCTTCGGCGGCTCGTCGCGCTCGAGGGAGGCCACCCGGGCCGTGGACTTGGACGCGCCCGGGAAGGGCGGCTGGGCGTTGCCGCCGCCGGCATAGGCCTGGGCCGCCTTCGGGATCCCCTGCGGGCCCGGCTTCCAGGTGCCGCCCGGCGTCGTCGTCTTGGACGGGGACAGGTCGAGGGGCTCGCCGGTGGTGCCGGTGGTCTCGACGTCCTCGTCGTCCGCGGAGGCGACCTGCGTGCGGGTCCGCGAGACCGCGTCGGCGACCACCGCCGGGCGGGCACGCTCGGCGACCTCGGTGACCGGCGCCGAGATCCGGGCGCCGGCATAGGCGCGCGGCAGGCTGGAGCGGACGAGGTCGGCCATGATGCGGTCGCGGCCCGCGCCGGACTTGCCGCCCAGCACGATCGCCACGATCTGGCGGCCCTCGGACTTCGCGGCGGTCATCAGGTTGAAGCCGGAATCGCGGGTGTAGCCGGTCTTGATCCCGTCCACGCCCTGCACGTTGCCCAGCAGGTGGTTGTGGTTGCCGATCACCCGGCCGCGGAACGCGAAGGACCGGGTCTGGAAATAGCGGTAATAGTGGGGGAAGCGGTCCTGCACCGCCCGGGCGAGCACGGTCAGGTCGCGGGCGGTGGTCAGCTGCTCAGGGTCGGGAAGGCCCGAGGCGTTGGCGTAGTGCGTCCGGCTCATGCCGAGGGCGTGGGCCTTCGCGGTCATCATCTGGGCGAAGCGCTCCTCGGAGCCGGCGATGTTCTCGCCGATGGCGCAGGCGACGTCGTTCGCCGACTTCGTCACGATCGCCTTGATGGCGTCCTCGACCGTGATGGTCTGGCCGGGGCGCAGGCCGAGCTTCGACGGCGCCTGGGCGGCGGCGTGGGCCGAGATGGTCAGGTCGGAATCGAGGGCGAACTTGCCCCGCTCCATCTGCTCGAACAGCAGGTAGAGCGTCATCACCTTGGTGATCGAGGCCGGATGCCGCAGGGCGTCCTCGTTCACCGCGTGCAGGGTCTTGCCGCTCTTCACGTCCACGACCATCGCCGCGTAGGGCGGGTTGTAGCCGCCGCCGGCGCGGGCGTGGTGGTGCCGGCCGCGCCGGGCCTCGGCCGGTGAGGCCAGGGCCGTCAGGACGGCGGCGGCCAGGATCGCGGCCGGGAGCGCTGGAATCGTCCGGGAGCGGCCTACTACGCTACGCATCACGCCTGATTGCCTCGCGAGACCGGTACTGGCCGGTCGTATCCCCTGCGGAGCCTCCCGCCGATCGCGTGGCCCCGCTGCATCAGTGGAGAGTTAGGCAAGTGCAGTTACAGGCCCGTTAATGCGATCGCGGCGGATGCCGGATCGTGTCGTCCCCGCCATCGTTTACCGGCCGCCCTCGCCCCGTTGTCGCCGGCCGGCCATCCCTTGCCGGCTACGGTCGGCGCTCTTACCGACCCGAGCTTGACGCTGGCTGTCGTGCCGCACACTCTCGCGGCGATCCGAAACGGCCGGTCGCGGACGGCCGGCCGGTTCGGCGGCGGTCCGGAGATCGGCAATGCAGAGACCCCCTGCCCTCCCCCTGAGCCCGGCCGTGTCCGGGTTCGGCACGCCCCTGCGGCGGTTCGGGATCGCGAGCCGGGCGGCCCAGACCCTCGGCATCGAGTATCTCGACACGTGCAAGAAGGCCCTCGACGATCTCGGTGCCACCTGGGGCGCGCTGGCGGCGGCCCGCAGTCCGACCGAGATCCTGGCGGTGCAGACCGCGTACCTGCACCGGGCCGGGGAGCGCGCCGCGGCCCGCTCCGCCGCCGCCGGCGACGCGATGCTGGGCCTGACCGGCGCGCTGCTGCGGCCGAAGGCGGAACCGCTGGCCGCCCCGGCCCCGGCCCCGGCCCGACCCGGCCCGGCGCGCTAGCGGGCCGGCGGTCATGCGCCGGGGACGCGTCGTGCAGGGCGGACAAGTGCGCACAGGCGTCTGGCGAAGTCGGCTCACCGTCTGTAGATTAACCGCCGCGGAGCTGAGCGCTGCTCCCGGCAGGCCAGGATCAGGATCGGCCGTCAGGGCCGGCGGCGCCCGCTCCGAGCAAGGGATCGGTTCGACGCACATGACACAGGTCCCCATGCAGGGCACCGCGAGTTCGACGAGGGAGCACCGGCCGGCGCGTGTCGCGGTCACGGCATCCGGTTCGCGCGCGCCGGGGGGCGACGACCGGTCCAACACCGCGATCATCACGCGCACGAAGCCGCGAACGAAACGGCCGAGCCTGTACCGGGTACTCCTTCTGAACGACGACTATACGCCGATGGAGTTCGTGGTCCTGGTGGTCGAGCGGTTCTTCAACAAGAGCCACGAGGACGCCTACCAGATCATGATGCACGTGCATCAGAACGGGGTCGGCGAGTGCGGGGTCTTCACCTACGAGGTGGCCGAGACCAAGGTGACGCAGGTCATGGACTTCGCACGCAAACACCAACATCCTCTCCAGTGCGTTATGGAAAAGAAATAGGCGCCGCTCGCGGTAGGCACGAAGGACAGAGGCCAGCTTTGCCAAGCTTCTCACGCAGCCTAGAACAAGCCCTCCACCGCGCCCTGGCGCTCGCCGGGGAGCGCCGGCACGAATACGCGACGCTGGAGCATCTCCTGCTCGCCCTGGTGGACGACCAAGATGCGGCCGCGGTCATGCGCGCCTGCAACGTCGAGATCGACACGCTCAAGCGCAGCCTCGTCGATTACGTCGACACCGAGCTCTCCAACCTCACCGGCGACGGCCGGCAGGACGCCAAGCCCACGGCCGGGTTCCAGCGCGTGATCCAGCGCGCCGTGATCCACGTCCAGTCGTCGGGCCGCGAGGAGGTGACCGGCGCCAACGTGCTGGTGGCGATCTTCGCCGAGCGCGAGAGCCACGCCGCCTACTTCCTGCAGGAGCAGGACATGACCCGCTACGACGCGGTCAACTACATCAGCCACGGCATCGCCAAGCGCCCCGGCGCGTCCGAGGCGAAGCCCGTGCGCGGCGCCGAGGAGGAAGGCGCCTCCGAGCGGCCGAGCGACGACGGCGATCCGCGCGGCGCCAAGAAGAAGGGCGACGCGCTCGACGCCTACTGCGTCAACCTCAATAAGAAGGCGCGCGACGGCAAGATCGACCCGCTGATCGGCCGCGAGAGCGAGGTCCAGCGGACGATCCAGGTCCTCTGCCGCCGGCAGAAGAACAACCCGCTGCTCGTGGGCGATCCCGGCGTCGGCAAGACCGCGATCGCGGAGGGGTTGGCGCGCAAGATCATCCAGCACGAGGTGCCGGAGGTCCTGGCCGACGCGACCGTCTTCTCCCTCGACATGGGCACGCTGCTCGCCGGCACCCGCTACCGGGGCGACTTCGAGGAGCGTCTCAAGCAGGTGATGAAGGAGATCGAGGCGCACCCGAACGCCATCATGTTCATCGACGAGATCCACACGGTGATCGGCGCCGGTGCGACCTCGGGCGGCGCCATGGACGCGTCGAACCTGCTGAAGCCCGCGCTGGCTTCCGGCACCCTGCGCTGCATCGGCTCGACCACCTACAAGGAGTACCGCCAGTACTTCGAGAAGGACCGCGCCCTGGTGCGCCGGTTCCAGAAGATCGACGTCAACGAGCCGTCGATCCCCGACACGATCGAGATCGTGAAGGGCCTGCGCCCGTACTTCGAGGAATTCCACAAGCTCAAGTACACGACCGAGGCCGTGAAGGCCGCGGTGGAGCTGTCGGCCCGCTACATCAACGACCGCAAGCTGCCCGACAAGGCGATCGACGTGATCGACGAGACCGGCGCCTCGCAGATGCTGGTGCCGGAGGCGCGCCGCAAGCGCACCATCGGCATCAAGGAGATCGAGGCGACCATCGCCACGATGGCCCGGATCCCGCCGAAGACCGTCTCCAAGGACGACGCGGTGGTGCTCCAGCACCTGACCGAGAACCTGAAGCGCGTGGTCTACGGTCAGCCGAACGCGATCGAGGCCCTGACCTCGGCGATCAAGCTGGCCCGGGCCGGCCTGCGAGACCCGGACAAGCCGATCGGCTCGTACCTGTTCGCGGGCCCGACCGGCGTCGGCAAGACCGAGGCCGCCAAGCAGCTCGCCTCGTCGCTCGGCGTCGAGATGCTGCGCTTCGACATGTCGGAGTACATGGAGCGCCACACGGTGAGCCGCCTGATCGGCGCGCCCCCCGGCTACGTGGGCTTCGACCAGGGCGGCCTGCTGACGGACGGGATCGACCAGCACCCGCACTGCGTGCTCCTCCTCGACGAGATCGAGAAGGCGCATCCGGACCTGTTCAACATCCTGCTGCAGGTGATGGACCACGGGAAGCTGACCGACCACAACGGCAAGCAGGTCGATTTCCGCAACGTCATCATCATCATGACCACCAACGCGGGCGCCTCGGACCTGGCGAAGTCGGCCTACGGCTTCACCCAGTCGAAGCGCACGGGCGACGACGTGGAGGCGATCAACAAGCTGTTCGCGCCGGAATTCCGGAACCGTCTCGACGCGATCATCTCGTTCGGCCACCTGCCGAAGGAGGTGGTGGCGAAGGTGGTGGACAAGTTCGTGCTCCAGCTCGAGGCGCAGCTCGCCGACCGCAACGTCACGATCGAGCTCTCGGACGAGGCCCGCGAGTGGCTGGTCGAGCACGGCTACGACGACGCGATGGGCGCCCGCCCGATGGCCCGGCTGATCCAGTCGACCATCAAGACGCCGCTCGCCGACGAGGTGCTGTTCGGCAAGCTCAAGGACGGCGGTGCGGTCCGCGTGGTCGTCCGCAAGCCGGAGGACGGCGAGGCCAAGACCGGCGCGAAGGACGGCCTGACCTTCGAGTTCCCGGCCGGCCCGGTCACGCCCAAGCCCGAGAAGGACGTGACCAACGCCGCCAAGCGCCACAAGCGCGCCAAGCCCCGCACCGCGTCCCGGAAGAAGACGCCGAAGGACAACAAGGGCGGCGGCGGCAGCTCGGGCGGCGGCGTCCGGACCGTGCCGAAGGTGCCACTCGTGCGCGCCTAATGGTGTGCATGGCGGCCGGCGGCCTTCCGCACGCGGGGGGCGCCGGTCTATGACCGCCGCGACGCGCATGCGCCGCGGCGAGGAGGCGCCCGATGACTGACAATCTGCACGAGGGACCCCTGTCCCCCGTCGGGCAGCCGGCGCCCCCCAAGAAGCTCACCCGGCGGGAGGAGCGGCGCCGGCGTCGCCAGCGGCGCCGCCGCGGCGAGGAGGTGCTCGCCTGGGTGCTCGTGCCGTTCATCTGCTTCGGCATCTACTGGGGCATCGCCGCCGGCTTCGACTTCTTCGGCACCTCGCCGGGCCAGGTCTGGGACCAGCTGATGCAGGTCAAGGCCATGATGGAGAAGCGTTCGGGCCCCCAGGGCGCGCGCGGCTAGCGCGCCGCCCCGGCCCGGGCGCGGGAGGCGACGCCTCCGGACGGTTCCGAGCGGGCGCGCCCATGACACCGACCCGTCGATCGCTTCTCGCCGCCCCCCTCCTGGCGATGCCGGCCGTCCGGACCCGGGCGGGCGGCGGACCCGTGGTCGTCGTCGGCGCCGGGGCCGCCGGCCTCGCGGCCGCCGCGCTGCTGCGGGCGGCCGGTCAGAGCGTCACTCTCGTCGAGTCCCGGGACCGGATCGGCGGCCGCGCCTTCACCGACCGGGCGCTCGGCGCCGCGTGCCGGTTCGACGCCGGCGCCGAGTACATCCACTGGGCCGAGCGCAATCCCTGGGCGCCCATCGCCCGGGCGGCCGAGGCGCACGTCGCCCGCGAGGACGGCTGGGCGCGCCGGCTCGTCGTCGACGGCCGTCCGGCCACCGCCGCGGAGGCGTCGCAGCGGCGCGCGGGCTTCTCCGGCCTCGACGCGCTGCTCGCCCCGAAGGACGGCGACCCGTCCCTGGCGGAGGCGGCCCGGGCCGGCGGCCCCGACGCCGCCCTGGCGGCGGCCGGCCTGAGCCGGCTCTCCCTCGGCGAGGATCCCGAGCGGGTCTCGGCCGTGGACTACGACCGGCTCTGGTCCGGCTCCGACCTGTGGATCGACGGCTACGGCGACCTCGTGGCGCGGCACTTCGCCGACCTGCCGGTCAGCCTCGGCTGCCCCGTGCGGGCGATCGACTGGTCGGGTCGCGGGGTCCGGGTCGAGACGGCGCGGGGCACGATCGCGGCCGCCGCCGCCATCGTCACGGTACCGGTCGGCGTGCTGAAGGCCGGGGCCGTGGGGTTCACGCCGGACCTGCCGGACGCCGCCCGGACGGCGCTCGACGGCCTGTCGATGGGCGCCTACACCAAGATCGGCCTGCGCCTCGACCCGGCGCGCCTCGACGGGGCCGACCTCGGCGACGCGGTCTCGGTGGCGACGGGCGGCCCGACGATCTACTTCGAGATGCAGCCCTTCGGCCGGTCCCTGGCGGTGGCCAATCTCGGCGGCGACCTCGCGCGGGACCTGTGCCGGGCCGGCGAGGCGGAGGCGGTGGCGCTGGCCACCGAGCGCCTCGTCGCGGTCCTCGGCGGGGGCGCCCGCAGCGCCGTCGAGGCGGGCCGCCTCGCCGGCTGGTGGACCGACCCGCACGCCCGGGGCTCCTACTCCATCGCCGCCCCCGGCCACGCCGCGGCCCGCGACCGCCTGCGCGAGCCGGTGGCCGGGCGCGTGTTCTTCGCCGGCGAGGCGCTGGCCGGCGGCGGCGCCATGACGGTCGGCGGGGCGACGCTCGACGGCGAGCGCGCCGCCCGGGCGGTGCTGAAGGCGCTGGGCGCCTGAGCGGCCCTCTGCCGAACTCGGGTCAGGCGGTCGCGGCGCGGCTCGGCAGCGGCCGCGCGGGCGCCGCGACGGCGGCCCGGTGCCGGATCGCCGCCACTGCCAGGGGCTCGGCGCGGCCGCGCAGGGCGTGGGCGCCGAGATCCTCCGCCACGAGGTCGTCCGGCAACGGGCCGAGCCGGGCGAGGAGGTCGGCCGAGATGAGGACGTCGACCCCCAGGGTCTTCGACAGGGCCTCCAGCCGGGCCGTGGTGTTCACGACGTCGCCGAAATACGCGATCTTGTGCCGTTCCAGCCCGATCTCGGCGGTCACGACCGGGCCGCAATGCAGCGCGGCGCGGAATTGCGGCACCTGCCCAAAGCGGTCGCGCCAACTCCCCGCCTCGGCGGCGAGCCGTTCCTGGAACGCGAAGACGCAGCGCAGGCAGGCGGCGTCGCGCAGGCCCCGCTCCATCGTCCAGGTCACCAGCGCCAGGTCGCCGACGTAGTCGTCGATCGAGCCGCGGGCGCGCGCCACCGGCAGCGCCAGCGCGTTGAAAACCTGCCCGAGATAGGCCTGCGCCGCCCGGTCGCCGTAGCGGTCGGCGAAGCGCGTCGACCCGGTCACGTCGAGGAAGAGGAAGATCCGCTCCTCGCTGATCGGCCGGTGGTAGCGCCCGATCAGCAGGTTGGCGAAGACGCCGGGGCCGATCAGGTCGCGGACCCGGAACACGAACACCACCAGGGCCGAGATGCCCAGCGCGTAGAGCAGGCCGGATTGCGACATCAGCATCGCGTTCCGCTCGCTGTACATGAAGCGGAACAGCTGGTTCAGCACCGTGCTGGCGACCGCGTTCCCGGCCACGATCAGCCCGATGTAGAGCGCCACCGTGGCGAGCAGGAACAGCGGCGTCGCGAGACCGCGGATGCGGTCGCGCAGGTGCGGCGCCAGCAGCCGGCGCTCGTAGAGCAGGATCGGCGTGCCGATGATCGCGCCGCGGACCGCCGTGCCGGTCAGCGGGGCGATCCCGAAGATCACCCCGTAGAGCAGCCCCGCCAGGGCGCCGAGGCACGGCGCCACCAGCAGGAACCAGCGCGGGCTGAAGCGCATGGCTCGCGTGCCCCGCCCGGCCCCCGCTCAGTCCAGCCGCAGCGCGTGGACCGAGAACAGCTTCTCCGGGTCCGTCCAGACCGTCAGCCACGTCCAGCCCGCCCGCTCGGTGAGCGCCCGGAACGTCGCCGGCGTGTACTTGTAGCTGCTCTCGGTGTGGATCGTCTCGCCCGCCGCGAACGCGAAGGTGTCGGCGCCGACCCGCACGGCCTGGGCGTCGCGGGCGACGAGATGCATCTCGATCCGCGAGGCGTCGGTGTTGAACACCGCCCGGTGGCTGAACGCGCCGGGCTCAAAGCGGCCGGCCAGCTCCCGGTTGATCCGGGTCAGGAGGTTGAGGTTGAAGGCCGCCGTCACGCCCTGCGCGTCGTCGTAGGCGGTCTCCAGCACCGCCGCGTCCTTCACGAGGTCGACGCCCACGATCATGTGGGCGCCCGGCCCCAGGATCCGCCCGAACCGGCGCAGCAGCGCCTCGGCCTCGTGCGGGTCGAAGTTGCCGATGGTCGAGCCCGGGAAGAACCCGGCGCGCGGCAGGCCGTTCAGGCTCTCCGGCAGGTCGAAGTCGCGGGTGAAGTCGGCCACGACCGGCTCGACCCGCAGGTCCGGGAAGTCGCCCCGCAGGACTTCCGCCTGCCCGCGCAGGAACTCGCCCGAGACGTCCACCGGCACGTAGGCCGCGAGGGTGTCGAGGTGGCGCAGGAGACGGCGCAGCTTCACGGTCGAGCCGCTGCCGAACTCCACCAGCGCCGCGTGCGCCGGCAGCAGCGCGGCGATCTCGGGCCCGCAGGCGTCGAGGATGCCGATCTCCGTCCGGGTCGGGTAGTATTCCGGCAGCCGCGTGATCGCCTCGAACAGCGCGGACCCGGCCTCGTCGTAGAAGTATTTCGGCGAGAGCGCCTTCTGGGGCTTGGACAGGCCCGCGCGGACGTCGTCGAGGAAGCTCAGCGGCGGCGCGTCCAGCGTGACCGGCGTCGCGTCGGCGAAGGTGGGCTTGATGGTCAAGGGCGGCTCCGGGGCACGTCAGGCGGCATCGGCGAGGCGCAGGCCCGTGAACTGCCAGCGCTGGTGCGGATAGAAGAAGTTGCGGTACGGCAGCCGGGCATGGCCCTCGGGGGTCGCCAGCGACGAGCCCCGCAGCACGAACTGGTTGGCCATGAACTTGCCGTTGTACTCGCCGAGCGCCCCCGGGAGCGGCCGGTAGCCCGGGTAGGGGACGTAGGCGCTGCGGGTCCATTGCCAGACGAGGCCGAAGGCGTCCGGCAGGCCGCCGTCGCGGGCCGCGACCTCCCACTCGAACTCGGTCGGAAGGAAGCGGCCGGCCCAGCGGGCGTAGGCGTCGGCCTCGTAGTAGCTGACGTGGGTGACCGGCGCGTCGAGGTCCACCGGGCGCTCGCCGCCCAGCGTCATGGTCGCCCACCCCTCCCCGTCACGGCGCCAGTAGCCGGGCGCCTCCCAACCCTCCGCCGGCCCGGCGTACCAGCCGTCGGAGAGCCACAGCTCGGGCTTGGCGTAGCCGCCATCCTCCATGAAGGCGAGCCACTGGCGGTTGGTCACCAGCGCCCGGTCGAGGCGGCCGGCCGGGATCAGCGTCTCGTGACGCGGCGACTCGTTGTCGAACGAGAACCCCTCCCCCGCGTGCCCGATCCACGCGACGGCGCGGTCGAGGGTGACCTGGCCGGCCTGCGCGGCCGCCGGCGGGAAGCGCCAGTCCGGGTCATAGGTCGGGTTGAGCGGGTTCTGCGCGAAGGCGTGCAGGATGTCGGTGAGGAGGAGCTCCTGATGCTGCTGCTCGTGGTAGAGGCCGATCTCCAGGATCGGCAGCACCGCCTCCAGCGCGCGCTCGGAGGCCTGGCCCAGCAGGGCCTCGACCGCCCGGTCGATATGGGCGCGGTAGGCCGCGACCTCCGCCATGGTCGGGCGGGTGATCATGCCGCGCTGGATGCGCGGCTGACGGGGACCCGCCGCCACGTAGTACGAGTTGAACAGGTAGTGCAGCCGCGCATCGTAGATCGCGTAGCCCGGCAGGTGCTCCCGGAGCAGGAACTGCTCGAAGAACCACGTGACGTGCGCCCGGTGCCACTTGGTCGGGCTGGCATCGGCCATGGACTGGACCTGCTGGTCCTCCGGGGAGAGCGGCGCGGCGCGGCGCTCGGTCTCGCCGCGGACCTGCCGGTAGGCGGCGATCCAGGCGGCCCGGTCGATTGGCCGGGCGGTGACGTGCGGCGGCGGGAAGGCCGGTGCCGCAGGGTCGCGTGTCTCGTCCGGGCGCAGTGCGGCTGTCGCTGCCATGACGATGGTCCCTTTTCTCGGGCCTGACCGAGAACTGTCTTCTCGACCCCGGCCGGCGCGCAGAAGATATGTTCCGGCCGTGCTCCGACAACCTCTGCAAGAGCAGTCTCGCGCGCGGTGCCCGGCGAGCGCGGTCGGCGCTCGCCTGACCGGGCCTCTTCGCCGCCGCGGCGCGGCGGTTAACGGAACGGGTTGGGGATCACGGATCTTTCTCTCGCCGCAGTGAGATCGCCTTAACCCTCGCTGCCGAGATTTTGGGACGCTCTTCGAGGAGTCCGGGGTTCTCATGCGGATCGATCTGATGGCCGGGGCCAGCCTGTCCGCCGCCGCTCTGCGCTGTGCCGCCGAGCCGACCATTCTGGTGTTCGATTCCGGCCTCGGCGGCCTGACCGTCCTCGACGCGGTGCGGCGCGCCCGTCCGGATGCCCGCTACGTCTACGTCGGCGACGACGCCGCCTTCCCGTACGGCCGGCTCTCGGAGGCGACCCTCGTCGCCCGCGTCCTCACCGTGATGGAGCGGCTGGTCGCGACCCACCGGCCCGACCTCGTGGTCATCGCCTGCAACACCGCCTCGACGCTGGTGCTCCCGGCGCTGCGCCAGCGCTTCACGACGCCCTTCGTGGGAGTGGTCCCGCCGATCAAGCCGGCCGCCGAGGCGACGCGCTCGCGGCTCGTGACGCTGCTGGCGACGCCCGGCACGGTGGCGCGCTCCTACACCCACGACCTGATCGCGACCTACGCCGGGTCCTGCGCGGTGACGCTGGTCGGCTCGCAGAACCTCGCCGGCTTCGCGGAGGCCGAACTCGCGGGCGCGCCGGTGGACGACGCCACCCTCGCCGCCGAGATCGCCCCCTGCTTCGTCACCGAGGCGGACGGGCGTCGCACCGACGTGGTCTGCCTCGCCTGCACCCATTATCCCCTGCTGCTGCCGCGCCTCCAGGCGGTCGCGCCCTGGCCGGTGGCCTGGATCGACCCGGCGCCCGCCATCGCCCGGCGCGTCGTGCAGCTGATCGGCCCCCTCCCCCGCGAGGCGGACCGGCACGGCTCGGCGCTGGGCGCTTTCACGGCCGGCACCTGCCTGACCGACGCCCTGCGCACGGCCCTCGCGGCCCGGGGGATCGGCGACGTCGCCGTGGAGGCGGTCCCGCTGCCGATGCAGTGACGCGACGCGGTGCCTCCCCCCATGTCAAGACGTGTTCGGGTGATGACCCGTCCAGGCTGACAGGGCTCTCATTCCGCCGATTCGACACGTCATGTTGAATGCGGGAGAGGCCGATGGCGTCCGGAGCTTCGAGACTGGCGATCCTCGCGCTGCTGGGACTGGGGCCGGTGGCGCCGGCCGGGGCCTGCGGTGACGGTGAGGCGCCCGTCGCCTGCGACGATCCGAGCCCCAGCGGATTCGCCTCCTGGATGCTCGGGCGCGTCGACCGGGCCCTGAAGGCCGACAGGGCCCGGGCGCTCCAGGACTTCACCGCCGGCACGCGCGGGTTCAGGACCGCCGACACCTACGTGTTCTGTATCGGTCCGGACGGCGTGATGACCGCCCATCCGAACCCGATCCTGAAGGGGCACGACGTCCGCGACCTGCACGACAGGACCGGCCACCGCTTCATCCGCACGATGCTGGACACAGCCAGGCCCGGCCAGATCTCGGTGATCCGCTACCTGTTCCCGAAGCCGGGCAGCACCGTCGAGGAGCCCAAGACCGCCTACTACACCCGGGCCGAGGATCAGACCTGCGCGGTCGGCGTCTACGATGTCGACGCCGCGGCCCCGGCGGCCGCGACGCAGGAGGGGCGCGTCGCGCTGCTGCGCCGGAAGCTCGACGGCCAGATCCCGAGCAGCGCCCGCGCGGACTGGACCGCCTTCCTGGAGGCCCTGAACGCGCAGGGGGACGAGGAGGCCGCCGCGATCGCCGCGGCCCGGCGCGAGCTGAGGGCGGCGGCGAGCGCCCTGGATCAGGCCGGGCTCGGCGCGGCGCGCGGCGATTAGGCGGCGCGCCGCCGGGGGCGGCTCAGGCGCCGCGTCCGACGTGCTTCGGGAGAGCGCTGCTCACCGCAGGGTGTGGCTGCCCGCGCTCTGGTCTGTCGCGATCGGGGGAGCGGCCGCGTCGGCCTCGGCGGGAACGACGAGATGGACGAACAGCATGCCGGCCGCGACGATCAGCGCGAGGGCGAAAATGCGCCACAGCTCCAGGATCGGCTCCTGCGCCGGGGCATCCTGAGTCACTCGGTTCGTCTCGCTCGGCATCGCTTCCGCTTTCCCGCCTCTGACCTCCCGGATCGGACACCCGGAGGATGAACGCTTCGTAAAACCCGTCCCGATCGGCCCGGCCCGCGACGGCGGGCGCGGCGGGGGTGCGGGGTCCGGCGTCGGGATCGGCGCCGCCACCGCGAGGCACCGGCAGCGGACGCTGGCGATCGCCACGCCGGCCCGGGCGGTGTCGCAGCGGAATGGGGCCGCAGCGGGACGAGCCCGGTTCCGCGGCGTGCGGTGCCGCACCGGCCGAGGCCCGGGCCACGGTTCCCGCCAGGAGGAAGGCGTGTCGGGCCGACCTGTCCCTGTCTCGAGGCCGATGGGCCGCCTCACCCCATCATCCCGGCGCCGCGATCCGCGGCCGCCCGTCAACGGGTGCCAGAGCCGCTCCCGATCGCATTCGGACGGGGGCGATTACCGGGCCCGTGCCGCGGGAGGCGCGGGTCCCCTCTCCCATCCGGGAGAGGGACAGGGTGAGGGGTGCGACCGCGCCGGAAGGACTTGATCCCTCACCCCAGCCCTCTCCCGCACGGGAGAGGGAGCGTCGCGCAATTGTCCGGGCCGGCGACGCGGTCCTTCCAGACCAATGCAACGCGACCGGGCGCGGCCCTAGTGACAGGGCCGACCGCCGTTCACGATCCCGACCCGGTACCGTTCGGGATTGAGCGCGCCGCCCGACGGGTCGGTGATCCGCACGGCCTCGTGCCCTGCCGCGATCCAGGATCGCGCCGGTACCGCGGCGCTGGCGGCCCGTTTCCAGGTCTGACGAAGGTCGCCGTGCTGGGCCGAGGCTGCGACGACGTATTGCGACGGTTGCGGGGTCACATCTGTCATCGCGTCATCTTGGGCCGATGGCGTCTCGGTGCGATGTGGCGCATCAGAGAACGGGAACGATGTGACGATCACAAGATGAGAGCCGGGCGGGCGAGGATCCGGCCCGATTCCGCCGCCCGCGCGGCCGGTCCGGCAGACCTACGCGGCGGCCGGCAGGGCCGCGACCTCGCAGCTGTCCGCGCGCAGGCGCCAGTCGACGACTTGGGCGCCCGCGCAGAGAAGCGCCTTGGCCTGCCAGACGGCCGACACCTCCGACGGCGCCCGGACCAGGATCGCGCGCTGCCGCACCCGGTGCTCGTGGCCGGTATCGTCCGCGACGGTCTTGTAGAAGGTGACGCGATAGAGGCGCATGGTTCGGGCTCCGGTTCGGCGCCAGATCGTCGGAGACCGGGGCGGGGCGCGCATTGATCCTGCGCAAGGACGGGGTGCCAGCGGCGGCCGGGGCGCGTCGAGGCGACGCAATCAGTTGTCGACAGTTGAATACCGGACGATACAGGCCGTTGATTACATTCGCGGGAATGGTCTAGCTTCCTCCGCAATCGACCGCAGTCCGGAACGGTCTGCGGCCGGGCTCCTGTCCGGGAGTGCCTGATGTTCGAGAACGTGTTCTGGGGCGCGGTACTCGTCGCGCTGATCGGGTCGGCCGCGCTGGTGGCGATCGGCGCCAGCGTCCAGCCGCGGCTGGGTCGCAGGATGGAGGTGGACGCGCGCCTCTCCGATCCGCGCCGGACCTTCGGGCGCAAGCGGCGCTGGGCGCGGCCGCCGCGGGCGATGCGGCGCCTCCGCCTGCTCGCCCTGCGGTGACGGTCTCTGCACGAAAGACGTACATCCGCCGCCGCCGGCGCGCGTGATAGCCTCCGATCGACTGCGGAAATGCAGTGTTCATGCCGGGCTGGAGGGATCGGTACTGATGAGCGTGCGTCAGATTTGTGATCAGGTTCGGATCGCCGAGCAGGCGTTCACCGCCGCGCTCGGCAACATGAAGGCCGCAGGCCTGCGCGAGGCGCTGACCCGCGAGCTCCAGGAGATGGAGAGCGCCGAGATCGACGCCGGGCAGGACGCGGCCTCGGCGCGGTCGGCCTCGTGGAAGCGGGTGAAGATGCTGCACGGGCTCGGCTACCCGGTGGATTTCGGCTGGCTCCACGCCGCCGCCAGCCCGGCCCGCTGAGCGGCGCCGGCCGGCGGCGGCCCGCCGGCAGATTGTTTGCCGGCTCCCGGATCGGGTCGGCGCTCTCGCCCGTTGTGCCTGCCGGGTGTCGTCGCACCCGGCCGCCGCGCCGACCTCTCGATCCGGACACGCCATGCTGGCTTGGTTTCGCGCCCTGATGCCGCGGGAGGACCGGTTCTTCGATCTCTTCGAGCGTCACGCGCGAACGCTCGAGGACGGCGCCGCCGCCCTTCGAGCCCTTCTCGACGGGACTCAGGCCGTCCCGGCGGCCTACGCGGCGCTCGCGGCCCACGAGGACGCGGCGGACGGGATCACCCGGGAGGCGCTGCTGGCGGTCCGCCGAACCTTCATCACGCCGTTCGACCGCGGCGACATCCAGGCCCTGGTCGGCTCCCTCGACGACGCCATCGACCAGATGCTCAAGACCGCCAAGGCGGTCCAGCTCTTCGAGGTGACCACCTTCGAGCCGGCGATGCGCGAGATGGGCGCGGTCATCCAGGAGGCCGCGCAGGTCACCGCCGAGGCGCTGCCGAAGCTGCGGGCCCTCGGCGAGAACGCCGCCGCGCTGAACAGCCTGACCGAGCGCGTCATCGAGCTGGAGGGGCGGGCCGACGACCTGCACAATGACGGGCTGAAGGCCCTGTTCAAGGCCTCGGGGCGGGACCCCATGGCCTTCCTCGTCGGGTCCGAACTGTACGGCCATCTGGAGAAGGTCATGGACCGATTTGAGGACGTGGCGAACCAGATCAGCAGCATCGTCGTCGAACACGTCTGAGCCGCAGGTCGCCGCGTGACGCTCCTCGTCGTCCTCATCGTCCTCGCCCTGGTGTTCGACTTCCTGAACGGGCTGCACGACGCCGCGAACTCCATCGCCACCATCGTGTCGACGCGGGTGCTGGCGCCCCGCTACGCCGTGTTCTGGGCGGCGTTCTTCAACTTCGTGGCCTTCCTGGTCTTCGGCCTGCACGTCGCCGGGACGGTGGGCTCCGGCATCATCGACGTCGCCACCGTGGACGACCGGGTGATCATGGGCGCGCTCGGCGGCGCCATCACGTGGAACCTGGTCACGTGGTACGCCGGCATCCCGTCCTCCAGCTCCCACGCGCTGATCGGCGGCCTGCTCGGCGCCGGCATCGCCAAGGCCGGGGTCGGCGTGATCGTCTGGCCCGGCGTCGTCGCCACCAGCGCCGCCATCGTCCTCTCGCCGGCCCTCGGCTTCGCCCTCGGGCTGCTCCTGATGCTGGCCGTCTCGTGGATATTCGTCCGCTCGACGCCGCACGCCGTGGACCGCCTGTTCCGCGGCCTGCAATTCGTCTCGGCCTCGCTCTACTCCCTCGGCCACGGCGGCAACGACGCCCAGAAGACCATGGGCATCATCGCGGCCCTGCTCTACGCCCACGGCGAGAGCGGGGCCTTCCACGTGCCGCTGTGGGTGGTGCTGTCCTGCCAGACCGCCATGGCCCTCGGCACCCTCCTGGGCGGCTGGCGCATCGTCCACACGATGGGGTCGAAGATCACGCGGCTGTCGCCCATGCAGGGATTCTGCGCCGAGACCGGCGGCGCCGCGACGCTGTTCGCCGCGACGGCCTTCGGCATCCCGGTCTCGACCACCCACACGATCACGGGCGCCATCGTCGGCGTCGGCGCCGCGCGCCGGGTCTCGGCGGTCCGCTGGAACGTCGCGCAGGGCATCGTGATCGCCTGGGTGATCACGATGCCGGCCGCCGCCCTGGTCGCGGCCCTGACCTACGCGGCCTCGGGCCTGGTCCTGCCGTAGCGGCCGGGCGCGGCCGTATCCGGCGCGGGCTCACCAGCGATGGTGCCAGCCGCCGTGGTGCCAGCCGCCGCGCCATCCCCCATGCCAGCCGGCATGGCGGAAGCCGCCCCAGCCATAGCCGCCCCACGCGAACCGCCGGTGCCAATGGTAGCGGTAGCCGGAGTGCCACCGATAGCCGACCCGCGGATAGATAGGGACGTAGACGAGCGGCCGATAGCCGAGATTCGGCCGGCACCAGCCGTAGACGTTGCGGTGAAAGCCGGGCCCGCAGCCGTCGCGCGCCTCGGCGCTCGAACCGGCCATCAGAACCCCCGCGGCGAGCGCCACGGGCATGACGAGGGTGCGGATCATGACTCAACTCCAGCGGAGTCTCCACGGGAGTCCGGCCGCGGGGCCGGACCGGGAAGGGGTGACGCGATCGGGTGCCGCGGCGTCTCAGTTCGGCCAGCAGCGGCGACCGTAGGGTCCGATGTGGAAGCCTGCCGGGCACGAGCGGCCGCGAACGTAGCCGCCCCACTGGCCGCCGGTGCGGCAGCCGCCGTACGGGCCGCGATGCCCGTAGGGACCGCAGCCGCCGTAGACCTGGATGATCCGCGCGCCGTCGGAGCCGTCGGAGACCGCGTCCTGCACCAGCGGCAGCGCCGTGGCGGGGACCGCGAGGCCGACGAGGAGTGCGGCCGGGGCGAGAACCTTCAACATCGATGATCTCCTTCTGCTCGGTCCGGCAGTCCGGCCTGGGGTCGTCCGCCGCCGCCGGGGCGGAGGATCCGCCGCGGCGTGTGAGCGAAGGTTCGTCCGTGCGCGCTTCCCCGATGTGACCGCGGAGCGCCGTCCTGTAACGATGTGTAACGGCCGGTTGCGTGCCCGTTGCCGCCCGCGTTCAGGACAGGCTCGGCAGGGTCACGACGAGCCGCGCGCCGCCGCCCGCGCCGGTCTCCGCCACCACCGTTCCGCCGTGGGCCTCGGCGATTTGCCGGCTGATGGCGAGGCCCAGGCCGGTCCCGCCGGTCTGCCGGCTGCGCGAGCGCTCGACGCGGTAGTACGGGCTGAACACCGCCGTCCGCTCCGCCTCGGGAATGCCCGGCCCGTCATCCTCGACGACGATCCGGCAGACCGTCCCGGCCCGGCTCACCGCCACCGCCACCGAGGAGCGTCCGAACTTGACGGCGTTCCCGATCAGGTTGGCCACGACGCGGCGCAGGGCGACCGCGTCGCCGGCCACCGTGGCGTCCCGCACCTCCTCGCCGGTGAGGCTGATCGTGGCACCCTGAGCGGCGTGCTCGGCCACCTCGACGGCGACGAGATCGGCGAGATCCACCGGTGCCTGGGTCGCCTCGACGGCGGTGCCGCGGGCGAATCCCAGGGACGCGTCGATCAGCGCGGTCATGGCGTCGAGATCCGCCACCAGCTTGTCCCGGAGCATCGGCTCCGCCACCACCTCCGCGCGCAGGCGCAGCCGGGTCAGGTAGGTCCTGAGGTCGTGCGAGATGGCGCCGATCAGGAGCGAGCGCTCGGCCATGAGGCCGGCGATCCGCTCCTGCATGCCCTGCACCGCCTGGGCGAGGCGCCGGATCTCGGGCGCCCCCCGGGGGGCGCTCACCCGCTCGGGGGCGCGGCCGTCGAACCGGGAGACCGCGTCGGTCAGGCGCCGCAGCGGCGCGAGTTCGTGGCGCGTGCCGACCAGGACGAGACCCGCCGCCGCGGCGCCGAGCACCGCCACCCAGAGGCTCAGCGGCTGGCCGAACAGCCACGGCATGAGCGAGCGGTGGTGCTGGGCCGCCGTGATCACCGCGTACCGGCCGTCGGGCAGCCGGTAGGTCGCCACGGCGAGGCGCCCGACCGGTCCGGTGCGCTCCGCCTGGTCGATGTTGGCCGGATCGACGCCGCGGCGCAGCAGGGCGGCGTCGGTGAAGGCTTGGACGCGGTCGGCCGGCTCGGCCGTCATCCGGCGCAGCCGGGTTTCGAGGCGGGGCTCGCGGATCAGGTCGGCCGTCTCCGGCGGCGCGTCGACGATCTCCGCCCGCAGCACCTCGCCGCTCACCGCCCTCAGGATGGCCGGCCTCTGGGCGGGATCCGCGTCGCGCAGCAGCGTCATGATGCTGGCGGCCTGGTCGACGCGCGGGAAGCGCGAGCCGGAGGGCCACCGCTCCTCCCGGCGCTGCCAGTGATCCAGGGCGACCGTGGCGAGGACGAGCAGGGAGAGGGCGCCCAGCAGGAGCAGCATGATGCGCCCGAGGAGCCCGACACGGCCCATCACGGCGTTCCGGGGCGGACCGGGGCGGCCAGGATGTAGCCGGCGTTGCGCACGGTCTTGAGCAGGGCCGCGGCCTGGCTGCCCGAGGCGTCGAGCTTGTGCCGCAGGCGGCTGACCTGAACGTCGATGGTGCGGTCGAAGGCGTCGGCGGTCCGGCCGCGGGTCCAGTCGAGGAGCTGGTCGCGCGAGAGCACCCGCTGCGGCCGGGTGACGAAGCAGTGGAGCAGGTCGTACTCGGCGCTCGTCAGCGGGATCTCGGCGGCGGGATCGCCGGTGAGCACCGTGCGGGCCGCGAGATCGACGACGAGGTCGGCGACGCTCAGCCGCTCGCTCGCGGCCTCGGCGGGCTGGCCGCCGGCGCCGTGGACCCGTCGCAGAACCGCGCGGATCCGGGCCAGCAGGACCCGCGGGTTGAACGGCTTCGAGACGTAGTCGTCGGCGCCCATCTCCAGCCCGAGGACCCGGTCGATGTCCTCGTCCTTGGCGGTCAGCATCACGATGGGCGGGCCGCCCGATTCGCGCAGGCGGCGGCAGATGGAGAGGCCGTCCTCGCCGGGCAGCATCCAGTCGAGGACGACGAGGTCCGGCGCGGGGCCCGCCGCGAGCAGGCGGTCGAGGGCCGCCCCCCCGTCGAGGGCGACGGCGCGGAACCCCTCGCCCTCCAGGTAGCCGGCGAGCAGGGCGCGGATGTCGGGATCGTCCTCGACGATGGCGATGGTGGTGCCCTCGTGCATGGGGCGAGCATAGGGGCGGCCGACGGCACGGCAACGCGAAACTGCACGGTGTCACAAAACGTTACACGACCGGAGCCGGACCCCGAGCCAGACACCGAGCCGGACCCCGAGCCGGATGGCTCGCCGGTTCTACAGGTGCTTGAGGCCGTAGCTGCTCAGGAGCGGCAGCAGCGCGTCCCGTGCCCGGATGCGATGCTGGCGGGCGGCGTCGAGGGCCCCGGCGGCGTCGCCCGCGCGGACGGCCTCGGCGATCCGCCGATGCTCGGCGATCGAGGCATCCAGCCCCCGGCGGAGGTTGAGCGTCAGCATCCGGGCCCGATGCGACTGGTCGTTGATGGCCTGCACGATCCGGCTCATGCGCCCGTTCCGGGCATGCTCGATCAGCGCGGCGTGGAACGCGCCGTCCGCCTGTCCCCAGGCCTGCAGGTCGCCGCCCGCGTGCGCCTCCGCCATCGCGTCGGTCTGGGTCTCCAGCGCCTGCGCGGCGGCCAGCCGCGCGCTGTCCGGCAGCGCGGCCACCAGTTCGGCCGCGCGTCCCTCCATGGCGATGATGACGTCGTAGATCTCCCGCATGTCGTCGGGCGCGAGCGCGAGGATCAGGATGCCCTTCCGCGGCAGGACGCGGACCAGCCCGTCCTCCTGCAGGCGGATCGCCGCCTCGTGGACGGGGGTCCGGCTCATGCCGAGGCGCAGCGCGATCTCCTGCTCGGAGGCCTGATAGCCCGGGGCGAAGCTGGCGTCGCGGATCGCGGCCCGCATCGCCGCGTAGGCGTCGTCGACGAGGGAGGTGCGCTTCTCGTCCCCGCCCGCCTGCCCGTCCCGGTCCTTGCTGGCCTGCGCCCGCGCCATCGCCGTCCTCCCCGACCTCCCAGCCCTACCACCGACGGTGGCCGGTGCGGAACGGGCGTTGACACGCCGCTCCGTCGGATTTAGCCGTATTCAAGCTTGCATGGAAGATGGCGCGCAAGATACGGGACGCGCCCGGCAGCGGGAGGATCCGATGGACGGCTCACTCGAGCAGGTCACCATGCGCCGCGTGGCGTGGCGGCTGGTTCCCTTCATCTGTCTCCTGTACTTCGTCGCCTTCATCGACCGCGTGAACATCGGCTTCGCGGCTCTGACGATGAACAAGGATCTCGGGTTCTCGTCGACAGTCTTCGGCTTCGGGGCCGGCGTCTTCTTCTTCGGATACTTCCTGTTCGAGGTCCCCTCGAACATCATCCTCGACAAGGTCGGCGCGCGTCTCTGGATCGCCCGGGTGATGATCACCTGGGGCTTCATCTCCGGGGCCTTCGCCTTCATCGCGGGCGAGACGAGCTTCTACGTCCTGCGCTTCCTGCTCGGGGCCGCCGAGGCGGGCTTCTTTCCCGGGATCATCCTCTACCTGAGCTACTGGTTCCCGGCCCGCTACCGCGCCGCGGTGGTGTCGCTGTTCATGGCGGCCGCCCCGATCTCGGTGCTGCTCGGCTCACCGCTGTCGAGCCTTCTGCTGGAACTGGAAGGCCTCCTCGGCCTGCACGGTTGGCAGTGGATGTTCCTCATCGAGGCCGTGCCCGCCGTGATCCTCGGGATCGCCGTCCTGTACTACCTGACCGACCGGCCCGAGAAGGCGGCTTGGCTCGCCGACGACCAGCGGGCCTGGCTCGTCGCCGAGATGGAGACGGAGCGCGCCCGCAAGCAGGCGACCGCCCGCCACAACCTGCTGAGCGGCCTCGCGGACGCGCGCGTCCTGGCGCTGGCGCTCATCTACTTCGGCACCTCGGCGGGCCTCTACACGCTGGGCATCTGGGCGCCGCAGATCATCAAGGGGCTCGGCCTCTCGACGATGACGGTCGGCCTGCTCAACGCGGTGCCGCCCACAGTCGCGGTCGTCGCGATGGTCCTGTGGGCGCGCCATTCCGACCGGACGGGCGAGCGCACGTGGCACGTCGTCATCGCCTGCCTCGCGGCGGCCCTGGGCCTGGTGCTGGCCGGGGGCGCGGCCTCGGTCCTCGCGGTCGTCGCCGCGCTCAGCCTCGTCAATGTCGGGATCAGCGCCGCCAAGCCGCCGCTCTGGGCGATGCCGACCCTGTTCCTGTCCGGGCCGGCCGCCGCGGTGGGCATCGCGACGATCAACGCGATCGGCAATCTCGGCGGCTTCGTCGGCCCCTGGGTGATCGGCTGGATCAAGGACCGCACCGGCAGCTTCGCGGGCGGCCTGATGTTCGTGGCCGGCCTGCTGGTCCTGTCGGCGATCCTGACGCTGGCGGTCGCCCGGGCCGGGCGGCGCGCCGAGCCCGCGACCGCCGTCACGCGCTAGACTTCCCGCAGACCCTCACGGTCCCTCGAAGACCCTCACGGAGACATCCCATGACGAAGACCTACACCATCGCGGCCATTCCGGCGGACGGCATCGGCGTCGAGGTCATCGCCGCCGGCATCGAGGTGCTCGACGCGCTGGCCGAGAAGACCGGCTCCTTCGCCTTCCGGTTCGACCATTTCGACTGGGGCTCGGACTACTACAAGACGCACGGCGTGATGATGCCGGCCGACGGCCGCGAGCAGATCCGGAACCACGACGCGATCTTCTTCGGCGCTGTGGGCGCGCCGGACGTGCCCGACCACATCACCCTCTGGGGCCTGCGCCTCGCGATCTGCCAGCCCTTCGACCAGTACGCCAATGTCCGCCCGACCCGGATCCTGCCGGGCATCACCAGCCCGCTGCGCGGCGTCTCGGGTCCGGAGCTCGACTGGGTGATCGTGCGCGAGAACTCGGAGGGCGAGTACGCGGGCGTCGGCGGCCGGGTCCACCAGGGCCATCCCAACGAGGTCGCCACCGACGTCTCGATGATGACTCGCTCGGGCGTCGACCGGATCATCCGCTACGCCTTCGAGCTCGCCCGATCCCGCCCGCGCAAGCTGCTCACCGTCGTCACCAAGTCGAACGCCCAGCGCCACGCCATGGTGATGTGGGACGAGATCGCCGCCGCGGTCGCGAAGGACTTCCCGGACGTGACCTGGGACAAGATGCTGGTCGACGCCATGACGATGCGCATGGTGACGAAGCCCGAGACCCTCGACACGATCGTGGCGACGAACCTGCACGCCGACATCCTGTCGGACCTCGCGGCGGCGCTCGCCGGGTCGCTCGGCATCGCGCCGACCGCCAACATCAACCCGGAGCGGACGTTCCCGTCGATGTTCGAGCCGATCCACGGCTCGGCGTTCGACATCACCGGAAAGGGCATCGCCAACCCGGTCGCGACCTTCTGGACCGCGTGCCAGATGCTGGAGCACCTCGGCGAGAAGCCGGCGGCCGACCGGCTGATGCGCGCGGTCGAGCGGGTCACCGCGGATCCGAACCTGCACACGCCGGACCTCGGCGGCAAGGCGACGACCCGTCAGGTCACCGACGCGGTCATCGCGGCGATCCGGGGCGACAACGCCTGAGGGGTCCCGGGCCGGAGCCGTCGGGCTCCGGCCCGGCCCGAAGGCCGGGGCGGCCTCAGGGCACCTCGCTCGCGAGATCCGGGCTCCGGGTGCCGCAGGCCCGGCAGAAGCGCTCGAAGGTGCTCTTGCGCTGCGCGCAGGACGGGCAGTGCGCGAAGATGCCGAGGCCGCAATGGGGGCAGAAGTTCGTGCTCGCGTCGTCGAGGGCGATCGGCCGCTCGCAGCCGGGGCACGCCTTCTTGGCGAGGCGCGCCAGCGCCTGGTCGGTGGCGATCTCGGTCCGCCGCTCGGCGTCCGGGCGCGCCTCCACCAGGGCCTGCCGGGCACGGTAGGCGTGCAGCGCGTTGATCGCCGCGCGGCCCGCGACCAGCGTGACGATCACGCCGACGCCGTACTGCACGTAGCCGCCGTAGCTCGGCATGTAGGGCACGAGCTCGACGAAGAACGCGAAGGCCGCCGCGAAGGCGAAGCCCCACACGAACGGCCAGTTGCGGGTGCGGCGGCGCTTGAGCAGGAGCCATCCGGCGAGGGCCAGCAGCGGCAGGGTCAGGGCGAGGCGGTAGCCGAAGACGCGCAGTTCCTGGCCGCGCTCGGCCGCGTCGAGGCGCGTCTGGGCCGCGGCCCGCAGATCGGTGTCCACGCGCAGCTGCGCGGCCTCGCGCTCCGACAGGTCGAGCCCCGTCCGCGCCAGGGCCGCGAGCCGCTCCTCGATGGCGCGCTCGGCGGCCTTGAGCGCGTCGAGCTGCTGGGTGCGCGCGATGAGCCCGGGATCCTGGTCGACCCGCTGGGTGGCGTCCCGGGTCTTCAGCCAGTTGGCGAAGGTCTCGCGCGCGCCCTCGGAGGCGGACTGCGCCGCCTCGAGGGCGAGCTGATCCTGCTCGACCTGCCGGCGATTGTCGTCCTGCTCGCGGCGGATCTGCTTCAGGGCCTCGGCCGACGCCGTGCCCTGGTCGGTGTCGAGGAACTGGTCGAGGGTGTAGCGGTGCTCCACCTGCGGCAGATCGCCGACGACCAGCGATCCCAACCCGATCAGGAACCACGCGAAGACCAGCGCGACGAGCCAGAGCGCCAGCGTGAACCAGCGTTCGGAGAGCCTTGAACCGGACCGCACGTGAATCGACCTCCCCGAGAACCGAAGCGGGTCCTTATACCCCGCGCCGCGTTCGGGGATATGCCGGCTGATCCGGCGGCAGGGTCACCGCGCCCGCGGGCGCGGGCAGCATCGCGTCGCGGCCGGGGTCGTTCGCATCTGCGCGGGTGCGGCGTTGCGCCCGGGAACGTCGCCGGCCGCACCGCCTTTCCCGGCGGAGTGCGCGGCGGCGTGCGCCGACCTCCAGGCCGACCTCCAACCGGGACTGACTCCACATGCTGACACTCGCGCGCGGATCGGCGACGCTCCTGGCTCTCCTGGCCGCAGGACCGGCTCTCGCTCAGGGCAAGCCCCTGCCGCCGCCTGCCACAGACGCGATGCCGCCCGTGGAACTGACGATCAGCCTCAAGGACGGCAAGCCGGTCTGCGCCCCGGCCGAGCTCAAGCTTCCGGCCGACACCAACGTCGCGCTGAACATCGTGAGCAGCGCCGACGCGCCGGTGACGATCACTGCGCCGGGGCAGTTCGAGAACGGCCTCGTGCTGCACGCCGACGGCGACCTCGTGCATGTCGCCAGCGAGAAGGGCTACACGGTCAAGCAGAACGGCAAGGGGACGCTGCGCCTGCGAACGATGAAGGCCGGGCAGGAGGAGTACGCCTGCACCAGCACGCGCAACGCCGACGCGCCCTTCAAGGGCAAGCTGGTCCTGAGCCCGCCCGCGAACTGAGGCCGTGCGCACCGGCGCGCCCATGGCCGACGATCGCTCCGACGGGCCGCTCAGCGTCTACTACGACGGCGGCTGCCCGCTGTGCCGCGCCGAGATCGACCATTATCGCCGGTGCGCCGGCGCGGACCGGCTCGCGTTTGTCGATGTCGGGCGCGGGGCGCCCGAGCCGGCGCTCGGCGCGGATCTCGACCGGGACCAAGCCCTGCGCCGCTTCCATGTCCGGACCGCGGACGGGCGGCTGATCTCCGGCGCGGCCGCGTTCGCCCGCCTCTGGCGGACCCTGCCCGGCTGGCACTGGCTCGGCCGCTTGGTCGACCTGCGCGTCCTGGGCGCGCGGCCGGTGCTCGCGCTCGCCGAGCTGGCCTATCGCCTGTCGCTGCCGCTGCGGCCGCGCCTGGCCCGGCTGATGGCACGCCAGCGGTGAGCCGATGGCGACCCGCTGCGTCCATTACGTCGGCTTCCGGGACGACCGGTACTGGAACGCGTACCGGATCTTCGGCGGCCCGCGCGTGATCCACCGGCGCTGGGACTTCTACGCGACCCGCGATGTCGGACCCGGCGACGTGGTGGTGTTCGCCGAGGGTGACGAGACCCAGCCCGTCGCGGACCGAAACGCCACCGACCTCGACGAGCGCTGGCTGTAGCGCTCACGCGCGGCTCGCCCGGGCGGGTGCTCGCTCCGATCGCGCCTCGAGGCGGCGGGCGGGGTGACGGCATGCCGGTGTCCGCGGGCAGGCGAGAGCTCTAGGGTCTGTCAGCCCATGAGCACGGATCGCACCTTCGCCAGCGCGGGAGCGGTGAGGAACCGGGAGTACGGAGAGGAATGACGAGCGAACCGACCGTTCAGGAAGGAGGGTGCCGGTGCGGTCGGGTTCGCTTCCGGATCAGCGCCAAGGCCCTGATCACGAGCGCCTGCCATTGCACCGGCTGCCAACGCATGACCGCCAGCGCCTTCTCGCTCAGCACGTTCTATCCCACGAACGGCTTCGAGGTGACGATGGGCGAGCCCGCCATCGGCGGCCTCCACGGGGCGCTGCGCCACTTCTTCTGCCCACACTGCATGAGTTGGATGTTCACCCGCCCGCCGGCAATGGACGAGATGGTCAACGTGCGCTCGACGCTGCTGGACGACGTACGCTCCTATCATCCCTTCATCGAGACCTACACGAGCGAGAGGCTGCCTTGGGCGCGGACGCCCGCCGTTCATAGCTTCGAGAGGTTTCCGGTCCCGGAGCAATTCCCGGCGTTGCTCGCGGAATTCGCGAGCCGAAGCGACTGATCTCTCTCAGCTGCGAGAGCCGTTCCCGATCGTGTTGCAACGGTCGGGAAGGACGGCGTCCTCGGTCTCGGCAGCCGCGCCGAGCCCCTCTCCCGTGCGGGAGAGGGCTGAGGTCAGGATCGGGAAGGATCCGGTGAAGGCGCGCCCTCGGGGTCCCGACAGGGCACGCCTCGTCCGGATGAACCCGATCCCTCACCCGGCCCTCTGCGAGAGCCAACCTCTCCCGCATGGGAGTGGGGACCCGTGCCCCGTTCGGTACGGGCTCGGCGATCACCCCCGTCCCGATCCGATCGGGAACGGCTCTACGGCCCGGATCGATGTGCCGGCGATGGTCTAGGATCGGACGATAGGCGCGAGCCTGAATTTCCCTGTGTCAGCTATCCGCGCACGAAACGGCCCGTGCCATCGGACGGAGTCGGCATGGAGCGCAGGCGCGAGCCGGCATGTGAAGCTCAGGGGCCAAGCCGAGGCCCGGGGAACAGTCGCGGCCTCGAACTCGGAAGGTCACGCGCCGCACCGCCGGGGGCGCACGCTCTCAGCAGCGTCTTTCGAGGCGCGACACCTGTCGCTTAGTCGTCGGAAGACATCGGCGCCTCTTCGCAGAGGCACGCAAACTCGACGAAGCCGGCAAGTAAGGCAGCAGCGAAGATGGCTTCGACGTGCATCGATCTCTCCGGTCTCCGACTCGAATATTGAGACGCTGCGGGGTCGAGCGACAAGCTCGTCGCGTCCTGCAGGTTCCAGCTAGGCCGAAGAAAAGCCCGCCAGTGCGCCGAACCGGGCGGGCGTCTTCGGATCCGGGCCGTGGGAGCCGAAAGGACTAGATCCGCCCGGATCGTATCGTGCCGGCAGGCAAAGAGAAGCCCGGCTCGCTGAGCCGGGCTGTCTGAGTCATCGCTGATGGCGACTGACTTCCAAATCGCCAGCGCCGTCTTTAGCGCAGTGCTGCCCCAATGAAACCTGCGAATGAGGTATACACAGCGTAAATCTGAGGGTCTGACTGCGTAGACACTGACTTCGGCCCGATCGGTCCGCCGCCATGCGCTCCGACCCCGTGCTCGCCGTGCCGCGCGTTTCGGATGGAAATGCGCCGTGCCGGCAGGACCACGGTATGGTCTGGCTGAGAGGCTGGACGTCGCGCGAGCAGCTGACCGTGACCCACACGGGCTCAGGCGAGCGCATGTGATGCGGCGAGGACGAGGCGGAGGCCGCGGGCTGGCGAGCTGCTCGCGGGTGATGGACGCGCCCATCGCAGAACTTGGCTCGGTCCCAGCCATTCCGGTGCGACAGCAATCGCAGGGACGACTTCATGACGCGCACGCTCGCGGCGCTCGCCGGTGCCTTATCGGTTGCCCTCGCCGGGCCAGTCTCGGCGCAGACGGTGACGGGCGGCGCAGGAAATACCGGGGTCGCACCGCCGGCGACGACCGGAGGCGCGGGCCCCGTGGGGATCGGGATCTCGGGCCGAGCCCGATCAACTCAGGGTATGAGGCCAATCCGAGTAACTCGCCGATCCCAGGCACAACGCCGGGCGTCAACATCGGCGGCACCCCAACCAGCGGGCCGCCCGGCACCGGCGGCTCGTCGGGCGGCCCGTCACTCGGCCGGTAGGCCCGCTCGGCCCCGCCCCGATCTGCTCACGGGGCGGGGGAGCGCCTGATCTCACCAGCGAGTGAGCCGAGCCGATACGCAACTTGGCTCGCGGACAGAATAGCCGGCGGCGGTTACCGCGCCGTGCCCATGCCGGTGACCGGCGGTCCCGCTCGGGGATTCCGGGCGAGAGGAGGCCCGCGCCGACGGACTGCGGCTATCCGCGGATGCCGCCACGCGCCTCCGCACCGGGGCCCCGAGCGCCAGCAACTTAAGAGGTATTGATCCCGCGCAAGAATTCGTCAGTCTCATCACGAGCTTCTACTCGCAATCGAGGAGGTCCGCGGTGGTCGAGATCCGGATGTCGGAGGACAACGACGGCCGCTGGACGGTCTACGCGCCGGGGCTGGTGGTCACCGATCTGACGCACGAGGAGGCCGAGGCATTCGCGGCGAGCTACCGTCGCGTCACCGCAGCCTGATCGAGAGAGCTCCGCGCGGGGCGAGGTCGGCGGAGCTGAGTGGATCCCTGGACGGACGTCGCGTCGTCGCGAGCACTGCGCCAGCGAGGCGCCGGGCACGAAAAAACCGCCGCGGCCGGGGCCGGGCGGTTCGAGGTGATCTCGCTGGGGGAATGTCGAGGCTCGGTCTACGCGCGGGATGGCGGCGCGGTTCCAGTCTCCGGGTCGGACGGCGGCCCGCCCGAGCCCGAGACGGCCTGTCGGATCGGCCGGGTCCCCTCGCCGCTCCGCCCGTCCGACCGTCGCCAGCACGATTCGCGCGCAGGCCGGCAGGCCACGCCCTCGAGCGTCTCGTTCGACGGACAACTGCTTCCCCGCGCCCGATCCTCGGCACGCGCGCGTCAGGTAAGCATCCAGCGCCCGCGCGCGCGCCGCCAACGGAACGGATGAGTTTTATGGCACGTCGAGTCGAAGTCCGGCACGAGCGGGGCAACTCCGTGTGGCCGATCGCGCCGAAGGGAACGGTCCGGGATTCTCGGCCCCTAGAAACAACAAAGCCCGCCAATGCGTTGGCGGGCTGCTGTCAGGCATTTGGTGCCCAGGAAAGGACTCGAACCTTCACCTCTCGCGAGACTGGTACCTGAAACCAGCGCGTCTACCAATTCCGCCACCTGGGCTCGCCGCCGGCCATCGGCCGGCGACGGCTCCGTTTAGGCAACGGAGCCGCCGGCGTCAATCGGGATTTCAGCCCTGCGGCCACTCCCGGATGTCGACGAAGTGTCCGGCCACCGCCGCGGCGGCCGCCATGGCCGGGGACACGAGGTGCGTGCGCCCGCGCGGACCCTGGCGGCCCTCGAAGTTGCGGTTCGACGTCGACGCGCAGCGCTCGCCCGGACGCAGCTTGTCCGGGTTCATGCCGAGGCACATCGAGCAGCCCGGCTCGCGCCAGTCGAAGCCCGCCGCCTTCAGGATCTTGTCGAGACCCTCGGCCTCCGCCTGCGCCTTCACGAGGCCGGAGCCCGGCACGATCATCGCCGAGACGCCGTCGTGGACCTTCCGGTCCCCGACGACCCGGGCGACCTCGCGCAGGTCCTCGATGCGGCCGTTGGTGCAGGAGCCGATGAAGATCCGGTCCAGGGTGATGTCGGTGATCCGGGTCCCCGGAGTCAGGCCCATATAGGCGAGCGCCTTCTCCTTCGACTGCCGCTTGTTCTCGTCGGCGATCTCGGACGGGTCCGGGATGCGGCCCTGGATCGAGATCACATCCTCGGGACTCGTACCCCAGCTGACGATCGGCGGCAGGTTGGCGGCGTCGAGGCGCACCTCGCGGTCGAAGTAGGCGCCTTCATCGGTGACGAGGCTCTCCCAGTAGCGGCGGGCCGCGTCGTAGGCCGCGCCCTTCGGCGCCTTCGGGCGGTCCTTCACGTAGGCGAAGGTCGTCGCGTCGGGGGCGACCATGCCGGCGCGGGCACCGCCCTCGATCGACATGTTGCAGATCGTCATCCGGCCCTCCATTGAGAGCGCGCGGATCGCCTCGCCGGCATACTCGATGACGTGGCCGGTGCCGCCGGCGGTCCCGATCTCGCCGATGATCGCCAGGATGATGTCCTTCGCGGTCACGCCGGGCGGCAGCGTGCCGTCGACGGAGACGCGCATGTTCCGGGCCTTGCGCTGCACCAGCGTCTGGGTGGCGAGCACGTGCTCCACCTCAGAGGTTCCGATGCCGTGGGCCAGCGCCCCGAAGGCGCCGTGCGTCGAGGTGTGCGAATCGCCGCACACGATCGTCTGGCCGGGCAGCGTGAAGCCCTGCTCGGGGCCGATGATGTGGACGATGCCCTGGCGCCGGTCGAGGGCGTCGTAGAACTCGATGCCGAAGTCGCGCACGTTCTCGGCGAGCGCCTCGAGCTGCGTGCGGCTCTCCGGATCCTCGATGCCCTGCGAGCGGTCCGAGGTCTGGACGTTGTGGTCGACGACGGCGAGCGTCTTCTCCGGGTGGCGCACCTTGCGGCCGGCCACGCGGAGACCCTCGAACGCCTGCGGGCTCGTCACTTCGTGGACGAGGTGCCGGTCGATGTAGAGGAGGCTGGAGCCGTCCGGCTGGACATCGACGACGTGGTCGTCCCAGATCTTGTCGTAGAGGGTGCGCGGGCTGGTCATCGGTCTTCGTCTTCGGCGAATGGGGTCGGTGCAGAACTCTCGCGATGATGCGTGGTCCTTAGTAGGCATCGCGCGCGGTTTTCGAAAGAGGCGAGCCCTGTGCCGGTCGATTGGCCGCCCGGCTGATCCGCGCGGTTGTCACCGCCGGCGGCTCCGGCGCGCTGGCGCGCCACCCCGCACAGGCTCTATGCCCAGATGGGGAAGGCGGCCGGCACCGACGGGCGGCCGAACGTGGGAGTGAACGATGGCTGAGGCCCCGGTCGAGATCCTGTTGCTCCGGAAGATGCACCCGCTGGTGGAGAAGGCCTTCGCGGGACGCTACGGGGTCCACCGGCTGGCGGAGGCCGCGGACCCGGAGGCGCTGCTCGCCGAGGTCGGCCCGCGGATCCGCGCGCTGTGCGTCGGCGGCGCGGTGGACGGGGCGCTGATGGACCGGCTGCCGAACCTCGAGCTGATCGCGAATTTCGGCGTGGGCTACGACGCCGTCGACGCCGCCGGGGCGCAGCGGCGCGGGATCGTCGTCACCAACACGCCGGACGTCCTCACCGACGAGGTCGCCGACCTCGCCCTCGGCCTCGTCCTCGCCACCCTTCGGCGGATCCCCCAGGCCGACCGATACCTGCGGGACGGCCACTGGCCCAAGGCGCCCTTCCCGCTCACGGCGTCCCTGCGCGGGCGGCGGGTCGGCATCCTCGGTCTCGGCCGGATCGGGCGGGCGATCGCCCACCGCCTGGAGAGCTTCGGCGTCGCGATCGACTATCACGGCCGCAGCCGGCAGGCGGACGTTCCCTACACGTATCACGACACGCTGATCGGCCTCGCCCGCGCGGTCCACATCCTGATCGTGGTGGCGCCCGGCGGTGCCGACACGCGCAACCTCGTGGACGCGGCCGTGCTGGAGGCGCTCGGCCCCGAGGGCATCCTGATCAACGTTGCCCGGGGCACCCTCGTCGACGAGGCGGCGCTGACCGCGGCGCTGAAGGCGGGCACGATCCTGGGCGCCGGTCTCGACGTGTTCGAGAACGAGCCGCACGTGCCCGCGGATCTCGCCGCCCTCGACAACACGGTGCTGCTGCCGCATGTCGGGTCGGCCTCCGAGCACACCCGCGCGGCGATGGCCCAGCTCGTCGTCGACAACGTCGTCTCGTGGTTCGAGGGACGGGGTCCGCTGACGCCCGTCGCCGAGACCCCCTGGAGACCGACCGCGTGAGACAGGCTCAGGCCGCCCTGCTGGCCGCATCGGCGCTGATCGCGACCGCCGCGATCGTCCGACCGGCCGCCGCCCAGGACGTGCCCGCCGCCACCGACGAGGCCGCACCCCCGCCGCCGGCCGCGGAGACGCTCGCGGCGCCTCCGGCCCCGACCGCGCCGCCGAGCCTGCCCGAGAAGCTCGGGCAGGTGCCGGGAACCTGGGACCTGTCCCGCGACGGCACCAACCGCCGCTGCGTCATGACCCTGGTGCTCGACAGCGGCGAGGCGGGGCAGCGGCTGCGCTTCCCGGCCGGATGCCGGCGGGCCCTGCCGGTGCTGAACGGGGTCGCCGGCTGGCTCTTCGTCGACGGCGCCGTCCGCCTCGTCGACCGCAACGTCCGCCCGGTCCTCGACTTCGCCAAGCGGCCGGACCAGCGCAGCCTCGTGGCGCAGGCCGAGGGCGGCGAGCACTACAGTCTCGTCCCCCTCGACATCGTCGCGATGCGGCCGGCCGACGCTGCGGCCGCGCCCGAGGCCGCTCCCGCGGATCCGGCGAGCCCGGCCCCCGCCCCGCTCCAGACCGCGGCCCGGGTCCCGGCCGAGCTGCAGCCGGCGGCGACCGCCTCGGCGGGGCCGGCGCCGGGACTCTACGCCCTCGACCGCTTCCAGCAGCGCGACACCTGCCGGATCAACCTCGACGGGACCGGCGGCGCCGTGCACATCGTCCCCGGCTGCCACGACAGCGGCCTGGAGGTGTTCGACCCGGTGCGCTGGCGCTACACGAACGGCCGGATGACGCTGACCGCGAAGCGCGGCCACAGCATCGACCTCGTGCCGAACGGCGACGGTCGCTGGCGGCGCGATCCCGAGGTCGGCACCACCTTCGTCCTGCGCCGCGTCGATTGAGCGCACCGCGCGGCCGCGGCCGCGCTTCCGACGACGGGCGGCGTCAGCGGGACGAGCCGCGCCCGTCCTGGACCGGCAGCATCCGCTCTAGCAGCCCGTCGCGCCGGATGATCAGGTGCCACGCCGTGCCGGCGATGTGCAGCAGGACCAGGGCGTAGACGAGCCACTGGCCGAAGACGTGGACCGACTCGAAGACCTTCTGGGTCGTCTCGTCCTTCGGCAGGCCCGGGATCGTGAACAGCCAGAAGTACGGCGTGTCGCGCCCCGACAGCGCGCTCAGCAGGTAGCCGCTGATCGGCATGATCAGGAAGATCGCGTAGAGCAGGTAGTGGTTGACGCGCCCGATCAGCGTCAGGAGCCGGGGCGCCTGCGGATCCGGCGGCGCCGGCCGGATCATCCGCCAGAGGATCCGCAGGACCACGATCGCCAGGATCGTCAGGCCGACCGACTTGTGCAGCACGAACATGCTGCCCTTGGCCGGTGTCGGCGGCAGGCTGATGGCGACCCAGGCGAGCGGCAGCACCGCCAGGACCAGGGCGGCGTTCAGCCAGTGCAGCGCCTGCGACACCGGATGGTAGCGCGGCAATCCGGATGCCGTGACGTAGGTGGCGGGCAGCGCGGTCGGCGCCTTGCCGGCCGTGAGCGGAGAGCCTGACATGATCCCTCGCGGATGAGCGTGGTCCCTGTCCGATCTAGGGCCCGCCCCAGGCCGGGGGAGGTCCCCCGTCAGCCGTTCGGGCCGCTCGCGGCCGTCCGCGACACGTCGAGCAGGGCGTCGAGCTCCGCGGCCGCGGCGCGCAGCCGGACCGCCACGGTCTCGTCGACGATGCGGCCGTCCACCAGATCGTCGGAGCCGGCATAGACCGAGGTCGGTGCGACGTGGGCCGCGAAGAAGCCGAACAGGGGCCGGAGCCCGTGCTCGACCACCAGGGCGTGGCGCAGGCCCCCGCCCGTCGCGGTCAGCGCCACCGGCATGCCGATCATTCGGGCCGGATCGACGAAGTCGAAGACGTGCTTGAACAGCCCGGCATAGCCGCCCTGATACACGGGCGTCCCGACGATCAGCGCGTCCGCCGCCTCGATCGCCTCGATGAGGCGGGCGGCGGGTGCCGACAGGTCGTCCCGCTGCGTCGCGCCGAGGCCCGGACCGGCATCCATCAGGTCGTATACGGCGAGGTCGATGCCGCGCAGGCGCCCGAGTTCGGCGCCGAGGGCCTCGACCAGGATGCGGGTGCGCGAGGGCCGCTTGGCGCTGCCCGAGAAGGCGACGACGCGGGCACGGCTGGGCTTCACACTCGACTCGACACTCACCACGAAACCTTCCGCCGCAGCACGCCCCGATCCGGGCCTTCAGACACTCTGGCGCATGCGCGGCACGCGACACGCGTCGATTCGACGGTAACGCATTCCCGCGTCGGATAAAGCCTCGGCGCGGCCGCGCGGGCGGCGGTCCGGCGCGACCGTCTCGACGGGGCCGTCACCCGCGGAGCCGCCAGACATGGCTGCGCTTGATCTCGGAATCCTCCAGCGCGCGCGAGACCGGCACCGCGTAGGTCGCGAGGCAGTCGAGGCGGTCCCGCGGCAGGTAGGTGCGGCCCGGGTCGCCGATCAGCACGGTGACGCCCCGCGCCTGCAACCGGACGAGCCATGCGGTCACGGCCTCGGCCAGGTCGCGCTCGTAGAACACATCGGCCGCCAGGACGAGATCGGCCCGGGGATCCGTGGCGAGGAGATCGTCGGAGGTTGCCGCGACGCGGTCGCCGACGCCGTTCGCCGCGGCGTTCAGCCGGATCGCCGCCATGGCGAAAGGGTCGAGGTCGCTGGCGACGACGTGGCGCGCCCCGGCGCGGGCCGCCGCGATCGCCACCAGGCCGGACCCCGAGGCGAAATCCACCACGCGTGCCCCGTCCGCGACGTCCGGATTGTCGAGGACGTAGCGGGCGAGCGCCTGGCCGCCCGCCCAGGCGAACGCCCAGAACGGCGGCGGCAGCCCGATCGCCTGCAACTCCTCCTCGGTCCGCTGCCAGAGATCCGTCGCCTCGTCGGCGACGTGCAGGCGGATTTCGGGCGCGTGGGGGACGGGCAGCAGGCGGGTGTTGGCGCGGATGAAGCCGGCGGGATCGTCCGGTGCGCGCACGGTCAGGCCTCCAGCAGGTCGCGCCAGACGGCGCGGACCTGGTCGGTCACCGCGTCCTCGGTGAAGCCCCCGGTCTCGATCCGGACACGCGCGGCCGCGCCCAGGCCGGCGACGAGACCGGCATCGCCGCTCAGGCGTACCAGGGCGGCGGCCAGGGCCGGCGCGTCGTCGGGGGGAACCAGCAGGCCCTCGACGCCGTCGCGCACGAGGCTGCGGCAGCCCGGGACGTCGGACGCGACCAGCGCCCGGCCGCAGGCGGCGGCCTCCAGCAGCGTCCGCGGCAGGCCCTCCCCGCCGCGGGAGGGCAGGCAGGCGACGTGGTGGCCGGCCCAGACCGCCGCCACGGCGGTCGTCGGCCCGTGCCAGACGATGCCGTCGCGGCTCCAGGCGCGCAGGGTGTCGGCGTCGATCGCCCGCCGGTTCGACGGGTCCGGCGCGCCGTACAGCGCCAGCTCCACGGTCGCGCCCTGGGTCCGGGCGAGGCGGACCGCCTCGACGGCGACGTCGATCCCCTTCGACCAGAGCATCCGGGCGACGACCGCCACCCGCAGCGGCGGCATCGGCGGCAGCGGCTGCGGGACGAAGATCGTCGGATCGACGCCCGCGCCGCCCACCACGGTCACCGATCGGTCGAGCGGGTCGAGGCCCAGGGCCAGGGCGTCGTCGGGGTTCTCGAACAGGAAGCGCGTCCAGGACGAGGCGAGCGGTCCCCGGATCAGCGCGCGCAGGGCGAGGCGCGCCGCCCGACCGAGCCGGTCGCTCCGGGCACCGACGAGGCCGAGGCCGGTCAGGGCGAAGACGCGGGACGGGATACCCGCCATGGCGGCGGCAGTGCCGCCGACCAGGATGCCGCGCAGGGCGATGCAGTGGACGATGTCGGCCTTCAGCGCCTTGAGGATCGCCGCGAGCTGCCCGGCCGCGTAGCCCGCAGCCATGGGGTTGAGGCTCGCCCGCTCGGCCTCCAGGGGAACGACCTGCGCGCCGGTCGCCTCGATGGCGGCCCGGTGCGCGCGGACCCGCGTCACCACCGCGACCGAGAGGCCCATGTCGACGGCGGCGCGGGCCATCGGCAGGAAATGGGAGGCGAAGAACCAGTCCTCGGTCACCACGAAGACCAGGCGGCGCATCGGAACGGGCAGATTCCCGGGGGCGGCATCGGACTGCATCCGCCCCCTCTAGCACGGCGGCGGGGCACGTCCTGCGGCGGATGTGCAGGCCCGGAACGGCGGTCCCGTACCGCCGGTTGTCCAAGGCCTTCTCGCCGGGCTGGGCAGCCGGGCGGCGTCGATGGGAGGGGCTGTTCATGGCATGTGTCGAGACGGCGGAGAGCGGCGGAGACCTCCGCGCCGCGGCCGAGGAGGCCGGGCTCGTCTACGTCGATGACGGCCGGCCCGGACTGACCCGCCGCCGCAGCGGCACCGGCTTCCGCTACCTCGACGCGAAGGGCGCGCCGGTGCGCGACCAGGCGGTGCTGGCCCGCATCCGCAGCCTCGCGATCCCGCCCGCCTACACGGATGTCTGGATCTGCCCCCGCCGCAACGGCCACATCCAGGCGACGGGCCGCGACGCCAAGGGGCGCAAGCAGTACCGCTATCACCCCGACTTCCGGCAGGCGCGGGAGGCCAACAAGTTCTCGCGGATCATGGCCTTCGCGGACGCGCTGCCGGGCATCCGCCGGCGCGTCGACGCCGACATGAAGCGGCCGGGCCTCTCGCGCGACAAGGTGCTGGCCACCGTGGTCCACCTGCTCGAGACCACGCTGATCCGGGTCGGCAACGACGACTACGCGCGGACCAACAAGAGCTACGGCCTGACGACTCTGCGCGATCCCCACGTCCGGATCGAGGGGTCGGCCCTGTCGTTCCGCTTCAAGGGCAAGAGCGGCAAGACCTGGGACGTGTCGCTGAAGGACCGGCGGGTCGCCCGGATCGTCAAGGCCTGCCAGGACCTGCCGGGCCAGGAGCTGTTCCAGTATCTGGACCCGGACGGCACCCAGCGCGACGTCACCTCCTCGGACGTGAACGCGTACCTGCGCGAGATCACCGGCGAGGACTTCACCGCGAAGGATTTCCGCACCTGGGCCGGCACGGTTCTGGCGGCGCTGGCGCTGCGGGAGTTCGAGACCTTCGACAGCGAGGCGGGGGCCAAGCGCAACATCCGCGCGGCCATCGAGAACGTCGCGGGCCGCCTCGGCAACACGCCGACGGTCTGCCGCAAGTGCTACATCCACCCGCAGATCCTCGACTGCTACCTGGAGGGCGGCCTGCTCCTGCAAGTGAAGGATGCGGTCGAGTCGGAGCTCAGCGAGGACCTCTCCAGCCTCCGGCCCGAGGAGGCGGCGGTGCTGGGCCTGCTGCAGGCGCGCCTCTCCGCCGTCGAGGACACCGCCAAGGCCGGCGGGCGGATCAAGCCGGCGGGCGCGCGGGGCCGGGGGACGAAGGCGCCCGAGCGGTCGAAGAGCGGAGCGGCAGCGGCCAAGCGGGCGTCCGGAGCCGGGAAGGCGGCCGCGGCCGCTTAGGGGGGCGGTCTCCGCGAGACCGCCCGATCCCTCCTCTCAGTGCCGGGACTGGTTGTCGTTGCCCGAGGAGCGGTTGTCGGTGGCGCGCCGGACCTGGTCGCCGGAGTCGACCACGGGGGCCAGGCCGAGCTGGCGGGCCAGCGAGACCAGGTCCTTCAGCCGGCCGGTCTGGGTCTTGCGCCGCAGGTTGAGCCGGTGGGTCTCCACCGTGCGCACGCTGAGCGCCAGCCGCCGCGCGACCTCCTTGTTGCTGAACCCGGAGCTGAGGAAGCGCAGGACCTCCGCCTCGCGGGGCGTCAGCCCGAGGCTCTCGCCCGCCTCCGGCGGCATCGCCACCGGCTGCTCCGGCGGGACAAGGACGTCGGAGCCCTCCGCCAGGGCGAGCAGCGCCGCGCCGAGTTCGCGCGGCGACTTGGAGCGCGCCACGAAGGCGTCGGCGCCCGCGGCCAGCAGGGCGCGCAGATCGTCCGCCGTGAGGGCGCCGAAGGCGACCAGCGTGCGGAGCGCCGGCTGGCGCTCCTTCAGGGCGACGATGCGGGCGATCCCGTCGGCCAGCCGGATCTCGTCGAGGAAGACCAGGGCGACGCTGCTGCCGGCGTCGGCGCGGTCGAGATCGGCTTCGCCGATGGTGTGGAATTCGGGCATGTGCTCGAGGGTGGCGCGAACCGTCGCGCTCAGGTCCTCCGGCTCATCCAGGATCAGGACGCCAACGGCCGTACTCATGACCTCGCACCTCTCTCTCCCGGCTTGATACAGGCGGCCGGGATCGAAGGCGAAGTTCCAAGATCCGTTCCAGCAACAACTCGCGAATATTAAGCTTTATATTGGCAGAATCGATGCCCGGAAACGGATACTCGGCGAATCAATGCGCCGATCCGGGACGACCGTGGGACACCGCTCGACGGACTGTGCCGATCTGGGACGGGCGGTCCGTGTCAGCGCGCGACAGCGCGGACGCCCTCGCCCTGATCCGCCACCACCCGGTTCCGGCCGCCGCCCTTGGCCGCGTAGAGCGCGACATCCGCCCGCTTGACCAGGGCCTCGACGCTGTCGCCGTCACGCCACGTGCTGACGCCGAAGCTGCAGCTCAGCGCGATCGGACCCTTGGCCCCGCGGATCTGCAGGGCCTGGACGTCGCCGCGCAGGCGCTCGGCATGCGCCACGGCCTCCCCGAGGCCGCGTCCCGGGAGGATGACGGCGAATTCCTCGCCGCCGAGGCGTCCCGCGATCCCGGAGCCGGAGATCGACTCGGCCACGGCCTTGATCGCCACGTCGCCGACATCGTGCCCGTGCGCGTCGTTGATGCGCTTGAAGTGGTCGATGTCGAGGAGGATCGCCGAGACGGCGCCCGGCCTCGGGTCCCGCGCCGCGGCGGCGCGCGCGCGGTTGAAGAAGGCGCGCCGGTTGTAGGAGCCGGTCAGCGGATCCGTCTCGGCGAGGCGGATCAGTTCCTCCTGCATGGTGGTCAGGCGCTCGGCCGCGCGCAGGCGCGCGTTCAGCTCCTCGGCGCTCGGCGGCTTCTCGATGAAGTCGTCGGCGCCGCTGTCGAGGGCCTCGGCGAGGCTGCGGACGTTGCGGGCCGACGACATGGTGATGACGTGCAGCGGCCCGCGGGATTCCGCCAGCAGCCGGGCCGACCAGCAGAGCTCGAGCCCGCAGAGCGGCCGCACCTCCAGGCTGGTGATCAGGACCCGGACCGTGGGCGTCGCCGCCAGGAATTCCAGCGCCCGCTCCGAATCCGTGAAGGGGTGCACCGCGTGGCCCCGCGGCTCGATCAGGGAGGCGATGATCTGCAGCACGACGCGGCTCGAGTCGACGATAACGATCTGCATGGCGTGACCCGCAACTGATATCCGCGGTGTAAGCTGGAAGGCTTAACCTCCCCCCAACGGAGCTGAACCCCGGTATGAGCGCGGCCATTACCACTCCGGATCAGCGCTATATCGTTGTCCGGGAACGTCTGTGGCGCCGCGCGAACCCCGACCTGTCGGAAGCCTGCCGGGCGGCGCTGGTGAAGCGCCTGATGGCGGCGCGTCGGGGCGTGAAGGAGGCCAAGCGGGCCGAGCGGGCGGGCGAGCCGGACGCCGCGGGCGCGCTGGCTTCCGCCAGGGCCGAGGTCGACGCGGCCAAGATCGCGCTCGGCGAGCGCGGGCCGGTCTGGTGGACGGACGGTGCCCCCGACCTGAACCGGCACCTCGTCCGCAACACGCCCTACGCGGCGTGGTTCGCGGCGCTCAGCGCCGGGGAACCTGAACCGCGATGACCCGGGCCCCCGCGACCGGTTCGGCGCCGGCGGCGCGCTCGCCGCGGCGCCCGCGGGGGGCGGCGTTGATCACCGTCAGCGTCGGCTGGGCCGCCGGAGCGGCCGGGATGCCGGTCACCGTCGGGACGCCGTAGGTGCCGTAGCTCCAGGGACTGGGCACGATCTGGGTCGGGCGCGGCACCCGCGTCAGCGGGGCGCCGATATAGGTCCCGCGCACGAACTCGCCGGCGAAACCCGGATCGGCGGCGTATCCGGGCGCGTAGGCGACCGGCGCGTAGGGATCGGCGTTCCGGAAGGTCTGCGCCGAGGCGGGTGCCGCCGCCGCGAGGGCGAGCAGGGTCAGGATCATCCGGTTCGCCATGAGGCCGGCTCCGATGGGTGTCGGCGCGCGCGGTCCGCGCCGGATGCGGGGCCAACAGACCGGATCACCGGCCGTTCCGCGCCTCCAGTCGCGCAGAGTGCGTAACGGCCCCGTCATGCCCAACCGATCGGCCCCGACGCGGACCGGTCAGCGGCAGGTCGTGATCCGCCGGACCACCCAGCCCTCGCCCTCGATCCACAGGCGGCGGCGGGCCCGGCTGCAGGTGACGTCGTCGTCTCGCTCCGCCGAGACGGGATGAACCTGCGGATTGGCCTCGGCGACCTTGGTCTCGGCCGGGCCGTTGGCGGCCTGGGCCGCGAGCGGCCAGGCGAGCATGACGGTGCCGGCTGCGGCGGCAGCGATTGTACGGAGTTTCATGAGGAAATGCGCCCTGCGGCCGTGCTTGGGGGTTTGGTCCAGGAATGCGCGGGCCGACGGTTCGGTTGCATCGCGTCAGCATCGACGGCGGCGGCCCGTGCGCTCGCTCACACCGCCGGTGACGGCACCCGGCCACGCGCCGGGTCGTGACGCCCGGCCGCGGCGCTTAGACTTCCCGGCTTTCACGGGTAAGGAAGAACAAAACCGGACGCGCCGGTGCCCAGCCGTCCTGCGAGACCGCCCATCGCGGGCCGCGGCACGGTCCACGAAGCAGGGTTCATGAGCAAGCCGAAGCCTCCGACCAACGCGCTCCTGACGCCGGAGAAGCGCACCGACGACGCGGACCAGACGATCCGTCCTCTGAGCCTGTCCGAGTTCATCGGTCAGCGTGCGGCGCGGGCGAACATGCAGGTGTTCATCGAGGCGGCGAAGAAGACCGGGCAGGCGCTCGACCACGTGCTGTTCGTCGGCCCGCCGGGCCTGGGCAAGACCACGCTCGCGCAGATCGTGGCGCGCGAGCTCGGCGTGAACTTCCGCTCGACCTCCGGGCCGGTCATCGCCAAGGCCGGGGATCTGGCCGCCCAGCTCACCAACCTGGAGGAGCGCGACGTCCTGTTCATCGACGAGATCCACCGGCTCAACCCGGCGGTCGAGGAGATCCTCTACCCGGCCATGGAGGATTACCAGCTCGACCTGATCATCGGCGAGGGCCCGGCGGCGCGCTCGGTCAAGATCGAGCTGCCGAAGTTCACCCTGGTCGGCGCCACGACGCGCGCCGGCCTGCTGACGACGCCGCTGCGCGACCGGTTCGGGATCCCGATCCGCCTGGAGTTCTACGAGATCGACGAGCTGGAGCAGATCGTGGCGCGCGGCGCGCGGGTGCTGGGCCTCGGCATGTCGGCGGAGGGCGCCAACGAGATCGCCCGGCGGGCGCGGGGCACGCCGCGGATCGCGGGGCGGCTTCTGCGGCGGGTGCGGGACTTCGCGATCGTGGCGGAGGCCGAGACGGTGACGCGGGCGATCGCCGACCGGGCGCTGCAGCTGCTCGACGTGGACGGGGCGGGTCTCGACGTGATGGACCGCAAGTACCTGAGCCTGATCGCGCGCTCGTTCGGGGGCGGGCCTGTGGGCATCGAGACGATCGGGGCGGCGCTGTCGGAGCCGCGGGACGCGATCGAGGACATCATCGAGCCCTACCTGATCCAGCGCGGCTTCGTGCAGCGCACCCCCCGCGGCCGCGTCCTCACCCGGCACGCCTACCGGCACATGCAGATGCCGGAACCGACGCGCGAGACGCCCGGGCAATTCGGCTTCTTCGGTGACGAGGAGCCGTGAGGACCGGCGCTCGCTCCTCCATGCATTGAGTTCGGATCAGCATTTCCCTCGGCACATGCGCGGCCCGCTCCGTGATCCGCGCCGCGCCCGGCGCGGTTTCGCGTCGCGATATCGGCAAGTCGCTGCGACGAATGCCTTTTTCCCTGACGATCTTGGATCAATATTGTCAAGCTTAGGCGCGGGCGTCGAAGGTCCTCGCAGTGTAGAAAAGTGTTGGAGCGCGTGGAACAGCGCTGAAACGCGACAGTTGTGGAGGCGACCGCGCCGGGTCCGCCCGGCGCCGGCAAGGCTGTCTCGATCGGGGTCCTGTCTCTCCGATCGCGGCAGATCTTCGCGACCTCAAGAACAACGTCAGGGATAAACTTCCGCCATGAAGAAGCTTACGCTCGCCGTGCTCGGCCTGTCCGTCGCCGCCATCTCGGCGCCCGCCTTCGCGCAGGACGCCCTGCCGATCCGCGTTCTGCCCTTCGCCAACCAGGACGGCGTCGGCGCCGCCGCGACCGAGACCCCCGCCTTCCGGGCCGAGGCGCTGCGTTCGGACGCCGCCAGCATCGAGGCGAGCCGCATCGCCCTTCAGCGGTCGCGCAACCCGCAGGTCCGCAACTACGCCAACCGCGTCCTCGTCGAGCGCAAGGCGACCACGGACGCGCTGCTGCCGCCGAACACCTCCCTGACCCGCAACGGCTCGGTGGTCTCCGACAACCAGGGCATCCGCACCGACCTGAGCAACCCGGTCGGCCTCGTGCTCGCGCCGGTCACGATCGCGGCCAACATCGGCACCGGGATCGTCGGCGGCGCCCTCGGCGCGGTCGGCATCGTCGACAACAGCCCGGCCGAGCCGGGCCGCCGGGTGGCCCTCGGCGAGCGCGGCCAGGCGCGGCTGGCGCAGCTCCAGGCGGCCCCGAACGGCCGGTCCTTCGACCGGACCTACATCGATCAGCAGGCCCGCTCGGATGCCCGCACCCTGGCGCTCTACGACGCCTACGCCAAGCAGGGCGACAACGCCCAGGGCCGCAAGTTCGCCACCGAGGCCCTGCCGTACATCGCCGACGAGCACGCCCACTCGGCGACCATCGCGGCCCGCATCGGCGGCTGAACCGCGCGCAACGCGTGATCCGCGCGAGGGCCGCCCCAGGGCGGCCCTCGCCGTGTTGCGCCCCCGCGCCACCCGTCGCTAAAGGGGCGCATGAGCGCGATCGAGCCCGGCACCGACGAGTCCGCGGAGGACGACACCCCGCCGCACCGGCTGGGCGTGCGCGTCTACTACGAGGACACCGATTTCTCGGGCTTCGTCTACCACGCCAGCTACCTGCGCTTCCTCGAGCGCGGCCGCACGGAACTGCTGCGGGACCTCGCCGGCGACCAGTCGGACCTGCACCGCGACGCGCGCGGCCTCGTCTTCGTGGTGCGGCGCATGAGCCTCGATTTCCTCCGACCGGCCCGGATGGACGACCTGCTGACCGTCGTCACCCGCACCCGCGCCCTGCTCGGCGCGTCGATGCAGCTCGCGCAGGACGTTCGGCGCGGCGACACGGTGCTGGTCTCCGCGGAGGTCACGGTCGCCTGCGTGCGCAACGGCCGCGCCGTCCGCCTGCCCGACGCGCTGCGGCGGCGGCTCGCACCGGGCGACCCCGCCTAGAGCTCGGCCCGGCGTCAGCCGGCCCGCGACGGGTCGGCCTCGCACAGGACCCGCGCGAAGGCGTTGACGATGGTCAGCGCGTCGTACTCGACCGAGACCAGCTGGTAGCCCATCCCGACCATCTCCCGGGCCCGCGCCGGCGACGGCGCGAACGCGCAGGGGATCTTGCCCGCTGCCCGGGTCTTGCGCGCGATCTCTCCGAGGGCCGCCGTGACCGCCGATCCCAGCGGGTCGATGGTCGCCCCCTTGGACAGGGCGATCGACAGGTCCGCGGGGCCGACCAGGACTCCGTCGATGCCCGGCACGGCGAGGATCGCCTCCAAGTCGGCGATCCCCGCCTCGGTCTCGCACATGGCGATCGTGAGCGCCCGGTCGTTGGCGCCCGCGAGGTAGTCCGCGCCGTTCCGGAGTCCCGACAGCCACATGGCCCGGTCCGGACCCCAGCTCCGCTGGCCGACCGGCGGGAATTTCGCGGCGGCGGCCAGGGCCTCGGCATCCGCGACGGTGTTGATCATCGGCGCCACGACGCCGGCGGCGCCCGCGTCGAGCATCCGCGAGACCATGGCGAAGTCGCCCACCGGCACGCGCACCAGGGTCGACTTGCCCGCGAGGGCGACCTCGGTGATCGCCGCGCAGGACGATTTGTAGTCGTAGGTGCCGTGCTGCTGATCCAGCAGGACGGCGTCGAACCCCGCGCGTGCCAGGAAGCCGGCCAGCATCGGGTCGGCGATCATGGACCAGCCCAGGAACCGGGCCGGGCCGGTGGGCAGCAGATCGGGCAGGCTGGGAACGGGGAGGGTCATGCGCGTCCTGCGAATCTCAGGGCTGTCGACTCGGCGCCGCGGGCCGCGACCATACGGGAGGCACTTTCGGCAGGTCCAGCCCGAACGGCCCGGCGGACGACGGCGCATGCCTCAGGATCGCCCGGATCGAAACCGATCCTTAACCCTGCCGCGCCCTTAACGGGGGCGATGCCACGGCGGGGCGCGGGGCCGCCGACGGCCCTTACTTTCGACAGATTCGCGGGCGACAGCGTTGATATCGCTCACGGATCCGGCGGACGCGGGCCTCGCCCGGCGCATCGCGATCCGGAGCAGGAGACCTCGACGGATGAACCCAGCCGACGCGATGCAGGCCGCGCCTGTCGCCGACATGACGCTGCTCGGCCTGTTCCTGCAGGCCCACTTCGTCGTGAAGATCGTGATGATCGGGCTGCTGAGCGCCTCGATCTGGTGCTGGTCGATCATCGTCGACAAGACGCTGCTGTTCCGCCGGACCAAGGCCGAGATGGACGCGTTCGAGGACGCGTTCTGGTCCGGCCGCTCCCTGGAGGAGCTGTTCCGCTCGTTCAACGACCGCCCGGCCACCGGCCTCGCGGCCGTCTTCGTGGCCGCCATGCGCGAGTGGAAGCGCAGCTTCGAGGGCTCGGGCCGGCAGATCCAGTCGCTGTCGCAGCGCATCGAGAAGCAGCTCGACGTCACCATCCACCGGGAGGTCGAGCGGCTGGAATCCCGCCTGCTGTTCCTGGCCTCGATCGGCTCGGCCGGCCCGTATATCGGCCTGTTCGGCACGGTGTGGGGCATCATGACCGCCTTCACGTCGATCGCGGCCTCGAAGAACACCTCGCTGGCGGTCGTCGCCCCCGGCATCGCCGAGGCGCTGTTCGCCACCGCGATCGGCCTGTTCGCCGCGATCCCGGCGGTGCTCGCCTACAACAAGCTCCAGGCCGAGGTCTCCAAGGCGCAGTCGCGGCTGGAGAGCTTCGCCGACGAGTTCTCCGCCATCCTCTCCCGCCAGATCGACGAGCGGCTGCCGCTCGCCGCCTGAACCGGCTGATCCAGAGGAGACTGATCCATGGGCATGGCAGCGGGCGCATCGCAGGTCGGCAAGCGCCGCCGGCGCCGGGGCCGCCGCGGCGGACCCATCAACGAGATCAACATGACGCCGTTCATCGACGTCGTGCTCGTGCTCCTGATCATCTTCATGGTCGCGGCGCCGATGATGACCGTCGGCGTGCCCCTGGACCTGCCGCAGTCCAAGGCCTCGCCGCTCAATTCCGACGTGAAGCCGATCACCCTGTCGATCCGCCAGACCGGCCAGGTCTTCCTCGGCGAGGACGAGCTCACCGACGACACGATCGTGCCGAAGCTCATGGAGACGGCCAAGACCGGCACCGAGGAGCGCGTCTTCGTGCGCGGCGACAAGCGGGTCGATTACGGCCGCGTGGCGCAGGTGATGGCGATCGTGACCGGCGGCGGCTTCAAGAAGGTCGCCCTCGTCACCGAGCCTGAGCATCAGTAGGGCTGTCCCGTGGAGTTCCGCTTCGACCGCAAGGAACCGGGTGTCTGGATCTCCGCCGGCACCCACGTCGCGCTGCTCGCGCTGGCGCTGGTCAGCGTCGCGGCCCCGGCCCTGCCGGAGGCCCAGGAGGGCGTGCCCGTCGAGGTGATCACCGAGAACCAGTTCTCCGAGATCACCAAGGGCGAGCGTCAGGCCGACAAGCCGATGCCGAACGCCACGTCGCGGGCTGACCGCCAGGCCGAGAAGTTCGAGGAGCGCGAGCCCGAGAATTCCAAGCAGGACGCGCCGACCGCGCCGACCCGCACGGCCGAGATGAAGCTCGCCAACGCGGACGAGATGCCGCTGCGCGGCGAGCCCGACCCGCAGGAGGCGGCCCAGGCCGCGAAGGCCGCGCAGGAGAAGCGCGACGCCGAGAAAGCCGCCGAGAAAGCCGCCGCCAAGGCGGCCGAGAAAGCGGCCGAGAAGGCGGCGGCCGAGAAGGCTGCCGCCGCCAAGGCCGAGGCGAAGGCCAAGGCGGAGGCGGTCGCGAAGGCCGACGCCGAGAAGCGCGAGCAGCTCGAGAAGCTGATCGAGAAGCAGGAGGCCGAGGCCGCGGCGGCCGCCCAGAAGGCCGCCGCCGCGAAGAAGGCCGAGGCCGCCAAGGAGGCGGCCAAGAAGGCCGCCGACGCGAAGGCCAAGGCCGAGGCGGAAGCCGAGCGCCAGAAGGAGATCGCGGAGGCCAAAGCCGAGGCCGAGCGCGAGAAGGCGGAGGCCGCCGCCAAGGCGAGAGCCGAGGCCGCCAAAGCCGAGGCGGCCGCGAAGGCGAAGGCCAAGGCCATGGCGGACGCGAAGGCCAAAGCCGACGCCGAGGCCAAGGCGCGCAAGCAGGCCGAGCTCGCCGACAAGTTCAACGCGGGCGACATCCGCTCGGTGCTCGCCTCGAAGGCGCCGTCGCAGTCGACCGGCGCCACCGGCCACGCGGTGCAGAAGGTGGCGGCGCTCGGCGCCGCGACCGGCAACGCGCAGCGCCTGTCGCCGTCGCTGCGCGACGCCCTGGTCGGCCTGCTCCAGCAGCAGATCGAGCGCTGCTACTCGGCGCCGCCCGGCGCGGCCCAGGGCGTGGTCCTGCCGGTGCTCGACATCCGTCTGAACCCGAACGGCTCGCTCAGCACCGAGCCGCGGATCATGCGCGGCGGGTCGAGTTCGGTGGACCAGTCGATCGCGCAGGCCGCGCTCCGGGCGGTCCGCCGCTGCGCGCCGTACAACATTCCGGCCACCTACGCGCCGTACTACAACGACTGGAAGGCCATCAACGCGGAGTTCGAGTTCACGGCGACTTGAGGGTTTCCAGCCCTTCTTCCGCCCTGATCCGGCCGCCCCGTCAGATCGTCACTCGGATCCGACCCACCATGCTGCACCTGCCCTCCGTCGGGCGCCTCCCGACGTCCTTCGCCGCGCGCCTGATCGCGGTCTTCACCCTGCTGACGGCCGTCCTGGCCGGGCCGGCCCAGGCGCAGCTGCAGCTGCGCATCGGCGGCGGCAACTTCCAGCCGATGCCCATCGCCATCGCGGATTTCGGCGGCGACCCGAGCCTCGCCGGCCTCGTCTCCGGCGTGGTCACCAACGACCTGCGCCGCTCCGGCTACTTCACGCCGCTCGATCACGCCCGCTTCCCCGAGCAGCCGAACTTCGACGCCGCGCCGAACTTCGAGAAGTGGCGCGCCACCGGCGTCCAGGGCCTCGTCACCGGCCGCGTCGTCCGCGACGGCGGCCGGGTCAAGGTCGAGTTCCGGCTCTGGGACGTGACCAACGGTCAGCAGATGACCGGCCAGCAATACAGCACCGACTCCGCCAACATCCGGCGCACCGGCCACCTGATCTCCGACGGGGTCTACACCAAGATCACCGGTCTCGGCCCCTGGTTCGACAGCCGCATCGCCTTCGTGGACGAGACCGGCCCCAAGGAGAACCGCCGCAAGCGCCTCATGGTCATGGACCAGGACGGCGCCAATGTCCGGGCGATCACCACCGGCGAGATGTCGATCGTGGCGCCGCGCTACTCGCCGGCCACGCAGGACATCGCCTTCATGGCCCAGGCCACCGGCCACCAGCCGCGGGTGCAGATGATCAACCTGGAGACCGGCTCCCGCCAGGCGCTCGGCAACGTCGATTCGATGAGCGCGAGCCCGCGCTTCTCGCCGGACGGCCGCAAGATCGTGATGAGCGTCCAGCAGGGCGGCAACGCCGACATCGTGACGATGGACCTCGCCTCGAAGGCCCAGCGCTCGATCACCAACGGCATGGCGATCGACACCTCGCCGACCTACTCGCCGGACGGCTCGCAGATCGCCTTCGAGTCCGACCGCGGAGGCTCCCAGCAGGTCTACGTCATGGGAGCGGACGGCTCGAACCCGCACCGGATCACCTTCGGCGCCGGCTCGGCCTCGCAGCCGGCCTTCTCGCCCCGCGGCGACCTGATCGCCTACACCCGCCAGCGCAACGGCGGCTTCGCCATCTGCGTCTCGAAGCCCGACGGCTCCGGCGAGCGCGTGCTCACCGAGGGCTTCCACAACGAGGGCCCGACCTTCGCGCCGAACGGCCAGTACGTGCTGTTCTTCCGCGATCCCGGCGGCCAGGGCGGCGGCAAGCTGTTCATGGTCGACATCACCGGCAAGGTGGAGCAGCCGGTCCCGACGCCCGCCTACGCGTCGGACCCGACCTGGTCGCCGCTGCTGTCGGGCCGCTGAGGCCGTCGAGCCCGGCTCACAAGCCGGGCTGCGGGGCCGTTCCCGATCGTGCTGCAACGGTCTGGAAGGACGTGCGGCTCCGGTTGAGACAGCCGCGCCGCGCCCCTCTCGCACGGGAGAGGCGACCCGCGCTGCGTGCGGCGCGGGCTCGGCGATCGCTCCCGCCCTGACGCATTCAGGAACGGCTCTGGGATCTCGTACGTGCCCGGCCGGGGTCCGGGACGCGCGGAATCGCCCCGTACCGTCATCCCGAGGCCGGCCCGCGGGGAACCCGGGCTGCCGGCGCGCCGAGCGTGTCCACCCGCGCCGCGGTTCCGGAGCCCGGGCCCGCCTCCGGCGGCCAGGACCGAGGCGGCGCGAGCCGGCGCAGCGATGCACACCGCCGATCGGCGCGCGTCGCATCCCGCTCCTGTTCGTCGTCTTAACACCCGCGGGCGTCGCGGCCGGGCTCGCGGAGCGGCGATCGACACCGCGGTCACCTGAGGCGCAACACGTCCGCAGCCGCGTGACGGCGCGCTATTCCTGCACCATCAGCCGGTCGCGGGCCTTCAGTGCCGGAAAGAGCTTGCCCCAGAGCAGCGCGACCCCGACCGTCGCGGCGCCGCCGACCACCACCGCCGGGACCGCCCCGATCGCGGCGGCCAGCAGCCCCGATTCGAACTCCCCGAGCTCGTTCGACGCGCCGATGAACACCGTGTTCACCGCCGAGACGCGGCCGCGCATCGCGTCCGGCGTCTCGCCCTGCACGAAGGTCTGGCGCACGTAGACCGAGATCATGTCGGCGGCGCCCGTGACGAACAGGCAGGCCATCGACAGCGGCAGCGACGTCGACAGCCCGAACGCGACGGTGGCGGCGCCGAACACCGCGGCGGCGCGGAGCATGCGCACGCCCGCGTGGCGCCGCAGGGGGTAGTTCGCCAGCAGCACCGCCATGGCGACCGCCCCGAAGGCCGGCATGCTCCGGAGCGCGCCGAGGCCGAGGGGGCCGACATGCAGCACCTCCCCGGCGTAGATCGGCAGGAGCGCCGTGGCGCCGCCGAGCAGCACCGTGAACAGGTCGAGGCTGATCGCCCCGAGCACCACAGGCTGCGAGCGGATGTAGTCGATGCCGGCCGACAGCGCGGCCCAGGTGATCGGCGGCCGCTCGCTCACCGCTGCCGGCCGGAAACGGATCAGCAGGGTCAGGAAGCTGGCCAGGGCGAAGCTGCCCCCCGCGAGGCCGAACACGACGGCGGGACCGAGGGCGTAGAGGAAGCCGCCGAGCGCCGGCCCCATCACGGACGCGCTCTGCCAGAGGGACGCGTTCCACGCGATCGCCGAGCTGAAGTGCGGGCCGGGCACCAGGGTCGGCAGCAGCGCCTGCAGGGCCGGATTGGCGAAGGCCCGGGCCGTGCCCACGACGATGACGAGGGCGTAGATCGGCCAGACGGAGTGCACGCCCGCGAGGGCGCAGGCCAGGAGGCCGAGGCTCGCCGCGCTCTGGAGGGCGAAGGCGGCGGCGCCGACGAGGCGCCGGTCGTAGGCGTCGGCGACGTGGCCGGTGATCAGCGCGCACAGCACCGCCGGCAGGAAGCCCGCGAGGCCCACGAGGCCCAGCGCCAGGGCGGAATGGGTCAGGTCGTAGACGAACCAGCCGATCGCCACCGCCTGCATCTGGTAGGCGAGGCCCGTGAGGAACCGGGCCGAGCCGAACAGGCGGAAGTCGCCGATGCCGAAGACGGCCCAGCCGGAACGATCATGCGCGGACATGCCCCCTGCTGCGCGGGACCGGCCGAAGAATCAAGCGCTACGGTGAGGTTCGCCGGTCCGATGTCGGCGGCTCGGGCCGGCTCGACTGCAGCGTCAGGGTGGGCTTGCGCGGCAGTGGTGGCGGTAGAGGCGGCAGGACGGGCGGCCTGAGTTCGGGCGATTCGCGCCGGGCCTCGCCCTCGGTCTCGGTCGGGAACGTGCAGGTGACGCGGGTGCCCGTGCCCGGCGCCGTCTCCAGCAGGACCCGGCCGCCGTGCAGCTCGACGAAGGAGCGCACGATCGACAGGCCCAGGCCGACGCCCCGGTGGCGCGTGCCGAGGGTGTGGCTCTCGAACCGGTTGAAGACGGAATCGGCGATCTCGGGCGGCATGCCGCGGCCGTGATCCCGCACGCTCAAGACAAGCTCCTGCGCGGTCCGGCGGGCATGGACCTCCACGCGCTGGCCGGCATCCGAGAAGCCGACGGCGTTCGAGAGCAGGTTGAACAGGATCTGGCGGACCCGCTTCCCGTCGGCGTGGACGCTGCCGATATCCTCCGGCACGTCGAGGGCGAGGGTGATGTGCGATTCCGCGAGCCGGTCCTCGATGCCGCGGACCGCGGCCTCGACCGTCGCCTGGACGTCGACCTCCTCCCGCTGCAGCTCGAGCGAGCCGGCGTCGATCGAGGCGAGGTCGAGGATGTCGTTGATGATCACCAGCAGCGCCGCCGAGGAGCGCATGATGTGGTCGGCATATTCCCGCTGCCGCTCGTTCAGCGCGCCGACGGTCTCGTCGCCGAGGAGCTGGGTGAAGCCGATGATGTTGGTGAGCGGGGAGCGCAGCTCGTAGGACACGTGGTGCACGAAGGTGTCGCGCAGCTGCGCGGCCTTCTCCAGGGCGTCGTTCTTCTCGGTGAGCGCCCGCTCGACGTTCACGCTCGCCGTGACGTCGATCAGGGTCAGGAGCGTCGCGCCCTCCGGGAGCGGCTGCGCGGCGCAGTCGAGGACCGTGCCGTCGACCACCTCCAGGCGGCACGTCCGGGCGGTGCGCGATTCGAGGCCGACCACCGCGTCGCGGATGTCGAGCCACGGCTCCTCGGCGGGGGCGAGCGCGCGGCAGGCGGCGATCACCGCGTCCACGTGCGGGCGCTCCTCGACCATCTCCGGATCGAGCCGCCACACGGTGAAGAAGGCGCGGTTGGCGACGGACAGGCGCCCGTCCGCGCCGAACACGGCCACCGGCTCGGCCAGCGTGTCCAGGGTCTCGGCCTGCAGGCGGCGCAGGGCGTTGTAGCGCGACTCGGCGTTCAGGCGGTCGGAGACGTCGTCGAACAGGTAGGTCAGGCCGCCCTGCGGGTTCGGATCAGCCACCACGCGCAGGGTCCGTCCGTCGGGCAGGTACCACCAGGTCTGGTTCGCCTCGGCGGCCCGGTAGGCGGACAGCACGCCCTGCTTCCAGCCGCGGAAATCCGCGTGCTCCTCGAGCTTCCGCTCCGCCCGCAGGTGGTCGAGGATCTCGCCGTCGGAGGGCCGGCCATCGAGGAAGGCCTGGTCGAGGTCCCAGAGCTGCCGGTAGGCGGCGTTGTGGAAGATCAGCCGCTGCGAGACGTCGAACATCGCGACCGCGGTCGGCAGCTGGTCGAGGGTCCGGACGTTGGCGTTCATCTGCCGCTGCAGGTCGGCGCGCACACTCTCGAGTTCCGAGACGTCGATGGCGATGCCGACGCGGCCGGTCTCGAGCCCGGTCTCGAACACGTCGAGCATCCGGCGGTTGCCGGCCACGATGGCCGAGAGGCGCGGGACGCTCCGGGTCAGGCCGGCGAACCGGGCCGCCTCCTCGCGGGCGATCGTCTCCCGGGCCGGCCGGTCGAACAGCTCCAGGCCGGCGTCGAGGGCGGCCTCGCGGCTCTCCGCCTCGACCGCCGTCACGTAGGCGGCGTTGACCCAGCTCAGCCCGCCCTCGCGGTTGCGTCGCCAGACCGGCTGGGGGATCGCGTCGAGGAGCCCCGACAGGGCCGAGAGCCCGCGGCGGGTCTCGTCCAGGGTCGCGCGCAAGTCGGCGATCTCGCAGCGCTCCTGGCTGGTCTCACGCAGGCGCAGGAGCGCCCGCCCCGCCACGGCCTGCCCGTGGGCCTCGATGTTGCGGCCGGTCTGGGTCCGCAGGCTCAGCGCGAAGCTGGTGCCGCGTGCCCGCAGGGTCTCCACGGCGGCCTCCACGGCGGTCGCGTCCGCGGCCACGAGCCACGTGCCGAAGGCCAGCACGCGGCGGGCGTAGCCGGAGGTCGGCCTCTCGCCGTGGATGGCGAGGCTGATGTCGCCCTCGACCACCGGCTCGCTGCGCTGATCCCAGGTGACGATGATCTGCCGCTCGGCGTTGAGCAGCATCTCGGCCCGGTCATGGGCCCCGCGCAGGACGTCGAGGGTCGCGGCGAGCTCGCGCTCGCGGCGGGTCCACCGGCCGCGCTCGTAGAGGTGGAGGAGCGACAGGATCACCGCGAAGGCCACGAGGCCGCCGAAGATCGCCAGGGCGGCCACGCTGTGGATCTCCCGCGCGGGATGCGCGGCGGCGGCCTCCGGCAGCTCGGCGAAGGCCGCGCTCGCCGTCGTCAGGGCGAGCGCGCCCACGCCGATCCGAACGTGTGTCGCACGACCGACACCCATGGTTTGCCCCGCCCCCGTACCCGATGGCTGTCCGACCGGCGCGCGTCGCCGCGCGGCGCAGAAGGCACCGTTCCCGCGGCGATTCTCCCGAACCGCCGCAGCCCCATCGATCTAAGATTCGCCCGCACTCTACAGTGCGGCGGAATCGCCCCGGAAGGGGAACGAAGCGTGGCTTTGGGCAAAGTCGGCATAATCAGTCGTTAACGACACACAGAAGACACAGTTCGATTCGGCGCTCGGTGCTTGACAAACGAGAGGGCCCGGCGCAGCGCGCCGGGCCCTCGGATCTTCCGATCGGACCACCTCGCCGGGTCGCGGCGGCGCGGTGCAGGCCCCGGGTCCGGGACCGTCCGCCCCGCCGGCGACGCGGGCTCAGTAGCGGTAGTGCTCTGGCTTGAACGGCCCGCTCTCGGAGACGCCGATATAGGCGGCCTGATCGGGGCGGAGCTTCGAGAGCTTCACGCCGATCTTCTCCAGGTGCAGGGCCGCGACCTTCTCGTCGAGGCTCTTCGGCAGGGTGTAGACCTGCTTCTGGTACTTGCCCGGGTTGGACCAGAGCTCGATCTGGGCCAGCGTCTGGTTGGTGAACGAGGCCGACATCACGAAGGACGGGTGACCGGTGGCGTTGCCGAGGTTCACCAGGCGGCCCTCCGACAGGAGGATGATGCGGTGGCCGTCCGCGAAGGTGATCTCGTCCACCTGCGGCTTGATGTTCGACCACTTGAGGTTCTTCAGGCCGGCCACCTGAATCTCGTTGTCGAAATGGCCGATGTTGCAGACGATCGCCCGGTCCTTCATCGCCCGCATGTGGTCGATGGTGATGATGTCCTTGTTGCCCGTGGCGGTGACGAAGATGTCGGCGCGCGGCGCCGCATCCTCCATGGTCACGACCTCGTAGCCCTCCATGGCGGCCTGGAGCGCACAGATCGGGTCGATCTCCGACACGAGCACGCGGCAGCCGGCGTTGCGCAGGGACGCGGCCGAGCCCTTGCCCACGTCGCCGAAGCCCGCGACCATCGCGACCTTGCCGGCCATCATCACGTCGGTGCCGCGGCGGATGCCGTCGACCAGCGACTCCTTGCAGCCGTACAGGTTGTCGAACTTCGACTTGGTGACCGAGTCGTTCACGTTGATCGCCGGGAAGAGCAGCTTGCCCTCCTTGGCCAGCACGTAGAGGCGGTGGACGCCCGTGGTGGTCTCCTCGGAGACGCCCTTGATGCTGTCGGCGAGGCCGGCGAACCAGCCCTTCGGCTTCTCGGCGAGCTTCTTCTTGAGCAGCGCGAAGAAGACCTCCTCCTCCTCGCTCTCGGGCTTGTCGAGGAAGGCGGTGTCGCCGTTCTCGGCGCGCAGGCCGAGATGGACGAACATCGTGGCGTCGCCGCCGTCGTCGAGGATCATGTTCGGCATGCCGCCGTCGTGCCAGTCGAACAGGCGCGAGGTGTAGTCCCAGTACTCCTCGAGGGTCTCGCCCTTCACGGCGAAGACCGGGATGCCGGCGGCCGCGATGGCGGCGGCGGCGTGGTCCTGGGTCGAGTAGATGTTGCAGGAGACCCAGCGGATGTCGGCGCCGAGCGCCTTCAGGGACTCGATCAGCACAGCGGTCTGGATCGTCATGTGCAGCGAGCCGGCAATCTTCGCGCCCTTCAGGGGCTGCGCCGCGCCGTACTCCTCACGGACCGCCATCAGGCCCGGCATCTCCGTCTCGGCGATCGAGATCTCCTTCCGGCCGTAATCGGCCAGCCCGATATCCTTGACGATGTAATCCTTGGCCATGAGTCGATGGCTCCGTGTTCGCGTTGCGGGTCGGTGCAACCCCCTACCACCGCGCGGCGTACGAAGCAATCAAGACATAAAGATGTCTTTATGCGTTCTAACCGGCGGGGCGGCCGCGCGAGCGCCCGCCCCACTCCGGATCGGGGCCCGCCCGCCGCTCAGCGGGTCGGCCGCGCCAGCCACCCGAGGCCGAACGCGACGGCGGCCACGAGGGCGAGGGTCGTGCCGCGGTTCTCGTCCGCGCGCGCCGCGAGGGTGCGACCGTGGCGCACCGCGCGCTCGCGGTAATGCTGGCCGCGCTCGAGCGCCTCGTCCGCCAGGGCGTGCCCGCGCTCGCTGACGTCGCGGAACCGGGCGCGGCCCTCCTCGACGAGGTGCTCGCCGCCGTGGCGCAGGTCGCGGACCGTGTCCCGGGCCTCGCCGTAGGCGTACTGGGCGGCTCCGGCTGCCTGATCGTAGGCGCCGTCGAGCTGGTCGCCCGCCCGGCCGCGGACCGCGCCCGCCGCCGTCTTGATCCGGCCGCGCAGGTGGCGGACGCCGCCCTCGAGATGATCCCTGTTCATGCTGTCTCTCCGATTCGGCGCGCGCCCCGGGGGCGCGACGCCTGCGTCGGGGCGGAACGATGGCGGAAGGCCACGGTTCCCCGCGGTGCCGCGGAGCGGCCTCAAGTTTCCGTGCGTCGACGCGTCCGTTCCGGAAACAGGTCCGGATCGGCGCGACGTCCACGGCCGCCGGGGAGCCAATCGCGGGGTACTGATCGAGGCGCATCGCGGCAGGGCCGGCGCCCCGATCTCTCGGCACGACTCGGCCTGTTCTGGAGCGCGTCCCGGCGGTGACTTGTCGGATGGCTGGAACGTCTCCGGCGGGGCCTAGATCTCGATCTCTGTGCCGACCTCCACGACCTGCCGGGTCGGCACGCCGAAGAAGGCGCCGGTGCGCTCGGCGTTGCGCTGCATGAAGGCGAACAGGTTCTCCCGCCAGGGCGCCATACCCCGCTTGTCCCGTCGCGGGATGATCGTCTCGTGCCCGACGAAGACGGTCATGTCGTCGAGGACGTGCGGCGGCAGGTGGCGCGATTCGACCGCGCAGGCCAGCCCCTCGGGGATCGAGGCCTCCTCCATGAAGCCGTAGCGCAGGATCACCCGGTAGAAATCCGGCGCCAGGATCGTCACGTGGGCGCGTCGGTCGCGCGGGACGGTGGGCGTCTCCTCGTAGAGCGCGGTGATGATCAGGATGCGCTCCATCAGGGCGTGGTTACGCTCCACGAAGCGCGAGAGATGCAGCGGGACGCCGTGCTCGGCCGCCGAGAGGAACGCGGCCGTACCCGGCAGCCGCAGCAGGTCGCGGTGCTGGAGACCGCCGAGGAAGACATCCTCCGGCAGCCGCAGCGCGGCCCGAGCCTCCTCGAGGAGTTCGTTGCCCTTCTTCCAGGTCAGCATCATCGCGGCGACGAGCCCGGCGAGCACCAGGGGAAACCAGCCGCCTTCCAGGATCTTCACGCTGTTGGCGGCGAAGAACACGAGGTCGATGCCGAGGAAGAAGCCGTTGACCGCGAGGACCAGGACCGGGTTGTAGCCCCAGCGGAGCGCGATCAGCGCGGCGAGCAAGGTGGTGATGCCCATCAGCATCGAGACCGCGATGCCGTAGGCGCCGGCCAGGGCGTCGGAGGAGCCGAACACGATGACGGCCGTCAGGGTCGCCACGGCGAGCAGCCAGTTCACCGCCGGCACGTAGATCTGGCCGCGCTCCTCGTGCGCCGTCTGGACGATGCGCATGGCCGGCAGGAAGCCGAGCTGGACCGATTGCTGGGTCAGCGAGAACACGCCCGAGATGATCGCCTGCGAGGCGATGATGGTCGCCATCGTGGCGAGCGCGACGAGGGGCAGATGGCCCCAGTCGGGGCTGAGGCGGAAGAACGGGTTCTCCAGGGCGTCGGGTGCGGCGATCAGCAGGGCGCCCTGGCCGAAATAGTTGAGCACCAGCGCCGGGAGGACCAGCGCGAACCACGCGATCCGGATCGGAAGGGCGCCGAAATGGCCGAGATCGGCGTACATCGCCTCGCCGCCGGTCACCGCCAGGAAGGCCGCGCCCAGCATCGCGAAGCTGACGTGCCAGCCGGCATGGAGCATGAAATCGACGGCCCGGAGCGGGTTGGCCGCCGCCAGGATCTCGGGCTTGGCGACGATCCCGGCGATCCCGAGAAGCCCCAGGACGACGAACCAGACCAGCATGACCGGTCCGAACACCCGCCCGATGGCGGCGACACCCTTGTGCTGGACCAGGAACAGCCCGACCAGGATCACCAGCGTGATCGGCACCACGTACGGGCCGAGCCCGGGCGCGTCGACCTTCAGGCCCTCGATCGCCGAGAGCACCGAGATGGCCGGCGTGATCGCGCCGTCGCCGTACAGCAGGGCTGCGCCGACCAGCCCGACCACCAGCAGCAGTGCCTTCCACGTCCCCGGCCGGGCCTGACGGGCGCCGAGCAGCGCCAGCATGGCGACGATGCCGCCCTCGCCGCGGTTGTCGGCGCGCAGGATCAGCACCGCGTACTTCAGCGACACGATCAGGATCAGCGACCACAGGATCAGCGAGACCGCGCCCGTGGCCGCCGCCGGCACTGACGCGCCGCCCGCGGTCGCGGCCTTCACCGCCTCCTTGAACGCGTAGAGCGGGCTCGTGCCGATGTCGCCGTAAACGACACCCAGCGCGCCGAAAACGAGGGCCGGTCGGAGCCTGCCGCGCGCAGCTTCCGCGTCGACCGTGCCGGTGTCGGATCGGGGACTCGCCGCGGGCGCAAGAGTCTGACTCACCGCAGGGCTCCCCAGGGCTCATCCGGCCCCGACGATTCGGGCGCCGGGCTCGACGCCGCAGCGGTAAAGCTAGGGGCAGCGGCCGCGCCGTCCAGCAACGGCGCGGCGGCGCTCATCCGATCAGGGCGGCCAGGGCATCCGGGCAGGCGTCGCCGCGACGCAGGCAGATAACGGGTGCCCCGGCGTGCCGGGCGATCGCGGCGGCCACGGTCGCGGCGGGCGCCGGTGCCCCCGGGCTCTCGCTGACCGCCACGGCGCGCAGCGCCACGCCGTGGAGGCGCAGGGTCTCGCAGGCGGTGAGCGCGTGGCTGATCGCCCCGAGATAGCTCCCGGATACGAGCAGCGCCGGGAGGCCGAGGGCCCGGAGCCAGTCGAGCCCGGTGGCGGCTTCGGTGACCGGGCTCATGAGGCCGCCGACGCCCTCGATCAGCAGCGTGCCCTCCGCGCGGGCGATCTCGTCCCGGCACCAGCCGACGAGGTCGGCCAGGTCCAGCGATCGCCCCTCCAGCACGGCGGCCTGATCGGGCGAGAGCGGTGCCGCGTATCGCCAGGGCGAGCAGGCCTCCACGGCCTCCTCGTCCAGGGGGAGGCCCTGCGCGTCCAGCAGCCGGGCGGTGTCGCTCTCGATGAAGCCGGGATCGCTGAGCGGCGGGACACCGCTGGCGAGGGGCTTCACCGTCCGGACCGCCCGGCCCTGCGCCCGCAGGCGGCGGGTCAGGGCGGCGGTGACGTAGGTCTTGCCGATCTCGGTCCCGGCCCCGGCGATGAACAGCGCCCGCGCGGGCATCCCCGCCTCAGGCCTGGAGGCTGCCGTGGCAGTGCTTGTACTTCTTGCCCGAGCCGCAGGGGCACGGCTCGTTGCGGCCGACGCGGCCCCAGGTGGCGGCGTCGGTCGGGTCGCGCTCCAGCACGGCGCCGTCCGCCGCGAGGCCCTGCGCCGCGAAGCCGTAGGCCGGGCCCCCGCCGCCGTCGCTGCCCGAGCCGAGGCCGGCATAATCCATCTCGTTCTCGCCGGTGACCGGGTCGAGATGCTGGGCGAACATCGGCGGCAGCGCCGGACCGCCGGGCGGGTACTCCTCCTGCGGCTCCTGCATCATGATCTCGACCCGCGAGAGCTGCGCGGTGACCTGCTCGCGCAGGGCGGTCACGAGCCCGTTGAACAGGTCGAAGGCCTCGGACTTGTACTCGTTCAGCGGGTCCCGCTGGGCGAAGCCGCGCCAGCCGATCACCTGCCGGAGGTGGTCCAGCGTCACGAGGTGCTCGCGCCAGAGATGGTCGAGCGTCTGCAGCAGGACCTGCTTCTCGATGTAGGCCGTGACCTCGGCGCCGTTCTTCTCGGTCCGCTCGGCGTAGGCCGTCTCGGCCGCCTTGAGCAGGCGCTCGCGCATCTCCTCGTCGGCGATGCCCTCCTCCTTGGCCCAGTCCTCGACCGGCACGTCGAGATTGAGGATCTCTTTCACCTGCTCGCGCAGGCCGGCGACGTCCCACTGCTCCGCGTAGGCGTTCTCCGGGATGTGCCGGGCGACCAAGTCGTCGATCACGCCCTCGCGCATCTCGTCCACGGTCTCGCGGACGCTGTCCTGGCCCATGAAGTCGCGGCGCTGCTCGAACACGACCTTGCGCTGGTCGTTCATGACGTTGTCGTACTTGAGCACGTTCTTGCGCATGTCGAAGTTGCGCGCCTCGACCTTCTGCTGCGCCTTCTCGATCGCCTTGTTGATCCAGGGGTGGATGATCGCCTCGCCCTGCTCCAGGCCGAGCTTCTGCAGCATCCCGTCCATCCGGTCGGAGCCGAAGATCCGCATCAGGTCGTCCTGAAGCGACAGGTAGAACTTCGAGCGGCCGGGATCGCCCTGACGGCCGGAGCGGCCGCGGAGCTGGTTGTCGATGCGCCGCGATTCGTGCCGCTCGGTGCCGATGATGTAGAGGCCGCCGGGCAAGGCCTTCTTGCGGCCCGCCTCCGGATCGGCCGGCTCGCCGGAGGCCAGCACCTTGGCGCGGTTCTCGGCGATCTCCGCCTTGATCGCCTCGATCGCGGCGTCGCGCTCCGGACCGTCGGCGAGGTGGCCGAGTTCCTTCTCGATCCGCATCTCGAGGTTGCCGCCGAGTTTGATGTCGGTGCCGCGGCCGGCCATGTTGGTGGCGATGGTGATCGCGCCGGGGACACCCGCCTCGGCCACGATGTAGGCCTCCTGCTCGTGGAAGCGGGCGTTCAGCACGGCGAAGCGCTTGGTCACCCGGCCCTCGCGGGCGGCGGCGTAGACGTCGGTCAGCGCGTTCGGATCGGAGTAGTCGAGCAGGGTGTAGCCGGCCTTCTTGAGCATCTCGGCGAGGTGCTCCGACTTCTCGATCGAGCCGGTGCCGACCAGGATCGGCTGGTGGCGCGCGTGCGCCTTGTCGATCTCGGCGATGATGCCCTCGTACTTCTCGCCGACGGTCCGGTAGACCTCGTCGTCCTCGTCGACGCGCTCGACCTCCTTGTTGGTCGGGATGTCGACCACGTCGAGCTTGTAGATCTCGGCGAACTCGTCGGCCTCGGTGGAGGCGGTGCCGGTCATGCCGGCGAGCTTCTTGTAGAGGCGGAAGTAGTTCTGGAAGGTGATCGAGGCGAGGGTCTGGTTCTCGGGCTGGATCGTGACCCGCTCCTTGGCCTCCAGCGCCTGGTGGAGCCCCTCCGAGTAGCGTCGGCCCTGCATCATGCGGCCGGTGAACTCGTCGATGATCACCACCTCGTCGTTCTTGACGATGTAGTCCTTGTCCCGGGTGAACAGCGTGTGGGCGCGCAGCGCCTGGTTCACGTGGTGGACGAGGCTGACGTTGTGCGCGTCGTAGAGGTCGCCGTCCTTGAGCAGGCCGACCTCGCGCAGGGTCTCCTCCACGAACTCGTTGCCGGCTTCCGTGAGCGAGACCGTGCGCTGCTTCTCGTCGAGGTCGTAGTGCTCGCGCACCAGCCGCGGCATGATCGCGTCGACCGACACGTAGAGCTCCGAGCGGTCGTCCACCGGGCCCGAGATGATCAGCGGCGTGCGCGCCTCGTCGATCAGGATCGAATCGACCTCGTCGACGATCGCGAAGTTGTGCCCGCGCTGCGCCAGCTGGGACAGCTCGTACTTCATGTTGTCGCGCAGGTAGTCGAACCCGTACTCGTTGTTGGTGCCGTAGGTGATGTCGCAGGCATAGGCGTCCTTGCGCTGCGCATCGTCGAGGCCGTGCACGATCGTGCCGACGGAGAGACCCAGGAACCGGTAGAGCTGGCCCATCCACTCGGCGTCGCGGGCGGCGAGGTAGTCGTTGACGGTGACGACGTGGACGCCCTTGCCCTCCAGCGCGTTGAGGTAGACCGGCAGCGTCGCCACCAGGGTCTTGCCCTCGCCGGTCTTCATCTCGGCGATGCCGCCCTCGTGGAGCACCATGCCGCCGATGAGCTGCACGTCGAAGTGGCGCTGGCCGAAAACGCGCTTGGCCGCCTCGCGCACCGTGGCGAAGGCCGGCACGAGGATGTCGTCGAGGCTCTTGCCGTTGGCGAGTTCGGCCTTCAGCATGTCGGTGCGGGCGCGCAGGGCCTCGTCCGAGAGGGCCTGGATCTCCGGTTCCAGCGCGTTGATCTGCGCGACGCGCGGGCGGTAGCCCTTGACGCGGCGGTCGTTTGAGGAGCCGAAAATCTTCTTGGCGATGGAGCCGAGCATCATAGACCTGCGGACGCGCGAGCCCGCCCACGGGTGAGCGTGGCGGGCCGGCCTGGACGGAGTTGGCCGGGCTTATAGAGGTAAACATCGCCCGGCGCACCTGGAAGGGGCAGCCCTCAACGCGAGCCGGTACGGTCACGGTTCCGGCATCCGCGAAATGGCCGCGCTTGCCTTCTCGCCCGACGCGGGCCACCTGTGCCGCGGCGCGACGCCCGGCCGATCCGGCGCGACGCCGAGACGTGAGCCGAGGACTTCGCCCGTATGCCGAACACCGCCCTTCTCCGGCGCGTCAGCGCGCTCGCCGTCATGATCGCGATGCCGGGACTGGCGCTGGCCCAGGCACCCCAGAAGGCCCCGACGCCGGCCGCCAACACGCCGGCGGCCCCCGCCGCGACGCCGGCCGCCGCGCCGAGCGCGGACGCGGTCGTGGCGAGCGTGAACGGCAAGCCGATCACGCAGGGCGACCTCGCCATCGCGGCCGATGACCCGGCCCTGTCGCTGCCCGGGGTCGACGAGGCCCAGAAGAAGAACCTGCTCGTCGACTACATGGTCGACCTCCGCGTCGGCGCGCAGGCCGCCGAGGCCGCCAAGATCGGCGACACGCCGGAGTTCAAGCGCAAGCTCGCCTATTTCCGCGACAAGCTCCTGCTCGACGACTACCTGGAGCAGGAGGCCAAGCGCGCGGTCACGCCCGAGGCGGAGCACGCGATCTACGACCAGACCGTCAAGCTGATGAAGCCCGAGGAGGAGGTGCACGCGCGCCACATCCTGGTGGACAACGAGGCCGAGGCCAAGAAGATCGCCGCGCGCATCAAGGGCGGCGAGGATTTCGCCAAGGTCGCCGCCGAGGCGTCGAAGGACCCGGGCTCGAAGGCCGAGGGCGGCGATCTCGGCTGGTTCACCAAGGAGCGGATGGTGCCCGACTTCGCCAACGCCGCCTTCGCGATGAAGCCCGGCCAGATCTCCGACCCGATCAAGACCCAGTTCGGCTGGCACGTGATCAAGGTCGAGGAGAAGCGGACCAAACCGCAGCCGACCTTCGACGAGCTCAAGGAGCAGATCGACCAGCACCTGATCCGCAAGGCGCAGCAGGACATGATCCTGAAGCTCCGCTCGGAGGCCAAGATCGAGCGCACCGACGCGCCGCCGGCCGCTCAGGCCGCGCCCGAGCCGAAGAAGTGACGGTTCGAGACTGACCGGCGCGGCCCCGTGGGGCCGCGCCCCGTCGTCAGTACGGCCGATCGGGGACGAGGTAGCTGGACTGCGCCGGCGCCGGCTGCGGCGTGATGCCGAGTGCCGCGAGTTCGGCGCCGCGGCGCCCCTCGGCGATCCTGTCGAGCACCGCGATCAGCAGCCACGGACACGCGATGCCGATGAAGAACGCCATGTGATCCTCCCGCGCCGAACCGACGGGCCCGTTCAGCTTAGGAAAATAATAGGCGGGCCGGGCCGCGCCGCAAGCGGCATCCGGCCCGGATCTCAGATCCAGCCCTGCAACTCGCGGCGCACGACGTGCTCGATCACCCGCATGCCGAGGTCGCTGTCGTTCAGGCAGGGGATGTAGGCGAAGCGCTCGCCGCCGTTCTCCTCGAAGTAGTGGCGGTTCTCGCCGTCGAGTTCCTCGAGGGTCTCCAGGCAATCCGCCGTGAAGCCCGGGGCGACGATCGCCATCCGCTTCACGCCCGACTTCGCGAGGTCCATCACCGTCTCGTCGGTGTAGGGCTTCAGCCATTCCTCGTTGCCGAAGCGCGACTGGAAGGTCACCCGCATCTTCTCCGGCGACAGGCCCAGCGCCTCGCGGATCAGCCGCCCGGTCTTGTGGCACTGGCAGTGGTACGGGTCGCCCTTGAGCAGGTAGCTCCGCGGCACGCCGTGGAACGAGGTGAGGATCACCTCCGGCTCGAAGTCGAGCTTGGCCAGGCCCTCGCGGATCGAATCGGCCATGGCGGCGATGTAGACCGGGTCGTCGTGATAGGGCGGCGAGACGCGCACCGAGGGCTGCCAGCGCATGTCCATCAGCGCCCGGAAGGCCTGGTCGCAGGCCGTGGCCGAGGTCGCGGCGGCGTATTGCGGGTAGAGCGGCACCAGCAGGATGCGGTCGCAGCCCTGGTCGAGCAGCGCCTGGATCCGGCCGGCAACCTCGGGCTTGCCGTAGCGCATCGCCCAGTCGACCACCACGGACTCGCCCATGGCCGCCTGAAGGCGCTCGCTCTGGCCGCGCGTGATGGTCTTCAGCGGCCCCTCGTTCAGCGCGTTGTTCCAGACGCTGGCGTAGTCGCGGCCCTTCGGGCCGGGGCGCTTCGTCAGGATGATCAGGTTGAGGAGCGGCCACCAGATCAGCCGCGGCACCTCGATCACCCGGCGGTCCGACAGGAACTCCTTGAGGTACCGGCGCATCGGCCAGTAGGACGTGCCCTCGGGCGTCCCGAGATTCATCAGGAGCACGCCGACGCGGCCCCAGGCCACCTTCGGGTGGTCGCCCGGCAGGGTGTCCGCCGCGGGCTTGAGCGGTGCGAGGGGCCGGCCATTCGCCAGCGCGGCGGGTTCGACGCGTTCGTTCATGGCAGCGTTCCGGCGCCGCGCGCCGAGATCCTTCCTCTGGTTTCCGATATCCGGCCGCCGGCGCGTACGCCTGAACCGGGCCGGAGGCTTAAAACCCCGTCGGGTGCGCTTCCATGTAGGGTGCGAAGCCGCCCGGCGAAGACCGGACGCGCCATGCCGCACCGCGATCGGCGGCACGCTCGACCCTAGTCCCTAAACACGGGCGGCTCGCAGCCGCAACCGCCGCGCCCGTGACGGCGCTCGCCAGCCCCCTATCTGCGCCGGGGATCCGAGCGCGAGAGACCATGACCGACACGCCCGTCGCCGACGCCCTCACCGCTTTCCGCGCCTCCGGCTCGTCGTGGCTGAGCCTGCCCTTCTTCGCCGCTGGGGTGGCCGACGCCGTGGCCCGGCGGGTCGACGCGCGAATCGCCGCGGGTGCCCGCGTGCTGCCGGCCCCCGACCGGATCTTCCGCGCCCTGACCGAGACCCCGCTGCAGGACGTGCGGGCCGTGATCCTCGGGCAGGACCCGTACCCGACCCCGGGCGACGCCAACGGCCTCGCCTTCTCGTTCGTGGGATCCGGTCGCCTGCCCGCCTCGCTGAAGGTGATCCTGGCGGAGGCGGGATCCGACCGCGCCGCCGGCGGCGACCTGACGCCCTGGGCGCGGCAGGGCGTGCTCCTGCTCAACAGCGCGCTCACCGTGGAGGCCGGCAAGGCCGGCGCGCACCTGCGCTACGGCTGGGCCGCGCTGACCGACGAGGCGGTGAGCGCCGTTTCGGCGCGTCCGGAGCCCGCGGTGTTCCTGCTCTGGGGCGCCCAGGCACGGGCCAGGGCCGCGCTGATCGACGCGGGCCGCCACGGCGTCTTCGAGAGCGGACACCCCTCGCCGCTCAACCGGGCCCGGGATTTTCCCGGGTCCGACCCGTTCGGCCGGGCCAACCGGTGGCTCGCCGCGCACGGCCGCCCGGCGATCGACTGGCGCCTCGGCTGAGGCCGGCGCCGATCCGGCGCGTGCCCTATTGCGGCTTGGCGGGCTCAGCGGGCTCAGCGGGCTTGGCGGGCTTCGCCGGCACGGCGGGCTCCTGGCCCGCGGGCAGGAGCACGTTCTTGGCCACCGTGCCCTCGGGTCCGTACTCGCCGGCCACCGCGAGGCAGGCCTGGTCGCGGTTCTGCGCCATCTGGTTCGACATCAGCGTGAACATGGTCTGCACCCGGTTGCCGAACGGCCCCCGCGGCTGGACGTCGCCGATCCGCACGTTCTGCTTCGCCAGCAATGCCTCGAACTGGTCGCTGCCGATCCGGTATCCGCAGACGTTCGAGGCCGCGAAGATGTAGGCGGCGAATTCCAGGGCCCGCGGGGCCGGGGCGTTCCGGATCTGCGCCTGCGCCGGCAGGGCCGCGAGCGTGGCGGCGGCGACGAGTGAGATCCGGGTCGTTGTGGAGCGCATGCGCGGCGGTTCCTCGATCGGGGGCGGCCTCTGGCGGGCAGCCTCTGGCGGCCGGGACATAGGCCGGACCCGCGCGCGCGCCAATGCGACCGAAGATGCGGCCCGGGATGCCGGCAATTCGCCCGTCTCGGTTCACGGCCCGTTGGCCATAGGCCCAATCTGCGGCCCGCGCGCCGACGAAAATGCGGTCGTTTTTCGACGGAACGCCGGCGCGTGAGAGAGTGTTAACCTGCTCGCGTCACGCCAGGACCTGCAGTGTGTCCAGATTCAGGCGGTCCGCATCGCATGTACGGCGTCCATTCCCCGGCGGCCTCCACTTCTCTCCCGACTCGAGACGCCGACCGGCGCGCCCGGCCGGGCGCGCAAGGCGCCGCCAACGCGGAGCGGCGTGCGGGGCCGGCCGTGCCGGCCGCCGCGATCTGTCCGCACCGCTTCTCGCGCTGGGCCTGGGGCGAGGGCCTTCGCGTCGGGCAGGCGGTGGCGCTCATGGTGCAGGATCTCGGGCAGGCGGAGGCCATGCGCCTCGGCCTCACCCGCCTCGGACTGCGCGTCGTCTGCCTCGACTGCGCCGGCCGCGACCAGGCGCTAGCCGACAGCCTCTCCGAGTCGGGCGCCGTGCTGGCGGTCGTCGATACCGCGCTCGCCGACGCCTACGCCGGCGTGCTGGGCCGGCTCGCCGCCTATCCCGCGCTGTGGTGGAACGGTCCCGGCGCCGACTACGCGAGCCTCGACCTCGCCCTGGCCGAGCAGGGCTGACAGCCGGCTCATCGCGAACGGCAAGCCGCGGCGTCGCGAACCTGAACCCCGCGTGCTACCGTCCGGCGACGCGACCGGCCCCGCGCCAGGGAGGCCGGCGCCGGGAGACGCCGCCATGACCGCAGCCCTTGCCACGGCCGCCGCCCCGGAGGCGCCGGTGCTGCTGCGCAGCGACGCCGACGGGGTCGCGACGCTGACGCTGAATCGGCCGCAGGCCCGCAACGCCCTGTCGATGGCCCTGATGGGCGCTCTCCAGGAGCAGCTCGACGCGATCCGAGCGGATCCGTCCGTGCGGGTGGTGATCCTGCAGGGGGCCGGCCCCGCCTTCTGCGCCGGGCACGACCTCAAGGAGATGCGCGCCGATCCGTCCCGGGAGGCGACGGAGGCGGTGTTCCGCACCTGCGCCCGGCTGATGCTGAGCCTCACGCGCCTGCCGCAGCCGGTGATCGCCCGGGTGCACGGGATCGCCACCGCCGCCGGGTGCCAGCTCGTCGCCACTTGCGACCTCGCCGTCTGCGCCGAGACAGCGCGCTTCGCCACGCCGGGGGTGCAGATCGGCCTGTTCTGCTCGACCCCGATGGTCGCCCTGTCGCGGGCCGTGTCGCGCAAGGCCGCCCTGGAGATGCTGCTGGTCGGCGAGCCGATCGACGCCGCGGAGGCTCTGCGGATCGGGCTCGTCAACCGCGCCGTGCCGGAGGCGGATCTGGACGCCGCGGTGGGCGCCCTCGCGGGCCGGATCGCCGGGAAGGCCCGCCGCGTCCTGGCGATCGGCAAGGAGGCGTTCGGCCGGCAGATCGAGATGGGCCTGGAGGACGCCTACGGCTACACGGCCGAGGTGATGACCCGGAACATGATGATGGCCGACGCGCAGGAGGGGATCGACGCCTTCCTGGGCAAGCGGCCGCCCCGCTGGGAGCCGTGAGCCGGTCTCCTGGCGCGATACGACGCAGGCCGTTCGGCGCGCGGCGCGTAGGTGATGGCGCCGCCCTGCCCTAGGATGAGGGCCTGTCCGATCCTGCCGGGCTCGGCGCCGCAACGCGGAACGGCTGATGAGCACCATCGACCTGCTCGGTCTGACGCTGTCCTTCTACGGCACGATGCCGCCGCCGCGGCCCCCGCGGCCGAACCGCAACGGCGCGACCTGGGCCGCCGCCGTGATCTTCGGAGCCGTCTGCATCGCGACGATCGGGCCGATGATCACCATCTGGAGCTTTCACCGGCCCTACGCCGAGGCCAAGGCGCGCTGCATCGCCTCCGGCGGCCGGGTCCTGTACGGGGCCCTCGACGGCAGCGGACCCTATCGCTGCGAGCGGCCTGCGGCCGCCGCGGCCGCCGCGGCCATTGCGCATCCGGCCAAGCCGGCGGATTGATCCGCCCGCCGCATGGGCTTTAGGTCGATCCGGCGCCTCCCGACGCGAACCCGGATAGCCTCACCTTGGAAAACGCGATCACCCGCTGGGTCCAGTCGACCGCCCTGATGCGGTCGGACGTCGAGGCCCTGATCGGCTTCGCGCTGGCGATCGGCGTCACCCTGCACGCCCTGCTGCGCAAGCGCCGGGTCAGCGTGGCGGTGGGCTGGATCGGGCTCGCGTGGCTGTCCCCGATCTTCGGCACGGCCCTGTACCTGACCTTCGGCATCAACCGGGTCTCGCGCCGCGCGCGGCGGCTGCGGACCAAGCCCTCCGACGCGACGCAGCTGCCCGACACCGACGACGCCGTGGTGCCGGAGGCGCTCTGGCCCCTCGACCGGGCCATCCGGCGGATCACGAGCCTGCCGGCCTTCGCGGGCAACACCGTGCAGATGTTCCGCAACGGCGACACCGGCTATCCGCAGATGCTGGCGGCGATCCGCGAGGCGCGGTCCAGCATCGGCCTGTCGAGCTACATCTTCCGGGACGACGCCACCGGCCGCGAGTTCTGCGAGGCCCTCGTGGAGGCGAAGGCCCGGGGCGTGCAGGTTCGCGTCATCATCGACGGGATCGGCGGCGGCTATTTCCGGGCGCCGGTCTACCGCCGCCTGACGGCCGCAGGGGTGCCGGCGGCCCTGTTCATGCACTCCGCCCTCCCCTGGCGGATGCCGTTCCTCAACCTGCGCTCGCACAAGAAGCTGCTGGTCATCGACGGGCGGACCGCCTTCACCGGCGGCCTCAACATCTCCCACCCGAACCGCGTCGCCCTGAAGCCCGAGCACCCGATCCGCGACACCCATTTCCGGATGACCGGTCCGGTGGTCGAGCAGCTCGCCGCCGCCTTCGCGGCCGACTGGGCCTTCGTGGACGGCGAGAACCTCGACGGCCCCCCGTGGTTCGTCGACCTCGAGCCGTGCGGACCGAGCGTCGCCCGGGCCGTCACCTCCGGCCCCGACGCGGACGTCGAGAAGATCGAGCAGGTCATCCTGCAGGCCCTCGCCTGCGCGCGCCGGTCGGTGCGGTTCGTGACGCCCTACTTCCTGCCCGACGAGCTGGTGACCGGCGCGCTCGCCCAGGCCGCGACCCGGGGCATCACCGTCGACGTGATCATCCCGCGGGTCAGCGACCACCCCTACATCGACTGGGCGACCCGGGCGCATCTCGATCCGCTGCTGCGGGCCGGCGTGAACGTCTGGCTCGACGAGCCGCCCTTCGACCATTCCAAGGCGATGGTGGTCGACGACGTCTGGTGCTTCGTCGGCAGCGCCAACTGGGACATGCGCAGCTTCCGGCTCAATTTCGAGCTGAACGTCGAGATCATCGACGCGGAGCTCGCGGCCGATCTCGACCGGTTCATGCGCGGCAAGATGCAGGCGCGGCTCAGCCGGGAGGATCTCGCCGCGCGCGGCCTGCCGATCCGTCTGCGCGACGCAGGCGTGCGACTGCTGCTGCCATACCTTTGAACCGGGCGGGGGCGTGCGCCTCCGGCGCCGGGCCGAGATGGACGACGATCGGCCGGTGATCGGAGCGCCCCCGCGGCAGCACCGCGTGCGCGTGGCAGACGAGCCCGCGGGCGAGGCAGCGGTCGAGCCGCAGCGGCAGGACCTCGACCATCGCGTGGGTCGGTTGCCGCGGTCCGACGTCGCGGAAGCCCGGGATCAGCGCCGGGCCGACGATGTTGTAGTCGCCGAGCACGGCCGCCCGCGGCGGCAGCTCGCTGACGATGCGCCGCAGCTGGCGCCGGTTCAGCATCTGCCCGTGCGACAGGTGGACGTTGGCCACGCCGAACTCGCCGAGATCGAGGATCTGGCAGACCCGGTGCACGAGGGCGCCGGACGGAAGCGCGATGACCCGGGGCGGGGCCGCCCAGGGCTTCGGGCTCCACATGGCGAGCCCGTGGATCCGGCCCGGCAGGGGCGCCCAGGCGTAGTGGCCGCCGATCCGGTCCAGCAGGAAGCCGATGGCCCGGGTCGCCTCCTGCATCAGCAGCAGGTCGGGCTTCTCCTGCGCCACGAGGGCGGCGACGTCGTCCACCGCCGCGCCGGTGCGCCGCAGCAGGTTCCAGCTCACGATCTTGAAGGGCTGGTGCGGCCGCTCGGCGGGGCGGATCGGCGTGACGGGCGACGGTGCGGGGTTGGAGCGGGCCGGGCGTGCAGCAGGATTCATCGGGCCGGTCTCGTACCTCAGCGCGCGGCGCTCCCGCCACCGCCACGCTCTAACGCGCCCGGAGCCGGGACGTTCGACCGCTTTCGCGCCGGGCACGGGCGTGCCGTCGGCGGCGGGGGGCCGCCCGGTCCGACCTGCCCGCCCCACAGCCCATCGCCGGGCGCCGCTTGAGGCGGACCCGGTCGGCGGCCTAAGAGCCGGCAGGGCGACGCCGGCCGCTCCGCGGACTGCCGCGCGCCGCCATCCCACCGATCCCGTCCGGAGGCCATGACGGCGTTCAGCTTCATCCATGCCGCCGACCTGCACCTCGGCAGCCCGCTGTCGGGCCTCGCCGCGCGCGACGCGGATCTGGCCCGGCGCCTCGCCTCGGCGAGTCGGCAGGCCTTCGAGGATCTGGTGAGCCAGGCGATCGAGCGGTCGGTCGCCTTCGTGGTGGTGGCGGGCGACGTCTACGACGGCGACTGGGCCGACACCACGATCGGCCTGTTCTTCGCCCGGCAGGTGGCGCGCCTCGACCGCGCCGGCATCCCGACGATCCTCGTGCGCGGCAACCACGACGCCGAGAGCGTCATCACGCGCTCGATCACGCTGCCGGGATCCGTGCACGTCTTCCCGACCGCGCGCGCCGGCACCCTGCGCCTCGACGCGCTCCGCGTCGCGGTCCACGGCCGCAGCTTCCAGGGCCGAGCCGTGGAGGAGAACCTCTCGCTGACCTACCCGGCCGCCGTTCCGGGCTGGTTCAACCTCGGGGTCCTGCACACCTCCTGCACCGGCCACGCCGCCCACGAGACCTACGCCCCCTGCTCGGTCGCCGACCTCGCGGCCCGGGGCTACGAGTACTGGGCGCTCGGTCACATCCACGAGTACGCGGAGCTGTCCCGGGATCCCTGGATCGTGTTCCCCGGCAATCTCCAGGGCCGGAGCGTGCGCGAGTGCGGCGAGAAGGGCGCCGTCGTGGTCGACGTCGCCGACGGGCGGGTGGCCGGCGTCAGCCGCCTGCCCCTGGACCGGGCGCGGTTCGAGCGGGTCACGGTCGACCTCGCGGCGGTGGCCGACGCGCGCGGCGCCGTCGAGGCCGTCGAGGCGGCGCTGAGGCCCCTGGCCGCCGTCGCGGCGCGCCGGCTGCTCCTGGTCCGCGTCCACCTCGCCGGGACGACCCAGGCCCACGACGCCCTCGCGGCCGATCGCGAGTCCCTGACGGCCGAGATCCAGGCGGCCGCGCACCGGCTGCACGAGGACATCTGGCTGGAGCGCCTGAAGATCGAGACCCGCCGGCCGCGCGCCGCGGCGGAGCCGACCGGTGCCGCCATCGACCCCGCGGCGCTGCTCGCCGACCTCGACCGCGACCCGGAGTTCCGCGCCCGGGCGAAGGCGGCGCTGGCCGAGATCGGCGGCCGGATGCCGGGGACCGCCGCCGCGGAGGCCGACCTCGACGCGGAGTTCGACGCCCTCTGCGCCGAGGCCGAGGCGCTCGTCCTCGGGCGCCTCGGCGGCCGGCACTGCTGAGGCGCGCGCCCATGGATCCCCGATGCGCCTGATCCGCCTCGCCCTCGAGCGCTACGGCGCCTTCACGGACCGCACCGTCGCGTTCCAGCCGGACGCGCGCCTGCACGTCGTGCTGGGCGCCAACGAGGCCGGCAAGAGCACCGCGCTGGCGGCGGTCACCGACCTGCTGTTCGGCTTCGGGAAGTCCACGCCCTACGCCTTCCTGCACGACATGCCGCAGCTGCGGCTCGGCGCGGAGATCGCCGCCGCCGACGGGCGCCGGCTGTCCTTCCGCCGCCGGAAGGGCAACAGCCGCACCCTCATCGACGCCGCCGACGCGCCGCTCGCCGACGACGCGCTCGCCCCGTTCCTCGGCGGCCTGTCCCGGACGGTGTTCTGCCGGGCCTTCGGACTCGACGCGGCGAGCCTCCGGGCCGGGGGCCGCGAGATGGTCGACGTCGAGGGCGAGGTCGGCGCGAGCCTGTTCGCGGCGGGCTCGGGCCTGCGCGGGCTCACGGAGCTGCAGACGACACTGGACGCGGAGGCCGAGGCCATCTTCGCCCCGCGCCAGGCCAAGCACCGGACCTTCTACCAGGCGCTGGAGCGCCACGAGACGGCCCGGCGGGCGATCCGCGAGCGGGGCCTGCGCGCCGGCGACTGGCGCGCCCTGAACGACGAGATCGCCGCGGCGGCCGCGCAGCTCGAGGCGCTCCGGTCCGAGCAGAAGGCCGGCGCGGTCGCGCGCGCCCGGCTGGAGCGGTTCAAGCGCGTCCGCCCGATCATCGCCGAGATCGACGCGCTGGAGCAGCGCATCGCCGCCGAGACCGACCTCGTCGACGCGGATCCGGCCTGGATCGCGCGTCTCGGGGCCGCGCTGGACGCGTGCCGCGCCGCGGATTCCGAGGCGGAGCGGGCCGAGGCCGGACGCGACCGGGCCCGCGGCGAGGCCGAATCCGTCCCGGTCGAGCCGGGGCTGACCCACCGGGCGGACGAGATCCTGGCGGCGTTCAGCGGCACCCGGGAGTTCGAGAAGGGCGGCACCGACCTGCCCCGCATCGAGGGCGACGCCCACAAGGTCGGGCTGGAGCTGGAGCGGCTGCGCGCCCGGATCGGCGTGCCCGACCTCGCCGCGCTGGAGGCCCGCCAGCCCCCGGACGCCGCGCGGGCGCGGACCGAGCGGCTGATCCGCGACGGCCGGACCCTGGCGGCCGCCGAGGAGCAGATCGCCCGCGACCTCGCCGCCGCCCGCGCCGAGCGGGAGCGCCTCGCCCGCGAGGTGGAGGCGGCCGACGCGGCCCGGGACCCGACCCCGCTCCGGGAGGCGCTGAAGCCCCTCGCCCGGCTCCACGAGCGGATCGCCGCCCGCGACACCCTCGACGGCGCGGTCCGCCGGGAGGCGGCGCTGCTGCGCAACCAGGCCGAGCGGCTGTCGCCCCCGGTCCCCGACCTCGCCGCCCTCGTCCGGACGCCCCTGCCCGCCCCCGACACGGTGGCGCGCTACCGTCAGCGCCTCGAGGCCAAGACCCGCGAGCACGAGCGGGCCGCCGACCGGTGCGACGCGGCCCGCCGGCAGGTCGCGGTCACCCGGGCGCGGCTGCGGGAGCGCGAGGCCGGCCGACCCGTCGCCACCCGGGAGCGGCTCGACGCCCTGCGGGCGACCCGCGACGCGGCGTTCGCGCCGCTGCGCGACGCCCTCGCGGCCGGCCGCGCGGCCGCCGTCGCCGAGATCGCGGCCTTCGAGCGCGCGCTCCTCGAGGCCGACCGCGTCGCGGACGAGCGGGCCTCGGACGCAGCCCGGGTCGCCGCCCACGCGGCCGACCTGGAGCGGCTCGCCGCCGAGGAGGCGGAGGCCGCGCGGGCCGACGACGTGCTCGCCGGTCTCGCCGCGGAGCTCGCGGCGGGCGAGGCGGCGTGGCGCGAGGCTTGGCGGCCCGCCGGCCTCGTGCCCGGACCGCCGGCCGAGATGGCGGCCTGGCTCGCCGAGGTGGAGAGCCTGATCGAGGCCGAGCAGCGCCTCGCCGCGCAGCGGATCGAGGCGGACCGCCTCCTGGCGCGGATCGAGTCCGCGCGCGCGCCGTTGTCCGACCTGCGCGCCCGCGCCGGGCTCGACGCCGCGCCGGACCTCGAGATCGCCGCCGCGCTGGACGGTCTCGAGGCGCGCATCGCCGCCCTGGCCGGCCGGTGGGAGGCCAATCTGCAGACCGGCGGCCTGCTGCGCGCGGCCGGACTGTCGGTCGAGCGGCTGGAGGCGAGCCTCGCCGAGACCGCCGCCCGCCGCGCCGCGTGGCGCGCCGACTGGGCGGCGGCGCTCCTGCCCCTCGGCCTCGACGGCTCGGCCGCTCCCGAGGAGGCGGAGGGCGCGCTGGAGGCGTGGCGGAGCGTGCCGGACCGGCTGGCGGAACGGGCCGCCCTGCAGCGCCGCTCCGCCGGGATCCGCCGGGACATGGAGGCGTTCCGGGCCACCGCGACCACGCTGGTCGAGGCCCTGGCGCCCGACCTCGCGGAGGTGTCGCCCGCCGGCGCGATCCGATCGCTGCACGGCCGCCTCGTGGCCGCGCAGGCCCGCGAGGCGCGGCGCGCCGAGCTGGACCGCCGCCGCGACGAGGCCGACGCGGCCCATCGCGCCGCCGCCGAAGCGCGCGACGCGGCGCGGGCGACGCTCGCCCGGCAGGTCGCCGAGGTGATGCCGGACCTCGCCGCGGCGCCGACGCCGGAGATCGACCGGCTGTTCGGCCGCCTCAGCGCGCGGGAGGCGCTGCGCGCCGAGCGCCTGCGGCTCCGCGGCACGCTCGCGGGCGCGGCCGACGGGCTCCCCGAGGCCGAGCTGCGCGCCGGCCTGGAGACCCTGTCCCCGGAGGCGATCGAGGCGGAGCTGGCCCGGCTCTCTCTCGAGGCCGAGGAGCAGGCCGAGCGCGGCCAGGTCATCTTCGCGGACCGCGACCGGGCGGAGCGGCGGCGGGCGGAGCTCGAGGGCGGCACCGGCGCCGAGCTGGCGCTCGCGGAGCGCAAGGCCGCGGAGGCGGATCTCCAGGCGGCTTCCCGGTCCTGGGCCGTGCTGCGGCTCGCCGGGCTGATGCTCGGGCAGGCCGTGGCCCGCCACCGCGCGGGGCAGCAGGACCCGCTCGTCACCCGTGCGGGCGCGCTGTTCGGCGCGCTGACCGGCGGCGCGTTCTCCGGTCTGGCGCAGATCTACGACGAGGCCGACACCCCGAAGCTCGCCGGGCAGCGCGCCGGCGGCGGGACGGTCGCGATCGAGGGCATGAGCGAGGGCACCCGCGACCAGCTCTATCTCGCCCTGCGGCTGGCCTATCTGGAGGATTACGCCGGCCGCGCCGAGCCGGCGCCCTTCATCGGCGACGACCTGTTCTCGACCTTCGACGAGACCCGGACCGGCCACGGCCTGGACGCGCTGGCGGCGATCGGCACCCGGGTCCAGCCGATCCTGTTCACGCACCACCGCCACGTCGCGGACATCGCCCGCGACCGGCTCGGCACGGATGTCGACGTGGTGACGCTCTAGGCGAGGCCGGCGGAGGGGGCCGTTCCGTACCCTCCCCGGCCACCGCGTCTCAGGCGCCCGCGCCCCCGAGGTAGCGCGCCTCCAGATGGGCCCGGAACGCCGCCGTGCCGAGCTTCGTCCCGGTGGCGCGGGTGAGCAGGTCGTCGGTGTCGAGCAGGCTCCCCACCGCGTGCACGTGCGTGCGGAGCCAGTCCCGCAGGGGACCGAAGTCGCCCTGCGCCAGGCAGCCCGGCAGCGCCGGCTCGGCCGCGCGGGCGGCCCGGAACAGCTGCGCGGCCGCCATGGCGCCGAGGGTGTAGGTCGGGAAATAGCCGAACGCACCGCTCGGCCAGTGGATGTCCTGGAGGCAGCCGACCCGGTCGTCCGGCACGGTCAGGCCGAGGAGGTCGCGCAGGCCGTCGTTGAACGCCCCCGGCAGGTCGCGCACCGCGAGGTCGCCCGCGATCATCGCGGTCTCCAGCCGGTAGCGCAGGAGGATGTGGGCCGGGTAGGTCGCCTCGTCGGCATCCACCCGGATGAAGCCCGGCGCGACCCGGGTGTTGAGCGCGTGCAGGTTCTCCGGCGACCATTCGGGCCCGGATCGCCCGAACGCCGCCTGCAGGAGCGGCGCCAGGAAGGTGAAGAACTCCCGGCTCCGGCAGGCCTGCATCTCGACGATGAGCGACTGGCTCTCGTGCAGGCTCATCCCCCGCGCCGCGCCGACCGGCTGGTTCCGCCACGCCGCCGGCCGGCCCTGCTCGTAGAGGGCGTGCCCGGTCTCGTGGAGAACGCCCATCAGGGCCCGGCCGAAATCGGCCGCGTCGTACCGGGTCGTGATCCGCACGTCGTCGGTGGCGCCGCCGCAGAACGGGTGCAGGCTGATGTCGAGCCGACCGCGGGTGAAATCGAAGCCGACCGCCTCCATCAGCTTCAGGCCGAGGCCGCGCTGCACCGTCACGTCGAACGGGCCGGCGAGCGGGAGCGGTGCCGGCCGGGACGCCTGGATCTCCCGGGCGCGGGCGATCAGGGCCGGCAGCCAGTCGGTCAGGTCCGCGAAGAGCGGGTCGATCGTCGCCCGGCGCATGCCGGGATCGTAGCTGTCGAGGAGCGCGTCGTAGGGGTCGAGGCCGAGGGCCGCGCCCTTCGCCTGGCCGATCTCCCGCTGGAGCCGCAGCACCTCGGCGAGGTGGGGTTCCAGGCGGCCGAAGTCTGCGTCGCGCCGCGCCTCGCGCCAGACCATCTCCGAGCGGGACACGGCGCGGGAGCTGGCCTCGACGAGGTCGCGCGGGACCGCGGTGGCGTGGGCCTGGGCGCGGCGCATCTCCCGCAGGTTGGCGGCGGGCCAGGGTTCGAGGCCCCCGCCCTGCTCCGCCGCCGCCAGCTCCTCGGCGGCCTCGGGGGCGGTGAGCATCCCGTGGGCGAGCCCGCGCAGGATCGCGAGCTGGTCTCCGCGGGCCTCGGCGGCGCCGTCGGGCATCAGGGTCTGCGCGTCCCAGCCGAGGATCCCGGCCGCGCCCTCGAGGGCGGCGAGCCGGGCGAAACGCTGTTCGAGGGTCTGATAGGCGGTCATGCGGTCTCCGGTCCGGTACGTCTCGCGGCGCGATGCGGCGGCGGTCACCCCGCCTGAAGCATCTCCAGTTCCAGCCAGCGGTCCTCGGCCAGCGACAGCTCGGTCTCGGCCTGGGCCAGCATGGTCGAGGCCTTGTCGAACCGGGCCGGGTCGCGGGCGTAGAGCTCGGGGTCGGCCAGGATCGTCCGGAGCTGGGCGATCGCCGCCTCCAGCTTCTCGATGCGGGCCGGCAGGGTCTTCAATTCGTGCTGGTCCTTGAAGCCGAGCTTGGGCTTGCCCGACGGCGGGGCGGCCGGCGCGGCGGCGCGCTCGCGCGGCTCCTTCGTCTTCTGAGCGACGGTCCGCGCCTCGACGCCCTGGCCGCGCTGGACCAGCATGTCGCTGTAGCCGCCGGCATACTCGACCCAGCGGCCGGCGCCCTCCGAGACCAGCACGCTGCCGGCCACGCGGTCGAGGAAGTCGCGGTCGTGGCTCACCAGGATCAGCGTGCCCTGGTAGTCGCCCAGCATCTCCTGGAGCAGGTCGAGCGTCTCGAGGTCGAGGTCGTTCGTGGGCTCGTCGAGGACGAGGAGGTTGGCCGGCTGGGCCAGGGCCCGGGCGATCAGCAGCCGGTTGCGCTCGCCGCCGGACAGCACCGAGACCGGCGTGCGCGCCTGCTCGGGCGTGAACAGGAAGTCCTTGAGGTAGCCGATCACGTGGCGGCTCTGGCCGTTCACCGTGACGCTGTCGCCGCGGCCGCCGGTCAGGACGTCGGTGACGGTCATCCCGGGCTCCAGCACGGCGCGGGCCTGATCGAGCACCACCGGCAGCAGGTTGGTGCCGAGCACGACCTGCCCGGCATCCGGCGCGAGCCGGCCCATCAGCAGGTTGATCAGGGTACTCTTGCCCGCGCCGTTCGCCCCGACGATGCCGAGCCGGTCCCCCCGCATGACCCGCAGGGACAGCCCGTCGACGATCTTGCGCTCACCGTAGCTCTTCGCGATGTCGCGGGCCTCGACGACGAGGCTCCCGGAGGATTCCGCGTCGGAGGCCTGCATGCTGACGCTGCCCACCGGGCGACGCACCTCGCGGCGGTTCTGGCGCAGCTCGTGCAGGTTGCCGAGCCGGCGGACGTTGCGCTTGCGCCGCGCCGTGACCCCGTAGCGCAGCCAGTGCTCCTCGGCGGCGATCTTGCGGTCGAGCTTGTGCTGGTCCCGCTCCTCCTCCTCGAAGAAGGCGTCGCGCCACGCCTCGAAGCTGGAGAAGCCCTGGTCGATCCGGCGGGTCTCGCCGCGGTCGAGCCAGATCGTGGCCCGCGACAGGGCCGAGAGGAAGCGGCGGTCGTGGCTGATGAGCACGAGGGCCGCGCGGGTACCCTTCAGCTCCGTCTCGAGCCACTCGATCGCCGGCAGGTCGAGATGGTTGGTCGGCTCGTCGAGGAGCAGCACGTCGGGCTCCGGCGCGAGCGCCTGCGCCAGCGCGGTGCGGCGTCCCTCGCCGCCGGAGAGCTTGCTCGGATCCTCCGCGCCGGTCAGGCCGAGGCTCTCCAGCAGGTAGTGGGCGCGGTGGGTCGATTCGCCCGGTGGCAGGCCGGCTTCGACGAAATCCAGGGTGGTGGCGAAGCCCGTGAAATCGGGCTCCTGCGCGAGATAGCGGATCGTCGTGCCGGGCTGGACGAAGCGCCGGCCCCGGTCGGGCTCCGCGAGGCCCGCGGCGATCTTCATGAGCGTCGACTTCCCCGACCCGTTCCGGCCGACGAGGCAGGTGCGCTCGCCCGGCGCGATGGCGAGGCTCGCGCTCGTGATCAGCGGCGTGCCGCCGAAGGTGAGAGCGACGTCCTGGAGGGTGAGGAGCGGGGGAGCGGCCATGGGCCGGCTTATGGCAGCGTGGGGCGGCCTGTTCAAACGGCGCCGCCCCTGTCGATCGACGCGCGGTCAGGCGATCGGATTGGCCGGTCCCGTCGGCGGGCTGATCTCCGGCGCGCCCGGATCGTTGACCGGGATCTCGGGCGGGTGGACGCCCGGCGCCTCGGCCGGGGTGTTGCCGGGGATCTCCGGTCCGGGCGGCTGCGTCGGCGCCTGCGGCGGATCGTAGGGCCGGTCCGGCACGGGAGTCGGCTGCGGCGGTACTTCGGGGACCTGCCCCGGGTCGGCGAGGGTGTTGTCGGGCACCGTTATCCTCCGCGAGACCGACGGTGCTCAGCGGCACCGGTCCGGCGGAAACAGAGTGCGGCCGATCCGGTTCCGGAGCGCTACTTCTTCGTCAGCAGGAGGTTGCCCTCCTTGCTCGCCACCTTCTGGATCTTCTCGGCGAACAGGGCGAGCAGGAACGGCAGCTTCACTTCGAGGCGGACGCTCTCCGCGCCCACGTCGATCGTGCCGGCGATCTTCTGTGCCACCGCGGACACGCCGAAATCGAGGCGGTCCCCCGTCCAGGCGAGCTGGTCCACCGAGATGCCGCTCTTGGCCAGGAAGGCCCGCGCCTGATCCGTGCCGTGCTCGAGGCGCCGCTTGGCCTCGTCGCGGCCGAGGTCGTGCGGGATGTCGACGATGAGGGGCTTGGGCATGGGCGGGTGATCCGAGCTGAACCCGGCAGCAGATGGTGCGTCCGGGTCCGGCAGACAACGCCCCGGGAGCCGCCCCGCCCGCGCGGGGTTGAGGCGGGCCAGGGCCTCTAATCCGCGTGAGGGCTCAGTGCACCACCTGCAGCGACACGTAGGACGTGCCGCCCATGCCGAGAGCGCGGGCGGAGCCGCGCGACAGATCGATGATGCGGCCGCGCACGAAGGGGCCGCGGTCGTTGATGCGAACCACGACCGTGCGGCCGGTCCGCTTGTTCTCGACGCGGACGCGGGTTCCGAACGGCAGGCTACGATGGGCGGCGGTCAGTCCGTTGGGGTTGAAACGCTCGCCGTTGGCGGTGCGATGACCGCTCCCGTACCAGGAGGCCGCTCCGCTCTGCGCGGCGGCCGGGAGGCTTGTTCCGACGACGGTGGACAGCATTCCGAGTGAGACAACGAGCTTACCGAAACCGAACGACATTCTCGACGCATTCCCTTTGTTGTTGTCGGGGCGGCGCCAGTCGTGTCCGAAATCGGCCGGAATATGGCAGGCTTTTTCGGGCTGTCGGGGTCACATTTTGGCCGATTTCGTGCTGGTCATGCTGATTACATAGGGGCTTATTTCAGTTTGTTTCCGCTCTTGTTGTGGGTGATGCATTGCCGTGTCGTTCCGCGTATTCGCCAAGAACTGTCCGTGCCGGGCAGCGGAGCCGGGAAATAGGATATCTTTCTCAAGCCCTGCGCCGGGTGTGACCCTGCGTCCCGCTGAGGTGGAAGCGGGCGCGCCGGACCGCCTGTTCGCGACGATGATTGTCGTGGCGGCTGTTCACCAAGGACAGGCCATCCCGGCCGCGCGCCAACCGCCGCGATAGAGTGTTGTCGCCGCGCCCTGGAGACGCGGTGCACCGAAGTAACGATCGCTTAATCTGTCGGAGCATTGTCCGGGCGGCCGGTCGGCAAAAACTGCAGCCCCAGAACGGGACGCACCGGACGCGAATTCGACAACGCGACCTTTACCGTACCCGGCGCATGGTCTGCCGGTCAGTCGCGTAACCGGTGTTTGCCATGGCTTCCCCGCGTACCGTGGCTGCCGACGCCGTCGCCCGGAAACAGGTCTCGCGTGCCGGGCGGCCCGCGTCGGCGCCACGGATGGGTCTCGTACCCGCCCAGCGTTCCCTTCCCCTCGACCAGGTTCTCGTCGGGGACTGCATCGCGGCCATGAACGCCCTGCCGGCGTCGAGCGTCGACTGCGTGTTCGCCGATCCGCCCTACAATCTTCAGCTCGGCGACGCCGGCCTCCTGCGCCCGGACCAGAGCCGCGTCGACGCGGTCGACGACGACTGGGACAAGTTCGCGACCTTCGAGGCCTACGACACCTTCACCCGGGACTGGCTCGCCGCCTGCCGCCGCGTGATGAAGCCGAACGCGACCCTCTGGGTGATCGGTTCGTACCACAACATCTTCCGGGTCGGGAGCGCGTTGCAGGATCTCGGTTACTGGATCCTCAACGACATCGTCTGGCGCAAGGCCAACCCGATGCCGAACTTCCGCGGCAAGCGCTTCACCAACGCCCACGAGACCCTGATCTGGGCCTCGCGCTCGGCCGACTCGAAGGGCTACACGTTCCATTACGAGGCGCTGAAAGGGGGCAACGAGGACCTCCAGATGCGCTCGGACTGGTTCATCCCCCTCTGCACCGGCGAGGAAAGGCTGAAGGATGCGGAGGGCCGCAAGGTCCACCCGACCCAGAAGCCCGAGGCCCTGCTCGCCCGGACGCTGCTCGCGGCGACCAATCCCGGCGACGTGGTGCTCGACCCGTTCTTCGGCACCGGCACCACCGGCGCCGTCGCCAAGCGCCTCGGCCGCCGCTTCATCGGCATCGAGCGCGAGGCCACCTACGCCGAGGCGGCCCGGGACCGGATCGCCGCCGTGGAGACCCTGTCGAAGGCCGCCCTCATGGTGGCGCCGACCAAGCGCGCCGAGCCGCGGGTGCCGTTCCTATCGGTGATCGAGGCGGGCCACATCCGCCCCGGCGAGACCGTCACCGACGAGCGCCGCCGGTTCCGCGCCACGGTGCGGCCGGACGGCCAGCTCGACAACGGCCTCGTCATCGGCTCGATCCACAAGATCGGCGCGCTGGTGCAGGGCCTTCCGGCCTGCAACGGCTGGACCTTCTGGCACGTGGAGCGCGGCGGCAAGCCGGTGGTGATCGACACCTACCGGGCCGGGCTTCGCCAGGCGATGGCCAACGGCTGACACACCGCCGTCTTCGCGAGCGCGGCGAAGCAATCCAGCAGCGCCACGCAAACAGTGTCGCGCTGCCCCGGGTCGCGTCGCTGCGCTCGCGGTGACGGTCGACTACCGCTTCCGGGCCGGCCCCGACCGCCGGGCCGATGATCGGGCACGCGCCGGCGCGGGCGGGGGCTCGACCTCCCCGTCGAACAGTTCGTCCGCCTCTGGCGGCGGCGTCGGCGGCGCCTTCGGCTGGGGCTTCGGAACGGCGCGCACCCGCGGGCGCGGCTCGGGATCCGGCATCGAGAGCGGTGCCTCCATCGCCGCGAGCAGCGGCATCGGCGGCGGCTCCTTCCTGGGGCGCCCGCGCGGCTTCTTCTCGGGCTCCGGCTTCGGGTCGAAGGCGTGGGCCAGGACCTTGCGCATGAGGCCGGGCAGCGGCTCGTCGTCGAGGGCGCTGCGCGGCGTGAAGCGCGTGCCGGCCGGCGCCGGGGTCGCCAGCGCGACGCGGGCCACGAAGACCGTCAGCTCCAGGGGGAAATGCGTGAACCCGTGGCGGACGAGCCCCGGGAGACGCTTCCAGCGCGCGTCGAGGGGCGCGTCCAGCAGGGCGGCGGCGACGTCGTAATCCGGCTCCCAGGCGCTCCCCGGCGGCTCGGCCATGTTGCCGAGCAGCCCCTCGGGCGCGCGCGTCCGCAGGAGCACCGCCTCGTCGCCGCTGCGGATCGCCACGAAGGCGGCGCCGCGGCGGAGCGCGCCCTTGGCGACCTTGATCTTGCGCGGGAAGGTCTCCTGCGTGCCGAGCGACCGGGCACGGCAGGGCCGCATCCACGGGCAGAGCGCGCAGGCGGGGCGCCTGGGCGTGCAGATCGTCGCGCCGAGATCCATGAGCGCCTGGGCGAAGTCGCCCGGCCGGTCCTGCGGCACGAGCGCCTGCGTCAGGCGGCGGATCTCCGGCCGGCTGCCCGGGAGCGGCGTCTCCACCGCGTAGGCCCGGCTCAGGACCCGCTCGACATTGCCGTCGACGGCGGCCTCCGGCCGTTCGAACGCGATCGCGGCGATGGCGCCGGCCGTGTAGGCGCCGATTCCCGGGAGCTTGCGGAGGCCCTCGGCGGTGTCGGGGAAGCGCCCGCCGGCCGCCGCCACCGCCTTGGCACAGGCGTGGAGATTGCGGGCGCGGGAGTAGTAGCCGAGGCCGGCCCAGGCCGACATCACCGCCTCCTCGGGGGCGTCGGCCAGGGCGAAGATGTCGGGGAAGCGCGTCAGGAAGCGCTCGAAATACGGCCGCACCGCCGCGATGGTGGTCTGCTGCAGCATCACCTCGGACAGCCAGACCCGGTAGGGATCGGGCACCGCGCCGGCGAGCGCGCGCCAGGGCAGCACCCGCCGATGCCGGTCGTACCAGGCGAGCAGGTCGTCGGCGCGCGGTCCGGGACCGGCTTCAGGATCCGTGGCTGTGCGAGGCGGCATGGGCAGGTCGTCAGGGGTCGCGCTGCATAGCCGGAGCCCCGCGGCGATCATAGGGCGGCGAAAGCGCCGGCGCGTGCTCCCTTCGTCAACCATCCTGCGCTAACCTTCGCGGATCCACAGGGTCGGAACCACCATGGCGCGCGTCAAACCGCTGGCCGAGCTGATCGAGAGTTGCATCGGGCCGGCCTTCGCGGCGCAGGGTTTCGCGTCGACCGACATCCTGGCCGCCTGGCCGGAGATCGTCGGCGAGCGGCTGGCCCGCTACTGCCGGCCGTCCAAGCTGGAATGGCCGAAGCGCCGCCGGAGCGAGGCCGGCCCGCCCGAATCCGGCACGCTGGTCGTGCGTGTCGAGGGCGTCTTCGCGCTCGAGTTGCAGCATCTCGCGCCGGTGGTGATCCAGCGGATCAACGCCCATTACGGCTGGGCCTGCGTCTCCCGGATCGTGCTGCAGCAGGACCGGGTCGGGCGCGGGGGTCGGGCGCCCGCGCGCCCCCGCGTCGATCCGGCCGCCGCCGTCGAGGTCCAGCGCGCCGTGGCGGGAATCGCCGATGACGGCCTGCGCGCGGCCCTCGACCGCCTCGGCACCGCCGCCGTGGCGACGCGTCCCGAGCGGTGAACGGTCGATTCGGTCACCTTGCCAGGACGGTCGCGCCCGAGTACCGGCATCCGGACGCCACGACTGATCAATCCGGCGGAGCCTGCCCGATGACGACGCGACGCGACGCTCTCAAGTTCTCCGGCCTCGCCCTCGGCGCCGGCCTCGCCCTGCCCTATCTCGGGCGGCCCGCCCGGGCGCAGAATTCCGAGATGGCGGCCCTCCTGCAGCCGGGCCCCCTCGGCGATGTCTGGCTCGGCCCGGCGGACGCCAAGTGCACGATCATCGAGTACGCCTCGATGACCTGCTCGCACTGCGCGGCTTTCCACCGGACCACGTGGCCGACCCTCAAGGAGCGCTACATCGACACCGGCAAGGTGCGGTTCACGCTCCGCGAATTCCCCCTCGACCCGCTGGCCACCGCGGCCTTCATGCTGGCGCGCTGCCAGGGCGATTCCAAGTATTACCCGATCACCGACCTGCTGTTCGACCAGCAGTCCGCCTGGGCCTTCACGCCGAAGCCCGTGGACGCGCTGGAGCAGATGCTGCGGCAGGCGGGCTACAACAAGCAGACCTTCGAGGCCTGCCTGAAGGACCAGAAAATCTACAGCGCGGTCAACGCCGTGAAGCAGCGCGGCCTCGACGTCTTCAAGGTGGATTCGACCCCGACCTTCTTCATCAACGGTGAGCGCTACACCGGCGAGATGACGGTCGAGGGCATGGAGAAGGTGATCAAGCCGATCATCGGCGCCTGATCGAGCGGCCGGGGCCTCGCACGCAGCGCGGTTCCGGCGCGTCGCTCCGAGTTGGAATACCAAACTAAAATCAATTACTTACGGCGTATGGGGTTCGCCTTGACACTCAAGATAGGCGAAACTATGGTGCGCCCCGCTTGCTGGGGGTGTCCAGCCGGTTCCACAGCCTCCCGCCCGATGAGTTTTGAGCCGTGAACGGCGACGATCCGAGGGACGGGAGAGGGGCCGAGCAGACGCCGACGGACAGCGAACTCTCCGCGAGGCTCAGACGTCTCGAGACGCAGATCGAACGGAAGCGGCCGCAGGCTGCTCCCGGTCATTCCACGCGCCCTCGGAACGGCGGGCCATCCTCGCTGGGCCAGGCCATGACGCTCTCCACGGAGTTCGTCGCGGGCGTGATCGCGGGGGGCATACTCGGCTGGATCGTCGATCATGTCTTCGGGACGAAGCCCTGGGGCCTGATCGTCCTCCTGATGCTGGGGTTCGTCGCGGGGGTCTACAACGTGATGCGGGTGTCGGGTTTCGCCGGCGCGCGTCCGGAACGGCGCGATCGGCAGGAGCCATAAGGCGCGCCGGTCACTGGGGAATGTGGGGCGGCCGACACCCGTCGGCGCGCCGGACAAGAAGGGCGGAAGCGGGAATGGCGGTCACGATCGACCCGATCCATCAGTTCGAGCTGAAGCCGCTCGTTTCGCTGGGCCATATCGGCCACCAGCAGCTCGCGTTCACGCAGTCGGCCCTCTACATGTTCGCCGCCGTCGGCGTGATCGCGCTCATCACCATCGTGGCGACCGCGTCCCGCTCGGTCGTTCCGGGCCGCATGCAGTCGCTGGCCGAGATCTTCTACGAATTCATCGCCGACACCGTGCACCAGGCGACGGGCGACGGCGGCAAGCGGTTCATGCCGCTCGTGTTCTCGCTGTTCATGTTCGTGCTCGTCCTGAACCTGTTCGGGATGATCCCCTACGCCTTCGCGGTGACCAGCCACCTGATCATCACGTTCGGCCTCGCCGCGCTGGTGATCTGCACCGTGGTGATCTTCGGCGTGATGAAGCACGGCACCCACTTCTTCGGCCTGTTCGTGCCGTCGGGCGTGCCGAAGCCGCTTCTCGCGATCCTGGTGCCGATCGAGGTGATCTCGTTCATCTCGCGCCCGATCAGCCTGTCGGTCCGTCTGTTCGCCAACATGCTGGCCGGCCACATCGCGATGAAGATCTTCGCGTTCTTCGTGGTTCAGCTGCTTCTCGCGGGCGCCTGGAGCGTGCTATCGCCGCTCCCGCTGTTCCTGACGATCGCGCTGACCGCTCTCGAGTTCCTCGTTGCGGCGCTTCAGGCCTACGTCTTCGCGACGCTGACGGCGATCTACCTCAACGACGCCCTTCACCCCGGCCACTGATCGGCCGGCTCCACCCGCCGCAAACGTCACTGCACGTTTCGATCTGAAGAGACCTCAGGAGTTACCATGGATCCCGTCGCTGCGAAGTACATCGGCGCCGGCCTCGCCTGCCTCGGCATGGCGGGTGCGGGCATCGGCCTCGGCAACCTGTTCGGTCAGTTCCTTGCCGGCGCCCTTCGCAACCCGTCCGCGGCCGACGGCCAGCGCGCCACCCTTCTCCTGGGCTTCGCCCTCACCGAGGCGCTCGGCATCTTCTCGCTGCTGATCGCGCTGCTGCTGCTCTTCGCCGTCTGATCGGCGCCGGAGCCCGCGGTCCCCGCGGTCTCCTCCCGGGCTCCCGCCCGATGAACGGGTGGACGCTCCCGCGACGGGGCGTCCGCCTTCGTCCGTCACCGCGTCGGCGGTGGCCTCTGCGAACGGTGTCAGTGTAGCGGTCTCATGGCGCAGCCCAATCCCCTCACCACGCCGCCCCCGGGCGCCGACACGCAGGTCGTGCCGGGCCATTTCGAGCATACGGAAGCGCATTCGGGCGCCTTCCCGCCCTTCGAGACCTCGGGCTTCCTGGCGCAGCTGATCTGGCTCGCCCTGGCCTTCGGCCTCCTCTACTACCTGATGGACAAGATCGCGCTGCCGCGGATCCAGTCGATCCTGCACGCCCGCGCCGAGCGCCTGCGTGCCGATCTGGACCAGGCGCAGGCGATGAAGGCCGAGGCGGATGCCGCCGGCGTGGCCTTCGAGACCGCCCTCCGGGATGCCCAGGGCAAGGCGCGCGACATCGCGCAGACCACCCGGAACGAGCTGGCCGCCGAGGCCGAGACGAAGCGCAAGGCGCTGGAGGACGAGCTGAACGTCAAGCTCTCCGCCTCCGAGGCGACGATCCGCACGCGGACCGAGGCAGCCATGGGCAACGTCCGCTCGATCGCCGGCGAGGCCGCGTCGGCCATCGTCGAGCGTCTGACCGGGCAGGCCCCGGACCGGACCAGCCTCGACCGCGCGCTCGACGCCACCGCACACTGACGGGATCCCACGATGCTGCTCGAAGCCGAATTCTGGGTCGCCGTCGCGTTCTTCATCTTCATGGGCATCGCCTGGAAGGCCGGCGCCTTCTCGACGATGCTCAAGGGCCTGGACGGGCGCGCCAACCGCGTCCGCCACGAGCTCGACGAGGCCAAGCGCCTGCGCGAGGAGGCGGCCGCCGTGCTGGCCGACTACAAGCGCCGCCGCGCCGAGGCCGAGAAGGAGGCCGAGTCGATCGTCGCCGGTGCCCGCGAGGAGGCCAAGCGCGCCGCCGAGGAAGGCCACCGCAAGCTGGACGACTTCCTGGCCCGCCGTACCAAGGCCGCCGAGACCAAGATCGCCCAGGCCGAGGCCCAGGCCGAGGCTCAGGTCCGCGCCGCCGCCGCGGAGGCCGCCGTGAAGGTCTCGGAGACGATCCTGCGCGAGCGGATGCAGGGCGACGCCGCCCAGAACCTGATCCGCGCGAGCCTCGGCGAGGTGCGGACCCGCATGCGCTCCTGATCCGGACGCAGCACCGCGACGTTCACGAAAGCCGCCTTCGGGCGGCTTTTTTCATGGTCGCGAGGTCCCGATGGCCGTCAGGCCCCTGTCGGCCCGCGCGCAGCGACGCGATCCCGGCCGGCGCGCGATCGGGGGACGGGCCGCGCGAGGCGGGCTTCCGACGACGGATCCGATCGGTGCTCGCCGCGGCGAACATCGAGGCCGCGACCGGCGTTCCCGACCGGTGAGGATGCGGAGACGTCATGGCGGAGAGACCACGGATCGTGATCGTCGGCGGCGGCGTCGCCGGGATCGAGGTGGCCACGAGCCTCGGACGCGGCGGACGGGCCGACGTGACCCTCGCCGATCGCAGCCTCTCGCACGTCTGGAAGCCGATGCTGCACACCTTCGCGGCCGGCACCGCCCGGGCCGACCGTCAGAAGGTGGACTTCTTCGCCCAGGCGCGCCGCAACGGCTTCCGCTTCCAGCCCGGCGCCCTCGTCGGCATCGACCGGCAGGCCAGGCGCGTCCGGCTCGCGGTCGAGGCCGCGGAGGGTCTCCCGGAGGTGGAGCGCGCCTACGACCTGCTGGTGCTCGCCGTCGGCAGCCGCGCCAACGATTTCGGCACGCCGGGCGTGGCCGATCATTGCCTGACGATCGACGACCTGACCGAGGCCGAGCTTTTCCACGAACAGCTGCGGTGCCATCTCCTGGCGCGGCTCGACGGCGGCGGTTTGCTGGAGATCGCCATCGTGGGCGGCGGTGCGACCGGCGTCGAGCTGGCCGCCGAGCTCAAGCACGCCATCAACCTCCTCGCGGCCTACGGCTCGCCCGACCTGCCGGGGCGCCTGCGCCTGACACTCATCGAGAGCGGGCCGCGCCTGCTGCCGGCATTTCCCGACAAGGTCTCCCGCGCCGCCGCCCGCACGCTGTCGGACCTCGACGTGGAGGTCCGGACCGGCGCCACGGTGACGGCGGCGGACGCGGACGGCTTCGTCCTGAGGGATGGCAGCCGCATCCCGGCCGGTCTGAAGGTCTGGGCCGCCGGCGTGAAGGCGCCGGACGTGCTCGCCGGCCTCGACGGCCTGGAGCGCTCGCGGACCGGGCAGCTCGTCGTCCGCCCGGACCTGCGCACCACCCGGGATCCGGCCATCGTCGCCCTCGGCGACTGTTCCAGCCTCACCGATCCCCGGACCGGCCGGCCCGTTCCGGCAACCGCGCAGGCCGCCCGCCAGGAGGCGCAGCATCTCGCACGGCATCTCGGCCGCGCGCTGGCCCGCGGGGACACGCCGGCCTCGGACCTGCCGCCGTTCCACTACGTCGAGAAGGGCGCGATCGTCTCGCTGGCGGACTTCAACGGCTGGGGCACCTTGGGCCGCTACACGTTCGGCGGCGGGCGCCTGAACGGGCTCTCGGCGCGGCTGACGCACGACCTCCTGTACCGTCAGCACCAGATCGGGCTCTACGGGCCGCTGCGCGGGACGCTGACGTGGGTCCTCGACGATCTCGACCACCTGATCAGCCCGCCGGTGCGGCTCGACTGAGACCGCCGGCGCGGATCCGTCCTCGGGACGCCGCTCGTTGCCGCCGGCGGCTCCGTGCCGGCGACCAGCGTCCGCGGCCTCAGTCCGGCCGTTCGCCCTCCACCGCCTTGGTCTCCTCGACCTCGGGGGCGACCTGCCCGTAGTTCAGCACCGCCACCAGCGTCACGCCGCCGAAGGTGTTGCCCAGGAGGGTCGGCAGGAAGAACTTCACCGCGTAATCGTGCAGCGACGCGGCGCCCGTGACCACGAGGTAGAAGGCCTCGACCGAGCCGGCCACGATGTGGGCGAGGCTGCAGAGCGCGACCAGCCACGTCATCAGGAGGATCACGAACGGCGCCGCGCTGGCGGTCGCCGGCAGGAACCAGACCATCAGGGCGATCATCCATCCGGCGAAGACGGCCTTGATGAAAGTCGCCCAGAAGCCGTGCGCGATGGCGTCGTGGCTGATCTCCGCGAAGGCCTTGAGGACCGGCGGCTCGAAGGCGCCCGAGTAGGCCAGCAGCGCCGCGATCGCGAGCGTGCCCAGGATGTTGCCCGACAGCACGATCATCCAGAGCCTGACGACGCGGAGCGCCGTCTTCACGGAGCGGTCGTGCAGGAGCGGCAGGATCGGCGTGATGGTGTTCTCGGTGAAGAGCTGCTGGCGCCCGAGGACGACGACCAGGAACCCGACCGCGTAGCCCATCGAGCTGACGATCTTGGCCCAGTCGGTTTCCGGCAGGTGGCTCCGCAGGACGCCCGGCACGATCAGCGACAGGGCGATGCTGAGCCCGGCCGCGAAGGCCGAGAGGAACAGCGCGAGGCCGTGGCGCCGCAGCTCCTCGTCGCCCTCGAGCCGGATGACCTCGTGCAGGACGTAGGCGTCGGGCCGGCCGATCTCGGAGACTTCCTTCAACAGCTCGTCCCGGCGCGCCTCGGGATCGGTCCGCTTGTCCTTCTCCCGCACCATCCGACAGCTCCGCTACGCAACACGATCGATCGGATTGAAGGAGTCAGGCCGAGAGCCGCGCCAGCAGGGCCTCGACGGCGCCGCGCGCCTCGGCGAGGGCCTCGGCGTCCCGGCTGCGCACGACGATCCGGTTGCGGAAGCCCTCCGGCGTGATCGCCGGGTACGAGCCGATCGAGACGGCGGGCCGCGCCTTCGCGATCTCCCCGAGTCCGCCCGCGTAGGTGCCCTCCGGGAGGCCGGCCGCCTCGATCGTCTCGGAGATCATCGCGGCGCCGCCCGTCAGCGTCGGGGCGATCGAGTCCAGCATGGCCTGCATGATGCTGGGCACGCCGGCCATCACGTGGACGTTGCCGATGCGGAAGCCCGGCGCCTTCGAGACGGGATTGGCGATCAGGTCGGCCCCGAACGGGATCCGCGCCATGCGCAGGCGGGCCGCGTTGAGGTCCTCGGGCTTGTGCCGCTCCAGCAGCATCGCCCGGGCGCGCTCGTCGACGTCGATGCCGACCCCGAAGGCCTCGGCCACGCAGTCGGCGGTGATGTCGTCGTGGGTCGGGCCGATCCCGCCGGTGGTGAACAGGTAGGTGTAGCGGGTGCGCAGGGCGTTGACCGCCTCGACGATCATGGCGGCCTCGTCGGGCACGACCCGCACCTCGCGCAGGTCGATCCCGGCGGCGGTGAGGAAGTCGGCGATGGTGCCGATGTTCTTGTCCTTGGTGCGACCCGAGAGGATCTCATCGCCGATCACGAGGATCGCGGCGGTGACGGATTCGGAAGGCTGGCTCATGGAACTCTGGCGTCGGGCGGGTCCTGCGGGCAGATAGCGCGACCGCGGCCCGCGACTACGTGAACCCCGAGGACCCCATGCAGTTCGCCGCGCCGCTGATGCCGGGACGGCTCGTGCAGCGCTACAAGCGCTTCCTCGCCGACATCGACACCGACGACGGCCGCGTCACCGTCCACTGCCCGAATCCCGGAGCCATGCTCGGGCTGAACGCGCCGGGCGCCCGCGTGCTGCTGTCGCGCTCGTCCAACCCGGCGCGCAAGCTGCCGCTCACCTGGGAGCTGGTGGAGGCCGACCTCCCCGGCGGGGCGCAGTGGGTCGGCATCAACACGATGCGGCCGAACGCGCTCGTCGCCGAGGCCTTCCGGTCGGGCGCGATCGTGGCGCTGGCCGGCCACGACGCGCTGAGGCCCGAGGTGCGCTACGCCGAGGCCAGCCGGGTCGACTTCCTGGCGAGCGGCGCGGAGGCCGGGCCCTGCCACGTCGAGGTCAAGAACTGCCACCTGATGCGGCGGGCGGGCCTGGCCGAGTTTCCGGACTGCAGGGCGGCTCGCAGCGCCCGGCACATGCGCGACCTGGCCCAGGTCGTGGCCGAGGGCGGCCGGGCGCTGGTGGTCATCGTCGTGCAGATGCGGGCCGAGGCCTTCGACGTCGCCCGGGACATCGATCCCGCCTTCGACCGGGCGTTCCGGGAGGCGCGCGCGGCGGGCGTGGCGGTCCGCGCCTACCGCTGCGCCGTCGGACCGGAGGGCGTTACCGTCGCCGCGGAGATCCCGGTGATCACGCCGCCCTGACGGCGTCGCGCTCGAACATCAGGTTGAGCCGCGAGCGCGCGATCTCGCGGTAGCCGTGGCCGGCCAGGTGCTGCAGCAGGTCGAGCTGCCACTGGCCGGTACCGTTCTCCACCAGCAGGATCCGCGGCAGCAGCGCGTCCGGCGCCTCGCGGAGGAACGGCTCCAGGATCAGGTCCTCGGCGCCCTCGACGTCGAGCTTGATGGCGTCGACCCGGGTCAGGCCCTCGCTGCGCAGCAGGTCGAGCAGCGTCACCGCCGGCACCGTGATCCGCGCCCCCTCGTTGGTGCCGACGATGCGCAGGCTCGACTCGCCGCGGTTGCGCGGATCGATGAACAGGGTCAGCTCGCCGGCCTTGTCGGCCACCGCGCAGGCGACCGCCTTGACGGTGTGGAACGGGTTCTGGGCGATGTTGTAGGTCAGGCGGTCGAACACGTCGGGCTGCGGCTCGACCGCGACGATCCGCGCGCCCGGGCCCGAGAAGGCGGCCACGCAGAGGGCGTAGGCGCCGACATTGGCGCCGATGTCGAGGAACACGCAGTCGTGCGGCAGGCGCTCCTGGAGCAGCGCCCGCTCCTCCGGATCGAAGAACTGCGGGGTGAAGAGCACCTTCTTCTCGCAGTTGTTGTTGTACGGGTGCAGCCGCATCCGCGCGCCGTAGCGCGTCACGTCGAGGGGCTTGCCCCCGAGCCGCGCGATGGCGATCCGGCGCAGGAACAGCGCGAGGCGCCGCCCGTACCAGGACTCGGCCGGGATCCGGTTCGTGCGGCGGGTGATCGCCGCTACGAGACCGGACGGTTCATAGGTGCCGTAGGGCTGCGTGTCCGTCATGACCGGGGCGGTTTGCCAGCCGGCGCCGCGACCCGCAAGCGGATCGATCCGCATTGCTCCGGCGCGCCCGGGTGGTCTAAGCCGTCGCCGAGCTTGATGAACACGGGTTGCGCGGCATGGAGTCCTTCAGTTCCGACGGCGTGCGGATCGCCTACATCGACGTCCCGCCGGCTGACGGGGGCGGCACGCCGATCCTGCTGATCCACGGTTTCGCGTCGAACCACGCGGTCAACTGGGTCAACACCCAGTGGGTGAAGGCCCTGACCCAGGCCGGGTACCGCGCGATCGCGCTGGACAATCGCGGCCACGGCGAGAGCGAGAAACTCTACGACCCGGCCGCCTACAGCTCCGAGGCGATGGCCGGCGACGCGATCCGGCTCCTCGACCATCTCGGCATCGCGCGCGCCCACGTCATGGGCTACTCGATGGGCGGGCGGATCACCGCCCACATCGCGCTGGACCACGCGGACCGGGTGCGCTCGGCCCTGATCGGCGGCCTCGGGATGCACCTGATCGAGGGCAAGGGCCTGCCGTCCGGCATCGCCGAGGCGCTGGAGGCGCCGGCCGGGACGCCCGCGCCGAATCCGACGGCCGCGGCCTTCCGCATGTTCGCCGAGCAGACCCGGAGCGACCTGCGGGCGCTCGCCGCCTGCATGCGCGGCTCGCGCCAGACGCTCAGCCGGGGCGAGCTCGCGCAGATCGAGGTGCCGGTCCTGGTCTCGGTCGGGACCCTCGACACGGTCGCGGGCTCGGGCCCCGGCCTCGCCGCCCTGATCCCGGACGCCCGGGCGCTCGAGATCGAGGGCAAGGACCACTCCACGGCAGTCGGCGCCAAGCCGCACCGGGACGGGGTGCTGGCCTTCCTGGCCGCGCAGCCCTGAGGCCTCAGCTCTTCAGCCGGTAGCCCGTGCGGAAGATGTAGGTCACGAGGCCGAGGCAGATCACCAGGAACAGCGCGGTCATGCCGAGGCTGATCGCGATGTTCACGTCCGCCTTGCCGAAGAACGCCCAGCGGAACCCGCTGATCAGGTACACGACCGGGTTCAGCAGGCTCACCGCGTGCCAGAACGGCGGCAGCATGCCGATCGCGTAGAAGCTGCCGCCCAGGAAGGTCAGCGGGGTCACCACGAGGAGCGGCACGAGCTGCAGCTTCTCGAACCCGTCCGCCCACAGGCCGATGACGAAGCCGAACAGGCTGAACGTCACCGCGGTGAGCAGCAGGAAGCCGATCATCCAGAGCGGATGGTCGATCCGCAGCGGCACGAACAGGGCCGAGGTCGCCAGGATGATCAGCCCGATCAGGATCGACTTCGAGGCCGCCGCCCCGACGAAGCCCAGCACCACCTCCAGCGGCGAGATCGGCGCCGACAGGATCTCGTAGATCGTGCCGGCGAAGCGCGGGAAGTAGATGCCGAACGAGGCGTTCGAGATGCTCTGCGTCAGCAGCGAGAGCATGATCAGGCCGGGCACGATGAACAGCCCGTAGGGCACGTCGTCGACCGCCGAGACCCGGGAGCCGATCGCCGCGCCGAAGACCACGAAGTACAGGGTGGTCGAGATGACGGGGGCCAGGATGCTCTGCCCGGCGGTGCGCCAGAAGCGGCCCATCTCGAACAGGTAGATGGCCCGGACCGCCGGCCAGTTCATGCTGAACGCCGCGCTCATGCCTGTGCCCTCTCCTCGCGCACGAGGCCCACGAAGATGTCCTCCAGCGAACTCTGTTCGGTGTGGAGGTCCTTGAAGCGGATGCCCGCCGCCGCCAGGCCGGTCAGGAGCCCGGTGATGCCGGTGCGCTCGGCGCGGGTGTCGTAGGTGTAGACCAGCTCGGTCCCCTCCCCGGCGAGCGCCAGGCCGTAATCGGCGAGTTCCGGCGGCACCGCGGCGATCGGCTGCTGGAGGTGGAGGGTCAGCTGCTTGCGCCCGAGCTTGCGCATCAGCGCGGCCTTCTCCTCCACCAGGATGATCGCGCCCCGGCGGATCACGCCGATGCGGTCGGCCATCTCCTCGGCCTCCTCGATGTAGTGGGTGGTGAGGATGACGGTGACGCCCTGCTGGCGCAGGTCGCGCACCAGGCGCCACATGTCCTGGCGCAGCTCGACGTCGACGCCCGCCGTGGGCTCGTCCAGGAACAGCACCCGGGGCTCGTGCGACAGCGCCTTGGCGATGAGCACCCGCCGCTTCATGCCGCCCGACAGGGTCATCAGCCGGCTGTCGCGCTTGTCCCAGAGGGACAGCGCCCGGAGGATCCGCTCGATATGCCCGGGATCCGGCCGCAGCCCGAACAGGCCGCGGGAGAAGCTCACGGTGTTCAGCACCGTCTCGAAGGCGTCGGTGGTGAGTTCCTGCGGCACGAGCCCGATCGCCCGGCGCGCGGCGCGGTAATCCGCCGCGATATCGTGGCCGTCGACCAGGACGGTCCCCGAGCTCGCGGTGACGATGCCGCAGACGATGTTGATGAGCGTCGACTTGCCCGCCCCGTTCGGACCGAGCAGCGCGAAGATCTCCCCGCGCTCGATGGACAGGTCGATGTCGCGCAGGGCGGTTAAGCCGGACGTGTAGGTCTTCGACAGCTTCGAGATGGAGATGATCGGCATCAGGGCCTGGCGCGAGCGGGGGCATGCACGGGGCCGGCAGCCATGATCCCGGCACCGGACACGCGGGGGGCCGACCGGGCGGGACGCCTCCGGCGGCGGGCGCCCCTATAGCACGCGGACTGACCGGCGCTGACCGAGCCCGTGTGTGCCACCGCACCGCGAGGACGCCCGCCGCTCACGTGCGGCTGAAGCGCTCCGCCAGCGCGAGGCATTCCTTTCGGAGATCCGGGTCACCGATGCGCGAGAAGGCGGTCAGCAGGGCGGCGCACTCCGCGGCGCTCGGGCCGCGGGTCGCCGAGGACCCCGACGGCCTCCGGAAGATCGTGACCGGGATGTTCAGCGCGTCGGCGATCTGGCGAAGCAGCACGTCCCGCTCGTGAGCAGATTTCGCCGCGCCGTCGAGATCGAATCCGCCCGCGTCCGTCATGATCTCTTCGAAACCAATCCTTCAGCCGAGCTCGGATGCACGGGATGCCCAACAGACGCCGATCGCGCGGCGCGCGGCACGACCATTCACACTTTCTCGGCGGGTGCAACCTACCGTTATGGGTTCGCCTTGGCAGAGCCGCTTCGAACAGAACACTCCGCCGGCCATCTGGAAGCGGAATGTTGTGCCGCTCATCTGCGATCGGCTCGGTCGATGCAGTTTCCGTGCTGAGTTTCTGTAAAGCAATACAATTGCCGGTAGCAGAGTTCCGGCGCTAGGCCGCTCGCCGAAGCGTGATCAGCGCGGCCAGACCGACAAGGGTCGCTGCACCGAGGATCCGGCGCCAGGGATTCACGCCGCGCACGAGCTCGTCGACCGCCCACCACGTCAGCGCGATGTCGGCCCCGAACGATAGCGAGGAGGTCGGCAGCCAGGAGGCCAGCGGTTCCCTGTCCTGGGCCAGCCAGGCCGCGAGGCTGAGGCCCGCGAACAGCCAGAGCGGCAGGTTCGGCCACTGCGCGACGGTGATCGCGCCGGTGGTCCGGTCCCGAAACATCCAGTCGACGGCCCGCCCGAAGGGTGTGCGCGGACGTGGGGACATGGCTCGAACCTTCGTGAGTTCCGGCCGGCCCGTGTCGTGCCGCGCCGCCGGATCAGAATGAGCCGACGGCTCCGGGGCGCGCCTTAACACATCGGTAACGTTAGCGAAGGGAAACCGTCGGTAAATCCCTAACGGATCCTGAAAGGACTCGCGAAAGATTCGTTAATCTGGTGATCATCGATCATCGGAACAGCGGCCAGTCAGCCGAACAACGAGGATCGATCATGAGCGCCCGCCTCGAAGACCTGAAGTTCATGCTGACGCTCAGCGCCGTGGTCCTGTTCGGCAGCGGCCTCGACGTCATCCTGCGCTGATCGCGCCGGTCAGCCCGGCCCGCGGCGCCGCGCCGCCGGACATGAAGGCGCGTCCGAGCGCCGCGCGGGCGGGCGACGGCCGGGCCGCCGAACCGTCGTCGCGGCCGGATGTGTACGGGACGGCTACCGCGCGCGCGGCGGTGTCCGCGGGACGGCGCGTCCCGGCGGTGTCGACGGTCGGGATCTGGCCGGAACGAAGGAAGCTCCGCAATTCCGCGGCCCGCGCCTGCCGCTCCGTCCGCATCTTGAGCACGGCGATCACGAGGCCGACCAGCCCGGCCGCCTCCAAGAACGCCGCGACCACGTAGCCCGCAGCCATCCGCTTCCACCAACCATATCGAGGGAGTGGCCGCACTCGCGGCGGCCGCCCTCCGATCTGCGGGGTCATGGTTAGCGGGACCTTAACGGCTGCGTAGATGGCCGCAGGCGCGCCGGGATCGATGTGCGACACCTGCACCGAACAGGCGGCGCAAGCGTCTCCCGTCAAACGACAATCGGGCGCCGTGCCGCGAGGTGCACCGGGCCCGGGAACGACCTCGGGACGCCGTTAGGCTCCGCCCGAGGCGCTACCACATGTCGAGGGCGACGCGGGCCTCGTCCGACATGCGGCTCTGGTCCCACGGCGGATCGAACACCATCGTCACCGCGCAGGACTGAACGCCCGGCACGGCGGATACCGCGTTCTCGACCCAGCCGGGCATCTCGCCGGCGACCGGGCAGCCGGGCGCGGTGAGGGTCATGTCGATCGCGACCTTCCGATCGTCTCCGATATCGACCTTGTAGATCAGGCCGAGCTCGTAGATGTCGGCCGGGATCTCCGGATCGTAGACGCTCTTCAGCGCCGCGACGATGTCGTCGGTCAGGCGATCCAGTTCCGCCGGCGGGATCGCGGAATCGCCGGCGACGGCGGGGGCGTTCATGCCGCCCGTGATGGTGGCGTCGGTGCTCATCGCTTCACTCTCCCCGGACCCGCGCGGGCGGGACCAGCCTCATCCCAGTATCAGGTGAACAGCATCTCTGCTCTGCCGAGCGCCTCGGCAAGGGCATCGATCTCGGCGGTGGTGTTGTAAAGCCCGAACGACGCGCGGCAGGTCGAGGTGACGCCGAACCGCTTGAGCAGCGGCATCGCGCAGTGGGTCCCGGCCCGCACCGCGACGCCCTGCCGGTCGATCACCGTGGCGATGTCGTGGGCGTGCGCTCCCTTCATCTCGAAGGCGATCACGCCGCCCTTGCCCGGGGCGGTGCCGATCAGTCGCAGGGAATTCATCGCGCCGAGCCGCTCCTGCGCGTAGGCGGTGAGCTTCGCCTCGTGGGCGGCGATCGCGTCGCGCCCGAGCGTCATCATGTACTCGAGCGCGGCGCCGAGACCGACCGCCTCGATGATGGCCGGGGTGCCGGCCTCGAACCGGTGGGGCGGATCGTTGTAGGTGATCGCGTCCTCGCTCACCGTCCGGATCATCTCGCCGCCGCCCTGGTAGGGCGGCAGGCGCTCCAGCCATTCCTTCTTGCCGTACAGCACGCCGATCCCGGTCGGGCCGTAGACCTTGTGGCCGGTGAAGACGAAGAAGTCGCAGTCGAGCGCCCGCACGTCGACGGGCTGGTGCACCGCGCTCTGCGCGCCGTCGAGCAGGACCGGCACGCCGTGGGCGTGGGCGATGCGCACGATCTCGGCGGCGGGCGTCACGGTGCCGAGCACGTTCGACATGTGGGTGATCGCCACCATCTTGGTCCGCGGCGAGAACAGCTTCTCGTACTCCTCGACCAGGAAATTGCCCTGGTCGTCCACCGGCGCCCACTTGATCACGGCGCCCCGGCGCTCGCGCAGGAAGTGCCAGGGCACGATGTTGGAGTGGTGCTCCATGATCGAGAGGATGATCTCGTCCCCCTCCCCGATCAGGCCGGCCCAGCCCATCGACGAGGCCACGAGGTTGTAGGCCTCGGTGGCGTTGCGGGTGAAGATGATCTCGTCGGTCGAGGCGGCGTTGAGGAACTGGCGCGTCGTCTCGCGCGCGCCCTCGAAGCCCTCCGTGGCGGCGTTCGCCATGTAGTGGAGGCCGCGGTGGACGTTGGCGTAGCCGGTCTCCATGCAGGAGACCATCGCGTCGATCACCTGCCGGGGCTTCTGCGCCGAGGCGGCGTTGTCGAGGTAGACGAGCGGCTTGCCGTAGACCTGCTGCGCCAGGATCGGGAAATCCTTCCGGATCGCCGCGACGTCGTAGGTGGGGGTGAGGACGGGTGCGTTCATGGTCGCGACCTTCCGAAGACTTCGCCGATCCCGGGAACAGCCCTCATCCTGAGGTGCCGGAGCGAAGCGGAGGCCTCGACGGAGGCCTCCAGCTGGCGTTGCGATCCCTGGATCCCTCGTTCGAGGTCCGCCGACGCGGTAGCCTCGGAACGGGATCAGGTTTCGAGAAGGGCCGGTCCGCGGAGCGGGACCGGCCGGGACGATCAAGCGCGCGCTGTCAGCCAGGCCTCGATCTCGCCGATCAGCGCCGCGCGGGCGCCCTCGTGCGTGACCGCCTCCACGGCCTCGCCCACGAAGGCCTGCACGAGCAGGCTCTCGGCGGTCGCGCGCGGCAGGCCGCGGGCCATCAGGTAGAACAGCAGGTCCTCGTCCGGCGCGCCGCAGGTGGCCCCGTGGCCGCAGGCCACGTCGTCGGCGAAGATCTCCAGCTCCGGCTTGTTCATCATCTGCCCCTCGTCGGTGAGGAGGAGGCAGTCGGACTTCATCTTGCCGTCGGTCTGCTGGGCAGCCTGACGGACGATGATCTTGCCCTGGAACACGCCGGTGGCGTCACCGTCGATGATCCACTTGAACTGCTCGCGGCCGACGCCGCCCACCGCGGCATGGTCGGCGAGCAGCGTCGAGTCGGCGAGCTGGCCCTTGCGCAGCATGGCGGCGCCGTTGACCACGACGTTCGTGTCGTCGCCCGCGACGTGGACGTAGATCTGGTGGCGCGACAGCACCGCCCCGGTCACGAGGTTCACGGTCTCGACCTGACCCTCGGCCTCGACCTTCAGCGACAGGGTCGAGAGCGCGACGGTGGCATCGCCCTCCGTGTTCAGGCGCGTGTGGCGGAAGGCCGCCTTCGGGCCGACCACCACGTCGAGGGCGTCGTTCGGCTGGCAGGTGAGCCCGTCCGGACCCTCGTGGCTCTCCAGCAGGCTGAACTCCGCGCCCTCGCCCAGCTGGACGAGCACGCGCGTCGCCGTCGAGAACGGCGTGTTCCCGGCGCCCACGAAGCGCAGGTGCAGCGGCCGCGCCGGCTTCGCGCCGGGCGCCACCGTGATCAGCGCGCCGTCCGCCAGGAAGGCGGTGTTGAGCTGGTAGACCGGGTTCTCCCGGGCCTGCGGCACCGGGGCGAGCTGCTTCAGGTCGACATGGGCCCGGGTCAGCGCCTCGGACATCGTGACGACCGTGACGCCCTCGGGGATCCGGTCGAGATCCGACAGCTCGCGGACGAGATGGCCGTTCACGAAGGTCAGGCGCGCGGCCTCGATGCCGGAGAAGCCCTTCGCCCCGGCGACGGCCGCCCGGGCGACGTCGAGGCTCGGCGCCTCCGCCGGGGGCGCGGCCTCCGAGATCGCGGCGCGCAGGTCCGTGTACTTGAACGCCTCGACCCGCCGGCTCGGCAAGCCGGTCGCCTCGAAGAAGCGGAAGGCCTCCTCGCGGGCGATCGCCTTCTCACTGGCGAAGCTCTGGCGGGCGGTCTCGAACAACTTCGACAGGCCGGCCTCGGCGGGGGAGCGGAGGTTGGTGACGTCGGCCATGGCTCAGGCGGCCTCCCCGGTGCGGTACTCGGCGTAGCCGGAGGCCTCGAGCTCGAGGGCCAGCTCCTTGCCGCCGGTCTTCACGATCTGACCCTTCGACATGACGTGCACGGTGTCGGGCACGATGTGGTTGAGCAGCCGCTGGTAGTGGGTGATCACCAGGAACGAGCGGCCCTGGTCGCGGAGCGCGTTCACGCCCTCGGAGACGATGCGCAGGGCGTCGATGTCGAGGCCGGAATCGGTCTCGTCGAGCACGCAGAACTTCGGCTGCAGCAGCGCCATCTGGAGGATCTCCATGCGCTTCTTCTCGCCGCCGGAGAAGCCGACGTTGAGGGCGCGCTTGAGCATCTCCTTGTTGATCTCGAGCTTGTCGGCCGCGCCGTTCACCGCGCGGATGAAGTCCGGGGTCGACAGCTCGGCCTCGCCGCGCGCCTTGCGCTGCGCGTTCAGGCAGGCCTTGAGGAAGGTCATGGTGCCGACGCCGGGGATCTCCAGCGGGTACTGGAAGGCCAGGAAGATGCCGGCCGCGGCGCGCTCGTCGGCGGCCATCTCCAGCACGTTCTGCCCGTCGAGCAGGATCTCGCCGTCGAGGACCTCGTAGTCCTCCTTGCCGGCGATCACGTAGGAGAGCGTCGACTTGCCCGAGCCGTTCGGGCCCATGATCGCCGCGACCTCGCCGTCGTTCACGGTCAGGTTCAGGCCGTTCAGGATGCGGTTGTCCTCGATCTGCACGACGAGGTTCTTGATTTCCAGCATGTCAGTCCAAGTCCTTCAAAACCATTCGTCCCGCATCGCCCGCAGGAACGCGGCGCTCCCGGCCGGGTAGCCGGAGAGGTCGCCGATCACCGCGTCGATGCCGCACCGGGGACAGAGGGCGGTGCCGTCATCGGCGATCCAGCCCGCGATCTCGTCCGGCGCGAAAACCTCGAGCCAGAAGAAGCATCCGCACAGGACGCTACTCCTGACCTCGTCGGCGTGCCGCGCGCTGTGCCGATGGGCCGCCCGCAGCACGCCGTCGTCGTAGCTGCCCAGGCGGTCAGCCCACCGAGCCTTCCAGGCTGATCGAGATCAGCTTCTGGGCCTCGACGGCGAACTCCATGGGCAGCTGCTGCAGCACGTCCCGGACGAAGCCGTTGACGATGAGCGCGGTCGCCTCCTCCTCGGAGAGGCCGCGCTGCTGGCAGTAGAACTTCTGCTCCTCGGAGATCTTCGAGGTGGTGGCCTCGTGCTCGAAGACGGCCGAGGCGTTCTTCGACTCGATGTACGGCACGGTGTGCGCGCCGCACTGATCGCCGATCAGCAGGGAGTCGCAGTTCGTGAAGTTGCGCGCGCCCTTGGCCTTCCGGTGCGCCGAGACGAGGCCCCGGTAGGTGTTCTGCGACCGGCCGGCCGAGATGCCCTTCGAGATGATCCGGCTCGTCGTGTTCTTGCCGAGGTGGATCATCTTGGTGCCGGAATCGACCTGCTGCATGCCGTTCGACACCGCGATCGAGTAGAACTCGCCGCGCGAATCGTCGCCGCGCAGGATGCAGGACGGGTACTTCCAGGTGATCGCCGAGCCGGTCTCGACCTGGGTCCACGAGATCTTCGAGCGGGCGCCGCGGCAATCGCCGCGCTTCGTCACGAAGTTGTAGATGCCACCCTTGCCCTCGTTGTCGCCCGGGTACCAATTCTGAACGGTCGAGTACTTGATCTCGGCATCATCCAGGGCGACCAACTCGACCACCGCGGCGTGGAGCTGATTGTCGTCGCGCTTCGGGGCGGTGCAACCCTCGAGATACGAGACGTAACTGCCCTTGTCGGCGATGATCAGCGTGCGCTCGAACTGGCCGGTGTCGCGCTCGTTGATGCGGAAATAGGTCGACAGCTCCATCGGGCAGCGGACGCCCGGCGGGATGTAGACGAACGACCCGTCGGAGAAGACGGCCGAGTTCAGCGTCGCGAAGAAGTTGTCGGTCACCGGCACCACCGAGCCCAGGTACTTCTGCACCAGCTCGGGATATTCCTGCACGGCCTCGGAGATCGGCATGAAGATCACGCCGGCCTTCGACAGCTCCTTCTTGAAGGTGGTGGCCACCGAGACCGAGTCGAACACGGCGTCGACCGCGACGCGGCGCTCGGGCGCGATGCCTTCCAGCACCTCGACCTCGCGCAGCGGGATGCCGAGCTTCTCGTAGGTCTTCAGGATCTCGGGATCGATCTCGTCGAGCGACATCGCCGCCGGGCGCTTGGGTGCCGCGTAGTAATAGATGTCGTTGTAGTCGACCTTGTCGTAGGAGACCCGGGCCCACTCCGGCTCCTTCATGGTCAGCCAGCGCCGATAGGCGTCGAGGCGCCACTCCAGCAGCCACGCGGGCTCGTTCTTCTTGGCCGAGATGAAGCGGACGACGTCCTCGGAGATGCCCTTCTCGGACTTCTCCATCTCGATCGTGGTCTCGAACCCGTACTTGTACTGGTCGAGGTCGATCGAGCGGACCCGGTCGATGGTTTCCTGCACAGCAGGCATCAGCGTCTCCTAGGCATCTCCGGCGTCAAGGACCGGGAAGCGTCTGTCGGAAAGCGGGGTGCGGCGCTCAGGCCGCCTGGCCTCGCCGTCTATATAGGGTCTCCAAGACCCGTTCGAAGGCGTCGAGGAAGCATGCCACCTCCTCGTCCACCGTGTTCCAGCCGAGGCTGACGCGCAGCGCCCCCCCGGCGAGGTCAGGACCGACACCCATCGCGGCGAGGGTCGCCGAGCGCGCGACCTTGCCGGAGGAGCAGGCCGAGCCCGACGACACCGCCACGCCGGCGAGGTCGAGGGCGATCAGGGCCGCGGGCGCGTCGAGGCCCGGGACCGAGAAACTCAGGGTGTTGGGCAGGCGCGGCGCCCCGGCGGCGAACACCGCCGCGTCGGGCGCCATGGCCCGCACGCCGGCCTCGATCCGGTCCCGAAGTGCCGAGAGGCGCGCGGCCTCCGGGTCGAGGGCTTCCCGGGCGATCCGGGCGGCCTCGCCCATCCCGACGAGGGCCGGCAGGCACTCGGTGCCGCAGCGCAGGCGCCGCTCCTGGCCGCCGCCGCGGAGGAAGGCGGTCTCCAGGGTGACGCCCTCGGCCAGCACGAACGCGCCGACGCCCTTGGGCGCCGCGAACTTGTGGCCCGACAGCGTCAGCGCGTCGAGGCCGAGCGCCGCCATGTCGAGGGGGATCTTGCCGGCTGCCTGCACCGCGTCGCTGTGGACCAGGGTCCGGCCGTGCGCCCGCGCCAAGCCGACGATCTCGGCCAGCGGCTGCACCGCGCCGGTCTCGTTGTTGGCGGCATGGACCGAGAGGAGCAGGGTCTCGTCCGTGAGAGCGGCGAGTCGCGCCTCCAGGGCGGCGAGATCGACCACGCCGTCGGCGGTGACCGGCACTTCCTGCACGGCCGCGTCCGGGAATCGGTGACCGGCCGCGACACAGGGATGCTCCGTGGCCGAGTGGAGCAACCGCGTCGGTGCCGCGTCGCCGCGGCGACGGAGGGCACCCGACAGGACCGCGTTCGCCGCCTCGGTCCCGCCGCTGGTGAAGACGACCTGCTCGGCTCGGGCATTCACGAGACCCGCGACCTCGGTCCGCGCCGCTTCTAGGGCTGCCCGGGCGGCCCTCCCCTCCGCGTGGATCGAGGACGGGTTGCCGGGGAGCGTGAGCGCGCGCGCGACCGACTCCGCGACGGCCGGCCGGACCGGGGCGGTGGCGTTGTAGTCGAGATAGGCGCGTGCCCGGCTCATCCGCGTTCCGTTAGGCCCCCTGCTGCGGCGCGTCACAATTCCTTGCCCGCGCACCGGCTCGCCGTGCTAAGGCGCGCCGAGAAAATGAGATCCCGCCGACCCAGCACGGTCGGCGTGGCAGCCTGCGCGGTGCTTCGGACGGCTTGTTTAGAACAGTTCTAATCGACTAGAACTGTTCTAAGACTGCTTTTATGGTGCGTGCGCGACGAGTCAAGGCTGCTGCGCCGCCGCGCCGATCGCCCGGCGGGCGATCTCCAGAGCGAGAGACGAGCGATGCCCGAAGTGATCTTCACCGGCCCGGCCGGCCGCCTGGAAGGCCGTTACCAAGCCCCCAAGAAGCGCGGCGCGCCGATCGCCATCATCCTGCACCCGCACCCCCAGTTCGGGGGTACGATGAACAATCAAATTGTGTACAACCTTTTCTACACTTTCGCCAACCGCGGTTTCGCTGCCCTGCGCTTCAATTTCCGCGGGGTCGGGCGCAGCCAGGGATCGTTCGACCACGGTTCGGGCGAGCTGTCGGACGCCGCGGCCGCCCTCGATTGGGTGCAGTCGGTCAACCCGGAGGCGAAGTCCTGCTGGATCGCGGGCGTGTCCTTCGGCTCGTGGATCGGCATGCAGCTCCTGATGCGCCGCCCCGAGATCGAGGGCTTCATCTCCATCGCCGCCATGGCAAACCGCTACGACTTCACCTTCCTGGCCCCCTGCCCCTCCTCCGGCCTGTTCGTGCACGGATCCGAGGACCGGGTGGCGCCCGCCCGCGAGGTCATGCCGGTGATCGAGAAGGTGAAGACCCAGAAGGGCGTCATCATCGAGCACCAGATGGTCGAGGGCGCCAACCATTTCTTCGACGGGAAGGTCGAGGAACTGACCCAGACGGTCGACACCTACCTCGACAAGCGCCTCGGCAAGCGCGAGGAGGCCGCCTGACGGATCCGGCCCCGCGCCTTGACGGGGGGAGCCCAGGAGGAATAGGGCGCGGGTTTCGGAATTAAGACTCACCTTCGCAGGTCTGATGTCAGATAGCCCGTCCGACCAACCCGTCGTTCTCCTGGTGGAAGATGACGGCCTCCTGCTGATGGAGGCCTCGGATACCCTCGCGGATGCGGGCTTCACCGTCGTCGAGGCGTCGCACGCCGACAAGGCGCTGAAGGTCCTGGAGAACCGCGACGACGTCGGCGTCCTGATGACCGACGTCGACATGCCGCAGGGGTCGATGGACGGCTTCGCCCTGGCGCGCCTCGTCGCGCATCGCTGGCCGTTGATTCCCGTGCTGGTCGTGTCGGGCATGGGTACGCCCGGCCCCAACGACATGCCGGAGGGCGCCCGGTTCATCCCGAAGCCCTACGAGCCGACCACCCTGGTCCGGACCCTGCAGGCCTTCATCCGCCGCGCGGCTTGACGCGGGGATCGGCTCGGGCTGACACCCGGTCCGGGCCCCGAACACCCGACCGAGAGCCATGACGGACCAGAACCGACCGCACCGCTTCGCGACCCGGGCGATCCACGCCGGCGCGGCGCCGGATCCCGCAACGGGCGCGCGGGTCCAGCCGATCTACTTCACCAACGGCTTCGTCTTCGACTCGACCGAGCAGGCCGCCGACATCTTCGCCGGCCGCCGGACCGGCTTCTCGTACTCGCGCGGTTCCAACCCGACGGTCGCCGCGCTGGAGCGCCGGATCGCCGACCTGGAGGGCGCGAAGGCCGGGGTGGCGGTGTCCTCCGGACAGTCGGCTATGCAGCTGGTCCTGATGACGCTGCTGAAGAGCGGCGACGCCTATGTCGCGTCCCCGCGCCTGTTCGGCGGGTCGCTCGGCCTGATGCGCCGCCTCGACGGGCGCTACGACCTGAAGCCCCGCTTCGCGCGCGGCATGGCCCCGGAGGATTTCGAGGCGGCCATCACGCCGGACTGCCGGGCCATCTTCTGCGAGTCGATCGTGAACCCCTGCGCGTCGGTGGTGGATCTCGACGGGATCGCCGCGGTGGCCCGCCGCCACAACCTGCCGCTCGTCGTGGACAACACCCTGGCCTCACCGGCCCTGATCCGGCCGATCGAGCACGGCGCCGACATCGTCTGGCACTCCACCTCGAAGTTCCTCAGCGGCTCCGGCCAGACCATCGGCGGCGTGATCTGCGACGCCGGCCGCTTCGACTGGGCGAAGGCGGGCGGCTACAATCTGATCACCGAGCCCTGGCCGGACTACGACGGGCTGGTGCTCACCGAGGCCTTCCCGGAGACGCCCTTCGCGGCGGCGTGCCGGTTCTTCGGCCTGCGCGACCTCGGGCCCGGCCTGTCGCCGATGAACGCGTTCCTGACGCTCATGGGGATCGAGACCCTGCCGCTTCGCATGGAGCGGCACTGCGCCAACGCGCGGACGGTGGCGGCCTTCCTGAAGGATCACCCGGCGGTGGCCTGGGTGAGCTACCCGATGCTGCCGGGCCAGCCCGGCGAGGACCTCGCCCGCCGCTACACCCCGGACGGGCCGGGCTCGATCTTCACCTTCGCGCTGAAGGGCGGCGAGCCGGCGGCCTTGGAATTCATCGCCGGTCTGGAGCTGATCTCGCACTTGGTGAACATCGGCGAGATCAAGTCGCTGGCGATCCACCCGTCCTCGACCACGCACCGGCAGCTGCCGGAGCACGAGAAGGCCGCCGCGCAGGTCGGGCCCGAGACCGTCCGGCTCTCGATCGGTCTGGAGAGCGAGGCCGACTTGATCGCCGATCTCCAGCAGGCGCTGGATCGGCTGGGCTGAGCGGGGCGACAGGCCCCCCTCTCCCGAGCGGGAGAGGGGACCTGCGCTCGCCCCCAGCCGATGTCACCGGACCCGAAGCTCGTTCGACAAGCCCGCAGGGGTTCGGGAAACGCGAGAGCCGACAGCGTTATCCCGCGACCGGCGAAGCGTGCCGCCGGAACGCGCCCGGAGTCGTCTCAGCGACGCCGCTCCAGGATCGACACGTAGTTGGCCACCGCCGCGCCGCCCATGTTGAAGATCCCGGCGAGCTCCGCCCTGGGCACCTGCATCTCGCCGGCCTCGCCCATGAGCTGGAGGCAGGCCATGACGTGCATGGACACGCCGGTGGCGCCGACGGGATGGCCCTTGGCCTTGAGCCCGCCGGACGGGTTGATCGGCAGCCGGCCGCCCTTCTCTGCGAGCCCCTCGCGCACCACGCGAAAACCCTCGCCCGGCGCGGCGAGGCCCATCGCCTCGTACTCGATCAGCTCGGCGATCGTGAAGCAGTCGTGGGTCTCCACGAAGGAGAGGTCCTCGTTGGCGATCCCGGCCTGGGCCCGCGCCCTCTCCCAAGCCATCCGCGCGCCCTTGAACTCCGCCGGGTCGCGGCGGGACAGGGGCAGGATGTCGTTGACGTGGGCCCGGGCGCGGAAGCCGATCGCCCGCTCCAGGCCCTCGGCCGTCTCGGCATCGGCCACCACCAGGGCCGCCGCGCCGTCCGAGATCAGCGAGCAGTCCGTGCGCCGCAGGGGGGCGGCCACGTAGGGGTTCTTCTCCGAGACCCGGTTGCAGAAGTCGAAGCCGAGATCCTTGCGCAGCTGCGCGTAGGGATTGCCGACGCCGTTGCGGTGGTTCTTGGCGGCGATGCGGGCCAGCTCCTCGCTGCGGTCGCCGTAGCGCTGGAAGTAGCCCGCCGCGATCCGCCCGAACACGCCCGCGAACCCGCCCTCGATGTCGGCCTCCTCCTTCCGGTAGGAGGCGCCCAGCAGGATGTCGCCGGTCTCGGCGACGCTCTTGGCCGTCATCTTCTCGGCGCCGATCACCAGGGCGACCCGGCCGCGGCCGCTGTCGACGAAGTCGAGGGCCGCGTAGAGGGCCGCCGACCCGGTGGCGCAGGCGTTCTCCAGGTGGGTCGCCGGGGCGTGGGCGAGGCCCGGCCGGTTCACCGCCACCAGCGAGCCCTCGAAGCCCTGCTTCGAGAAGCCGGTGTTCATCGAGCCCACGTAGATGCCGTCGACCTGCGCGTCCTCGACGCCGGCATGGGCCAGCGCCTCGCCCGAGACCCGGGCGATCAGCCCCTCGACATCGGGCTCCTCGAGCTTGCCGAAGGGGGTGTGGGCCCAGCCCACGATGCAGGCGCGCGTCATCCGGTGACCTCCCGTGTCCGACCCGGACGATGGGCCTGCGGCGGCTGGCGATCAAGACATGCGCGGATTGTTCGATGCGCCGGACACGCCGGACGAAACCCGCCCGGGCCCGGCTCAGCGCAGGTGGAAGGCCACCCACGCGACGCCGACGAGCACCAGCGCGGTCAGCAGCCCCCGGGCGAGCGCGCGTCGGCGGTGTCTCACGGGGCGAACAGCTCCGGGTGGCGTGCGCGGAGCGCCAGGACCAGGGTGAGCGTCTTGAGGTCGGTGATCTCGGCGCGGTCGGCGCGGGCGGCGAGCTCGGCCAGCGGCATCTCGACCACCCGGATGTTCTCGTGCTCGCCCTCGGCCCCGCCGCCCGCCTCCGCGCGATCCGCCCGGCCGTAGGGCGCGAGGTAGAGGTGGATCTTCTCGGTGGTCAGGCTGGCGCAGGAATAGGTGGCGCCGACGAATTCGAGCGCCCGCAGGCGCAGGCCCACCTCCTCCAGCGCCTCCCGGCGGGCATTCTCCTCGGGGCTGCCGGCGTCGATCAGTCCGGCCGGGGCCTCCAGCTGGACCTGCTCGCCGGCCGCGAACAGCGGCGGCACCCGCAATTCGCGCACGAGCGTCGCGACCTTCCGCTCCGGGTCGTAGGGCAGGATCCCGACCGAGTTGCCGTGGTCCTCGATCTCGCGCTCGACGACGGCGCCGTCGGCGAGGCGCACCCGCGCGATCCCGAAGCGGCTCCAGCCCTCGTGGACGAAGCGGATATTGAGGATCTCAGCTTTCATGAGCGCGCCCACCCTTCATCGCCCTACACGGAAGCGTGTCTCCGGGTTCCGGGAACGCCGACGCCCGCGGCCACGTTTGGTCGGACATGCGCATGGTCACGCTTCCGCGGGGCGCGCCGGTCAGGATCGATGCGGGCAGGATCGACGCAGGCAGGGCCGATCGGCGGGATCCGGACGCGTTCGCGGCGTGACGCCGCCGCGATCTGGGTCGTCCTGGCGCTCAGCTACATGGTCTTCGCCGGCTCGGTCAGCCTGAACGAGGGGATGGCCGCCGTCGGCTGCGCCAGTCTCGGCACGCTCTGGTGGTGGGGCGTCGGACGGCGCGGCGGGCTGCGCTTCCGCTTCGACCGGGCGTCGCTCCACCCGCTCGGTCCGGCCGTCCTCGCCGTGCCGCGCCAGACCGCCCGCGTCGGGCTGCACCTCATGCGCGCGATCCTCGGTCGCGCCGGCGGCGGCGCGACCCGCGAGCGGAGTGCCGCCGAGATCGCCTGGGCCAGGCCGGAGGGCGACGCGGCGCCGGCGGCGCGGGCGGTCGGACTGCTGGCCGCGTCGCTCGCCCCCGACAGCTACGTGCTCACCCTCGACCGCGCGCACGGAACCGTGGTGACGCACGGCCTGGAAGAGGCGCGATGAGCGTCTGGACGGTCGCCATCCTGGCGCTGCTGCCGCCGCTCGCGGTGGCCGCGGTGCTCGCGTGGCGGGGCCGGCCGGGCCAGCGTTTCGCCGCCTACCAGCTCGCCGGCAGCGTCACGGTCCTGATCCTGACGCTCATGGCCTTCGCCACCGACCAGGCGTCGATCACCGATCTCGCCCTCACCCTGGTCCTGCTCAACCTGCCCGGCACGATGCTGCTCGCGGTCTTCCTGGAGCGCTGGATATGAGCGTCGTGATCGGCTCGGTCCTGGCCCTCGCCGTCGCGGCCGCGTGGCTCGCGGCGCTCGCCCTCTGGCGTCTGCCCCGCGCGCTCGACCGGATGCACGCCCTCGCGTTCCTGAACGTCGCGGCCTCGATCCTTGTCACGGTGGCGGCCTTCCTGGCCGACGGAGTCTCCGGGCGGTCGCTCAAGATCCTGGTGATGATGGTCGTGTTCCTCGCCTGGGCGGCGGTGCTGTCGCACGTGTCCGGCCGGGCCGTGCTGATGCGCGAGGGCCGCTCGGCATGACGGTGATCCTGCCGCTGCTCTTCCTGCTCACCGCGATCTCCGGGACCGCCGTGGTCCTGGTGCGCGATCCCGCCCGGCAGGTCTTCGCCATCGCGGTCAACGGGCTCGTCCTGGCGATCCTGTTCGACGCCCTCCAGGCCCCCGACGTCGCGCTCTCGGAACTGGCGGTGGGCTCGGCGGCGGTGCCGCTCCTCTTCCTCGTGGCCCTGATGGCCGTCCGGGCGCAGCCGCCCGAGGAGGAATCGTGAGCCCGCGCGTCCGCGTCGCGCTCCTGGCCCTCGCGGGCCTCGTCCTCCTCCCCGGCGCGGCCGAGGTCATCGCCGGCCTGCCGCCCTTCGGATCGACGATCGCCCAGTACGGCGCGCGCATCAACGCGATCACGCCGGAGGCCCGGCACGTCGCCAACATGGTCAGCGCGATCAACTTCGACCTCCGGGGCCTCGACACCCTCGGCGAGGAGTTCATGCTGCTCGCCGCCATCACCGGGACGGTGGTGCTGCTGCGCGGGCGGCGCGGCGAGGGAACGACCGGGCGCGCCATGCGCAGGCCCGGCCGGGCCGTCATCCCGCGCTCCGAGGCCGTGGTGCTCGCCTGCCGCATCGCCGGCCCGCTCACCGCGCTGTTCGGCCTCTACGTCGTGCTGCACGCAACCGTCACGCCGGGCGGCGGCTTCCAGGGCGGCGTCATCCTCGCCTCGGGGACCCTGCTGATCTACCTCGGCGAGGGCTATGCGGGCTGGCGCGACGCCATCCGCAGCCACTGGCTCGACGCCCTGGAGGGCGGCGGCGCGCTGCTCTTCGCCCTGTGCGGGCTGGTGCCGATGCTCACCGGCGCCGCCTTCATGCAGAACATCCTGCCGCTCGGCACCTTCCGCGACCTGTTCTCGGGCGGCCTGATGCTCGTCGAGAACCTCGGGGTCGCCCTCGCGGTGACGGGCGGCTTCACGCAGCTCTTCCTGGAATTCATGGAGGAGACCCGCGAGGCCGACGCGCCCGAGGAGCCGGGGGAGGAATCTGCGTGAATGCGGTCACCAGTTTCCTGCCCTACGCGGTCGCCGCGTGGCTGTTCGGGATCGGCCTCTACGGCATCGCCACGAGCCGCAACTTCATCCACCTCGTGGGCTGCCTCGGCGTCTGCCAGTCGGCGACCTACGTGCTCCTGCTCGGCCTCGGCTATCGCTGGGGCAGCATCGCGCCGATCTTCTACGACCACCCGCCGGGAACGCCCGCCGTCGACCCGGTGATGCAGGCGCTGGTGCTCACCGACATCGTGGTCGGCGCGACGCTCACCGCCCTCCTCCTCGTCCTCACCATCCAGGCCTACAAGCGCGGCGGCAGTCTGGACCCGGAGAAACTCCGGCCGATGCGCGCGGGCGGCAAGTCGGGGCGCGATCCGGGATCGAGCCGGGTGCGCGACCCGGAGCGGAGCGCCCCGTGACCGCCTTCCCGGCCGCCCTCCTGCCCCTGCCGGTCGCCATCCCGCTCGTGGTCTGCGCGGCGATGCTGGCGACCGCGCACGTCCTGCCCGGCCGTCTGCCGGATATCCTGGCGACGCTGGCCGCCCTCACCGTCGCGGTGCTCTGCGGCGTCATCGCCACCCACGCCGCCGACGGGCCGCTGATCTACTGGTTCGGTGGCTGGGAGCCGCGCGACGGAGTCCATCTCGGCATCGGCTTCTCGGTGGACGAGGCCAGCGGCTGGGTCGCGGCCTTCATCGGGCTGCTCTACGCGCTGACCTTCGTGTTCGCCTGGGGCTTCTTCGACCGCACCCACGGCCACTTCCACATCCTGATGCTGCTGTTCCTGGCCGCCATGGTCGGGTTCTGCTTCACCCGCGACATGTTCAACCTGTTCGTGTGGTTCGAGGTGATGAGTGTCGCGGCCTTCGCGCTCACGGCCTACCATCTGGCGGAATCGGCGCTGGCGGGCGCCATCAACTTCACGGTGGTGAACAGCCTCGCGGGTTTCCTGATGCTCGGCGGCATCGGGCTGATCTACGCTCAGACCGGCACGCTCGACTTCGAGGGCATCGCGGCCGCGGTGGCGCGGGGTGGCCGGGATCCGGTGGTGGCCGGGGCGTTCTGCCTCGTGGCGGCGGCCCTGATGATCAAGGGCGCCATCGTGCCGTTCCAGTTCTGGCTCGCCGACGCCCACGCGGTGGCGCCGAGCCCGGTCTCGGTGATCTTCTCCGGATCGATGGTCTCGCTCGGGCTGTTCGGCCTCGCGAAGGTGAGCGCCGTCGTGTTCGGCGGCTCCGATCAGGTCCAGCACGCCCTGCCGGCGCTCCTCGTCGGCCTGGGCAGCTTCACCGCCCTCCTGGGCGGCTGGATGGCCCTGCTGCAGCGGCACCTCAAGCGGATGCTCGCCTTCTCGACGATCTCGCATGCCGGGATCATGCTCACCGGCCTCGGCGCCCTCTCGGTGGACGGGACCGGCGGGATGCTCGTCTACGTGGTGGGCCACGGGCTGGTGAAGGGCGCCCTGTTCATGATCGCCGGCATCCTGCTCGCCACCCAGGCCAGCATCGACGAGATCGCCCTGCGCGGCCTCGGGCGGGGAATCTGGCCCGCCGGGGTCGCCATGGCTCTGGCCGGGCTGCTGCTCTGCGGCCTGCCCCTCGGCGCGCTCGACCAGGGTACGCGCCTGGTCCAGGGCGCGCTGGCGCAGCAGGGGCACGGGCACGCGCTGGCGGCCGGCGCCATCGGCGCGGCGCTGACAGGAGCCGCGGTGCTGCGGGCCGCCGGTCGCATCTTCCTCGGGCTCGGGCCCGATCCCGGCGACGAGGCCGGCGCCCCGAGCGAGGACGAGCGCGAGAAGGCCAACCGGCCGCTATGGCTGATGCTGGCGCCGTGCTGCCTTCTCCTGGCCCTCGATATCGGTCTGCCGGCGGCCGTGATCGAGCACGCCCTTCCGCGGGCGGCGTCGGCCTTCATGCACCGGCCGGCCGTGCACGCGCTGGCGGAGGGACCGGGCTGGCTTCCCTGGGCCTCAGTCGCCGCCGCCCTGGCCGGCGCGGGCTACGGCCTGTTCCGGAGGCACCTGCCGGCGCTGGTGGTCCGCCCGGTCAGCGCCTCGCAATCGGCGCCGACCCGCGCGCTGGAAGTGCTCCACAGCGGCTTGATCGGCGATTACGCGGCGTGGCTCGCGGTCGGCGTGGCGGTGATCGCGGCCGTGCTGGCCATGGCATGAGCGAGCCCCCCGACGCACGACCCTGAGAACAAGCCTTCGAGGGGCCGGGCCGTCGCACGGAAACGCGGCCTGGACGAGGCTCTCCGGAGGAGGACAACGTCTTCGAGAAGAGTGGTGCCGCAAGAGGGATTCGAACCCCCGACCCCCTCATTACGAATGAGGTGCTCTACCAGCTGAGCTATTGCGGCCCTGGCCCCGACGGGACCGTCAGCGACGCGCGGTGTCCGGCGCCGGACGTGGCAGGCTCATAGCGGCCTGGCCTGCGTTAGGCAAGGCGGCAGCCGGCCTTCGCGGGCGTCAGACGGTCCGGTCCGATGCCAATTCATCCCGCAGGAACGCCGCCACCTCCGCCCGGTCCACGCCGGGGGCGATGAAGCTCTGGCCGATCCCCCGGGCGAGGATGAAGGTCAGCGCGCCGTCGCGGACCTTCTTGTCCTGGGTCATCGCGTCGAGAAGAGCTTCGACGTCGCCGCATCCGCCGGGGACGGCCTGCAGGCGGGTCGGCAGGCCGGCGAGCGCGAGGTGGTTCGCGACGCGGCCGGCATCCTGGCCGGCGCAGAGCCCGAGTCGGGCCGAGAAGCGGAAGGCCAGGGCCATCCCGATCGCCACGCCCTCGCCGTGGACCAACCGGGCGGAATCGTAGCCCGTCAGACGCTCCAGGGCGTGACCGAAGGTGTGGCCGAGGTTGAGCAGCGCCCGCTCGCCGTCCTCGCGCTCGTCGCGGGTGACCACCGCGGCCTTGGCCCCGCAGCAGGACGCGACGGCCCGCTCGCGCTCCGGACCGCCAAGGAAGATCCCGCGCCAGTTCGCCTCGCACCAGTCGAAGAAGCCCGGATCGGCGATCAACCCGTACTTTGCGACCTCGGCGTAACCGGCGCGCATCTCGCGCTCGGACAGGGTGTCGAGGGCGGCCGTGTCGGCCAGGACGAGGCGCGGCTGGTGGAAGGCGCCGATCAGGTTCTTGCCCAACGGCGCGTTGATGCCGGTCTTGCCGCCGACCGACGAGTCGACCTGCGCGAGCAGACTCGTCGGCACCTGCACGAAGCGCACGCCGCGCCGCAGGGTGGCGGCCGCGAAGCCCGCGAGGTCGCCGACCACGCCGCCGCCCAGCGCCACGACGAGGTCGCCGCGCTCGACCTTCAGGGCCAGCAGCCCGTCGCAGACCTCCGCGTAGCCCGCGTAGGATTTGGAGGCCTCGCCCGGCGCCACCGTCACCACGCCCGCCTGAAGGCCGGCGCGCTCCAGGCTGGTCCGCAGCCGCGCGGCGTAGAGCGCGCCCACCGTCGCGTCCGTCACGATCGCCGCCCGGCGGCCCCCGAGCGCGGCGACGGCGGCGCCGGCCGTGTCGATCAGCCCGCGCCCGATCTGGATGTCGTAGGCGCGGCCGGCGTCGAGGGGCACGTGGACGGTCAGGAGGGCCGGACGGGGCTCGGTCATGGGTCGGTTCGCTCGGGTCTCACTGGGCGGCCACGGGGATGGATCCTTCGCCGCTGAGATGGGCGTCCAGCGCCTCCAGCACGTCCTGGACGACCCGGTCGTGCGACACCTCGCGCGAGATGACCATCACGTCGGCGGCGGCGTAGACCGGGTGGCGCACGGCCATCAGGTCCCGCATCGTCGCCTCCGGATCCTCGGTCTGCAGCAGCGGGCGGTTGCCGCGCTTGCGCACGCGCCGCATCAGCACGTCCAGATCGGCCTTCAACCAGACGGAGACCGCCGATTCCGCGATGCGCGCGCGGGTCGCCTCGCGCAGGTAGGCGCCGCCGCCCGTCGCCAGGACGAGGGGGCCGGCCCGCAGCAGGCGCGAGATCACCCGCTCCTCGCCGTCGCGGAAGCTCGGCTCGCCGTAGATCGCGAAGATGTCGGGGATCGTCAGGCCGGCCGCGGCCTCGATCTCGATGTCGGCATCCTTGAAGATCAGGCCGAGGCGGCTCGCCAGACGCCGGCCGACGGTGCTCTTGCCCGCTCCCATGAGGCCGACGAGCACGATCGAGCGCAGGCCGAGCGCGCGGCGCAGACGCGCCTCGATCGGTTCCCCCGCCTCCTCCCCGCTCACGGCCTCCTGCATCGACTCCTGCATCGCATCCGTGCGGCGTCCCCGCCTCTCCACCGGCCCCCGCGCGCCGGTCGCGCGGGCAGCCTCACATCCTGCGGCAGGCTCTTAGCGCGATTCAAGCGGCCTGCGAAACGCATCGCTGTGTCGTCGTGGGCCTTGTCAGCGCCTTGTTCACGTGATCGAACCCGGGCAACGGCGGCGGCTCGGAGAAGGCCTTCGCCCGCCCCCTCCCCGCCGCCAGCGCCCGTCTGCCCGAGGTTCGACCGACGTGCCGACCCTGTTCCGTTTCTTTGCCACCCTCGCGATCCTGGCGGGTCTGGTCTACGCGGCCATGTTCGCGCTCGCGCATTTCGTCCAACCGACGCCGCGGGAGATGAGCGTGACCATCCCCGCCTCGAAGCTGCAGCCGGGCAGCCGTTGAGCGGGTCGGAGGGCGGCGGCGACGCCGCCCGGATGCCCCGTCCCGAGGTCGCCGAGTACCTCGACATGCTGGCCGCCGAGCGCGGTGCCGGCCTCAACACCCTGAGCGCCTACCGACGGGACCTGGACGACTACCTCGACTATCTCGCGCGCTCGGGCACGGCCCTCGGCGACGTCGGGGCCGGCACGCTGCGGGCCTTCCTGATCGATCTCGAGACGCGGGGCCTCAAGGCGTCCTCGGCGGCGCGGCGCCTGTCCTGCGTGCGCGGTTTCCACAAATTCCTGTACGCCGAGGGCGGTGCCGAGAGCGATCCGAGCGTCGCGGTGTCCGGGCCGCGCCGGGCGCGCGCGCTCCCCAAGGTGCTGTCCATCGCGGAGGTCGACCGGCTGCTCGCCACGGCGCAGGCCGCCGCCAGCGCCGCTCAACCGCCGGGACCGGCCCGACGGGCGCGCCGGATGGTGTGCCTGCTCGAGCTGCTCTACGCCACGGGCCTGCGCGTCTCGGAGCTGGTCGCCCTGCCCCGCACGGCCGGCGCGAGTCGCGAGCGCTACCTCATCGTCAAGGGCAAGGGCGGACGCGAGCGCCTGGTGCCCCTGACCGAGGCGGCCCGCGCCGCCATGGCGACACATCTTCCGGCCGTGCCGGAGGAGTCCCCGTGGCTGTTTCCGGCCGACAGCGACACCGGCTATCTCACCCGGCAGGCCTTCGCCCGCGATCTCAAGGTGCTGGCCGCGTCGGCGGGCCTTCACTCGGACCGCGTGAGCCCCCACGTGCTCCGCCACGCCTTCGCCAGTCACCTCCTGCAGAACGGCGCCGACCTGCGCATCGTCCAAGAGCTCCTCGGCCATGCCGACATCTCGACGACGCAGATCTACACGCACGTGCTGGACGAGCGCCTGAAGGCGATGGTCCGCGATCTGCATCCGCTGATGGATCGTTGAGCGGTACCGCGCGGAACGTGTGGCAACTCCTCGTGGGTCGCCCCAATTGTATAGGTTTAGCGAACTGCCTAAGAGTAGCCCCTCGCCATACCGGTACGCGAGCCCGCCTTTACCAGAGAGAGTTTTCCTATGTCAGGCCCCACGGCCTCGCAGGTCGGCATCGAGCCGGATCGGGCGGGGCACTCGCGTGCCGACCAGCTTTCCCAGCAGGAACGGCAGCGCCTCGACAACCAGCTGTGCTTCGCGGTCTACGCCGCCGCGCACGCCTTCGGTCGCGCCTACCGCAACCTCCTCGGGCGTCACGAGCTGACCTACCCGCAATACCTCGTCCTGCTGGTTTTGTGGGAGCAGGACGGCTTGTCGGTCAAGGAGATCGGGAACCGCCTGTTCCTAGATTCGGGGACGCTGACACCGCTCCTGAAGCGTCTCGAAGCGTCCGGGCGGGTGCGCCGCGCCCGCGACCGGGTCGACGAGCGTCAGGTCAGCATCTTCCTCACCGCCGCCGGCGAGGCCCTGCGCGACGAACTCGCCTGCTTGCCGGACGAGGCGGGCGGCATGACCGGTCTCGATATCCAGGGCCGCAAGGACCTGCTTCACGACCTCGTCACCCTCAGGCTGAGCCTGCAGGCCGGACTTATGCCCGAATAGGGTCGGCGCGCCCGGGCCGGGAGCGGCCGGGTGGCCGCTCCCGTCTGTTCGCGCAGGTGGGCGTCTCAGGACTGCGTCTTGAGGTAGGCGATGACGTCGTTGATCTTCTTGTCGTCGGGGTAACCCTGGAAGATCATCTTGGTGCCCGGCACCTTCGTCTTCGGGTTCTTCAGCCACTCGTGCAGGTTGGCCTCGTCCCAGGTGATGCCGGAGTTCTTCAGGGCGGCGGAGTAGTTGTAGCCCTCGTAGGTGCCCGCCTTGCGGCCGACGACGCCCTTCAGGTCGGGACCCACGCCGTTCTTCTGGAAGTTGTGGCACGCCTTGCAGGGGGCGAACGCCTTCTCGCCGGCGGCGGCGTCGCCGGCCTCCTGGGCCTGCGCGGCGAGAGGCATGACAACGGCAAGGACGGCGCCGAAAACGAGTGAACGCATGGATTTCCTCCTGTTGGCCGCCGCTGCGGCAGCGATGCGGGCAGAGCTCGCCTGCCTGGAACAGCTCTAAATGAATCCGCCCGGCGCGCGCAACGGCCTAGTCTGGGCTAGCCGCGCCGCGCGGGCGGATCTGCGCCCGTTCTAGGTCGCCGCCTCACTCAACACCGCGTGATCGGATTGGCTCCGTGGGACGGCCGCGGCGAAGTCCCCTCAGACGCCGTGATAGGTCCGATACCAGTCGACGAAGTGCCCGATCCCCGTCTTCAACGGTGTGGCGGGCCGGAAGCCGGCGTCCCGCACGAGGTCGTCGATGTCGGCGTAGGTCGCAGGGACGTCGCCGGGCTGCATCGGCAGGAGGATCTTCTCCGCCTTGCGGCCCAGCGCGTCCTCGAGGAGTGCGATCATCTCGAGGAGAGCCACCGGTTCGTTGTTGCCGATGTTGTAGATCCGGTAGGGCGCGGAACTCGTGCCGGGATCCGGCGCCGCGCCGCTCCACGCGGGGTCCGGCGCGGCCGGCCGCTCGGCCAGGGCCCGGATCCCCGCGACAATGTCGTCGATGTAGGTGAAGTCCCGGAGCATCCGCCCCTCGTTGAACACGCGGATCGGCTCGCCCGCCAGGATGGCGCGGGTGAACAGGTACAGCGCCATGTCGGGCCGGCCCCAGGGGCCGTAGACGGTGAAGAAGCGCAGGCCCGTGGTCGGCAGGCCGTAGAGGTGGCTGTAGCTGTGCGCCATCAGCTCGTTCGCCTTCTTGGTCGCGGCGTACAGGCTGAGCGGATGGTCGACGTTCTGATGCACCGAGAACGGCATTGCCGTGACGCCGCCGTAGACGGAACTGGATGAGGCGTAGAGCAAGTGCCCCACACCGCCGTGGCGGCAGGCCTCGAGGATGTTCAGGAAGCCGACGAGGTTGCTCGCCGCGTAGGCGTGCGGATCGGTGAGCGAGTAGCGCACGCCGGCCTGGGCGGCGAGGTGGATCACCGTGCGGAACGCGTGGCGGCGGAACAGCCCGTCGAGCCCGTCCCGGTCGGCGAGGTCGAGGCGCGCGAAGCTGTAGCCCGGAAAGCCCGCGAGGCGCCGCAGCCGGGCTTCCTTGAGCCGCACGTCGTAGTAGGCGTTGACGCTGTCCAGGCCGACGACCTGCTGGCCGGCCTCGAGGAGGCGCAGGGCGAGCTGGTTCCCGATGAAGCCGGCGACGCCGGTGATCAGAACAGGTGGCAGGGACATGCGCGCGGACCGACGGGCTGACTGGCCGCCCCGAGGTCGAGCTGTAGCATGGGGTCAGTGCGCGACAAATCGGTCCGCTGCCGCGAGCCCGCTCATGCCCCGCGCGGCTTGCCGCGCGGGCGCGCGACCCGCTAGGCTCGCGGCTGCCGTGCAGCCCGACCCGAGACCGCTCCCCGACAGCCTGACGCGCCTGCTCGCCGTGCCGGAGCAGCGCCCGGTCCGGGCGCGTCCGGCGTTCTCGCGGACGGCCGGCGCGCCACGGGCGCCGAAGCCGCGCTCCGCGCACGCCGCGCTCGAGACGGCGATCCTCCGCGGGTTCGTGTTCGGTCTCGCGGGGCTCGTCTGGCTCGTCGTGCTGGCACTGTCGGTCCGGCACATCGCGCACTGAGCGCATCCCGGGGCCTTCGCGAGGCTTGTGGATATCGGTGGTGCGCCGGAAACCCCGCGTCTTCAATCAGTACGCGAACGGCCAAGTTCGCTATTGAGGCGGCCAGACCGGGGGCGGCTGACGGCGAGGATGGGACGATGTCTCTGACAGGGCGTTTCTGGTTCCGGAAGACCTGGACGGGGCGGCTGGTGCTCCTGGTCGAGGAGGAGCGCCCCCGCTGGTTCGGCCGCGGCTCCGGCAAGCCGCGCTGGCGCAACGCCAAGCTCCTGGATTTCGCCGAGCCCGAGCTGCGGCCGCTCATGGCGATGGAGAAGCAGCATCGCGCCGGCGGTGTGACCGGCCAAGTCCGGACGCTCCGCCCGGTCCCGTCCGCGCCGGACGCACGGGCCGCGAACGGCTGAGGGGCGACGCCACGGGGCCGATCGCGCCGCGGTCTGGTCCGACGCGCGGCCGTCACCACCTGTAACGGGCTGCTCCGCCCCGGGTGGCGCCCCCCGCAACGGTGAAGGCCATGCCGCGCTACTTCTTCCACACGCAGATCGGCGAGGACGTCATCTCCGACCCGACCGGGATCGAGCTGCGGGATCCGGACGCGGCCTGGGAGGCGGCGCGGGAGACGATCCGCGCCGCCCTGCGCCAGCCCCAGGATCAGGCCCGTCTGATGACCGCGTGCCTCGTGGTCACGGATGACGCCGGCGAGATCGTGCTGGAATTCCCGTTCAGCGAGGCCGTGGCGCTGCCCGCGGACGAGAACTCGACGCGTCACTGAGATCGGCGACGGGCGCGTTCCGCGCCCTACATCGCGCCGCAGCCCACCGGAACGGAGCTGCGCCCGAATGGATACGCCACCGAACGACCTCGATGCCCGCGCCCTCGGCCGAGCCGCGCCCGCCAAGGGGCTGGCCCGGGAAGCCTGCCCCTACGCGGAGGGGACGGAAGCGCGCACGCTCTGGTTGTCCGGCTATGACGAGGCCCTGGCATCGGGCGAGACGCCCGTGACCGGCGGTCTCGCCAAGCACCCGGTCGACGGATCGGCCCGCTGATGGACGCCCGGACCGCACCGCATCCCGGCGCGCATCATCCCGCCCTCGACCGCAAGTCGGTCGGGGCCGTCGTTCTCGGCAACGCCCTCGAATTCTACGACTTCACCGTCTACGCCTTCTTCGCCAAGCCGATCGGCGAGGCCTTCTTCCCGGCGAACGACCCGACCCACAGCCTGCTGGCATCCCTGGCTTTGTTCGGCATCGGCTACGTCATGCGGCCCATCGGCGGCGTGTTGATCGGCGCCTTCGCGGACCGGGCCGGCCGAAAACCCGCGATGCTGATCACCATCGCGCTGATGGCCGTCGGCATGCTCATGCTGGCCGCCTGCCCCTCCTACGCGACGATCGGCGGCTGGGCGCAGGTCATCGTCATCGCCGGCCGCCTCGTGCAGGGCCTCGCCCTCGGCGGCGAGGTCGGTCCCTCGACGGCCTTCCTGCTGGAAGCCGCCCCCCCCGACCGGCGCGGCTTCGTGACGAGCTGGCAGATCGCCAGTCAAGGCTGCGCGGCCCTGTTCGCCGGGATCATCGCGACCGCTCTGGCGCTCGCGGTCGGCGAACAGGCGATGGCGCAGTGGGGCTGGCGGCTGATGTTCGCCCTCGGCCTGTGCGTGGTGCCGGTCGGCCTCGTCATCCGCAGTCACCTGCCCGAGACGGCCGGCGCCGAGGAGGATCCGCACGCGGCGGCCTCGACGATGGCGGTGGTCGGCCGGCTCCTGCGCGAGCACGGCCGCCTGCTGGGCCTGACCTTCCTGGTCATCGCGGCCTCCACCGTGTCGAACGCGGTCGGCACCAACATGCCCGTCTTCGCCGGCGCGACCCTCGGCCTGAGCGAGACCGCCGCCACGGCGGTGCCGATCGCCCTCGGGCTCGCCTCGGTGATCTTCCCGCTGCTCGGCGGCTGGCTGGCCGACCGGTACGGACGGCGACCCGTGATGATCTGGCCGCGGGCGCTGATCTTGATCCTGGCGGTCCCGGCCTTCGCCTGGGTGGTGCAAGCGCCGAGCGCCGCCAGCGTCTACGCGGTCACCTTCCTGCTCTCGGCGCTGTCCTCCATCAACGCGGCGGCCGTGATCGTCGGCATCCCCGAGGCCCTGCCCCGGGCGGTGCGCAGCGCCGGGTTGTCGATCGTCTACGCGGTCTCCGTCTCGGTGTTCGGCGGCAGCACCAACTACGTGGTGAACTGGCTGATCGCCGCCACCGGCGACCGGCTCGCGCCGGCCTACTACCTCGCCGCGTTCAGCCTCGTCGGGACGATCGCCGCGTTCCTGCTGCCCGAGACGCGCGGGCGCGACCTCGACGCCGATAGGGAGGCGTAGCGGCGGCCGAGACCCGTGGGTCTGCCGGTCGAGGCCGGCGCGTCGCTCCCGGGAGACGCGACGCTCTCGCAACAGATCGGTCATCCCGGGCTCCGCTCCGCGGCCCCGGTATGACGCGGCCAGAAGCTCGACGCCCGATCGGCCGCGCCGGGAGGGAGCTCATGGCGAGCGCCGATATCGACTGGCCGGTCATGTGCGTTCTCGCACGGCTCTCGCGCTCGCGGACGGATCGCGCGCGTTTCATCGCTAGGTTGAGACGTTCGCGGGGATTAAACCGCGTCCATGCCGATACCCGCTGAGACGCGCCGCCCGCTGGTCCTCGCCGCGGTGATGGCGGCGATGTTCATGATCGCCATAGAGGCGACCATCGTGTCGACGGCGATGCCGCAGATCGCCGGCCAACTCGGCGACCTCCACCTCTACGCCTGGGTGTTCGCCTCCTTCCTGCTGACTCAGACGGCCACCACGGTGGTGTTCGGAAAGCTCTCGGACCTCTACGGGCGCCGGCCGGTGCTGCTGTTCGGCATCGCGGTGTTCCTGGCGGGCTCCCTCCTGTGCGGGCTCGCGTGGTCGATGCCCTCGCTGATCCTGTTCCGCCTCATCCAAGGCGTCGGCGCCGGGGCGATCCAGCCGGTGAGCCTGACCGTCGTCGGCGACCTGTACGCCGCGCGGGAACGCGGCCGGGTCCAAGGCTACCTCGCCAGCGTCTGGGGCATCTCGTCGGTGGCCGGACCGCTGGTCGGCGGCCTGATCATCGGCCACCTGAGCTGGCCCTGGATCTTCTGGATCAACCTGCCGATCGGCGTGATCGCGGCCGGCCTGTTCCTGCGCTTCCTCCACGAGGGCGTCGAGCGCCGACCCCGCCAGATCGACGCGATCGGCGCGGCCCTGTTCACCGCCGCCATCGCGGCGCTGATGATCGCGCTGACCGAGGCGGGCGAGTCCGCCGAGGCCGCCCTGTGGCCGGCGCTGGCCTTCGTGGTGGCCGCGATCCTGTTCGTCGTCCAGGAGCGGCGCGCGCCGGACCCGATGCTCGACATCCGCCTGTGGATGCAGCGCCCGATCGCGACCGCCAACACCGCGACGCTGCTCTCCGGCATGACGGTGATCGGGCTCACGGCGTTCCTGCCGATGTACGTGCAGGGCGTGCTGCGGCAATCGCCCCTGATCGCCGGCCTGACCCTGACCCTGATGGTGCTCGGCTGGCCGATCGGCGCCACCACGGCGGCGCGCAGCTTCGTGCGGTTCGGCCTCCGCCCCATCCTGCTGGTCGGCGCGACGCTCCTGCCCCTCGGCGCGGTCGCTTTCGTGACGCTCGGATCGGACACCTCCCCGGTCGTGGCGGCCTGCGGCTCGGTCGTGATGGGGCTCGGCATGGGCTTCCTGTCCACCGCCGCCATCGTGATCATCCAGGACAGCGTCGCCTGGGCGCAGCGCGGGGCGGCGACGGCCTCGAACATCTTTTCGCGCAACCTCGGCTCGACCCTCGGCGCGACCGTCCTCGGGGCCGTGCTGAATTACCGGCTCGCGAACCCGTCGAGCGGCCCGGCTGTGAACTCCGATCAGCTCCGTCGCCTGCTCGACGATCCGGCGAGCCTCGGGACCGGCGAGGAGGCGATCCGCGGCGGCCTGCAGCACGCGCTGCACGGCACGTTCTGGACGGTGTTCGCCGTGGCGGTGCTGACCCTGCTCCTGTCGCTGCTGGTTCCGCCGGTGGCGATCTCCGACCGACCGCGCGAGCTCGCCGTGGAGTAGGCGGCGGACGCTGCCGATGGGACAGGCGGCGCCGCTGTCGCGGGCGGCTCGGCACGGGACGTGCCGCCGGAGCGGCGCCTGCCGAACGGGCCCGTCTCCACGGCGGCCCTTTGACTGTCTCGCCGGAGCCCCCTAGCGTCCGGCCATGCCCCTCGTGCCGCCCCCGCGCCCCGCAGCCCAGCCCGCGGTGGACATCCCGCCGACCAGCGTGCTCAACGCCAACCAGCCGGAATGGTCGGTGGGCGAGCTCGCGGGCGCCCTGAAGCGCACTCTCGAGGACGCCTTCGGACACGTCCGGCTGCGCGGCGAGATCTCGGGGTATCGCGGCCAGCACGGCTCGGGCCACGCCTATTTCTCCCTGAAGGACGGGCAGGCACGGATCGACGCGGTGGTCTGGAAGGGCGTGTTCGGACGCCTGCGCCAGCGGCCTCAGGAAGGTCTGGAGGTCGTCGCCACCGGCCGCATCACGACCTTCGCGGGCAAGTCCTCGTACCAGATCGTCATCGAGAGCCTGGAGCCCGCGGGGCTCGGCGCCTGGATGGCGCTCCTGGAGGAGCGCAAGAAGCAGCTCGCCGCCGAGGGCCTCTTCGCCCCGGACCACAAGCGGCCGATCCCCTACCTGCCGCGGGTGGTCGGCGTCGTCACCTCGCCGACCGGCGCGGTGATCCGCGACATCCTCCACCGGCTGGAGGACCGCTTTCCCCGGCCGGTTCTGGTCTGGCCGGTGCGGGTCCAGGGCGACGGCGCGGCCGAGGAGGTCGCGGCCGCGATCCGCGGCTTCAACGCCCTCCCGGCCGAAGGCCCGATCCCGCGCCCGGACGTGCTCATCGTGGCCCGCGGCGGCGGCTCGATCGAGGACCTCTGGGCCTTCAACGAGGAGTGCGTCGTCCGCGCCGCCTTCGCGAGCGCGATCCCGCTGATCTCGGCGGTCGGTCACGAGACCGACACCACGCTGATCGACTACGTCTCCGATCGCCGTGCGCCGACGCCGACGGGGGCCGCCGAGATGGCGGTGCCGGTCCGCGCCGACCTGATCGCCACGGTGGCGGACCTGTCGGCCCGCGGCAGGGGGGCGGTCGGGCGCCGGATCGACCGCGACCGCTCGGACCTGCGCGCCCTCGGACGCGCCCTTCCGAGCGCCGACGCCCTGCTGGCGGCCAAGCGCCAGCGGCTCGACCTCGCCGAGGCGCGCCTCGCCCCGGCGCTGGCGGCGGGCGCGAGCCGCCACCGGGCGCGGCTCCAGCTCCTGCTCGACCGGATGGCCCGTCGCTCGCCCGACGTGGCCCTCGCCAACGCCCGCGCGCGGCTGGCGCGGATCGACCACCGGCCCCTCCACGCCCTGCGCAACGACGTCCAGCGCAAGGGCGAGGCCCTGATCCAGCTCGGGCGCCGCCTCGTCGTCGCGCGCGAGGCCAGCCTGGAACGGGCCCGGGCGCTGCAGGCGCGTCGCACCGACCGGCTTCTCGCCCTGTCGGAGCGCCTCGGCCAGGCCGGCGCGCGCAGCATCGAGCGGCGGCGCGACCGGCTCGACGGTCTGGCGGGCCTGCTCGGCTCGCTCAGCTACCGCGCGGTGCTCGACCGCGGCTACGTGCTGGTGCGCGATGCGGCCGGTCTGCCCGTCCGTCGCGCCGCGGAGGCGGCGGCCGCGCAGCGGCTCAGCCTGCAATTCGCCGACGGGACCGTGACGGCCGTGCCCGACGGGACGGCCGACCCGTCCCTGCCCGCCGATCCGTCACCGACGGCGAGGTCCGGACGTCGCGGCGGCGCGGCCCCGTCGGCGACGCCGGGCAAGCGGGCCGGCACGCGCCCTGCCCCGACGCGGCAGGGCTCGCTGTTCGACGCCTGAGACGACGGCCGTCGGCCGGGACTGGGCGCAGTTGCGGGCCGCGACCCGCCCCGAGTCTCAGCCCGGCTCCGGACCGACCCGGTAGTGATAGCGGTACAGTTCGCGCTCGAAGCCGAGGGCGCGGTAGAGCCCTCGCGCCGGCATGTTCGCGGCGACGACCTGCAGGCAGGCGGCCCGGGCGCCCTCCGCCCGGCCCCAGCGCAGCAGCGCGCCGACCGCGCGCCGGGCATGGCCGCGGCCGCGCAGGGGTTCGGGCGTCGCCACCGCCTCGATGACCATCAGCTCCCGGTCGAGCACCCCGAAGGCGATGGCGCCGATGCCGCCCTCGGCCGCGGCCGCCGCGAAGGCCCGCGGCAGGGCCAGGGCGGCGACGGTGTCGCGGAACACCCGCGCGGCCGCTTCATCCGCGCGGTTCACCGCGTCGCGCAGGGCCAGCCAGTCCGGCCCCGGCGCCGCGGCGACCGCCACGGCCGGATCGGGCGCGCTCGTGAGGTCGTCGAGCGCGCGGATCAGCGTGCAGGTCTCGTCGACCACGGTGTAATCGCCGCCGGCGAGGAGCGGCTCCATCTGCGGGGCGATCGCCGGCACGCGGAAGATCGGGCGCTGGCCCAGGCGGCCGTAGATCGCGCGCGCGGCCGCGATGGCCGGTCCGGGCGCACCGCTCCCGCGCATGGGGTTCACGGAATTCTGTCGCTTCGAGCGGCCCCCGGCGGCGCGCAGCAGGTAGCCGTGCACCAGGAGCTCGCGCGGGCTCGGCCAGGCGTTGAGGCAGGCCTCCTCCACGCGCCAGGCCTGTTCCAGATCGGTCATCACCGCCTCCTCCGGTCTCCCTGATCGCACGCGGTCACGACTGGGCCAACGGCACCGGGCCAAGACTTCGGCCGTGCGGCGTCGCGTACGCTTGAAGCATTCTGGCGCCGCGCGATGTCTCGCCGATGTCCGAACCCGAAGTCCTGTTCTGCCTGCACTTTCTGGGCGGAAGTGCCCGAAGCTGGGAGCGACTCGCGCGCGCCCTCGACGGGACGCCGTTGACTTGCGTTCCGGTAGACTTGCCGGGCTTCGGCGATGCCGCCGGCACGCCGGGCTATTCCGTCGCCGCGATGGCCGATCACGTGGCCGAGGCCATCCGCGCGCGGGCTCCGGCGCGCTTCGGGATCGCCGGGCACAGCATGGGGGCCAAGGTGGCCCTGGCGCTGGCGCGCCGGGCCGAGGATGGCGAGATCGGGTTGACGGGCCTGACCGACCTCGTCCTGGTCTCCGGCTCGCCGCCGAGCCCGGAGCCGATCCCGGAGGATCGGCGCGCCAAGATGCTCGCCTGGATCGACGCGGATCCCGAGACACGGCGCCGCGAGGCCGCGGCCTTCGTGCGCGCCAACGTGGGCGACGGCCTGGATCCCGAGACCGAGGCGCGGGCGGTGGCCGACGTCCTGCGGGCCGCGCCGGCCGCCTGGAAGGCCTGGCTCAAGGAAGGTGCGAACGACGATTGGTGCCGCCGCGTCGGGATCCTGCGCACCCCGGCGCTGATCCTGGCCGGGTCCGAGGATGCCGACCTCGGGCCGGACGCGCAGCGGGCCCTCACGGCGCCCCACCTCGCGCACCACCGTCTCGTCACGTTCGACGGCGTCGGCCACCTCCTGCCGCTGGAGCGGCCCGCCGCCCTTGCTGACCACCTGCGCGACCATCTCGGCGAACGGCCCCGGCCGACCGTCGAGGCCGGCCCGGAGGTCCCGCCGGACTACGCGGCGCTGATCGCCTCCGAGCGGGTGAACAGCCGCCTGCGCGGCGCCCTCGCGGAGCGCGCCGCGCCGGACGATCCCGCCTATCGACCGGCGGCCCTCGACCCGGTGGAGCTCGCGATCCTGCGGGCCGCCCTCGCCCGCGTGATGCCCGTGCCGCATCTCGATCTGGCCGCCCGCCTCGACCGGCGGCTGGCCTCCGGAGACGGCGATGGCTGGCGCTTCGCCGCCCTGCCACCGGACGCGGAGGCCTACCGCGCCGCCCTGCGCACCCTCGACGCCGCCGCCCGCATCGCCCGCGACCGCCCGTTCGTGGCCCTCGACGCGGCCGGACAGGACGGGCTGCTCACCCTGTGCGCGCGCGCCGCGCTGAAGGTCCCGGAGAGCCTCGGCGGCCGCCTCGATTCTGACCGGATGCGGTTCTGGTTCGAGGATCTCCGCGCCGACGCGGTCCGCCTCTGGCTCGGCCACCCGGCGGCCCTGGCGCGGATCGGCTTCTCGGGCATCGGCGCCGGCGGCGACAGGCCGGGCGAGATCGCCGACGACCTGCCGGGTTTCCACGCCGTCGGGCTCGACGCGCCGGAATCCTGGGAGCCGCCGGCGCTGCGGACGGAGGCGGGACGATGAACCTCGCGGGGATGCGGACCTACCGCGCGGACGAGGTCGTCGACGCGGTCGTGGTGGGGACCGGCGCGGGCGGCGCGCCGCTCCTCGCGCGCCTCGCCGCCGCGGGGCTGAAGGTCGTGGCCCTGGAGGCCGGACCGAACTTCACGCCCGAGCGCTTCGCCTTCGACGAGACCCTCGCGGACGAGATCTACTGGACCGAGGAGCGGCTGAGCGGCGGCTCGACCCCGGAAGCCTTCGGGGCGAACAACAGCGGCACCGGCGTCGGCGGCTCGACACTGCACTGGGGCGCCTTCGTGCCGAGGGCCGACGCCCGCGACCTCCGACTCCACACGGAGAGCGGCGAAGGGGTCGACTGGCCGCTGTCCTACGAGGACCTGCTCCCGTTCTACGAGCGGGTCGAGCGCTTCCTCGGCGTCTCGGGCGCGCAGAGCTATCCGTGGGATGCGGACCGCCGCTATCCCCTGCCCCCGGTCCCGCGGAACGGGCCGGCGCAGATCATGGCGCGGGCCTGCGAGGCCCGCGGCATCCGGTGGGCGGACGCGCCCGCCGCCGTGGTCTCGCGGGACTTCCAGTCCGAGGACGGGCCCCGCCGCAACGCCTGCATCAATTGCGGCTTCTGCCACCAGGGCTGCCGCACGGGCGCCAAGGCCAGCATGGACGTGACCTACCTGCCCTACGCGGTCGCCCGCGGCGCCGAGATCCGGGCCGAAGCCTTCGTCCACGGTCTGGAGCGGGGCGCCGACGGTCGGATCACCGGCGTGGTCTACCGGCAGGACGGCGCCGAGCGGCGGCAGCGCTGCGGCGCCGTCTTCCTCTGCGCCGGGGCGGTCGAGACGCCGCGCCTGCTGCTCCATCTCGGGCTCGCCAATTCCAGCGGCCAGATCGGGCGCAACTACATGGGGCACGTGGCGACCCAGGTCTGGGGCACCTTCGACCACGAGGTGCGCATGAACCGGGGCTACCCGTCCTCGCTGATCACCGAGGACTTCATCCGCGCCGGCGCCGACTTCGCCGGCGGCTACCTGATCCAGAGCCTCGGCGTGGTGCCGTTGACCTTCGGCAACTCGGCGGCGCGGGGGCGCGGCCTGTGGGGGCAGCCGCTCCTCGACTACCTCGACCGCTACAACCACTTCGCCGGCATCGGCATCAACGGCGAGACGCTGCCCTGCGACGCCAACGTGCTGACCCTCGCCGACGAGACCGACGCGCACGGGATGCGCAAGGCCCATATCAGCTTCGGCTACAGCACCAACGAGAACCGCCTCAACACGCACGCCACGAAGGTCATGCGCGATCTCTGGGAGGAAGCGGGGGCCGACGACGTCTGGGTGCTGGAGCGCGTCGCCCACACGCTCGGGACCTGCCGGATGGGCCGCGACGGAACGAGCGCCGTCGTCGACCCGCACGGCCGAAGCTTCGACATCGACAACCTGTGGATCTGCGACGGCTCGACCTTTCCGAGCTCGCTCGCGGCGAACCCGGCCCTGACAATCATGGCGCTCAGCCTGCGCAGCGCGGAGGCTTTCCTGGCCGGCGGCCCCTGAGCCGGCTCAGCCCGCGGCGGCGCGCAGGTCCGCGAGCCCGCGCCGCTGGCGGCCCGCCCCGTCGAAGTTCGACGTGTCCAGCCACGCCGCGAAGCCGGCGCGGACCCGCGGCCACTCGGAATCGGTGACGGAGAACCACGCCGTGTCGCGGGAGCGGCCCTTCACCACCACGGCGTTGCGGAAGATGCCCTCAAAGGTGAAGCCGAGCCGCAGCGCCGCCGCCCGGGACGGGGCGTTGAGGCTGTCGCATTTCCACTCGTAGCGCCGGTAGCCGAGCTCGTCGAAGGCCCGGGCCATCATCAGCGCCATGGCCTCCGTGGCGGCGGGCGCCCGCTGCAGCCGCGGGCCGAAGTGGAGGTGGCCGACCTCGATCACGCCGTTGGCGGGATCGATCCGGAGATACGAGGCGATCCCGAGGGCGTCGCCGCTCGCGGGATCCAGGATCGCGTGGAACAGCGGGTCCTCGCTCGCCTGCTGCGTCGCCAGGCGCGCCCGGTAGGCCTCCGCGCTCTCCGGCATCTCGTCGCCGAGATAGGTCCAGCCGCGCGTGTCGGGAGCGGCGCTGTAGGTGGCGTAGAGCGCGTCCGCGTGCGCCGCCGCGTCGAGCGGTACGAGCCGGCAGAAGCGGCCCTCCAGGGGCGTGCGCGGCGGCCGCGGGCGCGGGCTCCAGTCCGGCAGCGCCGGGCCGACGGGCTGGCCGAAGCCGTTGAGGCGCGCGCTCACAGACCGCTCCGCTCGGCGACCAGCCCGGCGAGACCCGCCTCGCCCTCGGCGCGCAGCCCCGCGATGACCCCGTGCCGGTCGGCCTCGGGCCTGTTCTGGCTCATCTTCCACTTCCCCTCGATCCGCGTGATCGGAACCTCGATGCCGATGATCCCCCGGACCTGCGCGGCCACGAAGGGCGCCGGCGCGTCGGCGACCGCCCACGGCTCGGCCCGGGGCGCCTCGCGCAGGGCGGTGAGGTCGGCGATCTGGCGCCCGAGCCAGTCCGCATCCTCGATCACCCGGGGCCGGCCCCAGGCGTGGACCGTGGCGTAGTTCCAGGTCGGGACCACCCGGCCGTGCTCGCGCTTGCTCGCGTACCAGCTCGGCGTGACGTAGCCCTGCGGCCCCTGGAACACGATCAGGCACTCCTCCGCCGCGGTGAGATCCTCCCCCTGCGGGTTGGCGCGGGCGAGGTGCGCCCGCAGCACCCCGTGGGGGCCGTCGTCGTCCAGCAGGAACGGGATCGGGTTGGCGATCAGGCCACCCGCGCCGACGGTCACCAGCAGGCCGAGGGGATTGGCGCGGATCAGCGCGTGCTGCGCGGCGCGGGAATCGTCCCGGAAATGGGGCGGCTGGTACATGGGCCTGTCCTGCGGCGGTCTTGCGGATCCGTGCTTGACCGTTCGGCGGTCCAGGCGAAAGGTCCAATTCTCGAACTGCGACTGGACCAGTCTGCCTCATGGCCCGGGCTCCCCTGCCCCTGACGCTCACCCTCGACGCCGCGGGCGCGGCGCCGCTGCACGCGCAGCTCCGGGAGGGCCTGCGCGCGGCGATCCTCGATCGCCGGCTGCCGCGCGGGGCCCGGCTCCCGGCCTCGCGGATCCTGGCCGCCGACCTCGGCTGCGCGCGCGGGACCGTCGTCCTGGCGCTGGAGCAGCTCACCGCCGAGGGCTACCTCACGGCGCGGCCGGGCTCCGCGACGCGCGTCGCCGCGACCCTGCCGGACGACGCGCTGCCGGCGCCGGGCCCGCTCCGCCGCCCGGGCATTGTGCCCGCCCCGAACCTGTCCCGCCGGGGCGCCCGCCTCGTGGCCGCCCCGTCGCGGCGCTACATGGCGGGTCCGGGCGTGCCCGACGCCTTCGCCCTGGGCCGGCCGGCCCCGGACGCCTTCCCGTTCGAGGTCTGGGGTCGCCTGCTCCAAGCCGAGTGGCGCCACGGCCCGACCGAGCAGCCGGACCCGCGCGGCTCGCCGGCCCTGCGCGCCGCCGTCGCCGCCTATCTGGCGCAGGCGCGCGGCGTGGCCTGCGAGGCCGACGACGTCATCGTCACCGCGGGCATCCGCCAGAGCCTGCGCCTGCTCGCCGAGCTGCTCCTCGATCCCGGCGAGACCGCCCTGGTCGAGGAGCCCGGCTTCCCAGGAATCGCGCAGGCCCTCGCCAGCGCCGGACTGAACCCGGTCCCCGTCCCGGTGGGGCCCGGTGGCCTGTCGGTGGCCCCGGCAGCTGCGCGGACGCCCGGAGCGCGGCTCGCGGTGGTGACGCCGGCCCACCATTACCCCCTCGGGCACGCCATGAGCCTGGAGAACCGCCTCGACCTGCTGGCCTGGGCCGAGGCGGTCTCGGGCTGGATCGTGGAGGACGATTACGACGGCGCCTACCGCTACGCCGGGCGCCCGCTCGCGCCGCTGCGCGCCCTCGATCGCGGCGGCCGGGTGATCTACGTCGGCAGCTTCTCGAAGCTGCTGCTGCCGGCCCTCGGTTTGAGCTACCTCGTGCTGCCCCGCGGTCTCGTCGCGCCGGTCAATCAGGCGCTGGCCGAGACCGGCCCCGCCCCACCCGGGATCGGCCAGTGGGCGCTGGCGCGCTTCATCGAGGACGGCCATCTCGCCGGCCATCTTCGCCGGACCCGCCGCCTCTACGCCCTGCGCCAGGAGGCGCTGATCGAGGCCGCGCGCCGCCACGCCGGGGACGTCGCGGCGATCGCCGCCATGGAGGGCGGGATGCACCTCATCGCCCTGCCGGGGCCGGCCTGGGGCCCGGCCCTGACCGACGTGGCCGCCGCGGCGGCGCTCGGGCGCGCGGGGATCTCGGCGGTCGCGCTCTCGGCCTATCACGTCGGGCCGGCGCATCCGGGCCTGCTCCTCGGCTACGCCGCCGTGCCCGAGCGGGCGATCGAGCCGGCCGTGCGGCGCATGGCGGAGGTCCTGCGGGCCGCGCCGGATTCCCGCCCGGACGTTCACGGCCGCGACGCGGTCAGTGCACGATCGCGCCCGTCTCCATGAACCGGTTCAGCCGCTCGATCAGCGGCGCGACCATCACCCGGTCGAGCTGCGGCAGCAATCCGCGCCGCGCGTGGGCCACGTTGGCCTCGGCCTGCTCCCGGGCCAGGCGGTGCCAGCCCGCCCGATCGTCCCGGCACGCGGTCCAGGCCCGCTCGATCGACCGGAACACGAGCGGCAGCCGCTCGGCCGGGTCTGACACGAGGTCGTAATGGTGGTCGATCAAGCCGCCGAAGGTCTGGAAGCCCAGCTCGGACAGCCGCTCGACGGCGCGCGGCGCGCCCACCATCACGAAGGGCAGGCCCGTGGCCGCCGCCTTGATCGACTTCTCGGTGATCCGCTCGACGCCCGGCTCGAAGAAGTCGGTCTCCGAGATGACGGTCAGGTCGCACTCCGCGTAGGTGCGGGTATCCAGGGTCATGACCATGTCGGTGCCCTGATCGGCATCGATCCGCCGCGCCCGGCGCGGGATCCAGCTGCCGACATCGGCGAGCAGCGGCCCGAAGGCCGCCTCGATCTCCGGCGGCGCGTGGAAGACGTTGATGCCGCCCGCCTTCGGGTTGTCCTCGCCGATGCCGTGGAAGGAGATCAGCCCGTCGCGGTCCAGCCCGCCGAGCTGGAACCAGCGGTAGAGCAGCACCCGGTGCCAGCGCAGGGCCGCGTTCTGGCAGAGGAAGCGGGCCGGGCCGCTGGTGCGGGCGAAGGGCGCGTAGCCGGCGCGGTCGAGGGGATGCTGGGGGAAGAGCCGCGGGCCCTCGGCGTCGTCCAGCCAGAGGGCGACCTGGAGCGGGAAGAACTCGAAGGTCCAGAACCGCAGGCCCTCGCCGTAGAGGCGCTCGTAGTCGAGCCGCAGCAGCCGGTTCTGCGTGACCAGGATCACCCGCTCGCGCGGGATCCCAAGTTCCTCGAGGTTCCGGTGCAGCGCCTCGAAGGTCGGGGCGTGCAGGCCCGGCCCCTCGTTCGAGAGGTCGAGGAGCAGCGCGGCGCGCCCGGCGCGGAGGTTCTCGGCATCCCCCGGTTCGAGGAGGTCGAGGCGCCCGTTCGCCTCCGGGAAGCCGAGACGCACGAAATCGAGGACCGGCAGGCAGAGGATGTGGTTCGCCGGGCCGGGCCGGGCCGTGACGGTGACCCGCTTGCCCAGCCAGCCGAGGGCCGCCGGCAGGAAGTGCCCGGCCTCGCCCCGGGGGACGAGCAGGATCTCGGACGGGACTGGCCCGGATAGGACTGGTCCGGATTGGACTTGGCTCATCGTGACGCCCGCGCGGCCGGTTCGGACGCGGTCCGCCGCCGCGGGCCCGCGCCGAGCCGGATAAAGCCTCGGCGCGGGGGCGTCGAGGTCAGGCCGGGACCGGCTCGGCGGCGCGGACGGGTGTCGGGCCGGCCCGGTAGGCCGCCGAGGCCTCCTCGGTCCGCCAGCAGGCGACGCGGTGGCCGGGGGCGATCTCGGCGACCGGCGGCATCTCGCGGCGGCAGCGCTCCTCGGCCAGGAAGCAGCGCGGCGCGAACGGGCAGCCCGGCGGGCGGTTCGCGAGATCCGGCGGGCTGCCCGGGATGGTCTGGAGCCGGGAGCCCTTGGCGAGCGCCCCTTCCGCCCGGCTGCGCAGCAGGCCGATCGTGTAGGGATGGTGCGGGTTCAGGACCACCTGATGCGCCGTGCCGGTCTCGACGATCTTGCCCGCGTACATCACGGCGATCCGGTCGGCGACCTCCACGGCCGCGCCGAGATCGTGGGTGACGATCACGATCGACAGGCCGAGGTCGCGCTGCAGCTCGCGGAGCAGCAGCAGGACCTGGATCTGCACGGTGGCGTCGAGCGCCGTGGTCGGCTCGTCGGCGAGCAGGACCTGCGGCCGGCAGGCCAGCGCCAGCGCGATCATGGCCCGCTGGCGCATGCCGCCCGACATCTCGTGCGGGTAGTTGTCGAGCCGCCGCTCCGGGCTCGGGATCCGCACCCGCTCGAACAGGGCGAGCGCCCGCTTGCGGGCCTCGTCCTTGGAGATCCGCTCGTGGCGCAGGATCGCCTCGGTGATCTGCCGGCCGACCGTGTAGACCGGGTCGAAGGCGAGCAGCGGCTCCTGGAAGATCATCGAGACGTCGCCGCCGCGGAAATCCGCGAGCTGGCGCCGGGTCAGCGCCTGCACGTCCTTGCCGGCGGCCCGGATGCCGCCCTCGATCCGGCTGCGCCCCTCGGGGAACAGCCGCAGAATCGCCCGCAGGGTCACGCTCTTGCCCGACCCCGACTCGCCGATGAGCGCCAGCGCCTGACCGCGCTCCAGGCTCAGGTCGACGCCGTCGACGACCTGGACCTTGCCGAAGGCGACGCGCAGGTCCTTCAGGGCGACCGCGGGTTCTGAACCGGACATCGGGGTGCTCATGCTGCCAGCGCGCCCGCGGGGGCCGCGGAGTGGCCCGAGCCGGGCTGCCGGGCGAGGCAGGCGACGCGGTGCAGCGGCCGGACCGTGTCGAGGGGCGGCTCCGTCCGGCCGCAGACGTCCTCCGCCAGGGCGCAGCGCGGGTGGAAGCGGCAGCCCGTTGGCGGGTCGATCGGGTTCGGCGGGTCGCCCGCGAGCAGCGCCGCCTGAGTGCGGTTGTCCGGATCGAGAGACGGCATCGAGGCGAGCAGCGCCTCGGTGTAGGGGTGCGCCGGCGCGTCGAGCACCGTGTCGGACGGGCCGATCTCGGAGACCCGGCCGAGATACATCACCATCACCCGGTCGGAGATGAAGCGCACGACGTTCAGGTCGTGGCTGATGAAGATGTAGGTCAGGCCGAACTCGGCCTTGAGGTCGAGGAGCAGGTTCAGGACCTGCGCCTCCACCGACTTGTCGAGCGCCGAGACCGCCTCGTCGAGGAGCACCAGCCGCGGCTCCAGGGCGAGCGAGCGGGCGATGTTCACCCGCTGGCGCTGGCCGCCGGAGATCTCGTGCGGGTAGCGGCCGGCGAAGCGCTTCGGCTCCAGCCCGACCCGGGCGAGCAGCCCGCGGGCGCGCTCCACCGCCTCGCGGGCGGGCACGCCGTTCACCTTCGGGCCGAAGGCGATCGACTGCTCGACGGTCATGCGCGGGTTGAGCGACGCGTAGCTGTCCTGGAACACCATCTGGGCCTGGCGGCGGTAGGACCGCCAGGGCATGGCCCGCTCGCCGACCGGCTGGCCGTCGTACAGCATCGTGCCGGAATCGCGCTCAATCAGGCCCATCAGCAGCTTGGCGGTCGTCGACTTCCCGCAGCCGGACTCGCCGACGATGCCGAGGGTCTCGCCCTTCAGGACGTCGAAGTCGACGCCGTCGACCGCCCGGACCACCTGCTTCTTGCCGCCGGCCTTGCGGACCGGGAAGTGCTTGACGAGGCCCGAGACCGACAGCAGCGGCTGGGCCGGTCCGCCGCGGTCGCGGGCGAACGGGTCGGGGGCGTCCGGGATGACGCTCACTGGCGAATCTCCATGGCGGACCGGAGGCCGTCCGAGAACAGGTTGAAGGCGATCGAGACGACGAAGATGCAGACGCCCGGGAGGGCGGCCACGACCGGGTTGACGTAGATCGCGGTGCGCAGGGTGTTGAGCATCAGGCCCCATTCGGGCTCGGGCGGGCGCACGCCGAGGCCGAGGAACGACAGGCCGGAGGCCAGGATCATCGAGACCGAGATCAGGCTGGTCGCGTAGACGAAGATCGGCCCGACGACGTTGCCGAGCACCTGCACGCGCATGATCGTCAGGGCCGAGGCGCCCGACAGCTTGGCGGCGTCGATGTAGTCGCGCCTGCGGATGCCCGTCGTGACGCTCTCGGCCACGCGGGCGATCTGGGGCACGAACACGCAGGTCAGCGACACGATCGAGTTGAAGATGCCGGCGCCGAGCGCGCCGGACAGCGCGATCGCCAGCAGCACCGACGGGAAGGCGAAGAAGACGTCGATGGTGCGCATCAGGATCGTGTTGGTCCAGCCGCCGACGTAGCCGGCCAGGATCCCGATCGCGGAGCCGATCACGAAGGCGATCAGCACCGGGGTCACGCCGATGAACAGCGAGAGCCGCGAGCCCAGCATCAGCCGGCTGATCATGTCGCGGCCGAGCTCGTCCGAGCCCAGCCAGTAGGTGGCGTCGCCGACGTGCCTGAGGCGGCGCAGCATGGAGCCCTTGTAGGGGTCCATGGGAGTGATCCAGGGCGCGAGGATCGCGATCAGCACCACGATCAGGATCACGGCGCCCGCGCCCATGGCGACGGGGTCGCGCACGAGCCGGTGGCCGACATGGCCCCAGAAACCGCGCGACGGGGCGAAGGCGGCCTCGGGCCCGTGGGTCACGTCCTCGGCGGCGAGGACGCCGCCGTCGAGGGCCACGGAGGCCGCGGTGACGGGAACGGTCATCGTCGGGCTCCGGCTCAAGCGCGCTCGATGCGCGGGTCGAGGGCGGTCTGCATCACGTCCACCAGCAGGTTGAGGAGCACGAAGAACATCGCCAGCACGAGGATCGAGCCCTGCAGCAGGGGCAGGTCGCGCTGGAAGATCGCGGCGTTGAGCAGGAAGCCGGTGCCCGGCCACGCGAACACGGTCTCGACCAGGATCGAGCCGCCCAGCAGGTAGCCGAGCTGCAGGCCCATGATGGCGAGCGCCGTCGGGGCGGCGTTGCGCACGACGTGGCGGAACACGCCGCGCTCGTCCATGCCCTTGGCACGCAGGGCCTCGACGAAGTCCTGGGACAGGATGTCGGCCACCAGCGCCCGGACCGTGCGGGCGATGATGCCCATCGGGATCACCGACATCGTGATCGCCGGCAGGATCAGGTAGCGCAGGTGCTCGAAGTCGGGCCGCCAATTGCCGGAGCCGTCGGGCCCGGCCCCGGTCGGCGGCAGCCAGCCGAGATTGGCCGAGAACACGATCACCAAGACCATGCCGAGCCAGTAGTGCGGAACGCTCACGCCGAAGACCGACACGGCGGAGGCCGCCCGGTCGGCCAGGGAGTTGCGGTGATAGCCCGCCACGAAGCCGAACAGGGTGCCGAAGGTGAAGCCGATCACGGTCGCCACCGAGGCGAGGATCAGCGAGTTCACCACGGCGCGGCTGACCTCGCCGAGCACCGGGCGGCCGGTGGCGATGGAGGTGCCGAGATCGCCGTGCAGCACGTGCCACAGCCAGATCAGGTACTGGACCGGCAGGGGCTTATCGAAGCCGTAGGCGGCCCGCATCTCGTCGATGGTGGCCTGGGTGGCGTCCGCGGGCAGAACCGCGCTCAGGGGATCGCCCGGCGCGAGGTGGACGAGGAGGAAGCAGACGACGCTGACCCCGAACGCCACGGGCGTCACGTAGACCAGCCGTTTGAGGATGTAGAGCAGCATTACTCGCCTTCTGGCCCATCGGTATTTTGTCGCCGCCGACGCGGCGAGACTTCGAAGATCGCGCTTCGGTCCTCGCGAGACGCAACAAGCCCCCTCTCCCGTGCGGGAGAGGGTTGCGGTGAGGGATCAGGTCGTTCCGGCGCGGTCGCACCCCTCACCCTGTCCCTCTCCCGCACGGGAGAGGGGACCCGCGCCTCCTGCAGATCTGTCTTCGCGAACCCGATCCGTGCCTCCGATCGCTCGCGGGCGCGACGGCGGCGCTACCGCCCCGCCGTCGCCATCGTAATCTTCGAGAAGTCCTGGAACCAGTTCTGCGCCTGGACGAAGCCCTTCACCTTGGGGCTCATCGCGCGCGGGTTGACGTCGTGCGTGATCATGACGAACAGCGCGTCGTCGACGTACTTCTCGTGGACCTTCTCCAGGACCTTCGTCTGCTCGGCCTTGTCGAAGGTGTTGCGGACCTGGTCGAACAGCTTGTCCATCGCCGGGTCGCAGTAGTAGCCCCAATTCGTGCCGTTCGGCGGGGCGAAGTTGCACTGCAGGTGGCGGATGAACCCGGTGAAGGGGTCCTGGATGAAGTACGAGTAGTTGATCGCCGAGACGCCGCGGGAGATGTCGGCCTTGGCCCCGGCCCGCCAGATGTTGATCAGCGTGTTCCACTCCACGACCTCGTAGTCGACCTGGATGCCGACGTCGGCGAGGTTCTGCTGCACGAACTCGTTCATCGGCAGGGGCTGCATCTGGCCCGAGCCGGAGGCCGAGATCGCGACCTTCAGCTTCAGGGGCTTGGCCGGGCTGTAGCCCGCCTCGGCCAGCAGCTTCTTGGCGGCGTCCGGGTCGTACTTGATGTCGAAGGTCGGGTGGCCGAACCACTGGTGGCCGGGCGGCATGAAGCCCTTCGCGGGGATCGCGAGGCCGCCGAGCAGCTCCTTCAGGCCCTCGCGGTCGATGGCGAGGTTCGCCGCCTTGCGCACGCGGATGTCGTTCCAGGGCGAGCCCTCGACGCGCGACAGGTGCCACGTCCAGTTATGCGGGTAGGCGTTGGTGACGATGGTGAAGCCGGCGCTCTTCAGCGAGGCCACGGAATCCGGCGCGGGCGCCTCGATCCAGTCCACCTGTCCGGAGCGGAGGGCGGCGGTCCGGGCGTTGGCCTCCGGCAGCGGGATCAGCACGAGCTTGTCGAGCTTCGGCACGCGGTTCGCGTCCCAGTACTCCTTGAACGGGACCATCTCGGCGCGCTCGCGCGGGGCGAACAGGGTCAGCTTCCACGGGCCGGTGCCGGAGGGCTGCTTGGCGAAGGCGTCCCAGGACTTGCCGAGCTTCTCCCACTGGGCCGGCGACGACATCATGATCCAGGCGATCTGGTAGGGCAGCGTCGCGTCGGGGGCCTTGGTGGTGATCTCGACCGTCAGCGGGTCGACCACCCGGTAGCTCGCGACCGCCGGGATGCGGGTCTTGCCCTGCGCGGACTGGCGCGGGTCGTACTGCGGCGCGTCGGCCTTCAGGAGCTTGTCGAGGTTCCAGACCACCGCGTCGGCGGTGAAGTCGGAGCCGTCGTGGAATTTGACGCCGGGCCGGAGCTTGAAGGTCCACTTGGTCTTGTCGGCGGCGTCGACGCCCCAGCTGGTCGCGAGTCCCGGCACGAGGTCGGAGGCCAGCTCGGCGCTCGACAGGTCCCAATTGATGAGGCCGTCGTAGACCGTGTAGCCCATGAACCGCATGCCCTCGCCGCCGTTGTCGGTCTGGCCGGTGGTCAGCGGGATGTCGGAGGCGGTCATGCCGATCCGCAGCGTCCCCTGCGCGAGGGCCGCGGTGCTCGCGGAGAGCGCCAGGGCGCCGGCCAGCGCCGCGCGGGCGCCGAGTTTTCTCAGACGGGACAGCATCTCGGGTCGGGTACTCGCGTTGGTCCGCGCCAGACGGCGCGGAATACGCTCGACCGTATGCAAGCCCGCGGCCACACGCCCCGGGCGGAGCGCGGGCCGCTCCGCAGCTAGTCCGCGTCGATCAGGCTCACGTGGGCGGCCACCACCCGCCAGCCCTCTGGGAAGCGCGCCCAGGTCTGGCTCTGGCGGCCGATCTTGCCCGGCGCGCTGGCGCGGGTGAACAGCGTCATCGCGGTGGCGAAGTCTCGCCCGTAGGTGGTGATCTGCGTCCGCGCCAGGGTCCGCTCCAGGCCCACCGGGGAGCGGGCCCGGCGGAAGGCGCGGATCGCGTCCATGCCGTAGAGGTTCTCGCCGATCCCGTAGCGGATGGTCAGCGGATCGTCCCGGAACAGCGCCTCCAGGGTCGGGACGTCGTTGGTGGTGAGCGCCGTCTCGTAGGCCCGGAACGCGGCCTCGACCTCGGCCTTCACGGCGGGATCGTCGATGATCATCGGGCAAGCTCCGCGATGGGCGCCGCGCTGACGCCGGTCCGTTCGAGGTGGCGCGCCGCGCGCAGGACGAGATCCTCGCGCCAGGGCGCGGCGATGATCTGGACGCCGAGCGGCAGACCGGCGTCGAGCCGGACCGGCGCCGCCACGACCGGGAGGCCGATGAAGGAGATCGGCTGCGTGAACACCCCGATATTGGCGCGCACCGGCAGCGTCACGCCGTCGAGGACGAAGTGGGTCTGGCCGCCCCGCGGCGCGCGGCAGGGCGTAGCCGGGGCCAGGATGACGTCGACGGTCTCGAACAGCTCCAGCACCCGCGCCCGGTACCAGCGGCGGAACCGCTGCGCCCGCTCCACGTGGGGTGCCGGGATCATCGCCCCGGCGATCAGCCGGTCGCGCACCGCCGGGTCGAAATCCTGAGGCCGGGTCCGCAGACGGTCGAGGTGGAGCGTCGCCCCCTCGGCCGCGGTGATCAGGTAGGCGGCCGCGCGGGCGCGGTGGGCCTCCGGCAGCTCGACGGTGCGCCGCGCGCCGAGCGTCTCGGCGGCGCGTGCCACCGCCGCGAAGGCGTCCGGATCGCCGTTGCGGGCGAAATGGCCGCCGGCCACCGCGACGCGCAGGCCGTCGATCCCCGCCTCGAGCCGCGGCAGGACCGGCTCCGCCGGGCGGAGCGTCGCGACCGGATCGTCCGGATCGGGGCCCTGCATGGCGTCGTAGGCGAGCGCGAGGTCGGTGACGCTCCGGGCCATCGGGCCGAGATGGTCCAGGCTGCCCACGAAGGGGAAGCTCCCCGCGCGGGTCAGCCGGCCGTAGGTCGGCTTGAGGCCGAAGCAGCCGCAGAAGGCGGCGGGGACGCGGATCGAGCCGTTCGTGTCCGAGCCCAGCGTGAGCGGCACCATCCCGGCGGCGATGGCCGCGCCCGAGCCGCCCGACGAGCCGCCGGTCATGTGATCCAGGGCGTGGGGGTTGTGGGCGTCGCCGTCGTGGATGTTCTCGCCGGTGAAGTCGTAGGCGTACTCGCCCATGTTGAGGGCGCCCACGAGGATCGCCCCCGCCGCCTCAAGGCGCCGCACCAGGGCGCCGTCCCGCTCGGCCGGCGGCCGCTCCCGGTTGATCTTCGAGCCGGCGCGGGTGGGCAGGCCTTCGACGTCGATCAGGTTCTTCACCGCGAACGGCACGCCGGCCAGCGGGCCCGGCGACGCCCCGTCGCGGCGCGCCGCGTCCTGCGCGTCGGCCCGGGCCAGGGCGCGGGTGGACAGCACGTCGGTGAAGGCGCCGACCCGGTCGTCCAGTCGCCCGATCCGGTCGAGCGTCGCCGTGACGGCCTGGCGCGCGGTGGTTCGGCCCTCCGCGATCGCCGCCGCGATCGTGGCCGCCGTCGAGGGACTGCTCGCGCTCACGCCTCGAACCTCGGCGCCGAGTCGATCTCGTCCGCGAGCGGGAAGGCCTCCACCAGCTCGGCCGCCGCGGCCAGGACGCGCAGGTTCGCGGTGACCGGCGCGATCCAGGCGGGATCGAGGGTGAGGCCGAGGAGGGCCGCCGCGGCCGCGGCGTAGCTCTCGGGTTCGAACGGGGGGCATGTCTCGGGCATGGCGTTCCTCAGGCCGGCCGCGCGGGGCGCGATCGAGCACGGCTAGCAGACCCCGTGCCGCGAATACCCTCGCGGCTCCGCCGACCGTCGGCCCTCGCTGCCCATATACTAGGCATTTTCCGACCTGCTGGCGATCGGTTCGGAGCGCCGCGTGGGCGTGCATAGAAATTAGGCCGTAGAGGCTAGGCAGATCCTGAACACGGCCCCTGCTGGGAGCGGAAGCGGACCGCCGCCGAGCGTCGAGGGCTTCGCGCCGAATACTCTGCCAATTTTGCAGACCTGCTTTGTGAGAGCAGTATAGGTCTACCGGGAGGACATCTGCGCGGCGCTCGCCTGGCCACGGCCGGCTTCGCTGAGTCAGCATACACTGCTCGCCGACCCGCCCGCGAATCTTGTCCTCGCCCCGAGCGCGACCTATCTGTCATCGGCAGCGAGATCCGAGGGGCGGATGCATCTCGATCCCCGAGCGCCGGGCCCCGGCGGAGCGTCGGTCTGAGGTTTTTCCGCATCGCCGGTCGGAACTCTTACAGAGATGGCCGGGATTGTCGCTGCGCCGGCCACCTGCGCAGGTCTCGCCGATTGCATCTCGCGCGAAGCTCTGATTAAGGGCTCTGCGATCTTCGAACAGTGGTCCGACCCGAGCGCTCAGACGCAGGCGAACGCTCGGGTCGGACCATCGGTACAGCCGGTGGATCGGTGCGGTTCCGGGGCGCGGGGATGGCGTCGGGACCTGCAGACTCAGTACGTGCCCGGCCCCGCCGGATGTCCCCGCGACACGCGAGACGTACCCAACTGAGAAAGGTCAGATGAGCGCATTCGACTACAGGAATTTCGACGACCGTCGCCAGAACTCGCAGAACGCCAAGGCCGCCCTGCTGGCCAAGTTCAAGGCGCGCCCCGCGGCCGATGACCCCGAGGTGATCGCCAAGGCCAAGGCCCGCGCCGAAGTGGCCAAGGCCCGCGACGAGCGCTCTCGCGAGCGCGAGGCCGCCCGGATCGCCGCCGAGCGGAAGGCCGCCGAGGAGAAGCGTCAGCGGGAGGAGGCGGAACTCGCCGCCCAGATCGCCCGCGAGGCCGCCGAGTTGGCCGCCGCGCAGGAGCGCAAGTCGGCCGACCTGGTCGCCAAGAAGGCCCAGCGCGACGCGCGCTACGCGGCCCGCAAGGCGAAGGTCAAGACCAAGCGCTGAGCGCCGGTCCTCGGCTCATCCGAGCTTCGGACGCCCCCGACGCCCGCCCGCAAGGCGGGCGTCGTCGCGTTCGGGGCTGATGTCCGCCTCCGGCAACCAACGCGCGCGGCGGCGCGTTGAGGGCGGCCGAACCGCGACGCGCCCACGCGGCGCGGGCAGTTGAGGCCGCGATGCGATCCCGATCCCCACTGGCGCCCGTCGCGGCGCTCGTCCTCGTCACGCTCACCGTCGCGCCGCGGAACGCCCGCGCCCAGGGGGCGGACTCGGTGATCGCCTGCGAGACGCTGATCGCCGCCCGCCGGATCGACGCCGCCTCGGGCGGGGGTGGCTCCGCCCCCTCGGAGGCCGGCTGCCGGCGGATACCGCGCAGCGCGATCGGCACCGTGGAGCAGCGGGCCCTGATCGGCGGCGCGCCCTACGAATGCCTGTCCATCGCCGGCGGGGGGCGGTGCCTCTGGATCGTGCCCTGAGGCGCGGGCCCTCGATTTTTGCCGGAGCCAGCACTCTGACCAAGCTTCACGGGTGATCGCGACGCTCTATCTCGGTCCTGAGTGAGTGAGGTCCGAACGTCCGTATGCCGAGTACCCTGGCAAGCACACGAGTATCGATGATCGCAGCGACCTGGCTCGTCTCGGCCCTGGCCTGCGGGGCCGCGCGCGCCGAGCCGCCGATCCGGAGCCCGGAGGACGCGGCCTGCCGCAACGAGGCCCGCGCGAAGGTGTTCTCGGCGCCCAATCCGCAGGGTCTCGAACTGGAGGAGATCGGGCGCCGGATCTACTTCGCCTGCATGGACCGCGTCGCGAAGGCGGCCGCACCGGCGGCGAAGCGTGGTGGCCGGCGCCATCGGCACCGGCGGCACTGATCCGCGACGCCGCGGTCAGGCGTCGAGCGGCGCGCCGATCCGGGCGCGGAGCCGCAGCCGCAGGGACTCGTGCCCGCCTTCGGCGTCGAGGGCGGCCATCAGGCGGAGCAGCTGGCTGAGCGGGGTCGACCGGCTCTCGACGGCATCGGCGATCTGCTCCGGCAGCGTCTTGGCGGCCGGTACGAAGCGCGGTGCCGGGCCGGCCTGGTGAGTCTGGGGCATGCGAGGCGCTCGTCCTTCGAAAGAGTCCAGATTGGCGGGCGGGTCGCTACGCCTTTCGATCGACGGACACCAGTCCCTTTCGCGTGAATACGTAGCCGGCATCGCTCCGCGTCACCGCGCGGCAACAGCGTGGCGGGAAAGTGTGGACGACGTCGGGCCGATCGCGGAATCCGCTTGCCGGTCCGCCGCTCAGCTCTCCGCCAGCGGCGACTGCGCGAATCGGTCGAGCAGGTCCGCCGGGTCCCGGTAGATCGCCACGCAGCCGGCCGCCCTCAGGTCCGCTTCCGGGAAGCCGCCGCACAGGAGGCCGACGGTGCGCAGGCCCGCCTTCGCGGCGGCCTCGGCATCGTAGGGGGTGTCGCCGACGACGATGATCGCGTCGCGCGGCACACCGTCGAGCTTCTCTAGAGCGGCTTCGAAGATGTCGGGATGCGGCTTCGACCGGTCCGCGTCGTCCGAGCTGGTGGAGACATCGACGAGATCGCCGATCTCCAGGACATCGGTGTAGTGCTCGACCTCGGGGCGCTTGCCCGAGGAGGCGAGCGCGATCTCGAGGCCGGCGGAGCGGATGTGCTCGAACAGCGACCGGACGCCGGGGAAAGGCCGGACTTCGGACAGGTAGCGCCGCTTGAACAGGTCCGAGCGGTAGGCCTCGATCGTCTCGCCCTCCCGCGCGACCCGCTCCTCCGGCAGGAAGACCGGCATCAGCTCGTCGCCGCCCTTGCCGATCTGCCGGCGGACGTCGGCGAAGTCGGTCGTCACGCCGAAATGCGCGAAGGCCTCCACCCAGGCGCGGGCATGCAGGTCGACGCTGTCGAGCAGGGTCCCGTCGATGTCGAAGATCACCGCGCGCATCGCTGCCCCGTCGCGGAGCCCGGCGCCCGCATCAGGGCGGACAACCGATCGGCGCCCGGCCTGTTCCGTCCGGGCCCGATGAACGACAGAAGCCCGCCCCTGCGCGAGGGGCGGGCTTCGGAGAGGGCCCTGGTGGCGCCGGGGCGCCGGCCGTCAGTGCATCGAGGCCGGGGTCCGGGCGGGCTTCGCCTTGGCGGCGAGGCCGGCGGTCACCGCCGCCTTCGAGGCGCGGGCGGGCTTCGGGGCCGCCGGCTTCGCGGCGGCCTTCACGGTCGCGGGCTTGGCGGTCGCGACCTTGGCGGCCGCAGGCTTGGCGGCGGCCTTCGACGCGGCGGGCTTGGCGCTGGCGGGCTTGGCGCTGGCGGGCTTGGCGGCGGCCTGCTCGGCGGTCTTCGCCGGCGCGGCCTTCGCGGCGGCCTTGGCGGGCTTGGCGGCCTCGACCGTCGCGGTGGCGGCGGCAGCGAGCATCGCGTTGGCGCGCAGCTCGGACTCGGCGCGGATCCAGTGGGCGGCGGCCTGCCCGTGAATCCGGCCCTCGTTCTCCCAGATGTAATAGGCGCACTCGCGCACGTGGTGCTCGCTGATCAGCATGCGGTCGATCTCCTGTCCGTCCCGGGACGACGATGGGAGAGGTGGGTTAAGCGTCGGTTAACCCTGCCGCCGGCGGCCGGTCGCGGCGCGTCCGTGCCTTCGGGCGGCCTACTCGGCGATCCCCAGCACCCGCCGCGCCTCGGTCAGCAGCACCGCGTGCCGGGCCGCGCCCGGACCCTGATCCGGCGCCTCGCGGCCGGCGCGGGCGATCAGCTCCTGGAACCGGCGCCGGTCGAGGGCGCGGTGCCCGATGCTGGCGAGGACCGCGCCGAGGACGGTCCGGACCGCCTCGGTGCGCTCGTCGGCCATCGCTGCGGCCTCGGAGGAGGCCGCGCTCACCTGAGCCTCTGCCCGGGTGACGGTCGCCGCCTCCGCGCGGGCCTGCGCATCCGCGAGCGCCGCGGCGAGGCGCTGCCCCTCCTGCCAGGCCTGATCGTGCTGGTGCGTGCGCAGCGCGAGAAGCACCTTGAGCGAGGCCGCTTCCGCCCGCGCCGCGTCCAGCCTGCTCTGGGCCTCCCGCAGATCCTTCAGCAAGTCCTGCGCGAGGGTCTGGTCCGCGGTCACGTCCACTGCCGGCTCCTCTGGCATGCGATGGCGCTCGTCCTGTCGCGCCGCCGGCCGAATGTCCACTCTCGCGGGCCGGCGGGACCGGGCGACAGGTTGAGAAAATCCGCTTGCCGGTCCACATGGAAGGCGGCGCCTCGGGCGCCTGTCCCGGCCGGCCTTGAACCGGCGCAGCGGAGTGATGCCACCATGTTCATCCAGACCGAAGCCACGCCGAACCCGGCCACCCTGAAGTTCCTGCCCGGCCGCGTCGTGCTGGCGGAATTGACCTTCGAGGCGCGGGACGCCGAGGCCGCCGCCCGGTCGCCCCTGGCCGCGGCGCTGTTCACCGTCCCGGGCGTGGCGGGCGTCTATTTCGGGCACGATTTCATCTCGGTGACCAAGGCCGAGGACGGATCGGAATGGGCGCAGGTCAAGCCGGCGGTGCTCGGCGCGATCATGGAGCACTTCCAGTCCGGGGCGCCCGTGATGGCCGAGGGCGGCCACGGCGAGATCGAGCCGGGCGACGAGTTCTACGACGAGGCGGACCACGACACCGTCGTGACGATCAAGGACCTGCTCGAGACCCGTGTGCGCCCGGCGGTGGCCGGCGACGGCGGCGACATCACCTTCCGCGGCTACAAGGAGGGTGTGGTCTACCTGGAGATGAAGGGGGCCTGCTCGGGCTGCCCGTCCTCCACCGCGACCCTGCGGCACGGCGTGCAGAACCTGTTCCGGCACTTCCTGCCGGAGATCCGCGAGGTCCAGGCGATCTGAGGATCCACGTCCGCCGAGCGGCGTGAGGGGCCATGCCGACCGGCTTGGCGGCTCGCGCCGCGCAGGTCTCCGTCTGCGGGACGGAGATTCGTGGCCGCGACGGAGCTTCGGGCCCGCGCGTCGGGCCGGTCTGAGGCGGTATGAGGCGGCCGGTGGAGCCGGTGTGGCGCGCCGCCCGCGCGGGTGCCGGCTGCGGCCCCGCCTGTCGCGGCGACCCGACCGGCTGACCGAGGGCGGCCGCTGCCTCCTCGAGACAGCGCGCGCACCGGCGCAAGCCGGCAACACTCCACCGGTGATCGGCGCGGCGCGGCCGCCCCGACGCTGACGCGGCGGCGGCTTTGTTCTAACACTCGAGGCTCTTGGCGCCCGTCGCGGCGCAGCGAGGCAATGGCCGGTGCGGACCGGCTTGTGGGAGCGAGCGTGCGTATCCTGGCCATCGACACAGCGCTGGACACCTGCGCCGCCTGCGTCATGGCGGAGGAGGTCGACGCGCCCCTCGCCGCCGAGTCGCTGCCGATGGCGCGCGGCCACGCGGAATCCCTGCTGCCGCTGATCGAGCGGGTGATCGCCCGGGTCGAGGGTGGATTCGAGGCGATCGACCGGGTCGCCGTGACGGTCGGGCCGGGCAGCTACACCGGCCTGCGGGTCGGCCTGTCGGCGGCCCGCGCCATCGGCCTCTCGACCGGCAAGCCGGTCGTCGGCGTCGGCACCCTCTCGGCGCTCCTCGCGCCGCTCCTGGCCGAGACCGTCGAGGGGACGATCGCCGCGGTAGTCGACGCCCGCCACGGCGCCGTCTACGTGCAGGCCCTGGGACCGGGCGACGGCCTCGCGCCCGCGCACCTCGCCGTCGAGGCCGCGGCCGAGCGGCTGGGCGCCGGCCCGGTGGTGCTGACCGGCTCCGGCGCGCCGATGCTGGCCGCCGCGCTCGCCGCGCGCGGCGTCGCGGCGCGCGTCGCCCATGTCGGCGGTCCCGATATCGCGTCGGTGGCCTCCCTCGGTCTCGTGGCCGACCCGGCGCAGGCGCTGGCCCGCCCCCTCTACCTGCGGGGGCCGGATGCCCGGCCGCAGGACCACGCAAGGATCGCGCGGCGATGACGCGCCCCCTGCCCTTCTGGCCGTTCGACTGGTGGTTCGCGTGGTGGGACGCGCTGACCCCGGAGCCCTACGTCGCGCCGCTCCGCGACGCCGCGCAGGCCCCTGCCCTCGCCCGCCTCCACGCGACCGCCTTCGCGCGGCCCTGGGACGCGCACGAGTTCGAGCGGATGCTCTGCGAGCGCTCGACCCACGCGCACGCCCTCTGGCGCGCCGGCGTGCTCCAGGGCTTCGTGCTCTCGCGCCGGGCCGCCGACGTGGCCGAGATCCTGACGGTCGTGCTGTCGCCGGCTCTGCGCGGCGGCGGCCACAGCCGCAAGCTGCTCCGCGAGCACCTGGCGAGCCTCGCCCTGGACGGCGTCGCCCGGGTGCATCTGGAGGTCGACGAGGGCAACGCCCCCGCCCTGCGGCTCTACGCCCGGCACGGCTTCCGGCAGGTCGGTTCGCGCACCGGCTACTATCTCAAGGCCGACGGCAGCCGGGCGACCGCGCTGACGATGAGCGCCGACCTGTGACGCCGTGAGCCGCCTCGGCATCGCCTGGCGCGTCGCGGCCCTCGCCCTCGCCTTCGCGGTGCTGGGACCGCCCCACTGGATCGCCCTGCGGCTCCTGGGCCGCCGCGCCACCCTGGCGCCCATCCTGTTCCACCGCGTCTTCCTGCGCCTGTTCGGGGTGCGGGTCACGCAGAGCGGGACGCCGCCGGCCCCCGGCGAGGCGGCGCTGGTGCTCGCCAACCACGTCTCGTGGCTCGACATCGTCGCGGTCGGCTCGCTGCGGCCGCTCTCCTTCGTGGCGAAGTCGGAGATCGCCGGCTGGCCGCTGATCGGCACCCTCGCGGGGCTGCAGCGGACGATCTACATCGATCGGCAGCGGCGCGGCGCGACCGCCACCGTCAGCACCGCCGTTGGCCATCGCCTCGCCGAGGGCGAGCTGGTCGTCCTGTTCGCGGAGGGGACCACCGGCGACGGCACCCGGCTCCTGCCGTTCCGCTCCTCCCTCGTCGGCGCGGCCCGCGCGGCGCTGCAGGCCGAGGCCGGGCGCGGCCGGGTGCGCCTCCAGCCGCTCGCCATCGCCTATCCCCGGCGCAACGGCCTGCCGGTGACGCGCGCCGAGCGCGCGGAGATCGCGTGGTACGGCGACATGGAGCTGGTGCCGCACCTCGCGACCTTCGTGCAGGGCGGCCCCATCGACGTGCACGTGGTCTGGGGCGCGCCGATCGCCTTCGAGGCGACCACCGACCGGAAAGTCGCCACGGCGGCCGCCGAAGCCGAGGTGCGCGCGGCCCTGCGGGGTGCCGGCGCCGGCGTCGGGACCGTGCCGGCACCGGACGCCAGGCCGGCGGCCCCGGGGATCGGCCTTCAGGAGCCGGAGATCGCGACGGTCTGAACGTCCGGCACCGCGCTCAGGTCCCGTCCGGGACTCGGGGTGGGCGCATCCACAGACCTAAGGCGGCGGCAGGCGTGCCCCCTTGCTCTCCTCGAGGGCTAAGTTCCTGAGCCAGCGCGGAATCCGGTCTCAGGCCTTGAATGTATACCTGCGCTGGACGGGTCAGTTCCGCTCTCGCGCGGAGGGACGCTGTTGCGCCGGGTGAATCCGGCGATCCGCGCAAGAGTAATGTGTAGAGATCACCGCCAGAATACATGATGCAACGCATTGAGCGGTCGGAACGCCTCTGCTAGCTAGGCCGCAACCCGGAACAGACGGGACTTTTTGGAGGACGCCCGGTGCAAACCTGGAACCAGGTTTACGATCCGTTCGGGAGCCCGTGGCTCTCGACGCTCGCCGCTTCAGTGCCGGTCATCGCACTGCTCGCCATGATCGCCAGCGGGCGCGTGAAGGCCCATATCGCGGCCGTCATCGCCCTCGGCCTCGCCATGCTGGTGGCCATCGTCGGCTTCGGCATGCCGACCGATCTCGCCGCCCGCGCCGCCATCCTCGGGATGGTCACGGGCTTCTTCCCGATCGGCTGGATCATCCTCAACGTCATCTTCCTCTACCGGCTCACGGTGGAGAAGGGCTGGTTCGCCATCCTGCAGCAGTCGGTGGCCGGCATCACGGCCGACCGGCGGTTGCAGCTGCTCCTGGTCGCCTTCGCGTTCGGCGCCTTCTTCGAGGGCGCGGGCGGCTTCGGCACCCCGGTCGCCGTCACGGGCGCGATCCTGATCGGGCTGGGCTTCTCGCCGCTCGCCGCCTCCGGCCTGTCGCTGATCGCCAACACCGCGCCGGTGGCCTTCGGGGCGCTCGGCGCGCCGATCCAGGGCCTCGCCTCGGTCACCGGCTACCCGCCGGAGATCCTCGGCGCGATGATCGGCCGGCAGCTGCCGCTGTTCTCGCTGATCGTGCCGTTCTGGCTGATCTGGGTGTTCGCGGGTTTCCGCGGCATGATCCGGGTGTGGCCGCCGATCCTGGTCTGCGGCGCCTCCTTCGCGGTCGCGCAGTTCCTGATCTCGAACTACGTCAACCCGTGGATCGTCGATATCGGCGCCTCGCTGGCCTCGATGCTCGCCCTCGTGCTGTTCCTGAAGGTCTGGCAGCCCAAGGAGATCTGGTCGTCGCCGGCTCTGCGCGGCCACGATCCGTCGCTCGCCGTCGCCGGCCCGCGGCCCGTGGCGCTCGGCGCCGGCGTGCCCGGCACGCCGCCGGTCCATACCGGCGCCCGCACCGCCTCGCAGAGCGAGATCCTGATGGCCTGGGTGCCGTGGATCGTCCTCTCGATCATCGTCGCGGTCTGGGGAACCGGCTGGTTCAAGGGCATCGTCAACCCGCTCTTCACCTGGAAGTACGAGGTGCCGGGCCTGCACAACGTGATCATGAAGGTGCCGCCCGTGGTGGCCAAGCCGGTCCCCGAGGGCGCGGTCTTCCTGTTCACCTACATGTCGTACACCGGCACGGGCGTGCTGATCGCGGCGATCATCTCCGGCCTGATCATGCGGTTCTCGCCGCTGCGCCTCGTCACGGCCTACTTCGAGACGATCTGGGCCCTGCGCTACTCGCTGATCACCATCGCGGCGATGCTCGCGCTCGGCGTCCTCACCCGCTACGCGGGCGTCGACGCCACGCTCGGCCTCGCCTTCGCGGGCACCGGCATCCTCTACCCGTTCTTCGGGACGCTGCTCGGCTGGCTCGGCGTGGCGCTCACGGGATCGGACACGGCCTCGAACGTGCTGTTCGGCGGCCTGCAGCGGATCACCTCCGAGCAGCTCGGCCTCTCGGGCGTGCTGATGGCGGCGGCGAACTCGTCGGGCGGCGTGATGGGCAAGATGGTCGACGCCCAGTCGATCGTCGTCGCCTCCACGGCCACCGGCTATTTCGGTCAGGAAGGCAAGATCCTGCGCTTCGTGTTCTGGCACTCGATCGCGCTCGCCTGCCTCGTCGGCCTGTTCGTGATGCTGCAGGCCTACGTGCCGTTCTTCCAGCAGATGGTCATCGACCTGCCCGCGGCGGCGCCGGCGGCCCACTGAGGCGGCTCGGGGAGTCTCCTCCCCGGAAGCCGCCACGCGCCGAGCCATCCGCCGAGCCATGCACCGGCCGCCCACGGGCGGCCGGTCGCGTTTCGGGGGCGCCGCGACGGCCCGCGCGAAGCGTGCTACAGGCGACCCGCCGGCCCCGTCCCCGCGGGCCCGGCGCGGAGTTGGGCGGATTGGTTCGGGACGGCGCGCGTTGAAGAAGGCCTACGTCAAATCCTACGGTTGCCAGATGAACGCCTACGACGCGGCCCGCATGGCCGACGTCCTCGGCGCTGAGGGCTACGCGGCGACCGACACGGTCGAGGACGCGGACGTCGTGATCCTCAACACCTGCCACATCCGCGAGAAGGCCGCCGAGAAGGTCTATTCCGAGCTCGGCCGCCTGCGCGTGCTCAAGGGCGAGCGCAAGGCGCAGGGTCTCGACACGCGCATCGTGGTGGCCGGCTGCGTCGCCCAGGCCGAGGGCGCCGAGATCCAGGCGCGCCAGCCCGCCGTCGACGTGGTGGTCGGTCCGCAGAGCTATCACCGCCTGCCGGATCTGCTGGCCCGCTCCCGCGAGCGCCGCGTCGTCGACACCGAATTCCCGGTCGAGGACAAGTTCGACCACCTGCCCCGCCGCCGGACCCTCGGGGCGTCGGCCTTCCTGACCGTGCAGGAGGGCTGCGACAAGTTCTGCGCCTTCTGCGTGGTGCCCTACACGCGCGGCGCCGAGGTCTCGCGCTCCGTGGTGGCGGTGCTCGCCGAGGCCGAGAAGCTCGCCGACGGGGGCGTCCGCGAGATCACGCTCATCGGGCAGAACGTCAACGCCTATCACGGCGACGGCCCCGACGGCGCGCCCGCGGGTCTCGCCGAGCTGGTGCGCGCGGTGGCGGCGATCCCCGGCATCGCGCGGATCCGCTACACGACGAGCCACCCCAACGATTTCGACGACGCCCTGATCCGGGCGCACGCCGAGGTGCCGGCCCTGATGCCCTACCTGCACCTGCCGGTGCAGGCGGGCTCCGACCGGATCCTCGCCGCGATGAACCGCAAGCACACCGGCGACCAGTACCGCCGGCTGATCGACCGGGTCCGCGCCGCGCGGCCCGACATCGCCCTGTCGTCCGACTTCATCGTCGGCTTCCCGGGCGAGACCGACGCGGATTTCGCCGAGACCCTGCGGCTCGTGCGCGACGTCGGGTTCGAGAGCGCCTTCTCGTTCAAGTACAGCACGCGCCCCGGTACGCCGGCCGCCGACCGCACCGATCAGGTGCCGGAGGCCGTGATGGCGGCCCGGCTCGCCGAGCTGCAGGCGCTCCTCGACAGCCAGCGCTACGCCTATCAGCGCGCGGCCGCCGGCCGGGTCTTCGACGTGCTGGTCGAGAAGCCCGGGCGGCATCCCGGTCAGGTCGCGGGCAAGACGCCGCACCTGCTGGCCGTCCAGTTCGACGCCCCGCCACACCATATCGGGCAGGTCGTGCCGGTGCGGATCACCGCGGCGGGGTCCAACAGCCTGTTCGGGGAACTCGTCTCCGAGGCTGCGGCGGCGTGAGGAGCGGAGCGTTCCGGATGGTGGCGAGGATGGCGGCGAGGATGGCGGCTTGAGCGCGTCGGACGGTGCGGGCGCGCGCGGCGCGCTCCGGGGTCGCGGACCGGCGGCGCGGCCGACCGGATCGGACGAGGCGGTCGAGGTGCCGCTGACCTTCGACGACAACCGCCTCGCGAGCCTCGTCTTCGGCCAGTACGACCAGAACGTCGCCCATATCGAGCGCCGGCTGGAAGTCACCGCCACGGCGCTCGGGAACCACCTCGTCATCAAGGGGCCGGCCGACGCCGCCGAGACGGCGCGGCGGGTCTTCCAGAAGCTGTACGCCCGGGTCCGGACCGGCGGCAGCACGCTGACCCTCGGCGACGTGGACGGCGCCATCCGCGAGGCCACCGCGCAGGCGACCCTGTTCCCCGCCGAGGCGATCGCCGCCGAGGCCGACAGGCCGCATTTCGAGCAGATCGCCACCCGCAAGCGTGGGGCCGTGCGGGCGCGCAACCCGGCGCAGGACGAATACATCAAGCTCCTGCGCACCAACGAGCTGGTCTTCGCCGAGGGCCCGGCCGGGACCGGCAAGACCTGGCTCGCGGTCGGCCACGCCGTGTCGCTCCTGGAGCAGGGCCATGCCGAGCGGCTGATCCTGTCGCGTCCCGCCGTCGAGGCGGGGGAGCGCCTCGGCTTCCTGCCGGGCGACATGCGCGAGAAGGTCGATCCCTACCTGCGCCCGATCTACGACGCCCTCTACGATTTCATGGAGGCCCGCCACGTCGATCGCGGCCTCCAGACCGGCCAGATCGAGATCGCGCCGCTCGCCTTCATGCGCGGCCGGACCCTCACCAACGCGGTGGTGCTCCTCGACGAGGCGCAGAACACGACCTCCATGCAGATGAAGATGTTCCTCACCCGCCTGGGCGAGAACTCGCGCATGATCATCACCGGCGATCCCAGCCAGATCGACCTGCCGCCGGGTCAGAAATCCGGACTCGTGGAAGCGGTCCGCGTGCTGGAGGACGTCGAGGGAATCGGGCACGTGCGGTTCAAGGACGTCGACGTGGTCCGCCACGACCTCGTCCGCCGGATCGTCACCGCCTACGAGCGCGCCGCCCACGGCAACGAGGAGGCCGACCGCAACCCGAATCCCCGCCGCCGGCCGCTGGCGTGACCGTGCCGCACGAGATCGACCTCGCCGTCGAGGACGCGCGCTGGGAGACGGCGGTTCCGGACCTCGAAGCCCTCGTCACCCGCGCCGTCGAGGCCGGACTCGCCGTCGCCCTCGAGAGGCCGGACGGCCCCGTCGAGGTCAGCGTCCTGCTGACGGACGATGCCGCCGTCCAGGAACTCAACCGGACCTGGCGCGGAAAGGACAAGCCCACCAACGTCCTGTCCTTCCCAGCCGCCCCGCAGCCGCGGCATCCCGGGACCGCCGCGCCCCTCGGCGACGTGGTCCTTGCGTACGAGACCCTGGTGCGCGAGAGTGCGGAGCAGTCGAAGCCGCTCCAGAATCACCTCGCCCACCTCCTCGTCCATGGCACCTTGCATTGTCTCGGTCAGGACCACGAGATCGGCGAGACCGAGGCCGATGCCATGGAAGCCCTCGAGGTCGCGGCACTCGCGACCCTCGGCATCCCGGATCCCTATGCCTGAGCGCGCGACGTCCGAGCGACCCCAGACCCGAGAGACATGAGCAACGATCGAAGTCGCGGCGCGGCCCTGGCCGCGCCCAGTTCCAACGAGGGCGAATCCCAGCACCGGGATCCCTGGTACGACCGCCTGCTCCAGGCGCTCCATCTCAAGCCGCGCGATTCGCTGCGCGAGGGCCTTGAGGAGGCGCTGGCGGAGCCGGATGCCGGCGAGAGCGGCCTCACCCCGCTCGAGCGCGTCATGCTCAAGAACGTTCTCGGCCTGCACAAGGTGCGCGTCGACGACGTGATGGTCCCCCGGGCCGACATCGTCGCCGTCTCGAACGACACGAGCCTCGGCGACCTGCTCAAGCTGTTCCGCACGGCCGGCCATTCCCGGCTGCCGGTCTACGGCGAGACCCTCGACGATCCCCGCGGCATGGTCCACATCCGCGACCTCGTCGACCACATCGCCGCCAAGGCCGAGCCGGCCCGGCGCAGCGCGCCCGCCGTCGTGAAGCCCGTCGAGGTCGCGGTCGGCGGCGCCGCGGACGCGCCGGCCGCGGCGCGCCCGCGCCGGCCCGCGGCCCGCCTGCCGCGCGGGCTGGACCTCGGCAAGGTCGACCTGACGACGACGCTGGCGGCCGCGCGCATCCAGCGGCCGGTCCTGTTCGTGCCGCCGTCCATGCCGGCGATCGATCTGCTGGTGCGGATGCAGGCCACCCGCACCCACATGGCGCTGGTCATCGACGAGTATGGCGGCACCGACGGGCTGATCTCCATCGAGGATCTGATCGAGGTCGTGGTCGGCGACATCGAGGACGAGCACGACGTCGCCGAGGACAAGTACGTCCAGCGCGTCGACGGCGAGGGCGAAGTCTTCGTGGCCGACGCGCGCACGCCGTTGGCCGAGGTCTCGGAGGTGACGGGCGTCGACCTCGTCGCGGCCGTCGGCGAGATGGCCGAGGAGATCGACACGCTGGGCGGCATGATCGTGACCCTGGCGGGCCGCGTTCCCTCGCGCGGCGAGCTGATCGCCGGTCCGGGCGACCTCGAGTTCGAGGTTCTCGACGCCGATCCGCGGCGCCTGAAGCGCCTGCGGTTCCACAAGGGCGCGGCGCGGATCGGCACCGTCGTGCCGCTCGCTCTGCCGCCGCCCGCGAACGCTCCGGTCTCCGAGACGCCGCACCCGTGACGAGTCTGGCGGACGGTTTCGCCCGGTCGCCCGCGGCGGCCGGCGCACCGATGCGCGGGCCGATGCCGGGTCCCATGTCCGATCCGGAGCGGGCGCGCGTGCCCGGCACGGTGCTGGCGATCGCGCGCCTGACCGGCTGGCGCCGGCTCGGGCTGGCGTGGCTGGCGGGCGCCCTCGGCGCGGTGGCCATGCCGCCCTACGGCCTCCTGCCGGCCCTCGCGGTCTCCCTGACGGTCGCGGTCTGGCTGCAGGACGGGGCCGCCGCCGAACGGACCACCCTCCGGCGATTCGGGCCCTGCTTCCTGGTCGGCTGGGCCTGGGGCTTCGGCTATCTCACCGCCGGACTCTGGTGGCTGGGCCAGGCCTTCCTGGTGGAGGCCGACGAGTTCCTCTGGGCCCTGCCGCTGGGCGTGATCGGCCTACCGCTCGTCCTCGGCCTGTTCTACGGCGCCGGTTTCGGCGCCGCGGGCCTGCTGTGGAGCCGCGGCGCGGCGCGCCTCGCCGCCCTCGCCTTCGGGCTCGGCGCGGCCGACTGGCTGCGCGGCCACCTGTTCACGGGATTTCCCTGGAACACCCTCGGGATGGCGCTGGCCCAGAACCTCTGGCTGATGCAGTGGGCCGCGGTGATCGGGCTCTACGGCCTGTGCATCCTGGCCGCGCTGGTCTGCGCGGCGCCCGCGACGCTCGCCACCGGCGCGAGCCCGCGCGCCCGGTTCGGACCGAGCGCCGCCGCCGCGATCGTGCTCGCCGGCATGGCCCTCTACGGGGCCGAGCGTCTCGGGCCGCCCGACCCGGCGGTGGCCGGCGTGCGGCTGCGGCTCGTCCAGCCCAACCTGCCCCAGGACGCCAAGTTCAGGCCCGAGAACCGGGCCGACATCGTCGACCGCTACATCGAGCTGAGCCAGCGCCCGACGGAGGCCGGCGCGCCGGAGCCGACCCACATCGTCTGGCCGGAATCCGCCTTCCCGTTCCTGATCCAGCGCGATCCCGACGCGCTGGCCAAGGTGGCGGCCGGCCTGAAGCCCGGGCAGCACCTGATCACCGGGGCGGCCCGCGCCGAGGAGCCGCTGCCGGGCGAGCGCCTGCGCTTCTACAACGCCGTCATGGTGATCGGCCCGGACGGCCGGATCTCCGACAGCTACGACAAGGTTCACCTCGTCCCGTTCGGGGAATACCTGCCGGCCCCCCTCGACGCCGCCCTGCGGGCCGTGGGGTTGCGCCAGTTCGTGGCGATCCCCGGCGGGTTCTCGGCCGGGACGCTCGCCGGCCAGCGGATCCTGACGGTCCCGGGCCTGCCGCCGGTCGCGGCGACCATCTGCTACGAGGCGATCTTCCCGGGCGCGATCCTGCCCGCGGGCCACGCCGCCCCGGCGCCGCGGCCGCCGGGGATGATCCTGAACGTCACCAACGACGCGTGGTTCGGCGACACGCCGGGGCCGCGCCAGCACCTGGCCCAGGCGCGCCTGCGCGCCGTCGAGGAGGGGCTGCCCCTCGTGCGCGACGCCAATACCGGGATCTCCGCGGTGATCGACCCGCACGGCCGCATCGTCGCCCGCACCGCGCTCGACACCGAGACCTGGCTCGACGCGGACCTGCCCGCCCGCATCGTCGGCGGCACGCTCTACGGCCAGTTCGGCGACGCCGCCTTCGCGCTGATGCTCGCCGCCTGCCTCGGCGGGGCCGTGATCGCGCGGCGGCGGCCGTGAGCGCGGACCGGGCCACCGCGAACCGGTTCCTGCTCGGCCTCGCGCTGATGCTGGTCGCGTTCAACCTGCGGCCGGCGCTCAGCACCGTCGGGCCCCTGCTGGCGACGATCCGGGACGGCACCGGCCTCGGCGCCGGCGGCGCCGCCATCCTCACGACGCTGCCGGTCCTGTGCCTCGGCATCGCCTGCGCGCTGGCGGCGCCCTTGATCCGCCGGATCGGGCCCGACCTCGCCGTGCTCGCCGGCTCGACGATCCTCGTCGCCGGCCTGACGCTCCGCGGTCTCGGCGGGCTCGTGCCGCTCTTCGCCGGGTCGGCGCTGGCGGCCATCGGGATCGGGATCGACAATGTCCTGCTGCCGGCGCTGGTGAAGCGCGATTTCGCCGGCAACGGCGGCCTGATGACCGGCCTCTACACGATGACCCTGTGCCTCGGCGCGGCCGCGGGCGCCGGGGCCTCGGTACCGGTCGAGCACGCCCTCGGGGGCGGCTGGCCCTCCGCCCTGGCGATCTGGTCGCTGCCCGCGCTGGTGGCGGCCTTCGTGTGGATCCCGTTCGCCCGCCGGACCGCCTCGACCGCGGCGCCGTCCGCCGGGCGGCTGCTCCGCAACCCGCTGGCGTGGTGGGTGACGGGCTTCATGGGCCTGCAATCGTCGCTCGCCTACATCCTGTTCGGCTGGCTGCCGCTGCTGCTGCAGGGCCGCGGCCTGACACCGCTGAATGCCGGGCTCTACGCCTCGCTGGCGACGCTGGTGCAGGCGCCGGGCGCGCTGCTGGTCGCCATGCTGGCGGCCCGCGCCCGCGACCAGCGCGCCTGGATCGTCGTGATTCCCGGCCTCACCGCCGCGGCCTTCGTGGTCCTCGCCTTCGGTGCGGACTCCCTCCGGATCCCCGCCGCCTGCGCGCTGGGCTTCGGGATCGGCGGCTGCTTCGGGCTGGGCCTGACGTTGATCGTGCTGCGCGCGGCGGACGCGGCGAGCGCCGCCGGCCTCTCGGCCATGGCGCAGGGCATCGGCTACACCTGCGCCGCGCTCGGGCCGCTGATCTTCGGTCTCGCCCACGAGGCGACCGGCGGCTGGGGCGTGCCCGGGACCCTGTTCGTCGGCATCACCGTCGCGGCGATCCTGATCGGCCTGGCCGCCGGACGCGACCGGAAGGTCAGCGCGGCCGAGCCCGAGCCGCGGGATACGGCCGCTCAGCCGCTGCTCAGCCGCTGACCGCGCTCCAGCCGGCGAACCCGGCCAGCGGTTCCTGATCGTAGCGCGCCATCAGGTCGGCCATCGCGGCCGCGTCGCCGAGGCGTCCCTCCGCGGCCAGCCGCGCCAGACCCTCGAAGAAGCCCTCGCGGCCGAGAGCCGGCGCGAAGCTCAGCGTGAAGCGCACCGGCCGCTCGCCGCGGTTGGCGAAGGCGTGCGCGACGCCGGGCGGAATCAGCGCGAAGTCGCCCGGTCCGAGGTCGTGGTCCGCACCGTCGACGTGGAGGGCGAGCCGGCCCGCCTCGACCGAGAACGTCTCGGTCAACCGGGCGTGGCGGTGCAATCCGGCACCCGGCGTCCGCGGATCCATCGCGACCCGGTAGATGCCGAGGCCGTCGGCCGTCTCGTCGCTGCGCGCCAGGTAGGAGACCCGCATGCCGCCGATGACGGCGTTCGGGCCGGGCCCGCGCTGCACGACACTCGCCATCGCCGCCCCCGTCCGATCCCCAAACAAGAACCCCGCGCGGCCGGGTGACCGCGCGGGGCTGTGTCGATGAGCGCGCGCGAGGCTTACTCGGCGGCGACCCGGTGCGCCTGCGAGCCGTCGGTCAGGGTCTCGGACTGCAGGCGCTTGCCCGGCGCGGCGCGACCCGGCAGCGGCGGCAGGGCCTTGGCCTTCTCCAGATCGATCCCGGCGCCCTCGGCGACGCGGCGGCCGTAATCCTCGTCGGCGTGCCAGAAGTGCCAGACCATCCGCAGCTGGATCGGCTCCGGGCACTGCTTCATGTCGCCCACGAGGTTGGCGATCAGGTCGTCACGCTCCCAATCCTGGAACGAGCGGTACCGGACGCCGGCCTGGGTGTAGTCGTCCTCGGTGCGCGAGGTCTGGTAGCGGCCGAGACGGCCCTCCACCGGCTGGTGGTAGTCCTTGGCGGGCTTGGGCGCCTCGCGCAGGCCCTCGGCCAGGGTCGAGGGCTCGTAGTTGATGTGCTTGTTCGGGCCGGTGCCGTCGACACCGTAGGTCATCTGACCGTCGCGCTGGTTCGAGTAGACCTTCACGCCGGGCTGCGGCGCGTTGATCGGCAACTGGAGGTAGTTGGCGCCGACGCGGTAGCGCTGCGTGTCCGAGTAGGACAGCGTCCGCCCCTGCAGCATCTTGTCGTCCGAGAAGTCGATGCCGTCGACCAGCACGCCGGTGCCGAAGGCGGACTGCTCGACCTCGGCGAAGAAGTTGTCCGGCACGCGGTCCAGCACCATGCGGCCCACCGGCAGCAGCGGGAACTGGTCGACCGGCCACAGCTTCGTGTCGTCCAGCGGGTCGAACGACAGGTGGTCGTTCGGGCCGTCCGGCATGATCTGGACGCAGAATTCCCACTCGGGGAAATTGCCGGCCTTGATGTTGTCGTAGAGGTCGCGGGTCGCGTGGCCGACGTCCTTGGCCTGGATCTCGGAGGCCTGCTGGGAGGTCAGGTTGCGGACGCCCTGCTTCGGCTCCCAGTGGAACTTGCAGAGCACGGCCTCACCCTGGTCGTTGACCAGCTTGTAGGTGTTGACGCCCGAGCCTTCCATCTCGCGGTAATTGGCCGGGATGCCCCACGGCGACTTGAGGTGCGTCACCATGTGGATGGCTTCGGGGTGCTGGGCCACGAAGTCGAAGAAGCGCCACGCCTCCTGGCGGTTCGTCACCGGATCCGGCTTGAACGCGTGGATCATGTCGGGGAACTTGATCGCGTCGCGGATGAAGAAGACCTTGAGGTTGTTGCCCACGAGGTCCCAGTTGCCGTCGACGGTCTTGAACTTGACCGCGAAGCCGCGCGGGTCCCGCTCCGTCTCCGGGCTCTCCTTGGCGCCGGCGACCGTCGAGAAGCGCACGAACATCGGCGTCTTCACGCCGGTCTCGTTCAGCACGCGGGCGCGGGTGTACTTGGAGGCCGGCTCGTCGCCGATCTTGCCGTAGGCCTCGAACCAGCCGTGGGCGCCGGCGCCGCGGGCGTGGACGACGCGCTCCGGGATCCGCTCGCGGTCGAAGTGCGTGATCTTCTCGATGAACTGGTAGTTCTCGAGCGTGGCCGGGCCCCGCTCACCGACCGTGCGGGTGCTCTGGTTGTCGCGGACCGGATGGCCCTGGCGGGTGGTCAGGATCGGGCGTTGATCGCTCATGCGTACCGTCTCTCCGTTCTGCGAAGGCTCTCGGTCGACGAAGGAGTCAGCCTGGAACCGTTCTGGTGAAGGGTTATGACCGCGGCATGACCCCGAGGCAAATGCATCGTCACAAAGGTTCTGATAGACGCAGCCTATGAACCTGGCCGGTCTCTCGCTCCGCGATCTCGAATACGTCGTCGCCGTCGCCGACGAGGGGCATTTCGGCCGGGCCGCCGAGCGGTGCAACGTCAGCCAGCCGACGCTGAGCGTGCAGGTCCGCAAGCTGGAAACCGCGCTCGGCCTGACTTTGTTCGAGCGGTCGAACCGGCGGATCCTGCTCACCGAGGCGGGGCAGGCCATCGTCCGGCAGGCGCGGGTCGTCCTGGCGGAGGCGCAGCGGCTCCTGGCGCTCGCCAGCGAGGGCCGCGGCTCGCCGCTCACCGGACGGCTCGTGCTGGCGGCGATCCAGACGCTCGGCCCCTACTTCTTCCCGCTCGTGCTGCGGCCCCTGCGCGAACAGTACCCGCTGCTGATGCTCTCGCTGTCCGAATCGCGGACGGCCGATATCGTCGAGGGCCTGCGCGACGGCCGCATCGACGCGGCCCTGGTCTCGCTGCCGCTGCCGCTGCACGGGCTCGCGGTCTCGCCGCTGTTCGTCGAGCCGTTCTGGCTCGCCTGCCCGGCCGAGCACACCCTCGCCCGGGGCGGCGCGCTCTCCGCCAACGAGATCGCGGGGCCGGACCTGCTGCTCCTCGACGAGGGCAACTGCCTGCGCGACCAGACGATCGCCGCCTGCGGCGCCGGCTCCTCGGTCGGCCGCCACGCCACCAGCCTGGAGACGCTCCGCTCGATGGTGGCGGCGGGCGCCGGCTACACGCTGCTCCCGGCACTGGCGGTGCCGTCGAACCCCGATCCCAGCGGCCTGACGGTCACCCGCGCCTTCGACGTCGACGGCCCCGGGCGGACCATCGCGCTGGTCTGGCGGGCGAGCGATCCGCGGGCCGCCGGGCTCGCGAGCCTGGCCGCCTTCTTCCGGGCGCACGCGCCCGCGGGCACGGCCGCCTGCCGCGACGGCGAGGCCGTCGCCTGAGCCGCCGGGGACGCCCACCTTGAGCGGTTGTGAATAGAAAGGCGGACCGCAACAGGTCTATCAGGGCCGTGACGACAGGGAGCGGCTCGATGCGGCGCACGATGGTCTGGGTCGCACTGGCGCTGCTGGTGCCCGCGGGGGCACGCGCCGAGCCGAAGGACAGCTTCGCCCGGATCGACCAGATCGACCGTGCCTCCCTGGTGATGACGGTCGAGACCGGCATCGTGCCGCGGGCGCTCGGCGCGACCGTCGCCCGCGCCCTCGATCAGGTCGCCGCCGACGCCGCCAAGCCGGGCGCGGAGCGGCCGGACGACTACCTGCGGATCGAGCCGCTGATCACCGCCATCGCGGGCGCCGACGCCACCCGGATGCATTCCGGGCGCAGCCGCCAGGACATCATTCCGACCGTGCTGAAGCTCGAGCAGCGCGACCGTCTCCTGAACCTCGCCGAGGCCCTCGACGAGACCCGGGCGGCCCTGCTGGCGGTGGCCGAGCGCGAGGCCGACACGATCGTTCCGGCCTACACCAACGGGGTCCAGGCCCAGCCGACGACGCTCGGCCACGTCTACCTGGGCTACGCGGCCGTCCTCGCCCGCGACGCCGACCGCCTCCGGGAGAGCTGGGCGCGGCTGAACCTGTCGCCCCTGGGCGCGGCCGCCCTGGGCACGTCGAGCTTCCCGGTGGACCGCGAGAGGCTGGCGGCGCTGCTCGGCTTCGACGCGCCGGTGGAGAACAGCTACGACGCCGGTCAGCTCGCGCCGATGGACATGGGGCTCGAGCTGACCGGGCTCGCGGCGAACCTCGCCACCACGGCCGGCAGCTTCGCGCAGGACCTCTACGCGCAGTATCACCAGACCCGGCCCTGGATCCTGCTGCGGGAGGGCGCGCTCACCGGCCCGAGCAGCATCATGCCGCAGAAGCGCAACCCGGTCGCGCTCTACAGCCTGCGCATGAAGGCCAGCGACGTCGTGGGGGCCGCGCAGGCCTTCGTCATCATGGCGCACAACGTCGATTCCGGCATGCCGGACTACAAGCGCAACCAGGCCGAGCCGCCCGGGCGCACCCTGGCCGAGGCCGCCGAGATGTGCCGGCGCTGGACGCGCGTCCTCGACGGGCTGGTCGTGGACCGGGCGCGCGCCGCCGACGAGGTCGCGGCGGACTATTCCACCACCACCGAGCTCGCCGACACGCTCCAGCGCGAGGCCGACGTGCCGTTCCGGCTCGGCCACCACTTCGCGTCCGAGCTCGTGAGCTACGGCCGCAGCCACGACCTGCGCCCGGCCGACCTGCCCTTCCCGGAGGTGCGGCGCATCTACGCCGAGGCCGCGGCCGCGTCGGGGCTGAAGCCGGACCTGCCCCTCGACGAGGCCCGCTTCCGGGCGGCGCTGTCGGCCCGCGGCATGATCGACGCCGCGAAGGGGCTCGGCGGCCCGCAGCCCGCGGAGGTCCGGCGGATGCTGGGCGCCGCGCAGGCGCGGCTGCGGACCGACCGCGACTGGCTCGACGCCCGCCGCAAGGGCCTGGCCGAGGCCCGGGCGCGCCTCGACGCCGCCTTCGCGGCCCTGACGCGCGAGCCCTGACTTCGACGCGGGGGCGCCGTGCCGAAACGCTGCCGTGACAGGGCCAATATTGCGGTATAGCGCGCGCCTGACGCCTGCCGGCTGAAGCGGGCCTCTCCCGATCGGTCGCCTTGCCCCCTCTCCGCACCCTCGGCCTCTGGGCCGCCCTCGCCGCCGCGTCCGCGGCCGTGTCGTACGGCCTGATGCAGGCGCAGTTCCCGGCCGCGCTGCTGCTCGGGCCGATGATCGCGGCCATCGCCTTCGGCGTCGGCGGCTCGCGCCTGCGCGTCCCGCGGGCCGCCTTCCAGGCCTCGCAGGCGGCGATCGGCTGCCTGGTCGCGCACGCCGTCACCGGGCAGATCGCCCAGACCCTGCTGGAGGATGGGCCGCTCATCGTCGCGGTCGTGCTGGTCACCGTCGCGGTCAGCGGCCTCGTCGGCTGGATCCTGACCCGCCTGCGCGTGCTCCCCGGCACCACCGCGGCCTGGGGCTCGTCCCCCGGCGGCGCCTCCGCCATGGTCGCGATGGCCGAGGATTTCGGCGCCGACCCGCGCCTCGTCGCCTTCATGCAGTACGTGCGCGTCGCCGCCGTGGTGTTCTCGGCCTCGCTGGCCGCCCGCTTCCTGATGGAGACGCCGGTCCCGGGGGCGTCGGCCGGCGTCGGCGAGGTCACCGGCCCGCTCTCGCTGCTCGCGACGCTCGCGGTCGCTGTCGTGGGCGCGGGCGCGGCGCTCGCCCTGCGGGTCCCGGCCGGCGCGCAGATCGGGCCGATGGTGCTGGGCAGCCTGCTCCACGCCACCGGTCTCGTGCGCATGGCGCTGCCGGTGCCGCTCCTCGAACTCGCCTACGCCTGCATCGGCATCTACGTGGGCCTGCGCTTCACCCGGGAGACGCTGCGCCTGACCTTCACCGCCCTGCCGGGCATCCTGGCGGCGACCTTCTCGGTCATCGCCCTCTGCGCGGCCTGGGGCTGGGGACTGACCCTCCTGCTGCCCATCGACCTGCTGACCGCGGTGCTCGCCACCAGTCCCGGCGGCCTCGACTCGGTGGCAATCATCGCGGTCGGCTCGAAGGCGGACGTCTCCTTCGTGCTGGCCGTCCAGACCCTGCGCCTGTTCGTGGTGCTGCTCACCGGCCCGCTGCTCGCCAAGTGGATCAGCCGGTCCGTGCCGGAGGCCGCCATCCGATGAACGCCCTGGTCCTCGCCTTCCTCAATTCCTGGCGCGGCCTGCGCCACGGCGCCCGCACCGAGCGGGCCGTGCGCCAGGAACTGGTGCTCCTGGCGCTGGGAATCCCGGTCGCGCTGTTCCTCGGCGCGACGCTGTGGGTGCGCGTCGCCCTGATGGTCAGCCTCCTGCTGATGCTGGCCGCGGAGTTCCTGAACACCGCCGTCGAGAAGCTCTGCGACCACGTCCATCCGGGTCACCACCCGATGATCGGGACCGTGAAGGACCTCGCCTCCGCCGGCACCTTCATGGCGCAGATGGCGGCGCTGCTGGTCTGGGTGGCGGCGCTGGTGGAACGTCTCGGCTGACCTGCCGCGCGCGGGGTGCGCTCGCATCCGCGGACCGGAGGGTCTATCTGGCCGGCATCGCCCCCCGCGCATCGGCCGAGACCCCACACCGTGACGGACTACATCCGCAAGATCCTCACCGCCCGCGTCTACGACGTCGCGATCGAGAGCCCCCTCGACCCGATGCCGCGCCTGACGCAGCGGCTCGGCCGGCCGGTCCTGCTCAAGCGCGAGGATCTCCAGCCGGTCTTCTCGTTCAAGCTGCGCGGCGCCTACAACAAGATGTCGGGCCTGCACCCCGACCAGATCGCCCGCGGTGTCGTCTGCGCCTCGGCGGGCAACCACGCGCAGGGCGTCGCGCTGGCGGCCGCCAAGCTCGGCGCGCGGGCCGTGATCGTGATGCCGCGCACCACCCCCTCCATAAAGGTCGATGCCTGCCGGGCCCGCGGCGCCGAGGTCGTGCTGCACGGCGACGCCTTCGACGAGGCGCTGGCGCAGGCCAAGATCCTCGAGGCCGAGCAGGGCCTGACCTTCCTGCACCCCTTCGACGATCCGGACGTGATCGCCGGCCAAGGCACCATCGGCAAGGAGATCCTGGAGCAGCACACCGGCCCGATCGAGGCGATCTTCGTGCCGGTGGGCGGCGGCGGGCTGGCCGCCGGGATCGCCACCTTCGTGAAGTACCTGCGGCCCGGCACCAAGGTGATCGGTGTCGAGCCCGAGGACGCCGCCTGCATGGCCGCGGCGCTCGCGGCCGACACCCGGGTCAGCCTGCCCAGCGTCGGCCTGTTCGCCGACGGCGTCGCCGTGCGGCAGGCCGGCGAGGAGACCTTCCGGCTCTGCCGCGAGCACCTCGACGAGGTGATCACCGTGGACACCGACGCCATGTGCGCCGCGGTCAAGGACATCTTCGACGACACCCGCGCGGTGTCCGAGCCCTCCGGGGCGCTGAGCCTCGCCGGCGCCAAGCTCTACGCCGAGCGCGAGGGCGGCGACGGCACGCTGATCGCCATCTCGTCGGGGGCGAACCTGAACTTCGACCGCCTGCGCCACATCGCCGAGCGCGCCGAGATCGGTGAGCAGCGCGAGGTCCTGATCGGCGTGACCATCCCGGAACGTCCGGGCGCCTACCGGGCCTTCATCCAGGCGCTCGGCCCGCGCGCCGTCACCGAGTTCAACTACCGCCACGCCCCGGGCTCCGAGGCGCAGATCTTCGTGGGCATCAACGTCGGCGGCGGCAAGCGCGAGAAGCAGGAGTTGATCGGCTCTCTGCGCGAGGCCGGCTACCGCGTCCTCGACATGAGCGACAACGAGATGGCCAAGGTCCACGTCCGCTACATGGTCGGCGGCCGGGCCGTCGGGGTGGCGCACGAGCGCCTGTTCCGCTTCCAGTTCCCGGAGCGGCCGGGCGCGCTGATGAAGTTCCTGGAGGCGCTGGGCCCGGACTTCGACATCACGCTGTTCCACTACCGCAACCACGGTGCCGATTACGGCCGGGTGCTCGCCGGGATCGCGGTGCCGCCGGCCGAGCGCGCCCGGTTCGACGCCGTCATCGAGGCGCTCGGCTACCCGGCCACCGACGAGACCGAGAACCCGGCCTACCGCCTGTTCCTCGACGGCGAGGGCGCCGGAACGCTCTGAGCGCCGGCGGCGGCTCGCCCCGCGTCACATCCCGTCAGCTCTCCGCCACGTCGACGGAGGTGACGTCCGGCATCGCCCGCAGCTTCGCCGCGATCGTCTCGAAACTCGTCCGCGACAGGCGCACGAAGGTGACGGTGACCTCGTCGTGGTCGGGGTCGGGCCCCGGATGGACCGTGAAGGTCCGGACGCGCGAGGCGCGCTCGCCGGTCGCCGCCTGGAGGGTATCGATCGACATGGTGCCCCGACGGGCGGTCAGCCGCAGCGTCTGGGCGCGCATCCGGTCGCGCCAGCGCTCCTCGAAGGGCTTCACGCCGGCCAGGATGCCGACGATGAGCGCCGTCGCGGCCAGGGCCGGAACGTAGAGGCCGCTGCCGATCGCCAGCCCGATCGCCGCCACGCCCCACAGGCTCGCGGCCGTGGTGAGCCCCTTCACCACCTCGCCCCGCAGCAGGATCGTCCCCGCGCCGAGGAAGCCGATGCCGGAGACCACCTGCGCGGCGATCCGGGACGGGTCGAGGACGACGTGCTCGGCGCCCAGCACGTCCGCGAAGCCGAAGGCCGAGACCAGCATGATCAGGCAGGAGCCGACGCAGACCAGCATGTGGGTCCGCAGGCCGGCCGCCCAGAGCAGGCGCTCGCGTTCGAGGCCGACCACGCTGCCGAACAGGGCCGCCAGCGCCAGCCGGGCCACCATCTCGCCGTTGCCGATCAGAGCCGCCTCCGTGCCTCCGCCCCGTGCGGATGGCGCGGATCCTTGCGGCTTTACCGCGGGCGGATCAAGCGATCCCCAGCGCCGCCTTCTCGACCTCGTAGGCGGCCCGCACGGCGGCGGCCCCGTAGGCCCGCTCCAGGCGCCGCACGGTGAAATGCGCCCGCGCGGTCGTCTGGAAATGGTTCATGAAGGCGGTGTTGACCGCCGCGCCGCCGAAGGCGCCGAGGATCGGCACCGCCTGGGCGGCGACCTTCTGGGAGACCACCAGACCGAAGCGCGCCGCGATCTGGGCGGTGAAGCGGATCAGCGCCGGCGCCGACTGGTCGAGGAGCGTCTTGCTCCCGGCGTAGCGGGCCGCCTCGGAGAGCGTCTTGGCCAGGGCGGCCCGGACCGCGAAGTAGCCGCTCTCGGTGAGCGCCGAGCCCGCCTCGGTCTCGGCCATGGCCCGGCCGCCGAGGGCGAAGACCTGCACGCAGGCGAGCGCGCCTTCGGGAGTCTCCAGATCCTCCCCCTCCTCCCGGGCGATCTCGGCGATCGAGCGCAGCATCAGCGTGGTCGAGACCGGCAGCTCGACTGCCACCGTGGCGAGCCCGAACGCGCCGCCGACCGCGCCCGAGAGCGCCGCCATCGCCTTGTGCTTGGCGTCGCCCGAGCCGAGCAGCCGGGCGAGACGACCCTCGGCTTTCGCGGCGACGGCGCCGAGACCCTCACCCTCGGCCGGGACGAGATCCTTGCGCGGCAGCGTCGCCAGGGCGACGCGCAGCGCCCCCCGCATGGCCACCTCGGTGCTGCGGCTGACCGCCTCGGTGACCGGGGCCGGCAGCGACCGGCCGATCATGTCGAGGGGCGCGCCGGCCGCCGCGGAGAGCCGCGCCGCGAGGCTCGGTCGCTCCAGCACCTCCACGGCACGGCGCAGGGCGGCGAGGTCCGCGTCGCTCAGCACCGTCTCGGGCGTCTCCGCCGGCAGCGTCTCGCCGGCGAGGGTGAGGTCGCTCGTGCTCATCCGTCGATCCCTGGATCTGTCCCGCTTACGCGGCCCCGGGGGCGCGCGCCGTGGTAGGAAGTTCGGCCCCCGGGATGCGGTTCCCCGGCTCCTGGGCGTCGCGCGCCGGGGCCGCGGCCTCCGCCCGACCGCTCCGCCGGCCGACCGCGAGGCAGAGCACCAGGACGGGGATTCCCACGAGGGAGGTCATGACGAAGAAGGCCGGGTAGCCGATCGCCGCGACCACGAAGCCCGACGAGCCCGCGATCAGCTTGCCCGGCAGCGCGTAGAGCGAGGAGAACAGCGCGTACTGCGTCGCCGCGTAGGCCGGGCTGGTCAGGCTCGACATGTAGGCGATCAGCACGATCCCCGCGAAGGAGCCGCAGAAATTCTCGATCGAGATGGCCACCGTCAGGCGCCAGATCTCGGGCGCGCCGGCCGCCAGCCACGCGAAGGCGAGGTGCGAGGCGGCGGCCAGGAAGGCGCCCAGCAGCAGCGTCGGGAACAGGCCGAGCCGGGCCAGCGCCCAGCCGCCCGCGAAGCCGCCCGCGATGCCGACCCAGATGCCGTAGAGCTTGGTGACGGTGGCGATCTCCTTCAGGTCGAAGCCCAGCGTCCGGTAGAGCGGACTCGCCATCACGCCGGATAGAAAGTCGGGCAGCCGGAACAGCGCAACGAGCAGGAGGATGCCCCAGAGCGCGCCGCCGAACCGGCCGTGCAGCTCGGTCAGCGGCTCCAGGATAGCGCGGCGCATCGACCAGAACCGGGACCGGCCGGGCGTCTCGGCCCGGGCCGCGCGCGGCGTGTCGAAGGCCGGGGCCAAAAGGGCGGCGATCATCCCGACCAGCATGAGCGCGGCCATGATCAGGTAGGCGAGCGTCCAGCCCCCCGCCGAGGCGATGAACAGCGCGCCCGCGCCGGCGGTGATCAGGCCGAGGCGGTAGCCGAGGTTCGAGGTCGCCGCCAGGATGCCCTGGAAGTCGCTGCCGGCAGCGTCGATGCGCCAGCCGTCGATCACGACGTCCTGGCTGGCCGCGCAGAACGCCACCAGGAAGGCCCCGAGGCCCAGGAGCGCGAGGTTCGTCTTCGGGTCCGAGAAGGCCATCAGGATCAGGCAGAGGGCGACCGCGGCCTGCGTCGTCACCATCCAGGCGCGGCGGCGCCCGAGCCGGGCGCTCAGCACCGGCACGTTCAGCCGGTCGATCGCCGGGGCCCAGAGAAACTTCAGCGAGTAGGGCAGCGCGACGTAGCTGAACAGGCCGATCGCCCGCACGTCGATGTCCGAGAAGGCGAGGCGGAGCGTGAAGGTCCCCAGCACCAGGAGCAGCGGCAGGCCGGACGAGAATCCGAGCGCCAGCATGAGCACGATCCGCGGGTCCTCGACGATGTCGCGGAGCCGGAAGCGACGCATCGCCTGTGGCTGGTTCGCCATGGCATGGAACTCCTGAGCCTTCGTGGCCTTGATCCCGCGAAATCGTGGCAGCCTTACGCCGCACCTGTCTTCGCTGGATCGTGCTGTCTTGCGCCCCAATCTTGGTAGAAGCTTGCTTAACGCGGTGTCCACGTCCCGCGATCGGAGCGCGCTGGTGGCGCCGCCGGACGAACGGGGCCACCGCCTGACTGTGGAATGATGCGTTGAGTGCCCGATCTGAGACCGGTCCGCCCCTCGCGACGCTCGTCGACGCGTTCGCGTCCAGCCCCTCGCCGATGGTCATCACCGACGCCCGCGCCCCCGACAACCCGATCGCCTGGGCGAACGACGCGTTCCTGAGCGCCACCGGCTACGCCGCCGACGAGATCGTCGGGCGCAACTGCCGCATGCTGCAGGGGCCGGCCACGGACCAGTCGACGGTGCAGCGCATCCGCTCGGCCGTCGAGTCCGCCGAGCCGATCTCGGTTGAGCTGCTCAACTACCGCAAGGACGGGTCGTCGTTTTGGAACGCGATGACCATCACCCCGGTGCGCGACGCCGAGGGGCTCGCCTACTTCTACGCCGCCCAGGCCGACATGACCCACATCCACCAGATGGAAGTGGCGATGCGCGGCACCAACGACCAGCTGGAGCGCCTCGTCGCGGCGCGGACCCAGGACCTGACTTCGGCGCTGGAGCAGAAGACCGCCCTGCTGCACGAGGTCGATCACCGGGTGAAGAACAACCTTCAGGTGATCTCCTCGCTGATGCTCCTGAAGGCCCGGCGCACGCCCGAGGGCGAGGCGCGGGACGCGCTCCAGGGCATGGCGGAGCGGATCGGCGCCCTCTCGACGGCGCACCGGATGCTCTACTCCGAGGGCGACTGTACGCACTTCAACCTCGGCGACTTCGCGGCCGAGTTCCTGGCCGACATGAATGCCGGCCTGGACCCGGAGCGGCGCCGGGTGGAGGCCGATGTCGAGCCGATCGCGGTGGCCGCCGCGATGGCGGCACCCCTCGCGCTGATGATCCACGAACTGACGGCCAACGCCCTGCGCCACGCCTTCCCGGACGAGCGGGAGGGACGGGTTTCGATCGTCGCCCGCCGCACCGATGGCGGGATGCACATGACGATCCGCGACGACGGCGTCGGCGTCGCGGCGGCGGCGCCGAACCCGGCCGGGTTCGGGCGCAATCTCGTGGAGATGGTGGTCCGGCAGATGCGCGGGACCATCGCCTGGGCGGATGCCGGTCCGGGCACGACCGTCGAGATCGACATCCCGCTCCAGCAGCTGGCTTGAGAAATCGACGTGGAGGCATCAAGCTCGTCGGCCGCCGGGCCGGAGGACGAAGAGCGCATGGGGACCGGGAACGCCGCCGCGGACGCCGCGCTCCGCATCCTCGTGGTGGAGGACGAGGCCCTGATCGCCCTCGAGCTCGAATGCCTGCTGGACGATCTCGGGCACATCACGGTCGGCGTCGCCGGCAACGCCACGGAGGCCATCGCGATGGGCCGGTCCACGGCGCCCGACGTCGCCCTCGTGGACATCCACCTCGTCGACGGCCCGACCGGGATCGACGTGGCCCGGGCGCTGTCGGCCGACCGGCGCACCACGGTGGTGTTCATGACCGCCAACGCCAAGCGCATCCCGGCCGATTTCGCCGGCGCGATTGGCGTGATCGCCAAGCCCTATTCCGAGCGCGTCGTGGCCAGCACCCTCGACTACGTGGCCGATCGCCGGGCCGGCCGGGACGGGCCCGCCTGCCCGGACGGGTTCTCGCCCGCGCCGGGATGATTTCTCGGAGTCCGCAACTCGCCCGCCCCCGCAGAAGGGCTATGGATCACACAGGTTCGATGTCTCGGACGGCTCGTCTGCCCGCTCGGAGGGTCGCAGGTCCCCTCTCCCGCGCGGGAGAGGGACAGGGTGAGGGGGCGGATCTGTCCGGACGCGGCACGCCGTGAACGTGCGTCGATGGCGTGCCCTATTCAGAGCGTTCTCGTCCCTCACCCCAACCCTCTCCCGCACGGGAGAGGGAGCCTGTCGCGCTGCGCCATCACCTGCCTGCCTGAAACCGGTAGAGCCCGTCGCCTCCAGAGCGCGCGAGACGCGGCGGAGTCCGAGCCCCCGAAATCCGAGCCTCACCCCCGCCCCGCCCGCTCGCGCTTCAGCCGGTAGAGCGCGTCCAGCGCCTCCCGCGGGGTCAGCGCGTCCGGGTCGATGGCGTCGAGCAGCGCGCCCAGCGGATCCTCCGGCGGCGGCTCCGGCGGTGGCGGGGGAGCAAGGGCTGCGAAGAGCGGCAGGTCGTCGATCCTGGCACGGGCCGGGCGGCCGCGCTCGGCCTTCTCCAGGCTCTTGAGGATCGCCCCGGCCCGGGTCACGACCCCGGCGGGCAGGCCGGCGAGCCGTGCCACCTGCAGCCCGTAGCTGCGCTCGGCGACCCCCGGCACGACCTCGTGCAGGAACACGACGCCGTCCCGGTGCTCGGCCACCTTCAGGGTCGCGTTCTCGAGCCGTGCCAGCCGGTCGCCGAGGGCGGTCAGCTCGTGGAAGTGCGTGGCGAAGAGCGCCCGGCAGGCATTCACCTCGTGGAGGTGCTCCAGGCAGGCCCAGGCGATCGACAGGCCGTCGAAGGTCGCGGTGCCGCGGCCGATCTCGTCCAGGATCACCAGGGAGCGCCGGGTCGCCTGATTGAGGATCGCCGCCGTCTCGACCATCTCGACCATGAAGGTCGACTGTCCCCGGGCGAGGTCGTCGGCGGCGCCGACGCGGGAGAACAGCCGGTCGACCCGGCCGATCCGCGCCTCCGCGGCCGGGACGAACGCGCCCATCTGGGCGAGCACCGCGATCAGCGCGTTCTGGCGCAGGAAGGTCGATTTGCCGCCCATGTTGGGGCCGGTGATCAGGCGGATCCGGCCGCGCGTATCGCCGGACAGGTCGCAATCGTTGGCGATGAACGGCTCGCCGGCCCGGCGCAGGGCCGCCTCGACCACCGGGTGGCGGCCGCCGACCACGACGAAGCTGAGGGACTCGTCGACCACGGGACGCCGCCAGTCGAGTTCGACCGCGAGCTCCGCGTGGCTCGCCGCCACGTCGAGCCCGGCCAGCGCCTCGGCCACCTCGGCGATGGGCTCGGCCTGGGCGAGCACGCGGGCCGCGAGGTCGTCGAAGACGGCGGCTTCCAGGGCCAGTGCCCGGTCGGAGGCACCCGAGATCTTCGACTCCAGCTCGCCCAGCTCGACGCTGGTGAAGCGCATCGCGTCCACCATGGTCTGGCGGTGGACGAACTCGCTCTGGAGCCCCTTCAGGCAGGCCTCGCCGACGGATTGCGGGACCTCGATGAAATAGCCCAGCAGGTTGTTGTGCTTGATCCGCAGAGTCCGGCAGCCGGTCTGCTCGGCGTAGCGCGCCTGCAGGGCCGCGATCACCTTGCGGGAATCCTGGCCGAGGGTCCGCGCCTCGTCGATCTCCGGGTGGTAGCCCGCGCGCACGAAGCCGCCGTCGCGCCGGCTCAGGGGCAGCTCGTCGGCCAGCGCCACCGCCAGGGTCGCGATCAGCTCCGGGTCGGCCTCGGCCAGGTGCTCGGCCAGCCGGGCGAGATCCACCGGGAGGCCGGGAACGCCGGCGAGGCGGGCGCCGAGATCCGCCGCCACCGCGAGGCCTTCGCGGATGGCCGCGAGGTCGCGCGGACCCGCACGGCCGAGTCCGGTCCGCGAGAGCGCCCGCGCGAGGTCGGGGGCCCGGGCCAGGGCGTCGCGCAGGCCGCCGCGCAGGCGCGCGTCGTCCACCAGATACGCCACCGCCGCGTGCCGCCGGGCGATGGCGTCGAGGTGGGTGAGCGGGCCCGCGAGCTGCTCGGCGAGCAGCCGCGCCCCGTTCGCCGTCACGGTCCGGTCGATCGTGGCGAGGAGGCTCCCGGCGCGCTCCCCCGACAGGGTGCGAGTCAGTTCGAGGTTGGCCCGCGTCGCCGCGTCGATCGCCAGGGTCGCGCCGCCATCCTCGCGGGTCGGAACGGCCAGGGGCGGACGGGCCGCGAGCTGCGTGCGGGCGATGTAGAGCAGCGCCGCGCCGGCCGCCGCGATCTCGGCCCGGGTGAACTGGCCGAACCCGTCCAGGGTCGAGACACCGTACTGCTCGCGCAGGCGCCGCTCGGCGGCGGCGGGCTCGAGCTCGGCCTGCGCCAGCGGCACGACGGCGGCGCGGCTGTCCTGCCAGATCCGCGCGAGCGCCGGATCGGCGTGGATCGCCTCCGACAGGACGATCTCCCGCGGGTCGTGCCGGGCGATGGCGCCGGACAGGTCGCCGCCCGCGACCTCGCTCAGGGAGAAGCGGCCGGTGGAGATGTCCACCGCGGCGAGGCCGTAGGCGACCGCCCCCTCCCCGGTCTTCCGGCGTCCGATGGCGAGGAGGAGGTTGGCGCGGGCCGGGTCGAGGAGCCGGTCTTCGGTGATCGTGCCGGGGGTGACGAGCCGCACGACCTCGCGGCGGACCACGGATTTCGGCCCGCGCTTCTTGGCCTCGGCCGGATCCTCGGTCTGCTCGCACACGGCCACCCGATGGCCGAGGGCGATGAGGCGGTTGAGGTAGTCGTCGGACCGCTCGACCGGCACGCCGCACATCGGGATCTCGCTGCCCGCGTGCTTGCCGCGCTTCGTCAGCACGATGCCGAGCGCGCGGGACGCGATCTCCGCGTCCTCGAAGAACAGCTCGTAGAAGTCGCCCATCCGGTAGAACAGGAGGCAATCCGGATTGGCGGCCTTGATCTCGATGTACTGCGCCATCATCGGCGTCGCGCCGGCCGGGTCCAGGCCGGGCGGGAGCGTCGTGTCGGTGGCGGGGCGGACGGCGGTTCGGGCCATGCCGCCTCTTAGCAGAGCCATGCGGGCGAATCAGGCCGCGCGAACCGACGCGCCTGGGGAGAAGGCGCATCGGCGGTGGATACGGTGCCGGAGGGCGAGCCTCGACCCGGCGCGTCGCCGCGCGGGCCGGGGCGTGGCCGACCTCAGTAGCGCGGGCCGTTCGTGGTGCCACCTAGGTTCTGCTGGTAGCCGCGCAACGCGGGGTTCTTCGCGTTGGGGTTGCCGTGGCGCATCGTGTTCATGCGCCGCATGCGCCGCTCGTGACGGGTGGTGTGGTGGCGATGCATCCGGTGATGATGCATGCGGTGGTGGCGGTGCATCACCACGTTCTCGACCATGTCGGATCCGGTCAGGCCGGATTGCGGCATCGCCGGGGCGGCCTGCGACGCGGCGGTGCCGGCAAGCAGGCCGCCGAAGACCACGCCGGCGGTCAGAAGAGTACGAAAAGACATCGTGGAACAGCTCCGATCAGCATTTATGAGCCACCACGTAAGAAACTGACGCTCGTGATGTTCCGGATGTGAGAGTGAAAAATATTACCGAGCTCTCGGAAGACGCGTGGATTAGCGATGCGCCCCGCGCGTGCCGGGCAGACCCGACGTCGAGACTGTCGGAGCCGATCTGTGTCTTGAATTCCTTTCTGCAACTTGTCCGCGTAGAGCGGGCTCGGTGGCCGGCCTGAAACCGCGGGCGCTCGGCGGCTCAGCGCAGGAACTCGCGGAGCTCGGCGTTGACCGCCTCGGGTTCCTCGTGGGTGAGCCAGTGGCTGGCCTCCTCGTACCAGCGGATCCGGCCGGCGTCGCAGAACGCGAGGCTCGCCTCCGCCAAGCCGGGTTGCAGCGCGGTGTCCCGCCGCCCCCAGAGGATCAGCACCGGCACGCGCACCCGCGGCGGCCGCGCCCGGGGCAGCTGCACCAGGGCCCGGTACCAGTTCAGCATGCCGGTCATCGCGCCGGGCTGGAGCCACGCCGCGACGTAATGGTCGAGATCGGCCTCCGCGAAGGCGCCCGGGCGGCTGGAGGTCGTCAGCGCGCGCCGCAGGGCCCGGCCGCGATCCGCCGTGAGCAGCCGCTCGGGCAGGCGCGGTAGCTGGAAGAGGGCCACGTAGGTGCTGCGCAGCCACTGGCCCGGATGGTGCCGCATGTAGGCGCCGACGACGGCCGGATGCGGCGCGTTGAGGATCGCCAGCCGGTCGATCCGCTCGGGGTAGCGGCTCGCCACCCACCAGGCGACGAGACCGCCCCAGTCGTGGCCGACCAGCCGCACCGTCGGAGCGTCGTAGGCGTCGGCCAGCGCGAGGACGTCGCCGGCCAGCCGGTCCAGGTGGTAGGCGGCGATCCCCGCCGGCTTGTCGCTGAGGCCGTAACCGCGCTGGTCCGGCGCGATGATCCGCAGCCCCACCTCGGCGAGGGCCCAGATCTGGTGGCGCCAGCCGTACCAGGATTCCGGGAAGCCGTGCAGCAGGATGGTCGGCGGACCCGTCTCGGGGCCCGCCTCGGCCACGTGCAGACCGACCTCCGGCAGGGCGATCCGGCGAAACCTTACTCCCGCGACGGTCATCCTCGCGCGCTCCGTCATGCCCGGCTTCCCCCGCGGCGGGAACGCGCGCGCCCGCCGGTCCGATCCGCTCAGAAGCCGAGCGTGGCGCCGTCGCCGGCTTCCGGGGCGAGCTGGTCGCGCAGGCGTTCCGGCGCGGTCCGCGTCCAGAGGCACAGCAGCACGAAGGCGGCGCCCTGCAGGAGGGATTGCGGTGCGGAATGGTCCGCCGCGGTCCGTTGAGCCCGCGCGGAACCGCGCACGGTGCCGGTCAGGGGCGTGGCAAGGTGGGTCATGGCTCCGGTCTCCGAACGACGTCTTGCAGCGGAGATCGTTGCCGGACGCCCCGGGTTACAGGGCCACGGGCGCCGCGCGTGCGCCCCCGCACGCGGACATCTCAGCGCACCGGGTCCAGCCAGCGCGCGAGGGTGCCGGTCGCGATGCCCGCGCGGGTTTCCCGGTAGCCGAGCTCCGCCGATTCCCGGAAGCGCGACCACGCCCGCAGGTCGATGCCGGAGAGCTGCGGCTTGAGCACGGCGGTCGCGTGGGCCGCCGCCATCAGGCTCTGCGCGTCGCTCGACACGGTGGCGGCGCGCAGCAGCAGCGGTGCCAGTCCCGGCATCGCCAGCGGCGAGCCGATCAGCTTGCGCATGAGCCGGCCGCTCCAGCCGCGCCGCGGCATGTCCTGGAATGCCCGGTCGGTCCCGACATCGACGGCCAGGACCGGGCCGCGCTCCAGCCCGGCGGCGACGTCGGCTGGGAGGTTGTTCATCATGCCGCCGTCGACCAGCACGCCCTCGTCGCAGAGCACCGGCGGCAGGAGGCCGGGGATCGCGATGCTGGCGCGCAGGGCCTTCGGCAGGTCGCCCGAGCGGTGCACCATGGTGTCGCCCGTCGTCAGGTTGGACGAGACGCAGAAGAACGGCAGCCAGAGATCCTCGATGCGGACGCCGCCGTAGCGCGCGGCGAGGCCGGCATCGACCTTGGCGCCGCGGGTTAGCGCGTGCAACGGCAGCGTGTAGTCGTTGATCGGGTTGCTGGTGGCGAAGAACGCCTCGATCTGGGCCTGGATCTCCGCGACGCTCCAGCCCATGGCGAGGCTCGCCGCGATGATCGCCCCCATGCTGGTGCCGCCCACGAAGTCGGGCGCGCAGGAGACCTCGTCGAGGGCCTTGAGCACCCCGAGATGGGCGAGCCCCCGCGCGCCCCCGCCGCCGAGGACGAGGCCGCGCGCCGACCCGCTGGCGAGCCGCGCGAGGCGATGCAGGTCCCCCCGCTCGCCGTCCCGGACCTGGATGCGCAGCGCCGCGGGCAGCGCGGCGACCTCCGGATGGAGGGCCTTCGGGCGCCGGGCCGCGGGATCCTGGCGCACGACGAGATCCATGCGGATCCAGTCGGAGCGCACCCGGTCGAGATAGGCGGTCGCGCCCGGCCGCGGCGGCGCGCCGGGCTCGGCCAGGAGCAGGACGTGGTCGCCCCGCCGCTGGCTCTGCCGGCACCAGGGGCAGTCGATGTCGTGCGCCGCGAAGATCGTGCGCGCGTGGTCGCCCTCGAAGGCCTGGAACCACGCCTCGTCGGCGCCCTCCGGCCAGTCGGTGAGGCAGCCGGTCTTTCCGGGCAGCAGGGCGTCGAAGGCGGAGGCGAGCTGCCGCGCCACCCGCGCCGGATCGGGCCCCTCGGTCACGGCCAGGATCGTGAAGATCCGCGGCGCGTGGTGGACCGAGTGGCCGTCGTAGATCGCCCGCAGGCGGTCGGCGAGCATCCGGGCGAAGTAGAGGAGCGTGTGCGGGTGCTCGGCAATCACCGCCTCGAAGGCGTCGCGGGTGAGTTGCAGGAGGTGCGAATCGCGCAGCGCCATGACGGTCGCCGCCCGCGGGGCGTCCGACAGCAGGGCCATCTCGCCGAAGGTCTCGGGCGGCCGCAGGCGCGCGATCCGGGTCGGCCGCCCGGCATGGTCGCGGGCCGAGACGCCGACCGCGCCGGAGACCAGCGTGTACAGCGCGTCCCCGGTCTCGCCCTGCTCGAACAGGGTCCGGCCGCCCGGCACCGCCACCGGCACCATCCGGGCCCGCACGGCCGCGACCGCCGGCGCGTCGAGCCCGGCGAGGAACGGGATCTCGGGTGCGCTCACGCCGGAACCGCCGCGTCGATCGTCCCGCGCAGGCCTGCCGACGAACCCTGCCCCATCGTTCCGTTCCCGTCCCCGTGTCTTTGAACCACCATAGCGCATGGCGGCCGCCGGTACGCCCCGTGACCGCGGCCCGCATCTGAAACGCCGACGCCTTCGCGCGGCGGCGGCCATCCGCTACAGGCGGTGCAACACCGGAACCGGGAGGAACGCATGTCGGGGCTTGAGCGGATCGCGATCGTGACCGGGGCCGGGACGGGTGTCGGCAAGGCCGCCGCCCTGGCGCTCGCCGACGCCGGATGGCGCGTCGTCCTCTCGGGGCGGCGTCAGGCCCCCCTCGACGAGGTCGCGGCGCAGATCGGTCACGGGGCCCTGGCGGTCCCCACCGACGTGACCGATCCCGACTCGATCGCCGCCCTGTTCGCGCGCACGAAGGCGGAGTTCGGCCGGCTCGACCTGCTGTTCAACAATGCCGGGATCGGCGCTCCGGCGGTCCCCCTGGAGGACCTGCCCCTCGAGACCTGGCGGCAGGTGGTCGATACCAACCTGACGGCCCTGTTCCTGTGCACGCAGCACGCCTTCCGGATCATGCGCGACCAGGATCCCCGCGGCGGCCGGATCATCAACAACGGCTCGATCTCGGCCCACGCGCCCCGCCCGAACTCCATCGCCTACACGGCGACCAAGCACGCCGTGACCGGGCTGACCAGGGCGACCTCCCTCGACGGGCGGGCCTACGACATCGCCTGCGGCCAGATCGACATCGGCAACGCCGACACGCCCATGGGCGGGAAGATGAAGGCCGGCGTGCCGCAGGCCGACGGGTCCCTGCGGGCCGAGGCGGTGATGGATCCGGACCATGTCGGTCAGGCCGTGCTCTCCATGGCGAGCCTGCCGCTGGAGGCCAACGTGCAGTTCATGACCATCATGGCCACCAAGATGCCGTTCGTCGGCCGCGGCTGAACCGCCCCGGTCTCCGGGCCCGCGCGGCGACGCCGCGCTGAACGGGCCCGGCGGTGCGGACACGCGATCCGGCCTGCCCCGATGCGATCGAGCGGAAAGGTCATCGCCGCCGCGCCGATCGGACAGCCGCGCGCCGCGGCGGACGCGACTCCATCGCACCAACAGGCGATCGAACCCGGGCCTGAATCCGCGGCGCGCTCCACTCGCGCCCGAGGCCGCGCTTCGCGACAGCGCCCCGCGCCAGCCGATTGACGGCCCGGTATATAACTCATACAAATCAAGCGCCCGAGCTTAGCGGGGTGCGGACTCGGCCCTCGAAGCGGCTGCCGGCGGCGCCTGAATCGCGCCGCCGCCCGCCGACTCGGCCAAGTTTGTCGGATCGGTTCCCGCAGGAATCGACGGGCGGGCAGTGGATGGGGATCGGCCACAGATTCGGCCAGTCGAGGATCAGTTCTCAAATATAAAAACAATCATACGACAATCACAGACGCACGGACTCGCTCCAATTTAAGTCGAAGTCTGGCTGTGAATGGATAGGGGGGATTATGTTCGCCAAGCAGACGGTTCTCACATACATCCTGGGTCTGTCGCTCTTCGGCGCGTCCGCCACGACATCGGCGCAGGCGGCCGGTGGGGATCCGATCGGGGTCGCCATGCCGACCAAGTCGTCGCAGCGCTGGATCGACGACGGCAACAACATCGTCAGGCTTCTCAAGGCCAAGGGCTACAAGCCGGACCTGCAATACGCGGACGACGACATCCCGACCCAGCTCGCCCAGATCGAGAACATGCTCACCACCGGCGTGAAGATCCTGGTGATCGCCTCCATCGACGGCACGACCCTCAGCGATGTTCTCTCGAAGGCGAGCGAGCGCGGCGTCAGGGTCATCGCCTACGACCGGCTCATTCGGGGGACGCCGAACGTCGATTACTACGCCACCTTCGACAACTACAAGGTCGGTGTTCAGCAGGCGACATCCATCGTCGACGCCCTCGGCCTGAAGGACGGCAAGGGCCCCTTCAACATCGAGCTGTTCGGCGGTTCGCCCGACGACAATAACGCATACTTTTTCTACGACGGCGCCCTGTCGGTGCTGAAGCCCTACATCGACGCGAGGAAGCTCGTGGTGCGCTCGGGCCAGTTCGGCATGGACAAGGTCTCCACCCTGCGCTGGGACGCCGCGACCGCCCAGGCCCGGATGGATAACCTGCTCTCGGCCTATTACGGCAACGCCCACCTCGACGCCGTGCTCTCGCCGTACGACGGCATCTCGACGGCAATCCTCTCGTCGGTGAAGAGCGTGGGCTACGGCTCGGGCGGCGTGCGGCTGCCGGTGATCAGCGGCCAGGACGCCGAGCTGCAATCCGTCAAGTCGATCATCGCCGGAGAGCAGACGGCGACCGTCTTCAAGGACACCCGGGAGCTGGCCAAGGTGACGGTGGCGATGATCGACGCCATCGAGGCCGGCCGGCAGCCCGAGGTCAACGATGTGAAGACCTACGACAACGGCAAGAAGATCGTCCCCTCTTACCTGCTCACGCCGGTGATCGTCACCAAGGCCAACTGGAAGCCTGCCCTGGTCGACACTGGATACTACACGCTCGACCAGCTCAAGTGATCGAAGCCGGGACGGAGCCCGGCGGCTCCACCCGATCCCGTCCCCGCGCCGCGACGGCTATCGCGCGGGCCGAACGTGCAGTCCGAGCTGGTAGGCGCCGCATGAAGCCGGTTCTCGAAATGCGGGAAATCTCCAAGACCTTCCCCGGCGTGAAGGCCCTCGCCGACGTGAATCTCACCGTCGAGCCCGCCGAGATCCTCGCCCTGGTCGGCGAGAACGGCGCGGGGAAATCGACGCTGATGAAGGTGCTGAGCGGCGTTTATCCGCACGGGTCCTACACGGGCGACATCACCTACGAAGGGCGGCCGGGCCACTTCCGGGACATCACGGACAGCGAGCGCCTCGGCATCGTGATCATTCACCAGGAGCTCGCCCTGGTGCCATACCTGTCGATCGCCGAGAACATCTTCCTCGGCAACGAGCCGGCCCGGTTCGGGATCATCGACCGGGACCGTGTCCACGCCCGCGCCCGCGCGCTGATGGCGACGGTGGGGCTCGACGAGAACCCCGACACCCTCGTCACGCATCTCGGCGTCGGCCAGCAGCAGCTCGTGGAGATCGCCAAGGCGCTCTCCAAGGAGGTCAAGCTGCTGATCCTCGACGAGCCGACCGCGTCGTTGAGCGAGACGGACAGCGAGGCCCTGCTGCAGCTGCTGCTGCGCTTCAAGGCGCAGGGCATCGCGTCGATCCTGATCTCCCACAAGCTCAACGAGATCGCCAGGGTGGCCGACCGGATCACGGTCCTGCGCGACGGCACCACCGTCGAGACCCTCGACTGCCGCGGCGGCGCGATTGACGAGGACCGCATCATCCGCGCGATGGTCGGCCGCACGCTCGAGAACCGCTACCCGGTCCGCGCGCCGCGGATCGGCGCCGTGCTGATGGAGGTGCGGGACTGGACGGTCCATCACCCCATCCACGCCGACCGGGCGATGGTGCGCGACGTCGGCCTCAGCCTGCGCCGGGGCGAGATCGTCGGGATCGCGGGCCTGATGGGCTCTGGCCGGACCGAGCTCGCCATGAGCCTCTTCGGCCGGTCCTACGGCCAGGACATCCGGGGCACCGTCCGGATCGACGGTGTCGAGGTCGACGTCTCGACGATCGACCGGGCGATCGCGGCCGGCCTCGCCTACGTCACCGAGGACCGCAAGCAGCTCGGGCTCGTGCTCGGCGAGGACCTCGCCCGGAACACGACCCTGGCGAACCTGCCCGGAATCTCCACCGCCGCGGTGATCGACGAGGCGGCCGAGCACCGAGTCGCGACCGGCTACCGCACCAAGATGCGCATCCGCTCCTCCGGGGTGACGCAGCAGACCGTGAACCTGTCGGGCGGCAATCAGCAGAAGGTCGTGCTGAGCAAGTGGCTGTTCACCCGGCCCAGGGTGCTGATCCTCGACGAGCCGACCCGCGGCATCGATGTCGGCGCGAAGTACGAGATCTACAGCATCATCAACGAACTGGCCGAGGACGGCCGCGGCGTCCTCATGATCTCCTCGGAGATGCCGGAACTGCTCGGCCTCTGCGACCGCATCTACGTGATGAACGAGGGGCGCTTCGTGGCCGAGTTCGACCGCGCCGAGGCCAGCCAGGAAGCGATCATGCGCGCGATCATGCGCTCCAGGGGCCTGAACGGATGACCGACGTCACAGCGAGCAAGTCCATGAGCCCCGATCGCGACATCGTCCCGGCCGCCGCGAGCGCGGTTGGGGCCCGGCGCGGCCGCCTGCCGATGGCGCAGCTGCGCGCCTACGGGCTCGTCGTCGCGCTGGCGGTGATCACATTGTTCTTCGAGGTCGCGACGGGCGGCGTCCTGTTCCAGCCACTGAACCTGACCAACCTGATCCTCCAGAACAGCTACGTCGTCGTGATGGCGCTCGGGATGCTGCTGGTCATCGTGGCCGGTCATATCGACCTGTCGATCGGCTCGGTGGTCGGTTTCGTGGGGGCGCTCGCCGCCCTGCTGATGGTCCGCTTCCACGTCGACCCGTTCTCGGCCGCTCTCCTGTGCCTCGCGGTGGGAGCGGTCATCGGCGGTCTGCAGGGCTACTTCGTGGCCTACCTCGCCATACCGAGCTTCATCGTCACCCTGGCCGGCATGATGGTGTTCCGCGGCCTGACGCAGGTGCTGCTCCAGGGCGCCTCCATCGGACCCTTCCCGGAGGTGTTCCAGCTCCTCGCCAAGGGCTTCCTCGTCAACGGCGCCGGACCCTGGACCGCCGTCCTGATCGCCGTCGCGCTGGTCGCGACGCTGACCGGGCTGAGCTGGCGACGGCGGCAGGCGCGGCTGCGGAACGGCAGTGCGGCCGAATCTCCGGCGGCGTTCATCGGCCGCAACGGCGTGACCGCCATCCTGATCCTGGCCTTCGCCTGGCAGATGAGCGCCTACCGGGGGCTGCCCAACGTCCTGCTCGTGCTGCTGGTGCTGGTGACGCTCTACGACTTCGTGACAACGCGGACGACGATCGGGCGCCGGATCTACGCGCTGGGCGGGAACATCAAGGCCGCGCGCCTCTCGGGCATCAAGACCGAGCGGCTGACCTTCCTGACCTTCGCCAACATGGGCGCGCTGGCGGGCCTCGCCGGCATGATCTTCGTCGCCCGGCTCAACACCGCGAACTCCAAGGCCGGCGTCGGGATGGAGCTCGACGTGATCGCCGCTTGCTTCATCGGCGGCGCCTCGGCGGCCGGCGGCATCGGCAAGGTCTCGGGCGTCGTGATCGGCGCCTTCATCATCGGCATCATGAACAACGGCATGTCGATCCTGGGGATCGGCGTCGACTGGCAGCAGGTGATCAAGGGCGTCGTCCTGCTCGCCGCCGTTTGCCTCGACGTCCACAACAAGAACAACCGGCTCTGACGGGCGCCGCGCGCTCCGTGGCCCCGCGTCCGGTTCGGATCGCCTCGTTCGGGACGGCGCGGGTCCGCCTCGCGGAGCGTGTCGATCCGGTGGCGCCGCGATCGCCCGTGGCGCGCCGACCGCTTTCGGGTCGCGGCGCGCGCGCTGGTCGGGCCGCCGGGGCCGGCCCGGCCGCCCGAGGCGGCAGGCGGGTTTCCCCGCCCGGCGCGATCAGGTCTTGCGGGCGACCGTGAAGCGAGCGGCGTCGCGCAGGACGCGGGCGCCCTCCCCCCAGGACGACACCGCGTCCTCGCAGACGCCGACGAGGCGGTCGCACTCGGCGCGGGCGCCGTCGATGCCGAGACGGTCGACGAGCGTCGCCTTGCCGGCATCCTTGTCCTTGCCGGTGGCCTTGCCCATGGCCTCGGGCGAGGCCTCCCGGTCGAGGATGTCGTCGGCGATCTGGAAGGCCTGCCCCAGGGCGAGGCCGTAGCGCAGGAGCGCGGCCTGCTGGTCCTTGTCGGCACCGCCGACGATCGCGCCGGCCTCCACCGAGAAGGCCAGGATCGCCCCGGTCTTCATCGCCTGCATCCGAAGGGTGTCGTCCACGTCCATGTTGGCCGCGCCGAACCGGCCCTCGGCGGTGAGGTCGAGGAGCTGGCCGCCGACCATGCCGCCCAGGCCCGAGGCGCGGGCGAGGCCGAGCACGAGATCGGCGCGGATGCACGCGTCCGGCTGCCAGGTCGGGTCGGCGACGATCTCGAAGGCCAGCGTCTGCAGCGCGTCGCCGACCAGGATGGCGGTGGCCTCGTCGTAGGCCTTGTGGACCGTGGGCTTGCCGCGGCGCATGTCGTCGTCGTCCATCGCCGGCAGGTCGTCGTGGACGAGGCTGTAGCAGTGGACCAGCTCGACGCCGGCGCCGGCCGCCAGCGCGGCGGCCTCGGAGCCGCCGAGCATCCGGGCGGTCTCGATGGCCAGGAACGGCCGGAGGCGCTTGCCGCCGCCGAGCACGGCGTGGCGCATCGCCTCCATCAGGCGCGGCGGCCGGGCGATCTCGCCGGGGCCGACCGCGGGGCCGAGGCGCTCGACCAGGAAGGTCTCGACCGTGCCGGCGACCTCCGTCAACCTGTGGGTAAAATCGGCGGCCGGCGTGACTGCCTTGACCGAACCGGTCGGTGCCTGCGTTGAGGGGGTCGGGGTCATCGGGCTTACGTCCGGTCCTGGCCTTGCGGAAATCTATCGGGTGTCAGTTGGGCGGGGACGGACTCACGGTGGATGGGGCTCGACGCAGGCGGGAGACGGCAGGTCGCGACCTTCCGCTCGCGCGCCCGCGCCGTTCCGGCCGCGTCCGCCGGGTCGTGGGAGCGCTGCTGCTGCTCCCCGCCGTCGGGTTCGTCCTCGCGCTGACGTTGGCGCTCGTCTATAGCGCGGTGATGCCGCCGTCGACCCTGATGCTGGGACGGTGGTTGACGCTTCAGCCGGTGAGCCGCGATCCGGTCCCGCTCTCCGCCATCGCGCCGGCCCTGCCCCAGGCCGTGATCGCCTCGGAGGATCAGCGCTTCTGCCTGGATCACGGCGTCGATTTCGGCGCGATCCGCGACGTGGTCGAGGACGAGGATTCCCCGAGTCGCGGCGCCTCCACGATCGCCATGCAGACGGTCAAGAACGTCTTCCTGTGGCCCGGCCGCTCCTACGTCCGCAAGGCGATCGAGATCCCGCTGGCGCTGGCGCTCGACACGCTCTGGGGCAAGCGCCGCATGATGGAGATCTACCTCAACGTCGCCGAGTGGGGCGACGGGATCTACGGCGCGCAGGCCGCGAGCCGGCACTGGTTCGGCAAGGACGCGAGCCGGCTAACCCGCAACGAGGCCGCCCTCCTCGCCGCCGTCCTGCCGAACCCGATCACCCGCAGCGCCGGCCGGCCCTCGCCCGGCGTGCGCCGCCGGGCCGCGCGGATCCAGGCCATGATGGGGCAGATCGACGGGCTGACGGGCTGCCTGCGGCGGTAGCAGGGGGCGGTTCGCCTCTGTAAGACGGGCCTTCCAAGCGTGAGACCCGGGACCGACCCACGATGAGCGATGCCGTTTACGACCTGAGCCTGGAGCGCATCGCCCTGATCCGCCGGATGGTCGTCGCCTGGGGCGGCACCGCGCCGGGCGCGCCGACCGTCCACCCCACGGCGCCGTACGGCAGCCTGGATCGCGACGGCGACATCGCCAACGTCACCGGCGACGATGAGGGCGCCGAGGAGGAGCACCGGGCGCTGGAGGACGGCCTCGCGATCTTCGTCCAGAACGCGCAGCTGAAGCCGGGACGGTACCAGTACCACAACGGTCTGGCGAAGCTCGACCCGGACGCGGTCGGCGACGTCTTCCGGGACGCGGCGACCGGCGAGACGCCGGACGTCATCACCTTCGCGGTGACACCCGAGCACCTCGCGCTGATCCCGCGCCTCGCGATCGGTTGGAACGCCGAGCAGGGCGTGCCGCGCGTCGACCCGGAGCGGCCCTACGGCGGGGACGGCGCCTACACCGTGGCGATGAAGCGTCTTCTCGCCGCCGTGCCGGGCGCGGCCGCGAACGACGACGAGGACGCGGAGACGCGCCTCGTGCGTCTCCACCGCGAGCTGCAGCCCGCCCTGCAGATCTTCCTCCGCTACGCCGATCTCGGGCCCGGCGATTTCCGGCGGGGCGCCGAGCGCTGGCTTCCCGCCTGACGGGTGCGGCCGGTCGCTGCCGCGCGGCGGCGACCGGAAGCGGGCTCAGCCCTCGCGCTTCTTGCGCTGGGCCAGCGTGCGCAGCCGCAGGGCGTTGAGCTTGATGAAGCCCGCCGCGTCGCGGTGATCGTAGGCGACGGCGCCCTCCTCGAAGGTCACCAGATCCTGGTCGTAGAGCGAGTGCGGGCTCTCGCGGCCGATCACGTGGACGCCGCCCTTGTAGAGCTTCAGCCGCACCGTGCCGGTCACCTTCTCCTGGCTCTTGTCGATCAGGGCCTGGATCATCTCGCGCTCCGGCGAGAACCAGAAGCCGTTGTAGATCAGCTCGGCGTATTGCGGCATGAGCTGGTCCTTGAGGTGGGCGGCGCCCCGGTCCAGCGTGATCGACTCGATGGCCCGGTGCGCCGGCAGCAGGATCGTGCCGCCGGGCGTCTCGTACATGCCGCGGCTCTTCATGCCGACGAAGCGGTTCTCCACCAGGTCGAGCCGGCCGATGCCGTTGGCGCGGCCGAGCTCGTTGAGCTTGGCCAGCAGGCTCGCGGGCGACAGAGCCTCGCCGTCGATCGAGACCGCGTCGCCGCGCTCGAATCCGATCGTGATGATCGTCGGCTGGTCGGGCGCCTCCTCGGGGGACAGCGTGCGCGAGTAGACGTAGTCCGGCACCTCGACGGCCGGATCCTCCAGCACCTTTCCCTCCGAGGAGGCGTGCAGGAGGTTGGCGTCCACCGAGAACGGGCTCTCGCCGCGCTTGTCCTTGGCGATCGGGATCTGGTGCTGCTCGGCGAAGGCGATGAGCTGCTCGCGCGAGCGCAGGTCCCACTCGCGCCAGGGCGCGATCACCGTGACGTCGGGCTTGAGCGCGTAGTAGCCGAGCTCGAACCGGACCTGGTCGTTCCCCTTGCCGGTGGCGCCGTGGCAGACCGCGTCGGCGCCGACGCGTTCGGCGATCTCGATCTGCTTCTTGGCGATCAGCGGCCGGGCGATCGATGTGCCGAGCAGGTAGACGCCCTCGTAGACGGCGTTCGCCCGGAACATCGGGAAGACGTAGTCGCGGACGAATTCCTCGCGCAGGTCCTCGATGTAGATGTTCTCGGGCTTGATGCCGAGCAGCTCCGCCTTGCGGCGGGCGGGCTCCAGCTCCTCGCCCTGCCCGAGATCGGCCGTGAAGGTCACGACCTCGCAGCCGTAGGTGGTCTGCAGCCACTTCAGGATGATCGATGTGTCGAGGCCGCCGGAATAGGCCAGCACGACCTTCTTCACAGGGCTCTTCGCGGGGACGGACATGCGGCTTCCGGAACTGGGCGAGGGATCTGGCTCGGCGTCTGCGGCTTATCGCGGGTGTCACCGGCCTGCAACCGGCGCGCCGTCTCGCGCGTAGCCCAGATGCCGGAGGATCGGCCGCGTTTCGCCTCACGGCGGCCTTGCGGCTGTGTCAGAAACGGCGCGGGCGTTGCAAGCCGTCATCGCCGCGAGAGTGCATCGGAGAAGCGAAGTCTATGGCGCGCCAGCCAATTCTGGAGTTCTGGTACGAATTCGCCTCCACCTACTCCTACCTCGCGGCCATGCGCGTCGAGGCCGCCGCCGCCGAGGCGGACGTGGCGATCCGGTGGCGCCCCTTCCTGGTCGGGCCGCTCTTCGCCGCGCAGGGCTGGACCACCTCGCCGTTCAACCTCTACGCGGCCAAGGGCAAGAACATGTGGCGCGACGTCGAGCGCGAGGCCGCGCGCCTCGGCCTGCCGCCGGTGACGCGCCCGGCCCAGTTTCCGCAGAACAGTCTCAGCGCGGTGCGGGTCGCGATCCTCGGCCAGGACCAGCCGTGGCTGGTGCCGTTCTCGAAGGCGGTGTTCACCGCGAGCTTCGCCGAGGGCCGCTCGATCGCGGAGCCGGCGGCCGTGGCGGAGATCCTCGATTCGCTCGGGCTCGACGGCACGCAGACCGTGCGGGCCGCCGCCGCCGAGGCCAACAAGACGAAGCTGCGGGTCAGCGTCGAGGAGGCGCGCTCCCGCGGAATCTACGGGGCGCCGACCTTCCTGGCCGACGACGGCGAGCTGTTCTGGGGCAACGACCGGCTGGAGCAGGCCCTGGCCTGGGCGACCGGCGACCGGCCGAAGGGGCTGCGCTAGCCCTGCGGTAGGGCCACGTTCACGCCGCGCGGCCATCAAACCGACTCGACACCCTGGTTCTGGTCCGGCTCCGCTTCGGCGCGGCCGGAGCGGGACAGCGATGCCCCGGACGAGTCCCATGCCTGTTTCGAAGCCCGTTTCGCGCCGCCTCCTCCTCGCCGCAGCCGCCAGCCTCGGTGCCGGCCTGACCGCCGCCTCCGCGCAATCCTACGGCCAGCGGGTCGCTGTCACGGGCGACGACGGGCGCGCGGTGGCGAACTCGATCCTTCCGGGCGAGATCACCGGCCAGATCCCGGGCCTGCGCGGCGTGACCTATGTCGGGCCGCGGGACGCCGGCACCACGCTCTACGAGTTCTTCGATTTCAACTGCCCGTACTGCCGGAAGGCCGCCGCCGACGTGGTCGCGCTGCACGACAGCGACCCGGAGCTGCGGATCGGTCTTGTCCACAACCCGATCCTGTCGCCGCAATCCGCCCAGGCCGCCAAGGTGATGCTGGCGGTGCAGCGCAAGCTCGGCTCCGAGGCCGCGTGGCGCTTCTACCAGACGCTGCTGGGCAAGCCCGGCCGCATCGACGGACCCGGGGCGCTCACGGCAGCGGCCGCGCTGGGCATCCCGCAGGCGGAGGTGGAGGAGATCGCCGACAGCGAGGAGGTGCGCGCGGCGCTCAAGAGCCAGATGCGGATGGCCGCGGATCTCGGCCTCTACGCGACGCCGTCCTACGTGCTCGGCAACAGCGGGATCCTCGGTCATCCCGGCGCCGGCGCCATGGCCAAGATGATCGCGAGCGTCCGGCGCTGCGACCGGCTCGCCTGCTGAAGCGGGACCCGCGTCACACTTCCGCCGTCCTGACGCGCAGCGACGCGCGCCTGCCGTGTTGCGCGCGGCCATGCTGGCATGCTAGGCGGTCGCCGCGCCGCGAGGACAGTTCTCGACCTGTCCGCTGCCGGCGCGATCCCACGTCCCGAACGGTCACGCACCGCGCTCCAGCCGGAGCGCGCGGAGCGGGCGGGCAACCAGAGAAGAGAGCGACGGGTGGCGCAGAACGGTTCCGAGGCTGGTCCCCTGGTCGCAGGCGTGGCGGGCCGGTACGCTTCCGCCCTGTTCGAGCTCGCGCGCGACGAGCGCCAGGTCGACGCGGTCGCCGAGTCCCTCAATCAATTCGACACGCTGCTGAAGGAGAGCGCGGATCTCCGCCGCCTCGTCCGCAGCCCGGTCTTCAGCGCCGAGGAGCAGGCGGCCGCCATCGGCGCCGTGCTCGACAAGGCGGGCATCGGCGGCCTCGCCGGCAACTTCATCCGCCTCGCGGCCTCGAACCGCCGGCTCTTCGCGCTGCCCGACATGATCGACGCGTTCCGGACCCTGGTCCAGGACTCGAAGGGCATCGTGCGCGCCCAGGTCCGTGTGGCCGAGAAGCCCTCCGACGCGGTGATCGAGGAGATCAAGGCGTCGCTGCGCGACATCGCCAAGGCCGATGTCGCCGTCGACCTCGTGGTCGACCCCAGCCTGATCGGCGGCCTCGTCGTGAAGATGGGCTCGCGCATGGTCGACGCCTCCCTCAAGACCAAGCTCAACGGTATCCGCCTCGCGATGCGGGCCGCGCGGTAAGCGCCCCCATCCGACCCGAACACGCATAGACGCATCAGCGACAGAGGCCCGAGTATGGACATCCGCGCCGCCGAGATCTCCGCGATCCTGAAAGAGCAGATCAAGAACTTCGGCGAGGAGGCCGAGGTCTCCGAGGTCGGACAGGTCCTGTCCGTCGGCGACGGCATCGCCCGCGCCTACGGCCTCGACAACGTCCAGGCCGGCGAGATGGTCGAGTTCGAGTCGGGCGTGCGCGGCATGGCCCTGAACCTCGAGCAGGACAACGTCGGCATCGTGATCTTCGGCTCCGACCGCGAGATCAAGGAAGGCCAGACCGTCAAGCGGACCGGCGCCATCGTGGACGTGCCGGTCGGCAAGGGCCTGCTCGGCCGCGTCGTCGACGCCCTCGGCAACCCGATCGACGGCAAGGGCCCGATCCAGTCGACCGAGCGTCGCCGCGTCGACGTGAAGGCCCCGGGCATCATCCCGCGCAAGTCGGTGCACGAGCCGATGGCGACGGGCCTCAAGGCGATCGACGCCCTGATCCCGGTCGGCCGCGGCCAGCGCGAGCTGATCATCGGCGACCGCCAGACCGGCAAGACCGCCATCGCCCTCGACACCATCCTGAACCAGAAGCCGGGCCACGCCGCCGGCGGTGACGAGAAGGCCAAGCTCTACTGCATCTACGTCGCCATCGGCCAGAAGCGCTCGACGGTGGCCCAGTTCGTGAAGGTCCTGGAGGACCAGGGCGCGCTGGAATACTCCATCGTCATCGCCGCCACGGCGTCCGACGCGGCCCCGATGCAGTTCATCGCGCCGTTCGCCGGCTGCGCCATGGGCGAGTACTTCCGCGACAACGGCATGCACGCCGTGATCGTGTACGACGATCTCTCCAAGCAGGCGGTGGCCTACCGCCAGATGTCGCTGCTGCTGCGCCGCCCGCCGGGCCGCGAGGCGTATCCGGGCGACGTGTTCTACCTCCACAGCCGCCTGCTCGAGCGCGCCGCCAAGATGGGCGACGCCGCCGGCAACGGCTCGCTGACCGCGCTCCCGGTGATCGAGACCCAGGCCAACGACGTCTCGGCCTACATCCCGACCAACGTGATCTCGATCACCGACGGTCAGATCTTCCTCGAGACCGACCTGTTCTACCAGGGCATCCGCCCGGCGGTGAACGTCGGCCTCTCGGTGTCGCGGGTGGGCTCCTCGGCCCAGACCAAGGCGATGAAGAAGGTCGCCGGCAAGATCAAGGGCGAGCTCGCGCAGTACCGTGAGATGGCCGCCTTCGCGCAGTTCGGCTCGGATCTCGACGCCTCCACCCAGGCGCTCCTGAACCGCGGCTCGCGGCTCACCGAGCTCCTGAAGCAGCCGCAGTTCTCGCCGCTGAAGATGGAAGAGCAGGTCGCGGTGATCTACGCCGGCGTGAACGGCTACCTGGACAAGATGCCGGTCAGCAAGGTCCGTCCCTTCGAGGACGCGCTGCTCAGCACCCTGCGCACCAAGCACAAGGACCTGCTCGACTCGATCGCCGCCTCCAAGGACCTGTCGGACGAGAACGCCGGCAAGCTGAAGAGCGTCGTCGAGAGCGTCGCCAAGTCGATCGGCTGATGTGAGGCCCCTCCCCCCGGGGAGGGATCTTGGATGGTGCGGGGGGATCCCGGTCCCCGCCGCACTGCCCGAACTTCCGGCTCCTTCCCGCCGAGGGAAGGAGAGGCCCATAGAACGGACCTGGACCTCACCCGATGGCGAGTTTGAAGGACCTGCGCAACCGCATCACCTCGGTGAAGGCGACGCAGAAGATCACCAAGGCCATGCAGATGGTCGCCGCCGCCAAGCTGCGCCGGGCGCAGATGGCCGCCGAGGCGGGCCGTCCCTACGCCGAGAAGATGTCGGCTGTGCTCGGCAACCTCGCGGGCAACCTCGTCGGCGGCGTCGGCGCGCCGCGGCTCCTGTCCGGGACCGGCTCCGAGCAGACGCACCTTCTCGTGGTCTGCACGGGCGACCGCGGCCTCGCCGGCGCGTTCAACTCGTCGATCGTCCGCCTCGCGGTGCGGGAGCACGCCCAGAAGCTCGCCGCCGAGGGCAAGACCGTCAAGATCATGACGGTCGGCAAGAAGGGCCTCGACGCGCTTCGGCGGCAGTACCGCGACCAGATCGTCGAGAGCATGGATATCCGCGGCAACCGCCCGGTGGATTACGAGTTCGCGGCCTCGATCGCCGACAAGATCCTGACCCGCTTCGAGAACGGCGAGTTCGACGTCGCGACCCTGTTCTACTCCGAGTTCCGCTCGGTCATCTCGCAGATCCCGACCGCGCAGCGCCTGATCCCCGCGGAGCTGCCGGCGGTCGATACGACCGCGAAGGCGGCGGCCGGCAACGCCGCCCTGGAATTCGAGCCCTCCGAGGAGGCGATCCTCGAGACGCTGCTGCCGAAGAACCTGACGGTGCAGATCTACCGGGCGCTCCTGGAGAACGCCGCCTCCGAGCAGGGCGCGCGCATGAGCGCCATGGACTCGGCGACCCGCAACGCGGGCGAGATGATCAAGAAGCAGACGCTGATCTACAACCGGACGCGTCAGGCCATGATCACCAAGGAACTCATCGAGATCATCTCGGGTGCGGAAGCCCTCTGAGGCACCGCGACCCGACCGCACAGCTTGAAGGGTAGGTTTACGATGGCGAACACCGCAATCCCCGGCACCGGCTCGAACAAGTCCGGCAAGATCACCCAGGTCATCGGCCCCGTGGTCGACGTGCAGTTCGAGGGCCACCTGCCCGAGATCCTGAACGCGCTCGAGACCAAGAACAACGGCGCCCGCCTCGTCCTCGAGGTTGCCCAGCAGCTCGGCGAGAACACCGTCCGCTGCATCGCCATGGACACGTCCGAGGGCCTGACCCGCGGCCAGGAGTGCGTCGACACCGGGGAGCCGATCAAGGTTCCGGTGGGGATGAACACGCTCGGCCGCATCATGAACGTCATCGGCGAGCCGATCGACGAGGCCGGCCCGGTCCAGGCCACCACCTACCGCGCCATCCACCAGCCGGCCCCGTCCTACGCGGAGCAGTCGACCGAGGCGCAGATCCTCGTCACCGGCATCAAGGTGGTGGACCTGCTCGCCCCGTACGCCAAGGGTGGCAAGATCGGCCTGTTCGGCGGCGCCGGCGTCGGCAAGACCGTGCTGATCATGGAGCTGATCAACAACATCGCCAAGGTGCACTCTGGCTACTCGGTGTTCGCCGGCGTGGGTGAGCGCACCCGCGAGGGCAACGATCTCTACCACGAGATGATCGAGTCCAAGGTGAACGTCGACCCGAAGGAGCACGGCTCCGCCGAGGGCTCGAAGTGCGCCCTGGTCTACGGCCAGATGAACGAGTCGCCCGGTGCCCGCTCGCGCGTCGCCCTGACCGGCCTGACCATCGCCGAGCAGTTCCGCGACGACGGCCAGGACGTGCTGTTCTTCGTCGACAACATCTTCCGCTTCACCCAGGCGGGCTCCGAGGTGTCGGCGCTCCTCGGCCGCATCCCGTCGGCGGTGGGCTACCAGCCGACGCTGGCCACCGACATGGGCGCCCTCCAGGAGCGCATCACCACCACCAACAAGGGCTCGATCACCTCGGTGCAGGCGATCTACGTGCCGGCCGACGATCTGACCGACCCGGCGCCCGCCGCCTCGTTCGCCCACCTCGACGCCACGACCGTGCTGTCGCGCTCGATAGCCGAGAAGGGCATCTACCCGGCGGTGGACCCGCTGGACTCGACCTCGCGCATGCTGTCGCCGGCGATCCTCGGCGAGGAGCACTACGACGTCGCCCGCCGTGTCCAGCAGACCCTGCAGCGCTACAAGGCGCTCCAGGACATCATCGCGATCCTGGGCATGGACGAGCTGTCCGAGGAGGACAAGCTGACCGTGGCCCGCGCCCGCAAGATCGAGCGCTTCTTCTCGCAGCCCTTCTCGGTGGCCGAGGTGTTCACCGGCTCGCCGGGCAAGCAGGTCGCCCTCGAGGACACCATCAAGGGCTTCAAGGGCCTGGTGAACGGCGACTACGACGACCTCCCGGAGGCCGCCTTCTACATGGTCGGCACCATCGAGGAGGCCCAGGAGAAGGCCAAGAAGCTCAAGGCCGCGTAAGACGACACCCCCTTCCCCGCGCGGGGAGGGGACAGAGGCCGCGCGGACGACCCTGACCGGTGCCGTCCGCGCAGCCTTTTTCCGAGACGCTCCGCCCGCGAGGCGGGGCGCGCGCCGCCGATCCGGGAACACGTCAGGCCATGGCCACCTTCCACTTCGATTTCGTCGGCCCCGAGCGGACGCTGTATTCCGGCGAGGTGACCGCCGTTCAGCTGCCCGGCACCGAGGGCGAGATGACCGTGATGCCGGGCCACGCGCCCGTGCTGACCTCCCTGCGGGTCGGCGTCATCGTGATCACCGAGAGCCAGGGCAGCGGCAAGCGGATCTACGTCCGTGGCGGCTTCGCCGATATCGGTCCGACGGCCGTGACCGTGCTGGCCGAGCGCGCCGCCCCGATCGAGGAGCTGACGCACGAATCCCTCGACCGCGACATCGAGGCGATCGAGATGCAGCGCGACGCCACCGAGGACCTGCAGAAGCGCGAGGAGCTGAACGGCCAGATCGTCCAGCTCCAGGAGACCAAGGCGCTCCTGAAGCTCTGAGCCGCGCTCAGCGGGCGCTCTCCAGCGCCCGCGCCAGCAGGTCGGCCCGCGCCGCCGCGTCGGTCGGGCACCCACGCTTCAACCAGATCGCCCGCGCCGCGGCCAGGCCGCGCCCGATGCCGGGACCCGGCGTCACCCCGGCCGCCACCAGATCCGCCCCCGCCAGGGGAAAGGCCGGCGACGCCCCCTCCCCCTCCAGGGCCCGCAGGGCCGCCCGCGCCGCTTCCGTCACGACAGGCCGCGGCTCGCCGGCCAGGATCGCCAGCGCGTCGGCCAGGCACGGCAGGCCGTGCTCCGCCGCCAGGGCCCGCGCCGCGACCGCGTCCAGAACCGCGCATCCGTGGAGTTCGGCCAGCGCCCCGGCGTAGCCGAGCAGCTGCCCGTGCTCGGTCTTCGACAGGCGCAGCCGCTCGCGCAGCCGGTCGGCGTCGTGTCGGGCGCCGACCGCGAGGGCCGCGAGGCGCGTCACCGGGGGCAGGCCCGCGGCGGCGGCGCGCTCCAGCCGCCCGAGTTCCCCGACGCAGCCGGTGATCCGCGGCAGCAGCCCGGTCGCGCTCAGCGTCGTCACCATGGCAGGGCCACCGGGAGCCGCCAGCAGCTTCAGGAACTCCGCGCGCACGCGCTCGCGGGAGAGCCGGTCCAGGCTGTCCCGCGCGGCCACGCAGGCCGCCAGGGCCGCGGCGTCGGGCGCGCCTGTGCCGAACCGGGCGTGGAAGCGGAAGAAGCGCAGGATCCGCAGCGCGTCCTCGCGGATCCGGGTCGCCGGGTCGCCGATGAAGCGCACCCGCCCGGCCGCGAGGTCGGGCCGGCCGCCCACCGGGTCGTGCAGGCTCCCGTCGGCGCCGAGGGAGAGCGCGTTGACGGTGAAATCGCGGCGCTCGGCGTCGCGGAGGAAGTCGCTGCCGAAGCGGACGACGGCGTGACGCCCGTCGGTCTCGACGTCCTCGCGCAGGGTCGTGACCTCGATCGGCCCGTCCTCGGTCACCAGGGTGATCGTGCCGTGCTCGATGCCGGTCGGCACCGCCTTGAGGCCGGGCGCCCGCTGCGCCGCCCGCATCACCGCCTCGGGCCGGTGCGTGGTCGCCATGTCGATGTCCGCGGTCTGCGCGCCCAGGAGCGCGTCGCGGACGCAGCCGCCGATCAGGCGGGTCTCCGCGCCCGGCGAGTCCAGGGCCGCGAAGACGCGGCGCACGCCCGGCCGTTCGAGCAGGGCCGCCAACCCCGCCGGGTCGAGGGCGCGGCTCACCGGAAGCCCCCGGGCACGAGGCGGCCGTTCTCCATGTGGGTCGGCACGTAGCCCCCGGGGCGGCGCTCCGAGAACAGGCCCTCGTAGACGAGGGTGCCAATCACCACCGCGAGCCCGGCGACGACGAGGCGGAACAGGTGCGCGTCCCAGTGCACCCGGCGCAGAGGATTGCGGCCGGACAGCAGCAGGTAGACCACGAAGAGCGCGAAGGGGATGAGGAAGAGGCCGAACTCTTCGAGGACGCGACGGAGCATGGGACCAGCCTAACGCGCCGGGCGGCCGGCGTCGCCCGGCTCCGCCTCCGGGTAGAGCCGTTCCCGCAGATTGTTCAGGATCCCGGCGGTGACGCCCCAGATCAGCCGCTCGCCGAAGGTCAGGGCGTAGAACCAGCGCTCGCGGCCCTGCCACGCGCGGGAACGCAGGCGGTAGCGCTCCGAGTCCATGAGGAACGGGAGCGGCACCTCGAAGACGTCGGCGACCTCGTTCGGGTTCGGCGTCAGGACCGCCCCGGGATCGACCAGGCCGATGACCGGCGTCACGAGGAAGCCGGTGCCCGAGAGGTACGAGTCGAGATAGCCGAGCAGCCGCACCGCCTCGGGCGGCAGCCCGATCTCCTCGAAGGCCTCCCGCAGGGCCGCGTCCGCAGGCCCGGGATCGGAGGGGTCGATCTTGCCGCCCGGCAGCGCCACCTGCCCGGAATGGTCGCGCAGGTTGGCGGCCCGCATCGTCAGGATCAGGGTCGGACCGTCCGCGCGCGGCACGACCGGCACGAGGACGGCGGCCCGGCGGTGCGGCGGCGGCGGGATCACGGCCGTCCCGTCCGGATCGAGGCTGTGGTCGCCCCGGGGATTGGAGGTCGGATCGTCCGGTCCGGGTGGGTCCGGCGACAGGCCGGCGGCGGCGCGGGCGAGGAAGTCGGCGAGCGGGTCGCTCACGCGGCGGCGACCGGCGCGATCGTGTGGAAGGCGCCCCCGGCCCACAGGCCGAGCCACGGCTTCCCGTCGACGACGCGCTCCTCGGCGAGGTCCACGAGGTCGTAGGTGAGCGCCCGGGTCACGAGCGCCCACAGCCCGCGGCGGACATGGAGATAGGGCTTCAGCGCCCCGTCCGGCGCCTCCTCGAAGCGGAGGGCGTGCTCGGCGTCGACGCTCACCAGATCGTCGACGTTGGTCCGGAAGGAGACGCGCCGGTCCACGCCGCTCCCGTCCACTGCCATCTCGACGGCCACGAAGGCCGCGTCGTCCACGGTGATGCCGACGCTCTCCACCGGCGTGACCAGGACGGTCCGGCCGTCCGGCTCGCGCCGCAGGATGGTGGCGAAGAGCTTGACCAGCTTCTCCCGGCGGATCGGCGAGCCGTTGTGGAACCACGTCCCGTCCGCGGCGATGCGGATGTCGATGGCGCCGCAATAGGGCGGGTCCCACCGCTCCACCGGCGGCAGCCCGCGCTTCGGCAGGTCCCCCAGGGCCGCGCTGAGGCGGTTCAAGGTCGGGTCGGGGGCGGCATCCTCGCTCATGCCCGGACAGATAGCGTCGCGATGCCCGGTCAGCCATGGCCAACCGAGGGATCGCTCCGGTTCCGTCCCGGATCGCGGGATCCGCGACCCTAGGCCGGCCCGGCACCCTGGGTGTTCACCGTCAGGGCGTAGAGCGATTGGCTCGCCGCCATGAACAGGCGGTTGCGCTTGGGGCCGCCGAAGGTGAGATTCCCGCACACTTCCGGCAGGCGGATCCGCCCGATGAGCTTGCCCTGGGGCGTCCAGACGGTGACGCCGTTGTAGCCCACGGCCCGGCCGGCATTGCTCGACACCCAGAGATTGCCGTCGACGTCGGCCCGCAGGCCGTCGGGCCCGCATTTCACCCCGTCCACGACGCAGTCCGTGAAGAGCCGCTTGTTCGACAGCGCCGCCCCGGCCCCGACGTCGAAGGCGTAGATCTCGCCCTTGCCGCCGGGCCCGGTATCCCCCGGCCCTTTCCCGGTGGAGCAGACGTAGAGCGTCCGGTGATCGGGCGAGAAGCACAGGCCATTGGGGTCGGGCACCTCGTCGTCGGTGAGAACCCGGTCGACCCGGCCCGAAGGGTCGATGCGGTAGACCGCGTTCGGGAGCACGCGTCGCCGTACCACGGTCCCGGCCGGCTGGCCGAGCCGCGGATCGAGATGGCCCTGCGGGTTGCTCGGACCGCCCGCCGCGTCGGGCAGGCCCTCGTAGAGCAGCGCGCCGTAGGGCGGATCGGAGAACCAGTACGCGCCGTCCGGGTGCTGGACGACGTCGTTGGGCGAGTTGAGCGGCTTGCCCTCGAACGAATCCGCCAGGACCGTCGCCGAGCCGTCGAGCTCGTAGCGGACGACGCGCCCGGTGGCGTGCTCGCAGCTGAGCTGCCGCCCCTGGCGATCGAAGCTGTTGCCGTTCGAATTGTTGCTCGGCGTCCGGAAGGTGGAGACGTGCCCGTCCTCCTCCAGCCAACGCATCTGCCGGTTGTTCGGGATGTCGCTCCAGACGAGATAGCGGCCAACGGCGTTCCACGCCGGTCCCTCCGCCCAGAGGGCGCCGGTCCAGAGCCGGCGGATGGCGCTGTTCGGCACGATGTAGGGCTCGAAGGCCGGGTCGACCGTGACGATGTCCGGATCCGTGAAGTAGGTGGTCGGGACGGCGCCCGGCCGGAAGTCGCGTGGCGGGTTCGTCACCGTGCTGGGCGGCTCGGGCCGCGCCGCCGCGTCGCCGGCCGTGACAACGCAGGCTCCCAGGGCCGCGAGGATCGTGCGCCGGGACGGCAGGACATGCCCGCGCTCGGCCGCGATTCCGGATGCATCGATCTGCGACAGTCGCATACGATCCTCCCTCCGCGCATCCTGCGTCGAACCGCGAGGCGCGACGGCAGGCTAGGACATCTATCCTGATCGGGTCAACTCGGCCGTCGCCGCAGGATCTTCCAGACACCGTCTGCCGAGGCCAGGAGACGGCTGCCGTCGCGGACGTCGCCGCGCATGAAAACCAGGGAGCCCGTGCGCTTGACCACCTGCGGCCGGATCTCGATCCAGTCGCCGAGGCGGCCGACATCGATGAACTTCATCTCCAGCTGGATGGTCACGCAGTTGGCGCCATCGGCGGCGCGCATCGCGGTCTCGCCGAGGGCGCGGTCGGCGAAGCTCATCAGCATGCCGCCGTGGACCACGCCGATCAGGTTGGCGTGCTTTTGATCGGCCCGGAACGCGTAGGCGCCGTCCGCGTCCCGGACATGCAGCGGCCCGACATGGGCGATGAACCCCTTGTCCTCCACCAGCCTCCAGCCGTCGGCGGCGGGGTCGAAATCATCCGTGTCGGTGGTCATCGCGGCGGGTCCGTCTGTGTCGAGGTTTCGGAGGGCGGCTCAGGTTCCCCGGGGCTTGGCCCGGCGGGTCGGTGCCTCGCTGAGCGGGTCCTCCGGCCAGGGATGGCGCGGGTAGCGTCCGCGCATCTCGGACCGCACCGCCGCCCAGGATCCGCGCCAGAAACCCGGCAGGTCCCGCGTGATCTGGATCGGCCGCTGCGCCGGCGACAGCAGGTGCAGGACCAGCGGGCGGCCGCCGGCCCGCGGATGCCGGTCGAGGCCGAACAGCTCCTGGACCCGGACCGCCAGCGCCGGCTCCTCGGCCGTGTAATCGACCGGAATGCGGGAGCCTGTCGGCACCTCGACATGGGTCGGCGCCTCCGCGTCGAGCCGGGCGCGCAGGTCCCAGGGCAGCAGGGCCTGGAGGGCGTCCGCGAGGTCGCTCGCGGTGACCGAAGCCAGGGCGGCGCGACCCTCGAGAGACGGCGCCAGCCACGTCTCCGCCGTCCGGGCCAGCGCGGCGTCCGACAGGTCGGGCCACGCGGCGCCCTCGGCGGCGTGGAGGAAGGTCACCCGGGCCCGCCACTGCGCCAGGGCCGGCGTCCACGGCAGGCGGTCGATCCCGAGATCGGCGATGCCGCGCGCCAGGATCGCGGCGCTGTCCGGGTCGGACGGCACCGGCAGCGGCCGCGCCCCGAGACTGACCGCGCCGAGCCGCCGGACCGCGCGCGCCCGCAGCGCGGCCGCCTGCGGATCGAAGGCGATCTCGGTGCGCGACTCGATCCGGTCGGCGAAGAGGCGCTCGATCGCCTCGGCCCCGATCGCCGCCGCGGCCAGGATCCGGGCGTTCCCGGCCGATCCGGCGAGATCGGCGATCACCAGATGGGTCTCCCGGGCGAGCGGGCTCGCCGGGTCGAGGCGCCCGGCCCGACCGCTCGCCATCACGAACTCGCCCTCGCGGCCGCGCGCCCGGGCCACCCGGTCGGGGTAGGCGAGCGCCAGGAGCGGCCCTGCGGGGACGGGGCCGGCATCCGGGCTCGCGGAACCACCGGCCCCGGCGATCCGGGCCCAGCCGTCGGCGAGCCGGCGCATGTCGGCGGCGCGCCCGCCCCGGTCGCGGCGGTAGCGCTCGACCCGCTCGTCGAGGTCGGCCCCGTCGCCGCCGAGGCCTCGCTCCACCAGCACGGCGGCGAGGTCGGCCGCGGGCCGCGCCTGCCCGCTGCCGGCCGCGACCGTAACCATCCGGGCGAGCCGCGGCGGCAGCGGCAGCGCCCGCAGCCGCCCGCCGACCGGCGTCAGGCGGCCGTCGGCGTCGAGGGCACCCAGCTCGCTCAGCAGGGCGCGGGCCTCCGTGAGGGCCGGCGCGGGCGGCGGGTCGAGGAATGCGAGCGCGCCCGGGTCGGTCACGCCCCAGGCGGCGCAGTCGAGGAGCAGCCCGGCGAGGTCGGCCGACAGGATCTCGGGCCGCGTGAACGGTTCCAGGGCGTTGGTGCCGGCCTCGGACCAGAGCCGCCAGCACAGGCCGGGCTCGGTGCGGCCGGCGCGGCCTCGGCGCTGGTCCACCGAGGCCCGGGAGGCGCGGGCCGTGACCAGCCGGGTCAGGCCGAGGCCCGGCTCGTAGACCGGGACCCGCGCCAGCCCCGAATCGACCACGATCCGGACGCCCTCGATGGTGAGGGAGGTCTCGGCGATGCTGGTCGCGAGGACGACCTTCCGGGTGCCGGCGGAGGCCGGCGCGACGGCGCGGTCCTGCTCGGCGGGCGTCAGCGCGCCGTAGAGGGGCGCGAGCTGCACGTCGGCGCCGACCTTCTCGGCCAGCAGGTCGGCGGTCCGGCGGATCTCGGCCTGCCCGGGCAGGAACACCAGGATCGAGCCCGGATCCGCCCGGAGGGCGCGCAAAGTGACCTCGGCGACCGAGTCCTCGATCCGCCGGTTCGGATCGCGCTCCGCGTACCGGGTCTCCACCGGGAAGGCGCGACCCTCGGAGGCCACCACCGGGGCGTCGCCCATCAGCCGCGCGACCCGGGCGCCGTCGAGGGTGGCCGACATGACGAGGATCCGCAGGTCTTCCCGCAGGCCGCCCTGCGCGTCGAGCGCCAGCGCGAGGCCGAGATCGGCGTCGAGGGAGCGCTCGTGGAACTCGTCGAACAGGACGGCGCCGATCCCGGACAGCTCCGGATCGTCCAGGATCATCCGGGTGAAGACGCCCTCGGTGACCACCTCGATCCGCGTGCGGCCCGAGATCTTCGAGCCGAGACGGACGCGCAGGCCCACCGTCCCGCCGACCGGCTCGCCCAGTGTCTGGGCCATCCGCGCGGCCGCCGCCCGGGCCGCGAGGCGGCGGGGCTCCAGCAGGATGATCTTGCGCCCGTCGAGCCAGGGCGACTCGAGGAGATCGAGGGGTACCCGGGTCGTCTTGCCGGCGCCGGGGGGCGCCACCAGGACGGCGGCGTTCCGCGCGGCGAGCGCGCGGCGCAGATCGGGGAGCGCCGCCTCGATCGGCAGCGCGGGTGCGGGACCGGCCATCGCGGCCGCTGATGACGCGGCGCGGCGCCGAGCGCAACCGGTCCGAACCCGGGGCCGCGACGCGTCCGGCGTTCCCGTGACGCCGCGCGACATTCGACACGGGCTTCCCGATCCGGGCCCTGGCGGCCGCGCGGCGGCGCCGCGATCGTGCGGCGCGACTGCACAGATCCAACGGGAGCGAAACGATGACCCTCCGCCGCCGCGCGCTGACCCTTGCCGCCCTCTCCGTGGCCCTGCCGCTGGCGACCCCACTGGCGACCGTGGCGGCGCGGGCGCAGGACCGGCTGCCGACTATCCCGCCCCAGGACTACACGCCCGAGCAGAAGCAGGCGGCCGAGGCCTTCGCGCAGGCGCGCGGCAAGCCGCCCTTCGGGCCGTTCGAGCCGCTCATGTACTCGCCGGAGGTGATGACGCTCGCCCGGTCGATGGGCGACTACCTCCGCTTCAAGCCGAAGATCGGCACCACGCTCTCGGAGCTGGTGATCCTGATGACTGCCCGCCGCTGGACGCAGGACTACGAGTGGTACGTCCACGCGCCGATCGCCGAGAAGGCCGGCATCTCGGCCGAGATCATCGCGGCGATCCGCGACGGCCGCCGGCCGGCCAAGATGAGCGACGACGAGACCCTCGTGTACGATTTCACCGCCGAGCTTCAGGACACGAGGCGGGTCTCCGACGCGACCTTCGCGCGGGCCGAGGCCCGGTTCGGCAAGCCCGGCGTCGTCGATCTGGCGGCGATCTCGGGCTACTACACGTTCCTGGCGATGGAGCTGAACGCGGCCCGATACCCGATTCCTGCCGACGGCAAGCCGCTGCCGCGCATGCCCGAGTGAGCCGGCTTATCCACAGTCGCCCGGCACCGGAAACGGCGTTGTCCACAGGGTTTGGCCGGCCGCGCGCGGCCGGCCCGGCCGCCGTTGACGGAACGTTAACCCTTATGGCTTGTTCTCTTTTCGTTCCCGGACGCGACGAAGGAGAACCCGATGCTGACCCAGGTCCTGGCCCAGCGCGACGATCACGTATGCCCCGTCGAGGCGATCAGCACCGCGTATCTCGGCTTCGCGGGCGGCGATGCCGGGATCGCCCTGCGCTGCGCGATCGCCGACGCGCTGTCCGACCTAATGGAGGCCGAGCGGCGCACGCGCGAGCGGAGTCGCCTGATCTCCCGCGGCTACATCCGGACCGCCCCCGACACGGAGGCCGGACCGGCAAGCTGAACCGTGGCTGCAGGCCGGCTTCAGCATCGGTGCAGCGCGGGCGCGGCATTGTCCCTCGTGTGATCCGGGGCGCCGCAGGCGCTCCCCGCATCTACCGGAGACAGGTCATGACGCGCATCGCTCTGCTCTCGGCCGCCGCGCTGATCGGCGCGGGCACCCTGGCCTCCACCACCGCTGAGGCCCGCGGCGGCGGCGCAATCGCGGCCGGCATCATCGGCGGCCTCGCGGCCGGCGCCCTGATCGGCGCCGCGACCCAGGCTCACGCGGCGCCCGGCTACGGTTACGGCTACGAGGATTACGGCTACGCCCCGGCTCCCGTGGTCGTGCGGCCGGCCCCCGCCTACCGCGTCTACGAGGAGGACGCGCCGGTTTACGCCACCCGCCGGACCGTGACCTACGAGCGGGTGCCGGTCGGCTACGGCCCGGCCCGCCACTGGGGCGGGGATTACGAGGGTCGCTACGGCTATCGCGGCTGGTGAGCCCGGGGTTGCGCCGGGCGCCGTGACGGCGCCCGGGCGCGTGGCTTAAGACGGTGGCGGCGCCGGCCGAATCCGGCGTTCCGCGCCCACCGACGGGTCATCCACGGGTCCATGCTGGTCCACGAAGGCGAGACGCGCACCCCGGAGGCCGACAGGGCACTCGCCCTCTCCCTCGCCGGGGTGGCAGGCGCGTTGAATACCGCCGGCTTCTACGCGGTCGGCCTCTACGCCTCGAACATGACCGGGAACGTCTCGGCCATCTCCGACCGGACCGGCACGGGCGACCTGCTCCTGGCCCTGCAGGCCGGCCTGCTCGTCGTCCTGTTCGTGCTCGGCGCCGCCACCGCGACGCTGCTGATCCGCCGGCGCCGTCGTGGGCACCGTCCGGGCGCCTACGCCTACGGGGTCTGCGCGGAGGCGATCCTCCTCGTCGCCGTGGGCCTGCTCGTGCTGCTGCTCCGCGAGCCGGCGCGGAGCCACGCCCTCGTGCTCGGTCTGAGCTTCGTCCTCGGCCTCCAGAACGCGGCCGTGACCAAGATCTCCGAGTCGCGGGTCCGGACCACGCACGTCACCGGCATGATCACCGATATCGGGATCGAGCTCGCGCGCTGGCTCGATCGCGGCGCGCCGGGCGCCGACCCGCTGAGGGCCCACGATCCCGTGCGGCTGCGGCTGTACCTCTCGACCGTGGGCGCCTTCCTGGCGGGCGGGGTGGTGGGGGTCGTCGCCTACCGCCTCGTCGGCGTGGCGCTGCTCTTCGCGGCGGCCGCGATCCTGGCCGGCCTCGCGCTCCCCGCCCTCAGGCGGTGACGTCGAGCAGTTGACCCATCATGCGGTCGGCGGAGCGCGCCACAGCGGCGTTCAGCGCGAAGGCCGACCGCGACCCGATCAGGTCCAGCGCGGCCCCCGACAGGTCCACCTGCGCGGCCGGCGGCAGGGCGGTGTCGCCGACGGGCGCGCCGCTCGCCGCGACGGTCTCGGCGGCTTTCCCGAGCCGGTCGGTGGCCCTGGTCATGCCGGTCGCGGCGGTCTGAAGGGCGTCGATCATGCCGGAATCTCCCGGCGCCTTTCTGGCAGGGACACGACTAGGGCCGGTTTCAGCGATCGCTCAAATGTGATCCATCCCAAGCGACGGCGGCCGCGTCCGCCTCACCCCTTCGGCGCGCACACGGTCACCGGGGAGGCCCCGCCATAGGGCCGTTCCGCCTCGGCGATCTGCTTCGCGGCGGCTAGGCAGGCCTGTTGCGTGTTGAACTCGACCGATCCGATCGCGGAGCCCGAGCCGGCGAGCATGATGATCAGCACGTAGACCACGCCATATCCTCCGGCGCCCGGTTCGACGGGCGGTGCGCGCTCTGGATCCTGAGGGAGGGCGCGTCGCGATGCGTGCTGGTGCGGACGGCGGGACTCGAACCCGCACGGCCTTGCGGCCGCAAGATTTTAAGTCTCGTGCGTCTACCGGTTCCGCCACGTCCGCATGCGCCCTCGGTAGCGGGGGCGGCGGGTGCGATCAAGCGGGGGGCGTCCAGCCGTACAGCCACGCGTAGCGGTCGCGCATGCCGTCCGGGCCGAGGCGGGCCATCACGGCGTTGCGCACGAACGCCACCACGCCGCCGGCGTGGTAGGTCCGGCCGTTGCGCCGCGCCGCCGTCTGGACCTTTCGCACCCTCGCGATCCGCGCGCCAGAGAACGCAGCGAGCGCGGCCGGCACGTCCGCGTGGTCCGCGAGGGCGCGGGTCAGGACCGCGGCGTCCTCGATCGCCAGCGCGGCCCCCTGCGCGAGGTAGGGCAGCACCGGGTGGCCGGCATCGCCGATCAGCGCGAGCCGGTCGCGGGCGAGCGGGCGCGCCACGGCCCGGTCGGCGAGCGACCAGACCAGCCAGGAATCCGGCAGGCTCATGAGATCGCGCAGCGGCGCGGCGCAGCCGCGCAGATGCCCGCGCAGCACGGCCGGCTCGCCGAGCCGGCCCCAGCCCTCGTCGCCCACCGCCTCAGGCACGACCGCCACCACGTTGAGAAACTGGCCGTCCCGCACCGGGTAATGCACCACGTGCCGACCGCGGCCGAGCCACAGGCCGGTGGCGCCGCCGCGCAGGTCCTGCGGGACCGCCTCCACGGGGATGAGCGCACGCCACGCCGCGGCCTGACCCGGCCGGAGCGGGGCCGCATCGAGATGCGCGCGCAGCCGGGACCGCAGCCCGTCCGCGCCGATCGCGAGGTCGAAGGCGACGGGCTGGGCCCCGCTCGCGCCCTCGACGGTGAGGACGGCCTCGGACGCCGTCTGGGACACGGCTGTCACGGTGCGCCCCATCATCAGGCGGATCGTCGAGCGGCTCCGGAGCGCGTCGAGCAGCAGCGTCTGCAGGTCGGCGCGGTGGATCACGTAGTAGGGCGCGCCGAAGCGGCTCTGCGCCTGCGCGCCGAGCGCCACGCCGCCGATGCGGCGCCCGCTGTCGAGGGCGCGCACCTCCACGCCGGGCGGCTCGCTCGCCGCGCGGCGCAGGGCCACCGAGAGCCCGAGGCCGGCCAGGATCCGGCTGGCGTTGGGCGAGATCTGGATTCCGGCTCCGACCTCGCTGAAACCGGTCCGGCGCTCGATCACCGTGACGGCGTGGCCGGAATCCGACAGCGCCAGCGCCGCCGTCAGACCGCCGATCCCGGCTCCGACGATCCCGATCCGCAGAGATGGACTGCCAGAGGGCACGGTGGGCGGCGCCTACTCCGCCGCGACCTTGGCGTCGTCCCGCCACACGCAGGCCTGCGGCTCCGCCTGGTCGGCCTTCAGGCCGGCCCGGTAGCGGTAGAGCGTCGAGCAGTACTGGCAGATGATCTCGCTGTCGGCGCCCATGTCGAGGAACACGTGCGGGTGGTCGAACGGCGGCAGCGCGCCGATGCACATGAACTCCTTCACGCCCACGGTGATCACCGGCACGCCCGGCTCGTTGTGGAAGTGCGGTACCGCCTTGCCTGCCATCCGGCCCTCGCCTGCCCCGCGACCGAGCGCGCGGCGAATCTGCCTGCGCGCTCCCGGGCGTCTCGCGGCCGCTTATGCCGCCAGCCCCGCGACCGGCGCAAGCCTCGTCCGACCCGTGACCGATGCGGCTTGGACTCCCGCGCCCCGCGCCGTACATAGGGCGAAGCCCGATTGACGCCGCCGCGAAAAAAGTCCCGATCATGCAGCAGGAACAGGCCAGTGCGCAGGGTGCGCGCCGCGCCCCGGAACCGCCGATCCACGGTCCCGAGGGATTCGAGGGCATGCGCCGCGCGGGGCGCCTCACCGCCGAGGCCCTCGACCTGCTGATGGAGGCGACGCAGCCCGGCGTCACCACCGAGGAACTCGACAAGCTCGCCTACACCTTCGCGATGGATCACGGCGCCTATCCGGCCTCGCTGCTCTATCGCGGCTACCCGAAGTCGATCTGCACCTCGATCAACCACGTGGTCTGCCACGGCATCCCCAACGACAAGCCGCTGCGCGAGGGCGACATCGTCAACCTCGATATCTGCCTGATCCTCGACGGCTGGCACGGTGATTCGAGCCGGATGGCCTATGTCGGCGAGGTGCCGCGGAAGGCCCAGCGCCTGTGCGAGATCACCTACGAGGCGCTGATGCGCGGCGTCGCCGCCGTGAAGCCCGGCGGCTCGACCAACGACATCGGTCGGGCGATCCAGAGCTACGCCGAGGGCGAGCGCTGCTCGGTGGTGCGCGACTTCTGCGGCCACGGCCTCGGGCGCACCTATCACGACGCGCCCACGATCCTGCACTACGTCGAGGCCAGCTACGACGTGCCGTTCAAGCCCGGCCAGTTCTTCACGATCGAGCCGATGATCAATCTCGGCCGGCCCGCCGTGAAGGTCCTGGGCGACGGCTGGACCGCCGTGACCCGCGACCGCTCGCTCTCTGCCCAGTTCGAGCACACGGTCGGCGTCACCGAGACCGGCGTCGAGATCTTCACGATCTCGCCGAAGGGGCTGCACCAGCCCGTCAACCCGGCCACCTGACCGGCCGTGCCCGAACGGCAGGACGACGGTGAGGCGGGGCTGTTCGCCGACAGCGCCGCCGCCCCGTCCCCGGTCGAGAAGGAGACGCCGCACTACCACGGCCATCGCGACCGCCTGCGGGAGAAGTTCTCGGCCGCCGGGCCCGACGCGCTGCCCGATTACGAGCTCCTGGAACTCGTCCTGTTCCGGGCAATCCCCCGGCGGGACGTGAAGCCCCTCGCCAAGGCACTGGTCGCCCGGTTCGGCAGCTTCGCCGAGGTGGTCAGCGCCGAGCCGGCGCGGCTGATGGAGGTCGAGGGCGTGAGCGCCGGGGTCGCGTCCGACCTCAAGGTGATCGAGGCCGCGGCCCGGCGGCTGGCCCGGGGCGCGATCCGGGAGCGCGCGCTCCTGGGCTCGTGGAGCGCGCTGCCGAGTACCTGCGCGCCACCATGGCGTTCGCCCCGCGGGAGGAGTTCCGCGTCCTGTTCCTCGACAAGCGCAATCACCTCATCGCCGACGAGGTGCAGGGGCGCGGCACCGTCGACCACACGCCGGTCTACCCGCGCGAGGTCGCCCGCCGGGCGCTCGAACTGTCGGCGACGGCCATCATCCTGGCCCACAACCACCCGTCCGGTGACCCGGCCCCCTCCGCGGCCGACGTGGCGATGACCCGCGAGATCGTGGCGGTCCTGGCGCCGCTCAAGATCGTGGTCCACGACCACGTGATCCTCGGCCGAAACGGTCACGCCAGCCTGAAAGGCCTGAAGTTGATCTGATCCTCCGGCCGCCTTGAGCGTTATCGCCCGCGGATATAGCCATGAACGGGTGGCGCGCCTCTTGCCTCGAGAGCGGGAGCGTACGGGAGGAGCGAGATGGCGGTGACGGCCTTCGACGAGATGAACGGGATCGGCGCGGCCGATCCGGCGGCCGTCCGCGACGCCTACGGCCAGCTCAAGGCTTGGCTCGACTCCACGCCGCCCGAGCATTTCAACACCCGCCGCAGCCAGGCCGAGCTGCTGTTCCGCCGGATCGGCATCACCTTCGCGGTCTACGGCGACAACGAGTCGACCGAGCGGCTGATCCCGTTCGACATCATCCCCCGGGTGATCACCAAGCCGGAATGGGCCTTCTTGGAGCGCGGGCTGACGCAGCGGGTCACGGCGATCAACCTGTTCCTGAAGGACATCTACGGCGCCCAGGAATGCATCAAGGCCGGCATCATCCCGGCCGACCTCGTCTACCGCAACGCCCATTACCGCATGGAGATGCGGTCCTTCCGCGTGCCGCACGACCTCTACGTGCACATCGCCGGCATCGACATCGTCCGGACCGGCGAGAACGATTTCTTCGTGCTGGAGGACAATGCCCGCATCCCGTCGGGCGTCTCCTACATGCTGGAGAACCGGGAGGTGATGCTGCGCCTGTTCCCGGACCTGTTCTCCAAGCACCGCGTCGCGCCGGTGGAGAACTACCCGGACGCCCTGCTCGCGACCCTGCGCAGCCTCGCGCCGGGCTCGGCGACCCGCGACCCGACCGTCGTGCTGCTGACCCCCGGGCGCTACAATTCCGCGTTCTACGAGCACTCGTTCCTGGCCGACAAGCTCGGCGTCGAGCTGGTGGAGGCGTCCGACCTCTTCACCAAGGACGACGTCGTCTACATGCGCACCACCGAGGGGCCGCGGAAGGTCGACGTGATCTACCGCCGCCTCGACGACGACTTCCTCGACCCGCTGGTCTTCCGCCCGGACTCGGTCCTCGGCGTGCCGGGCTTGATGAACGCCTACGAGCGCGGCTCGGTGACCCTCGCCAACGCGGTCGGGACCGGCATCTCGGACGACAAGGCGGTCTACAGCTACATGCCGGAGATCGTGAAGTTCTTCACCGGCGAGGAGCCGATCCTGCACAACGTGCCGACCTATCGCTGCCGCGAGAAGGACGCGTTCGCGTACGTGATGGACAACCTCTCCGACCTGGTGGTGAAAGAGGTCAACGGCTCGGGCGGCTACGGGATGCTGGTCGGCCCGCACGCGAGCAAGCGCGAGCTCGACGACTTCGCCAAGAAGCTCAAGCACGCCCCGGACGGGTTCATCGCTCAGCCGACCCTGTCGCTCTCCACCTGCCCGACCTTCGTGGCCTCGGGCGTCGCGCCCCGCCACGTCGACCTGCGGCCCTTCGTGCTGTGCGGGGCCGACAAGATCCGCATCGTTCCGGGCGGTCTGACCCGGGTGGCGCTGAAGGAAGGCTCCCTGGTGGTCAATTCCAGCCAGGGCGGTGGCACGAAGGACACCTGGGTGCTCGACGCCTGAGGCCTAGGCCGTCCCGACGTTCCGAGGCGCGGACATTGTGGTCCGCACGACTTGGCTGAAGACCGATGCTTTCCAGGACTGCCGATAACCTCTTCTGGCTCTCGCGCTACGTCGAGCGCGCCGACTTCGTCGCCCGCATCCTCGACGCGGCGCACCGCTTCGCGTCGCTGCCGACGAGCTACGGCGGCGGCGGGAGCAACGAGTGGGAATCGGCCCTCGCCTCGGCCGGCGACCCCGACGCGTTCAAGACCCACTACAGCGCGGTCAACGCCGACACGGTCTGCGACTTCCTGGCCTTCAGCCCGCACAACCCGTCCTCGATCCGCTCCTGCATCGAGGCGGCCCGCGAGAATGCCCGCTCGGTGCGCACGGCGCTCACCACCGAGATGTGGGACGCGATCAACGGCGCGTGGCTGGAGCTGCGCAACTACGCCGGCAAGGATCTCAACCGCGACGAGTTCGGCCGCTTCCTCGACTGGGTGAAGACCGTCTCGCTGACTTTCGACGGCTCGGCCTTCCGGACGATGCTGCGCAACGACTCGTTCTGGTTCACCCGGCTCGGCACGGCGATCGAGCGGGCCGACAACACCGCCCGCATCCTCGACGTGAAGTACCAGATCCTGCTGCCGCACGACGAGACGGTGGGCGGCAGCCTCGACTACTTCCAGTGGACCACGATCCTGCGCGAAGTGTCGGCGTTCAACGCCTATCACTGGGTCTACCGGGAGAGCATCAAGCCGCTGCTGGTGGCCGACCTGCTGATGCTCAACAAGCAGATGCCGCGCTCCTTCGCGAACTGCTACGGCGTGATCGTCGAGTACCTCGACCTGATCGCCGACGCCTACGGCCGCCGCGGCCCGAGCCAGCGCCTCGCGGGAAACATGTTGGCGAAGCTGGAGGGCGAGGATATCGACCGGGTCTTCGCCACAGGGCTGCACGAGTTCGTCGAGGCGTTCATCGCCGAGAACAACAGGGTGGGCGAGGCGATCGCCAAGCAGTATCTGGTCGGCTGAACGGGACGGACAGGACGGCGCATGCGCATCCGCGTGGTTCACGAGACCATCTACACCTACGAGCAGCCGGCCCGCGGGCTCGTGCAGGTCCTCCGGCTGACACCGAGGGACCATGACGGGCAGTACGTCCGCGGGTGGCGGATCGACACCACCGTCGACGGGCGGCTGACCGCCCGCGAGGACGGGTTCGGCAACGTCGTCCACTGGTTCACCCCGGACGAGCCGGCCGACGCCCTGACCATCCGCGTCACCGGCGAGGTCGATACCGACGACACGCACGGCGTCGTCCGCGGCACGGTGGAGCGCCTGCCGGACGAGTTCTACCTGCGCGACACGGACCTGTGTGCCGCGAGCCCGGATCTGCACGCCTTCGCGGAGCGCGTCGCCGCCGAGGGCGACGGCGCGGTCCTGACCCGGCTCCACCGGCTGATGGGCGCTGTCCACGGCGCGGTGGCCCACGAGCCCGGTCCCGCGAGCAGCGCTGTGCCGGCCGCCAAGGCGTTCGCGGCCGGGAGCGGCGTCTGCCAGGATCTTGCCCACGTCCTGATCGCCGCCGCCCGCCACATCGGCGTCCCGGCCCGCTACGTCGCCGGCTACCGGGCCCGGGACGACGGCCAGGCGGATGTCGAGGCGCCCCACGGATGGGTCGAGGCCCTGGTGCCGAATCTCGGCTGGGTGGCGTTCGACCCGTGCCACGACGTCAGCCCGGCGGACAATTACATCCGCGTCGCGACCGGCCTGGACTACCTCGGCGCGGCGCCGATCCGCGGCAGCCGCACCGGCGGTGGCACTGAAACACTGGACGTGAAGCTGCGGGTCGAGCAAGGCAGGGCCGCCGCTCAATCCTGATCGTTCCGACACCGGTCCGCCGACCCGCACGAGAGCCCGAAGACGATGACCTACTGCGTCGGTGTCCTGGTGGAGGAGGGGCTGGTCATGGTCGCCGATACCCGCACCAATGCGGGGCTCGACGACATCTCGACCTACCGCAAGCTCCACCACTTCAACGTGCCGGGCGAGCGGGTGATGATGCTCGCCTCGGCGGGCAACCTCTCGATCACCCAGTCGGTCCTCAGCCTGCTCCAAGAGGGCGTGCCCGGCGAAGAGGAGGGCGAGCCGCCGCAGAAGCTCGTCGAGGCGCCGACCATGTTCCAGGCGGCGCAGCTGATCGGCCGGGCCATCCGGCGGGTGCGCTCGATCGAGAAGGACGGGTTCGAGGCGGCCAATATCCGGTTCTCGATCTCGCTGCTGTTCGGCGGCCAGATCGGCAACGGCGAGATGCGGCTGTACCTGATCTACTCGGCCGGCAACTTCATCGAGTGCAGCACCGACGCGCCGTTCCTCCAGATCGGCGAGCACAAATACGGCAAGCCGATCCTCGACCGGGCCGTGAAGTACACGACCGACCTCTACGACGCCCTGAAGGTGAGCCTCGTCTCGATGGACTCGACGATGCGGTCGAATCTCGGCGTCGGCCTGCCGATCGACATCGCGGTCGCCCGCCGGAACGCGCTGACGCTCGAGGTGAATCACAGGATCGAGGCCGGCGAGGGCTACTTCCACGATCTGCGCGAGCGCTGGTCGGCGGCGCTGCGCGCGGCGCACCGGGCGATCCCGCGACCGCCCTACGGGCCTTCCAACTCCTAGGGCGGGTGCACCGTCGGCTGTCTTCGCGGGCGGCACGAAGCAATCCAGGGCGGCGCGTCATCGCCGAACGCGGCGTGTCCCGAGATTGCTTCGCTGCGCTCGCAGAGACGGGGTCAGTTTTTCACGTGGCTGTGCGAGCCGCCGAAGACTCCGCTGCGCCCCAGGCCTTCAGGAGAGCCCGGGTCGCGTCGGCCGGATCCACGGCCCGCATCAGGCCACCCAGGACGGCGAAGCCCGCCGCCCCCGCCGCGCGACAGGCCCCGATCACCTCTGGACCGACACCGCCCAGGGCCACGGTCGGCAGGCCCGCCGCACGTGCGGCGGCGAGGCCCTTCAGCCCAAGCGCCGGTCCGTAGCCGGGCTTGCTCGCGGTCGGGTAGATCGGGCTGAGGGTCACGTAATCGGCGCCGGCCTTCGCGGCGGCCGCGGCCTCGCGCGGCGTGTGCGCCGAGACGCCGATCAGCGCAGCCTCGCCCAGGGCGGCCCGCGCCGCCGCTATCGCCTCCGGTTCCGAACCGCCAACGAGATGCACGCCGTCGGCACCGAGCGCGCGCGCCAGCGCCACATCGCCTCCGACCGTCAGGACGCCGTTCGCGGCCCGCACGCGCTCGGCCACGCCCGCGCCGAGGCGGAGGCGCGCCTCCGCCTCCAGGTCCCTGTCGCGGAACCAGATCCAGCGCCCGCCGCCGTCGAGGACCGCCCGCACGGTCTCGGCGAGCGGCCGCGGATGCCCGTGCCGGTCCGTCACCGCGAGCAGCGGCGACGGCAGCGCCCTCACGAGCCGACGAGGCCGAGCTGCGGGCTCGACGGCTCGGCCCGGCCGCGGCGGGGGATCCGCCCGGCGAGGTGCGCGTCGCGCCCGGCCTCCACGGCCCGGCCCATGGCGTGGGCCATCCGCACCGGATCGTCGGCCTTGGCGACGGCGGTGTTGATCAGGCAGGCGGAGGCGCCGAGCTCCATGGCGATCACCGCGTCCGAGGCCGTGCCGATGCCGGCATCGACGACGACCGGCACCTTCGCCCGGCGGCAGATCAGCTCCAGATTGGCCGGGTTGGCCACCCCCATCCCGGAGCCGATCAGGGAGCCCATGGGCATCACGGCGGCGCAGCCGAGATCCTCCAGGCGCTGGCACACGATCGGGTCGTCGTTGCAGTAGGGCAGCACCACGAAGCCGTCGTCCACGAGGTGGCGGCAGGCCTCGATCAACTCCATCACGTCCGGGTAGAGCGTCTCCCGGTCGCCGATGACCTCGACCTTGATCCAGTTGGTGTCGAGCGCCTCGCGGGCGAGCTCGGCGGTCATGATCGCGTCCCGGGCCGTCTCGCAGCCGGCGGTATTCGGCAGGAAGCGCTTGCCCTTCAGGATCTTGACCGTGTCCGAGCCGTGGCCCTGGAGGGAGACCCGGCGGATCGAGGCCGTGACCACGTCGGCGCCGCTCGCCTGAACGGCGTCGCGCATGATCGCCTGCGTCGGGTAGCCGGCGGTGCCGATGAACAGCCGAGACGATAGCGTGACCCCGGCGATGGTCAGGCTGTCATCCCCACGCTCGGAGCGCGGCGGCGTGTGATTCTGGTCCATGCTCAACCTCCCTGCATGGCGCGGACGATCTCGACGCGGTCGCCCTCCGCGACCGGGGTCTCGCCCCAGTCCCGGCGGCGCAGAACCCGGCCGTTCAGCGCGATGGCGACGCCCTGCGGGCTCTCGATGCCGCTCTCTTCCGCCTCGAGGCGGAAGAGAGCGTCCACCGTCTCGACCGCGCAGTCGCGGGGCTCACCGTTGACGAGGAGTTTCATGCCGAGGCCCTCAGCGCTTCCGGCTGGCCGAAGCGCGCGCGGGTGAAGGGACGCGCCACCTCCGGCAGCGCGCCGTGCAGCACCAGCGCGGCAATCGCGTCGGCGGTGACCGGGGCGAGCAGGTAGCCGTTGCGATGGTGCCCGGTGGCGGCGACCAGGCCCGGGGCGATCGCGTCGAGGATCGGGGCGTCGTCGTCCGAGGTCGGACGGTAGCCGCTCCACACCGCCTCGACCTCCATCTCCTCGATCCCGGGAAGCACCCGGCGGGCACCCTCCAGCAGGGCGTAGAGCCCGCCCGCGGTGACGCCGGGCCGGAAGCCGCAATCCTCGACGGTCGCGCCGACGACGAGATGGCCGTCGCTCTTCGGCGCCATGTGGACCTGCTCGGTCCAGACCATCCGCGCCAGGGTACCGGTGCGGGCGGTGGTGCGCAGGGCCAGAGACTGGCCCTTCAGCGGGCGGACCGGAAGGGCGAGCGCGTCGGGCAGCAGACCACCCTCCCCGCTCCAGGCGCCGGAGGCGAGGATGACGGTCTCCGCCGCCGCGACGCGGTCGCCGGCGCGGATCCCGGTCACGCGGCCGCCCGACCAGTCGAGGCCGGTGACGGGGGTCCGCTCCACCAGGATCACGCCGGCCCGGCGGCAGGCCTCGGTGAGCGCGTCCATGACCAGACGGGGATCGACCTGATGGTCGAGCGGGCAGTGGATCCCGGCGGTGACGGAGGGGCGCAGGCCCGGCTCCAGGCGCCGCACCTCGCTGCCCGGCAGCCAGGTGGCCTCGAGCCCCGAGCGGCGCTGCAGGTCGTAGCGGAATCTCAGGCGCTCGACCTCGTCGCGGCCGACCGCCAGCACCAGGGTGCCGTCGGCCCGGTAATCGATCGCGCGGCCTGACTCCGCTTCCAGGGCGTCGCGGAACTCGGGCCAGAGACGGAGCGAGTCCAGGGCGAGTGGGAGCAGCGGGTCGGAGCCCGGCTCGTGCTCGGCGGCCGGGGCCAGCATGCCGGTGGCCGCGAGGCTCGCGCCCGCCCCGATCGTGTCCCGCTCCAGCACCGTCACGGCACGGCCAGCTCGGGCGAGGCGCCACGCGATCGACAGCCCGATCAGCCCGCCGCCGACCACCGCGACGTCGGTCCGCGCCGGAAGGGGCGTCGGCGTAGCGCTGCCGTCCGGATCGCGGCGGCGGCCGATCGGTGAGGCGGGTCGGTCGAGGGGCACAATCATCTCCGCGGATTGCCGTCGCGGAGATCGGGCCGTGCGCTTCGGTGAGAAGCTGTGGCCTGCCTTTCGGGCGGCCGCGGTCCAATCCCTACGCCGGTATGAGCCGGATCAGGTTCGAAGGATTTCCGCGCCGCAGGTCCTGACGGACGTGCCAGCGGTTTCTCAGCCCCTTGCCGGGGATCTCCCTGGAACAGACGCAGATGTGGCCCCCCGTCCGGGGCCGGTCAACCCCGCGCCGCGGCCACGGCGGCTTTGCCGTGACAATCGGTGGATCGCGGTGACGGTCTGGACACCACGTGGAGCGGAATCGGCGCGCGGGTCCGGGCGGCGCTCGCCATCGCGCACCATCCCTTCACGGGTCTGGCATCTGATCGCCGGGATCCCGGAACACCTCCGGTCCCCGGCACTCCACGTCACGGGCGGATTCGCGTGCGCACAATCCTGTTGATCTGCCTGCTCGGCTTCCTCGGTGTCACGGCCGTCCTGAAACTGCGCGACGGCGTGCGACCGGCGCCGGTCGCGCGCGCCATCGCTCCGCCGCCGGAGCCGGATCTCGCGGGCAGTGCCGCCGCCGGTGTGGCTCTCCAGGCTGGCCGCAACGGCCACTTCTTCGTCAACGCCCTTCTGGACGGCCGTTCGCTGCCGATGATGGTCGATACGGGGGCGAGCGCCTGCGCGTTCTCCGAGGAGGACGCCGCGCGGATCGGGATCCAGGTCGGGCCGTCCGATTTCACGCGCGTCTGGAACACCGCGAACGGGACGGTCCGCGTCGCACCGATCCGGATCGCGATCGTGCAGATCGGATCGATCACGGTGCGGGACGTCGAGGCGGTCGTGATCCCGCGCGGGCTCCTATCGACCAGCCTGTTGGGCATGTCGTTCCTCAGGCGCCTGCGCGATTTCGGCGTCTCCGGCAGCACGATGACGCTCAGGGGCTGAAACGCCCGCATGCCCATGAAGATTCTGGAGATTGCGGCAGCGCGGATGGAAGACCGTGCGGCCTGCCCTTCGAGGTTGGTCGCGGGATCGGGTCGATCATGCTCCCGATCCAGGGCCGATGGGCTTCGATGCGCGGGCCTCATGCTCTTAAATTGAATATTTGAAATTTATCTATAGAGATATTGTGACGATCCTCAATTATTTATGTAAAGTCGACTTCAGACTTTAATTTAGTTCTTCGAAGTATAATTTTAGTGACGCTGTCGATCACTTTGTCATCGCGTCGTGGTGGTGTTAGGAGCCTTGATGACTGCGCACCCGAGATCTGAGCGCACGATGGGACGGCTCCGGAATGAAGAATCGCGGATCGACAATCTGTTTGTCCATGATCGTGAAGGACGAGGCCCACGTTATCCGTCGATGTATCGACTCTGTTCGTCCGATTATCGATCATTGGATCATTGTTGATACCGGATCAACGGACGGAACCCAGGATATCATCCGCGCCACGCTGGCAGACATACCGGGTGCCTTGGTCGAGCGGCCCTGGGTCGATTTTGCCTTCAACCGGAACGAGGCCTTGAAACTCGCCCGGCGTCACGCGCAGTACGTTCTGATCATCGACGCCGACGATGAGCTGATCATGCCGGCGGACTTCGCGATGCCGAAACTGCGTGCGCCCGGCTATCGGTTCGAGATCATCGACGAGCACACGCGGTACTGGCGCAACCAGTTGGTCAGCAGCCGGGAGAACTGGCGCTACCGGGGCGTCCTGCACGAATTTCTCAGCTGCCCCGGCGTGGCCGAGACACCGATCCTTCCCCTCGCGATGCGCCGCGGCGACGACGGGGCCCGGCACCGCGACACGACGGCGGACGCGCGGGATATCGCGGTCCTCGAGAAGGCGCTGGCGGTCGAGACAGATCCCTTCATGATCGCCCGGTACACGATGTACCTCGGGACCACCCACGATGCCGCCGGCGCGTATCGGAAAGCCTACGAATGCTTTCTGAAGCGGGCCGATCTAGGTGGATGGGACGAGGAAATCTATTTCAACCTGCTGATGGCGGCCGTGAACGCGGAGCGCCTCGATGAGCCGGAGGACAGGGTGCTGCAGCTCTACGAGCGCGCCACCTCCGTCCGTCCGGCGCGGGCGGAAGCGCGACACGGGGCCAGTCGGTTCTGCAGGCTCAGGAAGCGGTTCGCGGACGGATATCGATACGCGGAGGCGGGCCTGGCGCTCGAGCTTCCGAGCGAGGGGATTTCCTTGAACCCGTGGGTCTACGAGTACGGCTTGCTCGATGAGTTCGCCCTCAACGCGTACCATCTCGGACAGTACAGCGCCTGCGGACACGCCTGCCTGAAGATCCTCGAGCGGACGCAGGTCCCCAAGGAGGTCGCCATACGCGCCGGCGCCCTGGCCCGGGACGTGATGGCGAAGATGATCGATCCGGTCTGGGGGTGTCGGCACACCCCCTACGCAATGCCGTTCGTGCCGACGTGGTGAGACGGACGGCGCACGGATCGGCCGCTGGCCCGAGATCGCGGCGGGTGTCGGCGACGGCCGCGTGACGTCGGGATCGATCGGGGACGCTCTCCGTGACCCGGTCAGCTGGATCTGCGCGGGCGCAGGAATTTCGGCCGGAACACCGCCATGGGCTCGTCGAAGCCGCTGAGCCGGTGCTCGCCCAGCGGGATCGGGTCGCCCCAGAGGAAATCCACGAAGGGCTTCGACATCAGCAGCGGCTCGCCGAGGGCGCGGTTCAGCTGCGCGATGCGGCTCGCGAGGTTCACGTCGCGGCCGATCACCGTGAAGTCGAGGCGGGAGCCGGACCCGACATTGCCGTAGGCGGCCTCGCCGTGGTGGAGCGCGATGCCCGCGGCCACCGGCACCGGGAACTGGTGGAGGGCGTTCGCCTCGTCGAGGGCCGCCAGGGCGTGCTGGGCCGCCGTGAGCGCGCCCTTGGCCGCGCCGCCCAGGTCGTCGCCGGACTCGCGGAAGATCGCCAGCAGGCCGTCGCCGAGATACTTCAGGACCTCGCCGCCCTCCCGCTCGATCGGCGGCACGAGGCAGTCGAAGAACACGTTGAGCAGGCCCACGGCCTCCTCGGGCGTCATGTCGGCGGTGGTGCGGGTGTAGTCGCGCATGTCGGCGAACAGGATCGCCGAGCGGATCCGGGTCACCTGCCCGCGGCGGATATCGCCGGCCAGGATCGCCCGGTGCGGCTCGTCGCCGACGTAGAGCCGGAGCACGTGGTCGAGCTGCTTGTTGAGGACGCGCATCTCCATCACGGCCGCCAGCGCCGGCATGACGAAGCGCAGGATCGCGATGTCGTCGTCCCGGAACCCTCCGGGGGCGCGCGTGGCGAAGGTGATGCCGTTCTGCGTGCCGTTCGTGAAGAACAGGGGCGCCACCACGTAGTGGGTGTAGCCGCCGGCCTTCAGGTCCGGAACGATCGCGTAGGCGTCGTCCGGGGTCTCCGACAGGTCGAGGATCAGCCACTCGCCGGTCTCGTGGACCGTGTGAAACGGGCTGTTGAGATAGGCGTCCGTCGAGCGGGCGCCGTGCGGGAACAGCCGCACGGTGGTGCCGCCATCCCGGGTCCAGATGCGGCCGACCCCGGCGTATTCCGAGTGCAGGGTGTCGATCGCCGTGGAGGCCCGGTCCACCGGCACGCCGATCGCGATCAGGCGCTCGGCGAGTCCGGCCAGCATCTCCTCGGCGTTGGGCATCCGCGCGCCCTCGCCGAGCAGCCAGTCGCGGATGCCCACGGAGGGCTGCAGCGCGCCGAAGGGCACGTCGTCAGCCTCCGAGCCATCCGCGAAGGCCGTCGGGGATCCGGGCGTTGGCGGGCGGCGTTCGAGCATGGCGCCAGACTGGATGCCGCGCGGCACCGAGGCAACGCGGGCGACGGGGAAGCGCCGCGCGGTCCGCGGCGCGGGCTCAGTTGTCCAGGAAGCTCCTGAGCTTCCGGCTGCGCGACGGGTGCTTCAGCTTCCGCAGCGCCTTCGCCTCGATCTGGCGGATGCGCTCGCGGGTCACGGAGAACTGCTGGCCGACCTCCTCGAGGGTGTGGTCGGTGTTCATGCCGATGCCGAAGCGCATGCGCAGCACGCGCTCCTCGCGGGGCGTGAGCGAGGCGAGCACGCGCGTCGTGGTCTCGCGCAGGTTCGACTGGATCGCCGCGTCGATCGGCAGGACGACGTTCTTGTCCTCGATGAAGTCGCCGAGGTGGCTGTCCTCCTCGTCGCCGATCGGCGTCTCGAGGGAGATCGGCTCCTTGGCGATCTTCAGGACCTTGCGGACCTTCTCCAGAGGCATCGCCAGCTTCTCGGCCAGCTCCTCCGGGGTCGGCTCGCGGCCGATCTCGTGCAGCATCTGGCGCGAGGTCCGGACGATCTTGTTGATCGTCTCGATCATGTGCACCGGGATGCGGATCGTGCGGGCCTGGTCGGCGATCGAGCGGGTGATCGCCTGCCGGATCCACCACGTGGCGTAGGTCGAGAACTTGTAGCCGCGCCGGTACTCGAACTTGTCGACCGCCTTCATCAGGCCGATGTTGCCCTCCTGGATCAGGTCCAGGAACTGCAGGCCGCGGTTCGTGTACTTCTTGGCGATCGAGATCACGAGGCGCAGGTTCGCCTCGATCATCTCCTTCTTGGCCTGCCGGGCCTCGCGCTCGCCCTTCTGGACCATGTTGACGATGCGGCGGTACTCGCCGATCTCCAGGCCCGTCTCCGAGGCGAGGTCGAGGATCTGGGCGCGCAGCTCCGACACCTGCCTCGAGCCGCGCTCGACGAGGTTCTTCCAGCCCTTGCCGCCGAGCGTCCCGACGCGCTCCATCCAGTTCGGATCGAGCTCGTAGCCCTGATAGTGGCGCAGGAACTCGTCGCGGGCCACGCCGTGGCTCTCGGCGAAGCGCATCAGCCGGCCCTCGTGGCCGATCAGCTGCTTGTTGATCGAGTAGAGCTGGCCGACCAGCGCCTCGATGCGGTTGTTGTTCAGCGAGAGGGACTTCACGTCGGCGACGACGATGTCCTTCAACTCGACCTGCTTCTGGTTCTGGGCCGGGGTGTTCTGCTCGCCGGCGGCCTTGCGCTCGGTGCCCTCGATCTGGAACTTGCGCAGCTTCCGGTAGTTCGCGGCGATCGCGTCGAAGGTCTCTAGGACCCGCGGCTTGATCTCCGCCTCCATCGCGGCGAGCGAGACGTTGTTCTCGAGGTCGTCCTCGTCGTCGCCGCCCTCGGGCGGAGCCGGCGGCTCGCCGTCCTCGGATTCTTCGCCCTCGGCGAGCTGCGGCGCGTTCTTGCCGTCCGGACCGGCGTAGGTCGCCTCCAGGTCGATGATGTCGCGCAGGAGGACCTTGCCCTCCACGAGCTCGTCCCGCCAGATGATGATCGCCTGGAAGGTCAGCGGGCTCTCGCAGAGGCCCGCGATCATCGCCTCGCGGCCGGCCTCGATGCGCTTGGCGATCGCGATCTCGCCCTCGCGGGACAGCAGCTCCACGGAGCCCATCTCGCGCAGGTACATGCGCACCGGATCGTCGGTGCGGTCGGTCGGCTCCTTGGTGGTGGTGGCGACCGCGACGGCGCGCGCGGGCGCGACCTCGGCGACCTCGCCGCCCTCGGCCTCCTCTTCCTCGCTGTCCGCGGCCTTCTCGCCGGCGGCCTCGTCGGTCTCCTCGGCCTCGACGACGTTGATGCCCATCTCGGAGAGCTGGGAAAGCACGTCCTCGAGCTGGTCCGGATCGGACTGGCCCTCGGGCAGAACCTCGTTGACCTCCTCGTAGGTCACGTAGCCGCGCTTCTTGGCGAGCTTGACCATCCGCTTGACCGAAGCATCCGTCAGGTCGAGGAGCGGCCCGTCGGTCTGCTGCTCGGGGGCAGCGTCCGTCTCGTCCCGTTCCGTTGCCTTCGTCGCCATGATCAGCCTATTGTTTCGCACGCGGCGCGTTGCGGAGGCCCTGATGAGGCCGGTCCACGCCGTCGGCGCCGCTGTATGAGATCGGCGCCGGATCGCTCCAATCGCCGTGAGTCGTCGGTTTCCGTATGCAAGCCCGAGGCTTGACCGATTGTTAACTATGGCGGGACCGGGTCCCCCGCCACCGCCATGACACAGGCATCACACGGCCGTCGAGTCGCTCGACACCGGTGTATCGGCCTCCGCCTCGGCGGCGATGACGGTTTCCAGCCTCGCCTTCACTTCGCAGAGCCATGCCCACCCGGCATCGGTCGGATCGTCCTCAAACGCCTGCCGTGCTTCGCGAAGTTCGCTATGTAGCGCTCCTGCCTGCCGGTGCAAGATCATCGCCTGTCGGAGCGCGTCTGCGCGGTGGGCAGGATCGGCGTGCGGGGCCAGGGTCGTGCGGTCGCGCGAGCGGGCCAGGGCGAGGATTCGATCGGCCGCCCCTGTGAGTCCGGCACGATTGATGCGGTTCTGCAACACCTCGGACGCCGTGTGCTCGTCCTCGGCCGCGCAGGCCAGCAGGACCGACAGCAGCGCCCGCGCGTCCGGATCCTCGAAGTCGAGTTCGGCCGCCTCCTCGCCGAACTCCGCCATCATCTCGGGATGGGCCAGCAGGGTACCGACGATCACCGCCTCGCGCACCGAGGCGGCGCCCGTGAAGCCCGCCGAGGCCGTCATCGACGGGCTCGGGCTCCCGGTGATGCGCGGCGAGACGGGCTCGCCGGGGCGGGCGAAGCGCTGGCGTCCGCGCGGGGCCGCGCCGGCGGCGCGGTTGCCGCGGGGCGACAGGCCGCGCAGGCGCTCCTCGATATCGTCGCGGTAGTAGCGCCGCACGGTCTCGTCGCGGATCGTCGCCACCGTGGTGCGCAGGGTCTGCGTCAGGCCGGCGCGGCGCTCCGGCGTGTCGACCGGGCCGGCCTCGAGGGCGCGCCGCCACAGCAGTTCCGACAGGGGCAGCGCCGCCGTCAGCACCTGGTCGATCGCCGCCGGGCCGCCCGAGCGCAGCAGGTCGTCCGGATCCTGGCCGCCCGGCAGCAGCGCGATCCGGAGCGAGCGGCCGGGTTCGAGGAGCGGCAGCGCGATGTCGAGGGCCCGGAAGGCCGCCCGCTGCCCGGCCTTGTCGCCGTCGAAGCAGAGGATCGGCTCGTCGGCGTGGCGCCATAGCAGGCCGAGCTGGTCTTCCGTCAGGGCGGTGCCCAGGGGCGCCACGGTCTCGGGATGACCCGCGAGCGTCATGGCGATGACGTCGACATAGCCCTCGACCGCGATGATCGAGCCGCGCTCGTGGGCGGTCTTGCGGGCACCGTGCAAATTGTAGAGCGTGCGGCCCTTGTGGAAGAGCGGCGTCTCCGGCGAGTTGAGGTACTTGGCGCGCACCTCCTTGGCGAGCGCCCGACCGCCGAAGGCCACGACCCGGCCGCGGGTGTCGGTGATCGGGAACATCACCCGGTCGCGGAAATAGTCGTAGGGGACCGAGACGCCCTCCCCGGCCGCGAGCAGGCCGAGTTCGACCATCAGCGCCTTCTCGACGCCCTGTCCGGCGAGGTGGTCGCGCAGGGCGTAGCGGTCGTTGGGCGCGTAGCCGAGGCGGAAGGCCCGCTGGGTCTCGTCCCGCAATCCGCGGCGCTCGAGATAGGCGCGGGCCTCGCTGCCCTGGCCCGACCGCAGGCGCTCCTCGAACCAGCGCGCGGCCATCTCCATGACCTCGATCGCCCCGGCGCGCTTCTGCTCGCTGGCGCGGTTGTCCTCGGTGGGCGCCGGCAGGCTGACGCCGGCCTCGCCCGCCAGCCGCTCGACCGCCTCGGGGAAGCTGAGGCCTTCCGTCTCCATGAGGAACGTGAAGATGTCGCCGTGCTTGGAGGATGAGAAGCAGTGATAGAACTGCTTCTGATCGTTCACGTAGAAGGACGGCGTCTTCTCGGCGTTGAACGGCGACAGGCCGCGCCACTCGCGGCCGGCCTTCTTCAGCTGCACGCGGCGGCCGACCACCGACGAGGCCGGCAGCCGGGAGCGGATCTCTTCCAGGATGTGGGGCGGATAGCGCACGGGGCCTGGGACGGGTTGCGTGAACCCGCTCCTATAGCGCGAGAGGCGTGACCGAGTCCCTCACACGCCCGGAATCCGGTGGAGGATTGCGGGGAGAGGTTCAGCCCTTCGCCGCCAGCGCCGCCTTCACCAGCCCGCTCGCCTTGCCGAAATCCATCCGGCCCGCGAAGGTGCCCTTCAGGACCCCGATCACCTTGCCCATGTCCTTCGGGCCGGCGGCGCCGGTCTCGAGGATAGCCGCCTCGACCGCGGCCTTCATCTCGGTCTCGTCCATCTGCTTCGGCAGGAAGCTCTCGACGATGGCGATCTCGGCACGCTCGTTGGCGGCGAGTTCCGGGCGGCCGCCCTGCTCGTAGACCGCGGCCGATTCGGCGCGCTGCTTGACCATCTTCTGGAGCAGCGACAGGATCTCCTCGTCGGAGATCGGCTCCTTGCCGTTGCCGCGGGCCTCGATGTCCCGGTCCTTGAGGGCGGCCTGGATCATCCGGACGGTCGCCAACCGCTCCTTGTCGCCGGCCTTCATGGCCTCCTTCATCTCGGTGGTGAAGCGCGCGCGCAGCATCTCGATGAACCTTCCAACGGTCGAAGCGGGGGGCTGGCCTGCGATTTGCGGGTGTTGAGCCCTGCCGGCAGCGGAGCCACATTGACCCCATCGCGGGCCGCTCGCTAAGAGCGCCGCACACGATCATGCCGCAAGCCGAGAGCGCCGCAACACGGCGCCCGCCTTCGGCCGGACATAAGCGAGACTCAGCCCATGCTGCAAGACGCCGCCGCGCATGCCCCCGAGCCTCAGGCTCCCGAGCCCTGGGCCGAGCCCGTCGCGACGGCCCTGCTGGTGCTGGCCGACGGCACCATCCTGGAGGGATTCGGCATCGGCCAGACCGGCGTGGCCGACGGTGAGGTCTGCTTCAACACCGCGATGACCGGGTACCAGGAGATCCTGACGGACCCGTCCTATGCCGGCCAGATCGTCACCTTCACCTTCCCGCATATCGGCAATGTCGGTACCAACGACGAGGATCTGGAGAGCCTCGAGGCGGCGCCGGCCTCGGGCGTCCGCGGCACCGTCATCGCCTCCGCGGTCACGAACCCGTCGAACTGGCGGTCCTCGTCGCATCTCGACGGGTGGCTCAGGGCCCGCGGCATCGTCGGCATCACGGGCGTCGATACCCGGGCGCTCACGGCCCGCATCCGCGACCAGGGCATGCCGAACGCCGTGATCGCCAACGATCCCCATGGCGAATTCGACCGCGAGGCCCTCAAGGCCCGTGCGGCGGCCCTCGCGCCCATGGAGGGGCTCGACCTCGTGCCGCCGGTGACGAGCCGCGCGGCGTCGGAATGGTCCGAGACCGTCTGGGCGCTCGGCAACGGCTACGGCAAGCGGGCGCCCGGCGAGGGCCTCAAGGTCGTGGCCATCGACTACGGCGTGAAGCGCAACATCCTGCGCCTCCTCGCCCAGGCCGGCTGCGACGTCACCGTGGTGCCGGCCACCACGACGGCCGACGAGATCCTGGCGCTGAAGCCGGACGGCGTGTTCCTGTCGAACGGCCCCGGCGACCCGGCCGCCACCGGCGCCTACGCGGTCCCGGTGATTCGCAAGCTGCTGAACGAGAAGGTGCCGACCTTCGGCATCTGCCTCGGCCACCAGCTCATGGGTCTGGCCCTCGGCGGCCGGACCGTGAAGATGGGCCAGGGCCATCACGGCGCGAACCACCCGGTCAAGGACAAGACCACCGGGAAGGTCGAGATCGTGTCGATGAACCACGGCTTCGCGGTGGACCCGGACAGCCTGCCGGAGACGGCGGTGGAGACGCACGTGTCGCTGTTCGACGGCTCGAATTGTGGCCTGACTCTCACCGACCGCCCGGCCTTCTCGGTGCAGCACCACCCGGAGGCCTCCCCCGGCCCGCGCGACAGCCACTACCTGTTCGAGCGCTTCGTGACGCTGATGCGCTCCGGCGCGCCGGAGACCGCGAAGAGCGCCTGAGACCGGCGCGGGCACCGACCCGCCGTCATCGTCCCGCAGCGCGATGACGGCCGGGGGAAGATGGCCCCCCGCCGCGACCCCAATCGGGCCGCGGCGGGGCCATAAAATCCGCCAGATCGGACGGCTTAAGAGGGCTCACGACGGCCCCTGAACGGCGGCGCATCCGCGCCCGGCGACGGCGGCCCGTCGCAGGGGATTGCCGGATGACCATCGACGAGGCGCGCGACGATTTCTCCCGCCTGCACCGCAGCTTCACCTTCCATCTCGGCGTCGCCGTGGGCCTGTCCTGGCTAACCGCCCTCTACGCCGCCTTCTACGCCCCCTGGGTGCGCAACATCCGGGCGCTGATCGATCCGACCGGCGGCTTCGACCGCGTCGAGAGCACGGTGTCCTACCTGTTCGCCATGCCGGCGGTCCTCGCCCTCGCCTGGGTCTCGGTCTATTTCGGGCGCGAGGCCCTGCGCCGCGCCCAGACGCTCTCGAACGTCGCCGTCGAGTTCGCGGCCGCCGCATTGGTGGCCTTCGGGGTGTTCTACCTCTCGATCGACCGGGCGATCGCGGCGCTCCACGCCGGCTTCTGAGGCGGGAGACGGGGCTGCTCGCGCCGCCCCGGCGCCTACTGGATCTTCTCGAACAGCGGCTCGAACCGCTTGGCGGCCAGCTTGTTCTGCGGCACCGCCTTGGCCGCCTCCAGATTGTCGGGCTGGTCGCCGACCTGGACGAGGCCGACCATCCCCATGATGTAGTGCGGCGAGCACTTGATGCCGTAGAGGCCGGGCTTCTCGAAGGTCACGGTCTCCTCTTTGCCGACCACCGTCTTGAACGGCGCCGCGCCCTCGGGCGCCATGCCCTTGATCAGCTCGGCATTGTGACCCTTGTCGGCCGGCACGAACCGCACCGTGTCGCCGGGCTGAATTTTCACGAAGGCCGGGTCGAAGACCATCATCCCGCCCGGGCCGCTGTTCAAGGTTTTGACGGCGACTTCCGAGGCGTTCGCGCTCGCTATCGAGCCGATCAGGAGTATCGCGAGGAGTGAGGCTGGCCTGGGCATCTTCAGTCTCGAACGATTACGATGTCGATCGACGGATTGGCCGATCGATTGAGCCTTACGTGCCGACGCCGAGCTCCGGCAAGGCATCGATGAATCCTTGCCAGAATTTATAAATACTCCAAATCAACGGAGCTGCGCCGCATCCATGCGCCGGGCGCGCGGCCAGATTGCGCGGTTCTCCCGGCCTTCCAATGCGCCCGTGGCCCGTGTAAACGCGGGGCTCAACGACATTCCCGCCACGCGCGTCCGGGAGCAGGGCTTCGATTGAGCCGTGCCCGATCGGGCGCGCTTGGCCTGAGAAGGCCCACGATGCCCAAACGCACCGACATCTCCTCGATCCTGATCATCGGTGCGGGTCCGATCATCATCGGACAGGCCTGCGAGTTCGATTATTCCGGCACCCAGGCCTGCAAGGCGCTCCGCGAGGAGGGCTACCGCATCGTCCTGGTGAACTCGAATCCCGCGACGATCATGACCGACCCGGACATGGCGGACGCGACCTACGTCGAGCCGATCACCCCGGAGATCGTCGCCAAGATCATCGAGAAGGAGCGCCCCGACGCGATCCTGCCGACCATGGGCGGCCAGACGGCGCTGAACTGCGCCCTGTCGCTGCAGAAGATGGGCGTGCTCGCGAAGTACGGCGTCCAGATGATCGGCGCGACGGCCGAGGCCATCGACAAGGCCGAGGACCGGAGCCTGTTCCGCGACGCCATGACCAAGATCGGGCTCGACACCCCGAAATCGGCGCTCGCCAACGCCTCCGCGGCCAAGAAGGCCGACCGCCAGGCCTACCTGGCCGAGATCGCAAAAATCGAGTCGGCCAACACCGATCCGGCGGCCCGCCAGGCGGCGCTGGCGGCTTACGAGAAGAGCTGGGCCGCGGGCGAGACGGAGCGGCGCAAGCGCTACGGCGAGCACGCGATCGGCCAGGCCCTGATGGCGCTCGCCGAGGTCGGGCTGCCGGCGATCATCCGGCCGTCCTTCACGATGGGCGGCACCGGCGGCGGCATCGCCTACAACCGCGAGGAGTTCCTCGACATCGTCGAGCGCGGCATCGACGCGTCGCCGACCAACGAGGTGCTCATCGAGGAGAGCGTGCTCGGCTGGAAGGAGTACGAGATGGAGGTCGTCCGTGACCGGAACGACAACTGCATCATCGTCTGCTCCATCGAGAACATCGACCCGATGGGCGTGCACACGGGCGATTCGATCACCGTCGCCCCGGCGCTGACGCTGACCGACAAGGAGTACCAGGTGATGCGCGACGCATCGCTGGCGGTGCTCCGCGAGATCGGCGTCGAGACCGGCGGCTCGAACGTGCAGTTCGCGATCAACCCCGAGAACGGGCGCATGATCGTGATCGAGATGAACCCGCGCGTCTCGCGCTCCTCGGCCCTCGCCTCGAAGGCGACCGGCTTCCCGATCGCCAAGGTCGCGGCCAAGCTCGCGGTCGGCTACACGCTCGACGAGATCGCCAACGACATCACCGGCGGCGCGACGCCGGCCTCGTTCGAGCCGACGATCGACTACGTCGTCACCAAGATCCCGCGCTTCGCCTTCGAGAAATTCCCGGGCGCCGAGCCGACGCTGACCACCGCCATGAAGTCGGTTGGCGAGGCCATGGCGATCGGCCGCTGCTTCGCCGAATCGCTGCAGAAGGCCCTCCGCTCGCTCGAGACCGGCCTGACCGGCCTCGACGACATCGAGATCGAGGGGCTCGGCAAGGGCGACGACCACAACGCCATCAAGGCGGCGATCGGCACCCCGACCCCGGACCGGCTGCTCAAGGTCGCGCAGGCCCTGCGGCTCGGCGTCAGCCACGAGCAGGTCTACGCCTCCTGCAAGATCGACCCGTGGTTCCTGGAGCAGCTCCAGGCGATCATCGACCTCGAGAACCGCGTGAAGGCCCACGGCCTGCCGAGGACGGCCGGCGCCTTCCGCCAGCTCAAGGCCGCCGGCTTCTCGGACGCCCGCCTCGCGGTGCTGGCCAAGACCGACGAGGCCGCCGTCAGCGCGGCCCGGCGCGCCCTGGCGGTGCGCCCGGTCTACAAGCGGATCGACACCTGCGCGGCGGAGTTCAAGTCGCCCACCGCCTACATGTACTCGACCTACGTGGCGCCGTTCGCGGGCACGGTGGTGGACGAGGCAGAGCCCTCGGACCGCAAGAAGGTCGTGATCCTCGGCGGCGGCCCGAACCGGATCGGCCAGGGCATCGAGTTCGACTACTGCTGCTGCCACGCCTGCTTCGCGCTGTCGGACGCCGGCTACGAGACCATCATGGTCAACTGCAACCCGGAGACGGTCTCGACCGACTACGACACCTCGGACCGGCTCTATTTCGAGCCGCTGACCGCCGAGGACGTGCTCGAGATCATCGAGACCGAGCGGCAGGCCGGCACCCTGCACGGGGTGATCGTGCAGTTCGGCGGCCAGACCCCGCTGAAGCTCGCCCGCGCCCTCGAATCCGCCGGCGTGCCGATCCTCGGCACCTCGCCCGACGCCATCGACCTCGCCGAGGACCGCGACCAGTTCAAGCGGCTCCTCGACAAGCTCGCGATGAAGCAGCCGAAGAACGGCATCGCCTACTCGGTGGAGCAGAGCCGGCTGGTCGCGGCCGACCTCGGCCTGCCCTTCGTGGTGCGCCCGAGCTACGTGCTCGGCGGCCGCGCCATGGCGATCATCCGCGACGAGACGCAGTTCGCCGACTACCTCCTCGACACGCTGCCGAGCCTGATCCCCTCCGAGGTGAAGGCCCGCTACCCGAACGACAAGACCGGCCAGATCAACACGGTGCTGGGCAAGAACCCGCTCCTGTTCGACCGCTACCTGTCGGACGCGGTCGAGGTCGACGTCGACGCGGTCTGCGACGGCAAGGACGTGTTCATCGCCGGCATCATGGAGCACATCGAGGAGGCCGGCATCCATTCCGGCGACTCGGCCTGCTCGCTGCCGCCGCGCTCGCTCTCGGCCGAGATCATGGATGAGCTGGAGCGGCAGACGAAGGCCATGGCGCTGGCGCTCAACGTCGTCGGCCTGATGAACGTGCAGTACGCCATCAAGGACGGCACGATCTACGTGCTGGAGGTGAACCCCCGCGCCTCGCGCACGGTGCCGTTCGTCGCCAAGGTCATCGGCGAGCCGATCGCCAAGATCGCGGCCCGGATCATGGCGGGCGAGCCGCTCGAGACCTTCGGCCTGAAGCCGAAGACCCTGCCGCACATCGCCGTGAAGGAAGCGGTCTTCCCCTTCGCCCGCTTCCCCGGCGTCGACGTGCTGCTCGGACCGGAGATGCGCAGCACCGGCGAGGTGATCGGGCTCGACGCCAGCTTCGGCGTGGCCTTCGCCAAGAGCCAGCTCGGCTCGGGCACGCAGGTGCCGAAGGCCGGCGCCGTGTTCGTCTCGGTGCGGGATGCCGACAAGGCCCGCATCCTGCCGACCATGAAGCTCCTGTCCGATCTCGGCTTCACCATCCTGGCGACCGGCGGCACGCAGCGCTATCTGGTGGAGAACGGCGTTCCGGCCGAGCGGATCAACAAGGTTCTCGAGGGCCGGCCGCACGTGGTCGACGCGATCAAGAACGGCGGGATCCACCTCGTCCTGAACACCACCGAGGGGGCCGGCGCCCTGTCGGACTCGCGCTCGCTCCGGCGCGCGGCCCTCTTGCATAAGGTGCCGTATTACACCACTCTAGCCGGCGCGATGGCCGCGGCCGAGGGGATCAAGGCCTATCTAGAAGGCGATCTCAAGGTCCGCGCGTTGCAGGAATACTTCGCGGCCTGAACCTCAGGGTTCCGCTGACTTCATTTCATGGCCCGGGGAGAGTGCTGCACTCTCGGCCGGGCCTCTTCATTGTGGCGCGAGACGATGGCGATAGACAAGGTTCCGATCACGGTGCGCGGGCTGGCAGCCCTCGAAGAGGAGCTGAAGCACCGCCAGCAGGTGGAGCGCCAGCGCATCATCCAGGCGATCGCGGAAGCCCGCGCGCTCGGTGACCTGTCGGAGAACGCCGAGTACCACGCCGCCAAGGAGGCGCAGTCCCACAACGAGGGCCGCGTCCTCGAGCTCGAGAGCATGATCGCGCGGGCCGAAGTGATCGATGTCACGAAGCTCTCCGGCGACAGGATCAAGTTCGGCGCCACCGTGAAGCTCGTCGACGAGGACACGGAGGAGGAGAAGACCTACCAGATCGTGGGCGAGCCGGAGGCCGACGTGCGCTCGGGCCGGGTCTCGATCACCTCGCCGATCGCCCGCGCTCTGATCGGCAAGGGCGTCGGCGACACGGTCGAGGTCACGACCCCTGGTGGCGGCAAGTCCTACGAGGTCGTCGCCGTCCAGTACGGCGGCTGAACCGGTGCGCCCGCGTTCCTGGGGCCGGCTCGCCGGCCTGATCCTCGGTGCCGTCGCGGGATCCGCGGCGGCGAGCGATTTCCCGCCGACCCCGGTCTTCTCCGACGTCCGGGTCGACGTTCGGCCGCTCCTCGACAAGGGCGCGGGGCTGCAGGCCGAGGCGCTGGCCGGAGACCTGACCGAGGCCCTGCGGAAGAACTTCGCCGGCCGGATCGGCGGCCGCGGTCCGCGCCTCGTCGTCGTGGTCACGAGCCTGTCGCTGCGGCCCTATGCCGGCAGTGGCGCCCTGCGCGGTCTCGGCGGCAATTTCCAGACCGACTACATGGAGGGCGAGGCGCTGCTCGTCGGGCCCAAGGGGCAGGTGCTCGGACGCTACCCGCAGATGACCGCGACGCCGTCGAGCTACGGCGGCGCGTGGTACGATCCGCAATTCGAGCAGCGCCGGCTCGCCGCCATCGCCGACATCTACGCCCAGTGGCTCGCCCGCGACCTGCCGCGGGATTAGAAGACGGCCGCCGGCCCCGGTCGGCGGCGTGGGGCGTATCCGGTGAGGAGCATGGCAAGCATCGACGTGTCGGAGGCGCAGACCGCGCCGGTCAGCAGTCCGGACCCGCGGCGTGAGCGCCTGCCCGAACTCGCCCGCGCCCGCGCCTGGATCGTCACGGACGGCAAGGCCGGTGACGAGAACCAGTGCGTCGGCATCGCCGAGACCCTGGGCCTCGATTTCGAGATCCGGCAGGTGCCGGCTTCCGGGCCGTTCGGCTGGATGGCGCCCTGGGGACCGATCGACCCGCGCGAGGGGCCGCGCCGCCGTGCCGGCGCCCTGTCGGGCCCTTACCCCGACATCCTGATCGCCTCCGGCCGACGGTCGGTCCCGTACCTGCGGACGGTGCGGCGCGCGACCGGCGGCCGGACGTTCACGGCCTTCCTGAAGGATCCGCGAACCGGCGCGGACAGCGCCGACTTCATCTGGGTGCCGGATTACGACGATCTGCGCGGTCCCAACGTCTTCACGACGCTGACGGCGCCGCACCTCGTGACCGCGGCGCGCCTGGCCGCGGCCCGCGCCCGGCCGGATCCCCGGCTCGCGCGCCTCGACGGTCCGCGCGTGGCGGTGCTGGTCGGCGGCGACAGCCGTCACCTGAGCTATCGCAAGACCGACATGATCCGCCTCGTGGAGGATCTGCGCGGGCTGGCCGCGCAGGGCTGTCGGCTGATGGTGACGATCTCCCGCCGGACGCCGAACCCGCTCCGCGACGCCGTGAAGGTGCTCGCCGCCGAGACCGGAGGGTTCCTCTGGGACGGAAGCGGCGACAACCCCTACGTCGCCATGCTGGCGCTCGCCGAGGCGATCGTCGTGACCTCCGACTCGGCCAATATGGTCAGCGAGGCGGTATCCACCGGCGCGCCGGTCCTGCTGTTCGATCTGCCGCGTACCTATATCCGGCATCGGCGCATGTTCGCCGGATTGGCGATCGCAGGGGCGCTGCGGCCGTTCACCGGTCAGTTGGCAGATCTGACGTACAAGCCGATCGACGCGACGCCGGTGATCGCCCGGGCGCTCGCCGACGCCTATGCCGCGCGCCGCGCGGCCGGACCGGCCTGAGGAGACCGAGACAGATGGCCCACACCCACGCCAAGCTCGTGATCATCGGTTCGGGACCCGCCGGCTACACGGCGGCGATCTACGCGGCCCGTGCCATGGTCGAGCCGCTGCTGATCTCCGGCTTCCAGCCGGGCGGGCAGCTCATGATCACCACGGATGTCGAGAACTACCCGGGCTTCGCCGACGCCATCCAGGGCCCCTGGCTGATGGAGCAGATGCGCCTCCAGGCCGAGCATGTCGGCACCCGGATCGTCTCGGAATACATCACGAAGGTCGATCTCCAGCAGCGGCCTTTCCGACTCGAGGCCGATTCCGGCGAGACCTACTCGTGCGACGCCCTGGTCATCGCCACCGGCGCCCAGGCCAAGTGGCTCGGTATCCCGTCCGAGGCGGCGTTCCAGGGCGGCGGCGTCTCGGCCTGCGCGACCTGCGACGGGTTCTTCTTCCGCGGCAAGGAAGTCGTGGTGGTCGGCGGCGGCAACACCGCTGTCGAGGAGGCCCTGTACCTCGCCAACATCGCCAGCAAGGTGACGGTCGTCCATCGCCGCGACAGCTTCCGCGCCGAGCGGATCCTGCAGGAGCGCCTGTTCAAGCACCCGAACGTCGAGGTGCTCTGGCACCGGGAGATCGCCGAGATCTGCGGGGTGCAGAAGCCGGCGCCGAACGTGACCCACGTCCGCCTCAAGGATCCGCGCTCGGGCGAGATCAGCGAGGTGAAGGCCGACGGCGTGTTCGTGGCGATCGGTCACCAGCCGGCCACCGCGATCTTCGAGGGACAACTGCCCATGCGCCACGGCGGTTACCTCACCGTGAAGCCCGGCACCACCGAGACCGAGATCCCGGGCGTCTTTGCCGCGGGCGACGTGACGGACGACGTATACCGCCAGGCGATCACCGCCGCCGGGATGGGCTGCATGGCGGCGCTGGAGGCCGAGAAATTCCTGGCCAACCTCGAGATCGGCGAGAGCCCGGTCCAGGCCGCCGCGGCGGAATGAGAGCCGCACCGGCCTCCGCGCCTCCTGCACGGAGCGACCGCGCCGAGCATTTCAACAAGTTCGCGCCGCTCGCGCTTGCGCAGGACCATGCACCGTGTGCATAGGAGTGCTGACTGCGCCGGGATGCACCGATTGCATGCCCGCGCGGTGCCGCGAGCGGCCATCCGCGCTCGGTACCGCGCAGTTCGCCCGGTGATCTGCCCGCCGCTTCGCGCCCACTCTACACCTGGGGCGCGTCCCGCGGGCGCGCGCTGGTAGGGGTTCTCGCCTTGGACTGGGACAAGATCCGGATCTTCCTCAACGTCGCGGAGGCGGGGAGCTTCACCAAGGCGGGTGACGATATTGGGCTCAGCCAATCGGCGGTGAGCCGCCAGATCAGCGCCCTGGAGCGCGAACTGAAGGCGCCGCTCTTCCATCGCCACGCCCGCGGCCTGCTGCTGACCGAGCAGGGCGACCTGCTGTTCCGCGCGGCGCGGGACATGAAGCTGCGCCTGGAGAATACCCGAGCGCGTCTCGTCGAGACCTCCGAGCGGCCGACCGGCGATCTCAAGGTCACCACCACGGTCGGCCTCGGCACGTCCTGGCTGTCGCAGCGGGTGGGCGAGTTCCTCGACCTATACCCGGACGTGCGCATCGAGCTGATCCTCACCAACGAGGAGCTCGATCTGGCCATGCGCGAGGCCGACGTGGCGATCCGCATGCGGCGCCCGGCCCAGCCGGACCTGATCCAGCGGCGGCTGTTCACCGTGCACTACCACGCCTTCGCGAGCCCGGATTACGTCAAGCGCTTCGGCGAGCCCAAGACCATCGAGGAGCTCGACGATCACCGCCTCGTCTCCTTCGGTGGCAACGAGCCCTCGTACCTGCTGGCCGCCCACTGGCTGGCCGATGCCGGCCGCGAGGGCCGCGAGCGGCGCCAGGTCCACCTGACGGTGAACAATATCGGCGCCCTGCAACGCGCGATGGAGGCCGGCGCCGGCATCGGCATCCTGCCCGACTACGCGGTGGATGGGGGCCAGCAGCTCGTGCAGGTGCTGCGCGAGACCGAGATGCCGAGCCTGGAGAGTTACCTCGTCTACGCCGAGGAGATGCGCTCGGTCGCCCGCGTGCAGGCGTTCCGCGACTTCCTCGTCTCGAAGGCGCAGCGCTGGACCTACTGAGCATCCGATGGTTGACTCCGGCTTCTCACGGAGACGATTCGATGCGCGCTGCTCTCTACGCTCTGATCCTCGTCGCGGGATCGACCGGTGCGATGGCGGATGACTGCGCGGAAGCTTGGTACCAGCGCAACCTGATCTACAAGCAGGCGGGCTACTGCTTCAGCACGCCGCGGGCGATCCGGACCTTCGGCAACGCCGATTGCCGGTACGACGCCATGGATCGCGTGCCGCTCTCGCGCCAGGAGCAGGCGACCGTGGCGGACCTGCAGGCCTTCGAGCGGGCCCATGGCTGCCCGCGCTAGGGTGCGGGCGGCCGACGGGATGGCGGGGCGGCGCTGGGGCCGCGCCGTCGCGACGGGAGCCACGCCAGCGCCGGCGCGGCTCCCACAGGTCCGCGCTCAGACGAACAGGCGCTCGCCCTCGAGGCCCTTGTAGAGGCCGGCGACCTGCTCGCCGTAGCCGTTGTAGATCAGCGTCGGCACCCGCTGGTCGGTGCCGAGGACGCGCTCGGTCGCCTGGCTCCAGCGCGGGTGCGGCACGGCCGGGTTTACGTTGGCCCAGAAGCCGTACTCGGACGCCTGCAGCCCCTCCCAGAAGGTCTTCGGCCGATCGGCGGTGAACGAGATCTTCACCAGCGACTTGGCCGACTTGAACCCGTATTTCCACGGCACCGCGACGCGGATCGGCGCACCGAACTGGTTCGGCAGCGGCTTGCCGTAGATCCCCGTCACCATGAAGGCGAGGTCGTTGCCGGCCTCCGCGAGGGTCAGGCCCTCGGTGTACGGCCAGGGGTAGAAGAAGGCCCGCTGGCCGGGCGCCATCGCCTTGTCCATGAAGGTCTCGAAGCGGATGTACTTCGCGCCGGAGGTGGGCTTGGCGAGCGCCACCAGCTTCGCCAGCGGGAAGCCGGTCCATGGCACCGCCATCGACCACGCCTCGACGCAGCGGTGACGGTAGAGCCGCTCCTCAAGGCCGACCTTCCGGATCAGGTCGTCGACGCCGATCTCGAACGGCTTCTCCACGAGGCCGTCGATCTTCAGGGTCCAGGGCTGCGTCTTGAGGGCGTTGGCCGCCGGTAGCACCGTCTTCGACGTGCCGAACTCGTAGAAATTGTTGTAGTCGGCGCTGAAGCGCTCCGGAGTCAGCGGGCGATCGAGCGTGTAGGCGGGGTTCTGCGGCGCCGGGTAGAGCGGCTGGTCGCCCGCGGCCGCCCAGGCCGCGCGTCCGCCCAGGAGCGAGCCGGCCGCGAAACCGGCCGCGCCGCCGATCAGGGCGCGCCGGTTGAGGAAGACGGCCTCCGGCGTCGCCAGATGTTCCGGAATCTCCCACCCGCGCCTGCGCTTGATCAACATGGCCGTCTCCTCGGATCTCCTGCGCGCACAACCCACAGATCGGCCGGGGCCGACAGGGGCGCAAGCGCCGCAGCCTCACCTTTCGGCGAACGGCGCGCAGGGGTTACGCCGCCCGTGAGCGGCACCGGGACGCAGGCCGTCCTCCGCCGCGCGGGCCGCGCTCAGCCCGGCGGCGTCTCGTCGCGCAGCATCCGCCGCAGCACCTTGCCGACATTGGTCTTCGGCAGGGTCTCGTGGAGCACCACGCGGCGGGGCACCTTGTAGCCGGTGAGCTGGGTGCGCGCGTGCGCCCGCAGGGCATCGGTGGAGACCGACGTGTCCTTCAGGACCACGTGGGCCACGACCATCTCGCCGGTCTCCTCGCTCGGCGCGCCGACCACCGCGCATTCGAGCACGGCCGGGTGGGCCGCCAGCACGTCCTCGACCTCGTTCGGATAGACGTTGAATCCGGAGACGAGGATCATGTCCTTCATCCGATCCACGATCCGGACCTGGCCGTCCGCCTGCAGGATGGCGACGTCGCCCGTCCGGAAGAACCCGTCCGCGGTCATCGCCCGGGCGGTCTCCTCCGGCCGGTTCCAGTAACCGCGCATCACCTGCGGGCCGCGCACGCAGATCTCGCCCGGCTGCCCGTTCGGGAGGGGCTGGCCGGAGATGTCGCGGATCGAGACCTCCGTGGAGGGCAGCGGGTAGCCGATCGTGCCGGAGAAGTCGCGCATGCCCCGCGGGTTGACGCACACGACCGGCGAGGTCTCCGACAGGCCGTAGCCCTCGATGATCGTGTTGCCGGTCAGGGCCTTCCAGCGCTCGGCCACGGCGCGCTGGACGGCCGTGCCGCCGCCGACCACGAAATCGAGGTGGGCGAAATCCACCGTGCCGATCTTCGGATGGTTGATCAGCACGTTGAACAGGGTGTTCACGCCCATCAGGTGGGTGAAGCGCGTGCGGCTCAGCGTCTTGACCATGCCGTCGCAGTCGCGCGGATTGGGGATCAGCAGGCAGGAGCCGCCGCTGCGCATGAACTGGAAGAAGCACGCGGTGAGCGCGAAGATGTGGTAGAGCGGCAGCGCCGTGACCACGCAGCGCGCGACGCTCGGATCCTTCGAGTTGAACCAGAGCTGCGACTGCTCGACATTCGCCATGATGTTGCGGTGGCTCAGCATCGCCGCCTTGGCGATGCCCGTGGTGCCCCCGGTATATTGCAGGAAGGCGAGATCCTCCGGGTCGACCGCCGCGGACACGCGCGGCATCGTTCGGCCCTGCCGGAGCACGGTGGCGAAGGGGATCGCGAGGCCGTCCGGCAGGCGGAACGGCGGCACCGCCTTGCGGACGTGCCGGCTCGCGAGGTTGATCACCTGTCCCTTCAGCCCGAGCCCGTCGCCCGGACCCACGAGGACGACCCGCTCCAGCGCCACGTCCGGCAGTGCGGCGGCGATGGTGGCGCCGAAATTCTCCAGGACGATCAGGATCCGCGCGCCGGAATCGTTGATCTGCTGCACGCATTCCCGGGGCGTGTAGAGCGGGTTGGTGTTGACCACCGTCCCGCCCGCGAGGAGGACGCCGAAGATCGCCACCGCGTAGGCGGGGACGTTCGGCAGCATGATCGCGACGCGGTCACCCTTCGCCAGGCCCTGCCCGCGCAGCCAGGCGGCGAGGTCGCGCGCCTGCTGCCCGAGGGTCGCGTAGGTCATGGTCGAGCCGAAGCACAGCATCGCCGGCCGGCCCGCGAAGGCGGTCACGCTGGTCTCGAACAGGTCGACCAGGGTGCCGAGGCCCGCGACGTCGATCTCGGTCGGAACGCCGGCCGGATAATAGGGCAGCCAGGGCCGGTCGGAGGCCCCGTCGACCGGCGCGGCCGGCATCGCTCCGGCCGTGGCGGCTCGAGCGCCGTGCTCCATCACGTTCGCCTCACGCATCGCGATGCCTCCCGCGGGCCCGACTCTCGGAGGCCGAGTCCCGCAACGCCTGTCGCGCCGACTCTGCGGGAACGGAGGCCGGCCCGCAAGGCAGGGGGCTCAGAGGGCCGGACGATGCCGGCGCAATGTCGCCAGCGCGGTGTGGGGCAGCGCCGCGGCGATCAGCAGGCCGGCGGCGAGCGCCGCCTCCTCCGGCCGCATCGCCCGCCGGGGCCACGGGCCGACGCCCAGGTCGCCGGCGAGGCCGATCAGGACCGCGCCGAGCCACAGGGCCAGGAAGGCGAGCACCCCGTACCCGATCCGGCGCAGCCGCGGCCGCAGGGGGCGGTTGGCCGCGACCGCGAACAGGCCGAGGACGCCGCCGAACATCAGGGCGCCCACGGCGGCGCCGAGCCCGTAGGCCAGCCACAGGGGCTGGTGAGTGAGGAAGGCCATGCCGCCGGTCGCGAAGGCGCCGCGCAGGACGAGGCCGCCGAAGGTCGGGTAGAGACCGGCGGCGAGGAGCGCGGCCGCGCCCGCGAGGCCGAACACGATCCGGCGCGGCGCGGAGGCCGGGCCCGGGCCCGTCGCCACCCGCGCGAGGTGGCCGAGCCCGTAGACCAGCGCGAAGGCGAAGAGCGGGTAGCGGCCGATGAAGTAGCCGAAGATCCAGGGCTCGAGCGCTTCCGGCACGGCGTCGCGCTGGCTCAGGCCGGTCGCCGCGACGAGCGCCAGGGCGGCCAGCATGGCGAGGATCGGCCCCGCGGCCGCCAGGAGGCCGCCGACGCGGCCTCCGGACGTCCCGGCGCCCGGGCCGACCCGGTCGAGCGCGGCGTTGGCGTGTGCGGCCATGCTGAGATCACCCGGAAAGGCGCGCGGCGTCAGGAAAGCCGCGGCCGCCTCAGCGGGCCTCGTAATGGTCGCGGATCAGCCGGTCGAGGAGGCGCACGCCCCAGCCGGCGCCCCAGCTGCGGTTGATCTCGCTGGCGTTCGACGACATCGCGACGCCGGCGATGTCGAGATGCGCCCACGGCACGTCCTCGACGTAGCGCTTGATGAACGAGGCCGCGGTGGCGGCGCCGCCGTGGCGGCCGCCGGTGTTCTTCATGTCGGCGAACTTGGAATCGATCGCCTTGTCGTAGGCGGGGATCAGCGGCATCCGCCACACCTTCTCGCCGGTCGCCTCGCCGGCGGCGTGGATGTTGCCCGCCAGCGTGTCGTCGTTCGAGAACATGCCGGCGATGTCCTGGCCCAGCGCCACGATGATCGCGCCGGTCAGCGTCGCGAGGTCGACGATCGCCTTGGGCTTGGTGCTGCGGATGACGTGGGTGATCACGTCGGCCAGCACCAGCCGCCCCTCGGCGTCGGTGTTGATCACCTCGATGGTCTGGCCGGACATGGAGGTCAGGATGTCGGAGGGGCGGTACGAGTTGCCGTCCGGCATGTTCTCCACGATGCCGATGGCTCCGACCACGTTGCAGCGCGCCTTGCGGGCGGCCAGCGTGTGGAGCGCGCCGACCACGGCGGCGGCGCCGCCCATGTCGCCCTTCATGTCCTCCATGCCGCCGCCCGGCTTGATCGAGACGCCGCCGGAATCGAACACGACGCCCTTGCCGATGAGGGCCACGGGCGCCTCGGCGGCGGGGCCGCCGTTCCAGCGCATGATCACGATCCGCGGCTCCCGGGCCGAGCCCTGCGCCACCGCGAGCAGCGCGCCCATGCCGAGTTCGCGCATCCGGGCCGGCTCCAGGACCTCGATCTCGACGCCGAGCTTGGCGAGGTCCGAGGCGCGGCGGGCGAATTCGGCCGGGAAGAGCACGTTCGGCGGCTCGTTCACGAGGTCGCGGGCCAGGATCACGCCGTCGGACAGGCTCCGGGCGCCCTCGCCCTCGCGGCCGGCCGCGCCGTGATCGGCGAGCAGCAGGGTCAGCGCGGTGACGGACTTGTCGTCGGCGTCTGGCTTCTTCTTGGTCTTGTAGCGGTCGAACGCGTAGGTCCGCAGGCGCGCGCCGAGGGCGAACTCGCCGGCCTGGGCCGCCGTGACCGTCGCGCCGGGCCAGTCGAGCACCACCCGGGCGGTCCGCCCCGCAACCTTGCTGGCGGTGAAGCCGCCGAGCGCCGGCCAGTCGGTCTTGGCGCGGTCCTTCTCGGAGCCGAGGCCCACGACGACGAGGCGGTCGGCGCCGACGCCCGCAGGGGCCGGCAGGGACAGTGCGCTGAGCGAGCGGCCCTTGAACTTCTCGGAGGCCGCCGCACGGGCCACGAGATCCGCCCCGGAGGCGCCCAGCGCCTCGCGGGCCGCCGACCCGAGCGACAGGTCGTCGCCGACGAAGACCACGAGATCGCCGGATCCGCCGGGGCCCTGGCCGCTCTGCTCCAGGGGGCCGAAACCGATCTCGATACCGTCCGCCATACTCGTCGCCCTGCCCGTTATCCCGGAGCCGTACTACGCACCCGCGCGCCGACGCCCGGGCCATTCGCCCTGTGTAGCCGCTGAGACGGAGAACGCAACGCGGCGTGACAGCCCTGGAATCGCCCCTTTTGTCGGGTCCCTGCCGACCCGAGGGCGCGAGAGGACGAGCGGGACTGCCGGGCCGATGAGGCAGATCGAGCGCTACATCTTTCGGATCGCCCTGGGCGCCACCCTGGCCTGCCTGATCGGGCTGACGGGCACCATCTGGCTGACGCAGGCCCTGCGCGAGCTCGATCTGGTGACAGCCAAGGGCCAGACGCTGCTGGTCTTCCTCTTCGTCACGGGCCTGTCGCTGCCGACCCTCGTCGTGGTCATCGCGCCCGTCGCGCTGTTCATCGGCACGATCTACGCGCTCAACAAGTTGAACGGCGATTCCGAGCTGATCGTCATGTCGGCGGCCGGGATGCCGCCGCGCTCGCTGCTGCGGCCCTTCCTCACCCTGGCGCTGTTCGTCAGCTTCCTGGTGGGCTTCCTGGTCGTGGTGGTGATGCCGGCGAGCTTCCAGGAGCTGCGCGACGTGATCACCCGGGTGCGCGGCGACTTCATCGCGAACGTCGTCAAGGAAGGGCAGTTCACCCAGCTCGACAACGGCATCACCTTCCACTTCCGCGAGCGCGGACCGGGCGGCACCCTCAAGGGGCTGTTCATCCAGGACCGGCGCGAGGCCGGGAAGACCAAAGTCTACCTCGCCGAGCGCGGCAACGCGGTCGACGTGGACGGCCAGAGCTACCTGATCCTGGAGAACGGCAGCGTCCACCAGCAGCAGAAGGACTCGCGCGATTCCTCGATCCTGACCTTCGAGCGCTACACGATCGACCTCGCGGCCTTCGCACCGCCGGATTCCGACACGATCTACAAGCCGCGCGAGCGCTCGACGGCGCAGCTCCTGTTCCCTGACACGACAGAGGGCTATTACAAGCTGCAGAGGGGCCGGTTCCGAGCCGAGCTGCACGACCGGCTCTCAGCCTGCCTCTACCCGCTGGCCCTGGTCTTCATCGCCTTCGCGGCTCTGGGCGATCCCCGCACCACCCGGCAGGGGCGCGGCGTCGCCATCGCGGGCGCGATCGTGGCGGTCGTGGCCCTGCGGATCGGCGGCTTCGCGGCGGTCAGCGCCGCCGCGCGCAGCCCCGCGGCGGTCCTGGCGGTCTACGGCGTGCCGCTGCTCGCGATCCTCCTGTCGAGCTTTCTCATCTTCTACGGACCCCGGGTGCGCGCGTTCAACGCCGCCCTGGCCCGCGCCGTGCGCGGCCGGTTCCGCGGCCCGCGCCTCGCGCCGGCGGCCTGACTCCGATGATGCTGATCGGCCTCACCCTCGGGCGGTACTTCGCCGCCCGGTTCCTCCGCACGGTGCTCGGCGTCTTCGTCACCGTGTTCGCGCTGGTCTACACCCTGGACTTCGTCGAGCTGCTCCGCCGCGCCGGCGAGGCCCAGGGCGCGTCCGCGGGCCTGATGGCGCAGCTCTCGCTCTACCGCACCCCCGCGGTGGCGGAGGGCGTCCTGCCCTTCGCGGTCCTGTTCGGCTCCATGGCGGCCCTGCTCCAGCTGTCGCGCAAGCTGGAGCTGGTGGTCGCCCGCGCGGCCGGGATCTCGGCCTGGCAGTTCCTGCAGCCCGGCTTCTTCGTGGCCCTCGCCCTCGGCGCGCTGGCGGTCGGCGTCTACAACCCGGTCTCGGCGATCCTGAAGCAGCGCTCCACCGAGATCGAGGCGAAGATCTTCGCCAAATCCACCAAGGCGAGTTCGGGCAAGGACCTCTGGATCCGCCAGAAGGGCCTCGACGGCGAGGCGATCCTCCGCGCCGAGACCGCCATCGAGGGTACGACCACCCTGGCGGGAGTGTCGGTCTTCACCTTCGACGGGGCCGCCAAGTTCGCCGAGCAGCTCGTCGCGGCCCGCGCCACGCTCCACGACGGCTACTGGGAGCTCTCAGATGTGCGCGTTCTCACACCGGACGCACCGCCTGAGTCGTTCGACACCTACCTGATCGCTTCGAACCTCGACCCCGCGCAGGTGCGCCAGGGGTTCACCCCCCCGGAATCTGTGCCTTTCTGGCAACTTCCCACAACCATCGCGCGGACCGAGCGGGCCGGTTTGGACGCCACCCGGTACCGTCTCCAGTACGATGTCCTGTGGGCGCGACCGGTGCTGTTCGTGGCCATGGTCATCGTCGCCGCAACCGTTTCCTTACGGTTCTTCCGCTTTGGTGGTGTCGGTAAACTCGTCCTCGGTGGCGTCGCGGCCGGCTTCGCCCTCTACGTGGTCCGACAGGTCATGGAGGGGCTCGGAGCATCCGGACTCGTCGCCGCACCGGTGGCGGCCTGGTTCCCGGCCGTGGTAGGCAGTCTTCTCGGTACGCTCACGCTTCTGTACCAGGAAGACGGCTGACTTCCGCGATCCTTCGCGGGACGGGAGACGGGTGTTGAGGTTGGTGGCGTCAGACGTCACAGGGGTTGGGACGCGCGTTGCGTAAGGTCGCCGACATCCTGCGGAAGGCTGGTTTCCGGGCCGCGCTGGCGCTCGCCGCGCCGCTGGCCGGGGGCCTGTCCGCCCATGCACAGGGCCTGCCCGCCGTCGCGGCCGGCAAGCCCGGCGACAAGCTCCTCGTCGAGGCCGACGAGCTGATCTACGACAACGACCACGGCACCGTGACGGCCCGCGGCAACGCCGAGCTTCATTACGGCCCGCGGACCCTGCAGGCCGACCGCGTGCGCTACGACCGGAATTCCGGCCGGGTCTTCGCCGAGGGCAATGTCCGCCTGACCGAGGCCGATGGCGGCGTCGTGACCGGCGCGCGCATGGAACTCACCGACGACTTCAAGACCGGTTTCGTCGACGCCTTCCGCGGTCAGCAGACGGTCCAGCGCAAGTTCGAGACCGTGCGAACCCGGTTCTCCGCGCCGCGGGCCGAGCGCCTGAACGGCGAGCAGACGAGCTTCGAGTCCGGCAGCTACACGGCCTGCGAGCCGTGCAAGGACAACCCTGAGACGCCGCCGCTGTGGCAGATCAAGGCGAAGAAGATCATCCACGACAACGAGACCCACACGGTCTACTTCGACGAGTCGACGCTCGAGATCGCCGGCATCCCGGTGGCCTACCTGCCGTATTTCGAGGCGCCGGATCCGACGGTGAAGCGCAAGACCGGCTTCCTGACGCCGCGCTTCATCACGACGACGGCGCTCGGCAACGGCGTGTCGCTCCCGTACTTCATCAACCTCGCGCCGAACTACGACCTGACGCTGACGCCGACCCTGCTGAGCCGCCAGGGCCTGCTCGCGCAGGGCGAGTTCCGCCAGCGGATCGATAACGGCTTCTACAACATCCGCCTCTCGGGCATCTCGCAGACGACGCCCTCGGCCTTCCTGCCGAGCCCGCTCGGCGCCGGCGAGCGCGACTTCCGCGGCTCGGTCGAGTCGCAGGGCCGGTTCTACATCAACCCGCGCTGGCGCACGGGCTGGGACCTCGTCGGCGTCACCGACAAGTGGTTCCTCGACAATTACCGGATCCGCAACCAGAACATCACCACGGACTATTTCCGCGAGGCGACCTCGACCGCGTTCCTGATCGGCCAGGGCGACCGCTCGTGGTTCGAGGCGCGGGGCTACTACTTCAAGGGCCTGTCGAGCTTCGACTGGCAGAAGCAGCAGCCGATCGTCGCGCCGGTGATCGACTACGACAAGCGGGTCAACGGCCCCTCGGAGATCGGCGGCGAGGTGCGCTTCCAGGCGAACATCACGAGCCTGACCCGCGAGACCACGCAGTACCAGGGCCTGCCGCGGACCTCGAGCTACCTGTTCTCGCCGAGCGTCAACGGCGTCAGCTTCCCGCTCTATCAGACCTGCACGGTCTTCCAGCGCGGCCTGTGCGCCATCGACGGGCTGGCCGGCACCAACACCCGCGCCTCCGCGGAGCTGTCCTGGCGCCGCAGCTTCATCGACGATCTGGGCCAGAAATTCACGCCCTTCGCGTACCTGCGCACGGACGCGTTCTTCAACAGCACGAGCTTCTCGGGCTACCAGAACGACCTCGTCCCGCAGGTCGCCCACGTCGACCAGGGCTTCGCCGGGCGGGTCATGCCGGCGATCGGCCTCGACTACCGCTACCCGTTCGTCGCCAATTTCGGCGCGCTCGGCGTCCACACCCTCGAGCCGATCGGCCAGATCATCGCGCGCCCGTCCGAGACCCGGATCGGCCGCCTGCCGAACGAGGACGCGCAGAGCCTCGTCTTCGACGACACCTCGCTGTTCGAGTGGGACAAATTCTCGGGCTACGACCGGGTCGAGGGGGGCGTGCGCACCAACCTCGGCGGCCAGTACTCCGTCGTGACCCCGTCGGGCTGGTACGCGAACGTGCTGTTCGGCGAGTCCATCCAGCTCGCCGGCGTCAACTCGTTCCGCCGCGGCGACATCGCCAATGTCGGCCTCGATTCCGGGCTCGAGACGCAGCGGTCGGACTTCGTCGGCCGCTTCCAGGTCTCGCCGAACCAGAACATCACGTTCATCAGCCGGGCCCGGTTCAACCAGTCCGACTTCCACGTGGCGCGGTTCGAGACCGGCGCGACGGCGCGGTTCGCGCCGTTCCTGCCGCTCACCGTCTCGGCCTTCTACTCGTACTACGAGGCGCAGCCGCTGCTGGGCTACAGCCACTACCGCGAGGGCATCACCGCCACCGCGACCTACAACATCACGCCGAACTGGTTCGTGTCGGGCTCGCTGCTCGTCGACCTGACCCACTACCTCGACGTGCGCAACACCTACACGGACGCGCTGAGCTCGTACCTGGCGAACCCGATCGGGACGGTGCCGATCTACCAGAACCCGGGCCGCTTCTACCTGTCGGGCGCGAGCTTCGGCGGCGGCTACCAGGACGAGTGCACCACCGTCTCGCTGAACTACATCAACTCGCCGATCGCCACCGCGACGGGCGTGCGCGAGCGCAACCAGACGGTGCTGCTGCGGGTCGAGCTGAAGACCCTGGGCGAGGCCGACCTGCGCCAGAACGTCGGCACCGCCACCACCGCCGACGGCATCGCCTCGATCCGCTGAGGAACCGGGACCGGCGGCGCGCCGATCCGGCGCGTCGCCCGCCGCGATCCCGCCGCTCGGTCTTGGCCGCCGAGGGTGCGCCCGCGCCGCGCGGGCGCTATAGAGCGCCCATGCCGCCCCTCGCCCTCACCCTCGGAGATCCCGCCGGCATCGGTCCGGAGCTGGCGCTCAGCGCGTGGCTCGGGCGGGGCGGCGCGGACCCGCTGCCGCCGTTCTTCCTGGTGGCCGATCCGGACTTCGTCGAGCGCCTCGCCCATCGCCTCGACCGCCCCGTCCCGGTGGCGGAGGTCGATCCCGAGACCGCCGCCGAGGTGTTCCCGCGCGCCCTCCCCGTGGTGCCCCTGCCGAGCGGCGCCCGCGTCGCCGCCGAGCCGGGCGTGCCCGATTCCGTCAATGCCGGCGCGACCATCGAGTCGATCACCGCGGCGGTGGAGTTCGTGAAGACGGGGCGCGCGAGCGCGGTGGTGACCAACCCCATCGCCAAGTTCGTGCTGACCCGGACGGGCTTCGCCCATCCCGGGCACACCGAGTTCCTGGCCGCGCTCGCGGTGCCGCCCGGCCTGACGCCGCCCCGGCCGGTCATGATGATCTGGAGCGCCGGCCTCTCGGTGGTGCCGGTGACGATCCACGTGCCGCTGAAGGACGTGCCGGGCCTGCTCACCCAGGAGCTGGTCGAGGAGACCGCCGCGATCGTCGCCCGCGACCTGCGGGAGCGGTTCGGCCTCCCCGAGCCGCGCCTCGTCCTCGCCGGCCTCAACCCGCACGCGGGCGAGGCCGGGACGATCGGCCGTGAGGACCGCGACGTCCTCGCCCCCGCGGTGGCGCGCCTGCGGGCGCAGGGCATCGACATCCGCGGGCCACTCCCGGCCGACACCCTGTTCCACGCCCGCGCCCGGGAGACCTACGACGTCGCCCTCGCGCCCACGCACGATCAGGCCCTCATCCCGATCAAGACGATCGCGTTCGACGACGGCGTGAACGTCACCCTCGGGCTGCCCTTCGTGCGCACCTCGCCGGACCACGGCACGGCCTTCGACATCGCCGGCCAGGGCGTCGCCCGGCCCGACAGCCTCGTGGCGGCCCTGCGCCTCGCCGACCGGCTGGCCGCCAACGCGGCGGCGCGGGACGACGCCCCCGGCGGGGCCGAGATCATCCCGTTCAGCGTCTATGCCGGCCGGCCCCGCCCCGCGGGCGCCCGCCATTTCGATCCCGAGGACGAGCTGTGAGGGTGTCCGCATGAGCGCCGAGGCCGGTCTTCCGCCGCTGCGCGAGGTCGTCGCCCGCCACGGCCTGGAGCCGAAGAAGGCGCTCGGCCAGAACTTCCTCTACGACCTCAACCTGACCGGGCGGATCGCCCGGGCGGCCGGTCCCCTCGCGGGGGTGACCGTGGTGGAGGTCGGGCCGGGCCCGGGGGGGCTCACGCGCGCGCTCCTCGCCGAGGGCGCCGCCCGCGTCGTGGCGATCGAGCGCGACCCGCGCGCCCTGCCGGCGCTCGCCGAGATCGCCGCCCACTATCCCGGCCGCCTCGAGGTGGTCGACGCCGACGCCCTCGCCTTCGACCCGCGGCCGCTGGTGGGCGATGCCCCGGCGCGGATCGTCGCCAACCTCCCCTACAATGTCGGCACCGCCCTGCTCACCGGCTGGCTCGACGGGGAGGCCTGGCCGCCCTGGTGGGACCAGGCCGTGCTGATGTTCCAGCGGGAGGTCGCCGAGCGGATCGTCGCCGGCCCGGAGGAGCGGGCCGATTACGGCCGGCTCGGGGTCCTGTGCGGCTGGCGGACGGAGGCCGAGATCCTGTTCGACGTCAGCCCCTCGGCCTTCGTGCCGCCGCCGAAGGTCACGTCGAGCGTGGTCCGGCTGGTGCCGCGCGCCCGGCCCCTGCCCTGCCGCGCCGGCGCGCTCGAGGCCGTCACCCGGGCGGCCTTCGGCCAGCGCCGCAAGATGCTGCGCCAGAGCCTCAGGGCGCTGACGCCCGAGGCCGGCGCCCTGCTGGCCGCCGCCGGCCTGTCCGAGACCGCGCGGGCCGAGGAGATCCCGGTGTCCGGGTTCGTCGATCTCGCCAATCGGTGGGACGCGCACAGGAAGGCCGGCGCCCCGGTGGGGACGCCGGCCTGAGAGAGTGTCGAGGCTCCGGCCCGAGGGCCGGAGCGCGATCGGATCAGCGGGTCTGCTGGATCGCCGAGAGCACCCAGCCGCGGCCGGGCTGGCGCAGGAACGTCCAGAGCTCCGTCGCCTCGGACGAGTCCGTGGAGACGACGCGGCCGCTCGACCGCTCGATCATCACGTCCTTCAGGGCGTAGCGCATGGCCACGGTCGCGTAGTCGGTGCGGTCCTCGCCCCAGGCCTCCGCGAGGTCGCCCTGCAGCAGCTTCACGTCCGAGATCTTGTTCACCACGCCGCGCGCCGCGTTGCCGCGCAGCTCCTCGTCGAAGTAGCTGACCATCTCGGGCGTCGACAGGTTGCCCAAGGTCACCCGATCCTCGCGCGAGTAGGCGTCCTGGATGTCGCCGAGCAGGCGCTCGAAGGCCTGGTAATCGGCCGGGCCGATCTGCACCGGGCGCGTCTGCGGCGGGCGCTGCCCGCCGCCGAACATACCGGCGGGAGCGGGGCCGCCGGGAGCGGGGCCGCCGGGAGCGGGACCGCCGGGAGCGCCGCCCATCGGGCCGCGGGCGCCCGGCTGATCGTCGAGCGACGAGCGGGCGTAGGGCGCACCGGCACCGGCCGGCTCGTTCCGGCGGCGGAAGAACCGCAGGGCCAGCATCACCACCAGCACGACGAGCCCGACCTGGAACAGCAGGCCGATCATCGACGCGAGGCCGCCGAGGCCGCCGAAGAAGCCGCCGCCGAGCAGCGTGCCGATCAGGCCGGCGCCGAGCAGGCCCGCGAAGAAGCCGCCACCGAACCGGCGACCCGGCGCGGCCGGGGCCTGCATGCCGGGGCTGCCCATGCCAGGCGAGGGCGCGGTCTGCGAGCGCTGCATCGTCGACCCGCCGCCCGGGGCGGTCGGCGTGGCGGAGGGCGCCGTGTAGGTGCGCGAGCCGCGGGATCCGACGGACCCGCCGCCGCCCGGACGGGCTTCCACGACGGGCGCCGCGACGGTCAGCGCAGCGGCCAGCGCCAGGAGGGCGGCCACACGCCGGCGGCGCGAAATCTCAGTAAACATGTACACGCCTCAGAGGACGAGAACCGGGTGGCGCGGAGCGCCAGTGACGATATGGGAACGGGCTGGCTGGCGTTTTAGTCCTGCCCATCGTCGCCCGGATGACGTTTTCCACCGGTTCGTCGCATCGCTCGGCCAGCGCGCTCGCCGAGCCCGCACGCCCGATCGGCGCGCCGAGGCTGCGCTCCGCGGCGGCGCGGCTCTAGTGGAGCGTGCGCTCGGGCGCGGCCGGGAAGGAGAGGCGCACCTGCGTCCCCTCCCCGCTCCGGCTGTCGAGGGTGATGGTCCCGTTCTGCCGCTTCATCAGCCCGTGCACGATCGCGAGGCCCGCGCCGCGCCCCGCCTCGTGGCTGGTCTGGAACGGCGCGAGCGCCCGGGCGAGCATCTCGGGTGACATGCCCTGCCCGGTGTCGCCGACCGCGATCCCGACGCTGCCCTGGCCCGGCTGCTGCAGGGACCGGTCGCCGGGATCCACCCGGAAGGTCGACAGGGTCAGGGTCCCGCCCGACGGCATGGCCTCGCACGCGTTGGCGACGAGATGACGCAGGGCGAACTCGATCTGCGTCGGATTGCTGATCGCCTGCGGCAGGCCCGGCGTCTCCGCGACGGTGAGGCGGATCCCGGGCGGGAGATCGGGTTCGAGGCGCGCCGCGAGGTCCGCCACGATCGCGTCGAGGTCGACCGACCGGACGTCCGGCGCGATGCGGCGGGAATAGGCGAGCAGGTGCCGGGTCAGGATGGCCGCGCGCTCGGTGGCGTCGGCCGAGCGGGCGATCGCTCGCTGGACGAAGGGCTCCTGCCGGTCGCCGAGCCGCCGCTTGAGGCCGTCGATGTAGCCGATCAGGATCTGCAGGAAGTTGTTGAACTCGTGGGCGACGCTGTTGGTCAGGAGCCCCAGGGCCTCGCGCTGGCGGGAGAGCGCGAGCGCGCCCTCGGCCTCGCGCCGGGCCGTCTCGTCGCGGATCTGGCCGATGCGGAACGGGGTCCCGGGCAGGGACGCCGTCTCCAGGCGGGCCCAGAAGCTCGTCCCGTCCGCGCGGGCGGCCAGGAACTCCTGAGGCTCGGTCCCGGCGGGATCGAGCGGCGCGGTACGTTGCGCCAGGATCAGGTCGAGCCCCTGCGCGACGATCCGCTCCGCCGGGTAGCCGGCGAGCTGCTCCAGGGCCGGATTGGCGTGGCGGACACGGCCCTGCGGATCGAGCAGGAGGCTGGGCGTCGGCAGCGCGTCGAGGAGCGTGCGCGCCTCGTCCGCGAGCGGCGCGCCTTCGGCCGCGCTGTGATCCGTCCCGGGCTGCGCCATGCTGCGTTCGCGCTCAGCGGATGCGGAAGGTCCGCGACGGGCCAGCGATAGCGATGAACGGCCTCACGGCCAAGCGTCGAACCATCCTGACCTGTCCGGGCACCGCCTACTGGCGCACCCACATCACCCGGGCCATCCAGGCGACCTCGCCGAGGTTCAGGACCCGGTCCTCGTGCTCGGGGTTCAGGGAGGCCAGTTCCACGGTCCGGGCGGTGCGCCGCCGCAGCTCCTTGGCCAGGACCTCGCCGCCGTGCAGGCGGACCACGACGCGGTCGCCCTTGCGGACGCTGGCCGTGGGGGACACGATCAGGACATCGCCGTCCCGGAACAGCGGCAGCATGGAATCGCCCTGGATCTCCAGCGCGAAGGCCCGCTCCTCGCCGAGATCCGGAAACTCGATCTCCTCCCAGCCGGCGCCGCCGGTGGGCATGCCCTCGTCGGTGAACAGGCGGCCGGCCCCGGCCTGGGTCAGGCCGATCAGCGGGACCATCGTGCGGGCGGGGATCTCGCGGGCCTCGATGAGCCGCAGGAACTCGTCGAGGCTCGAGCCGGTGGCGGCCAGGACCTTCGACACGGACTCGGTGGACGGCCAGCGCTTGCGGCCGTCGGCGCCGACGCGCTTCGACCGGTTGAAGCTGGTCGCGTCGAGGCCGGCGCGGCGGGCGAGGCCCGAGGCCGAGTAGCCGTGGCGCTCGGCGAGCCGGTCGATGGCGTTCCAGATCTGCTCGTGCGACAGCATAGCGGGCTCGGAAGCTCACCGTGAGCGGGCCGGCACCCCCGTCTCACCAGCCGGGATCCGGCTGCCTCGGAGGCACGGAGACGGTTCGCCCGCCGGGTCCGTTCGACACCCGCCGGGTACGCGCGGAGATACTGGACAATTTACTTTCCGGATCCGCTCTGCCGGTCCGGACAGGGCTGTGTGACGTCCAGCCTAGTCGTAGGAAAGTAGAACTACGGGCGGCAGATTGCAATCGCTCCTCGAATCACACCCGACGCCCCGCGGTTGCGGCGGGCGCCCGGCGCCTCTATCGCAGCGTCGTTTCCGGGGAGCTTCGATGCCGCTCATCTACAAGATCTGTCCGCGCGCCCTGTGGCGCGAGGCCGAGGCCGCGGGCCGGTTCACGGGCGCGCCGATCGATCATCAGGACGGCTTCATCCACTTCTCGACGGCCGGCCAGGTCGCCGAGACGGCGGCCCGGCACTTCGCCGGTCAGGACGACCTGCTCCTCGTCGCGGTCGAGGCCGACGCCCTCGGCGGCGACCTGCGCTACGAGCCGTCCCGCGGCGGCGACCTGTTCCCGCACCTGTACGGCCCGCTGCCGCTCTCCGCTGTGGTCGCGGTGGACGAAATGCCGCTGGGCGCCGATGGCCGGCACGCCTTCCCGGCCGGGATCCTGCCGGCATGATCGCGGCCGCCTTCCCCCTCGTTCGGCCGCTGCTCCACCGCCTCGACGCGGAGCGCGCGCACGACCTGACCCTTCGCGCCCTGGCACTCCTGCCCCCGGGCGGCCGGCCGGCGGACGACCGGCGCCTCGCCGTCGACCTGCTCGGCCGCCGCTTCCCGAACCCTGTCGGCCTCGCGGCCGGCTTCGACAAGGGCGCGCGCGTTCCCGACGCGCTGCTCGGCCTCGGCTTCGGCTTCGTCGAGGTGGGCGGGGTCGTGCCGCGGCCCCAGCCCGGCAACCCGCGGCCGCGGGTGTTCCGGCTCGCCGCCGACGGCGCGGTGATCAACCGCTTCGGGCTCAACAGCGAGGGGCTGGAGGTCGTGGCCGATCGGCTGCGCGCCCGGAAGGGTCGGCCCGGGATCGTCGGCGTCAACATCGGTGCGAACAAGGAGTCCGCCGACCGCCTCGCCGACTACGCCGCCTGCACCGCCGCCCTGGCGCCGCTGGTCGACTTCGTCACGGTCAACGTGTCCTCGCCCAACACACCGGGCCTGCGCGACCTGCAGGGCGAGGCCTTCCTCGACGAGCTGCTCGCCCGGACGGTCGAGGCCCGGGACGCGTCCGGTGCCGGCGCGGCGATCCTCCTCAAGATCGCCCCCGACATGGCGCTGGACGCCCTCGACGCGGTCTGTGCCACGGCCCAGCGGCGCGGGGTCCAGGCCCTCGTCGTGTCCAACACGACGGTGGCCCGCCCGGCGAGCCTGCGCGAGCAGGGGCTCGCCCGGGAGACCGGCGGCCTCTCGGGGCGGCCGCTCTTCGGTCCCGCGACCCGGATGCTCGCCCAGACGCGCCTGCGCGTCGGGGACGCGCTGCCGCTCATCGGGGTCGGCGGCGTGGACTCGGCCGAGGCCGCCTGGACCAAGATCCGGGCCGGCGCGAGCCTCGTGCAGCTCTACTCGGCGCTGGTCTACGAGGGCCCGGGCCTCGTCGGGCGCATCAAGGACGGGCTCCTGCGGCGCATGAACGAGGCCGGCATCGCCTCGCTCCGGCAGGCCGTCGGGCGCGACGCCGCCGATCTCGCCCGCGGGGATTGAGCGGGCGCGAGAGCGACCGTAGCGCGGCGCAGCCGGCCCCGCACCGCCGCGGATCGCGTCGACGGCGCGGCGGCCCGTGAACGGGGCCGGGCCGGATAAATTTTTTGCGGTCGCAGTTTGGAAAGGCTTTGCACAGCGGGAGCTTAGCCTGTGTCCCGTGCATGAGGGGCCTGCGCCGGCACGCCATTGTGAGGGGACTGGAGAGGCGCTTATCTCGCGATTGCGAGACACATCGCGTCAGCCAATCCAGGACGGTTCATGGCCCAGTCTGAAGGGTCTTCCAAGCGCTCCTCCGCCGCCGGCGGCTGGGGTGCTCTGAAGAGCTGCGGCAAGCACCTGCTCGGCAGCCGCGCGCCCCTCACCGGCGCCCGCGCGCTGCTGAAGGCGAACCAGCCCGACGGGTTCGACTGCCCCGGCTGCGCCTGGGGCGACCCGGAGCACGGCTCGTCCTTCGAGTTCTGCGAGAACGGCGTGAAGGCGGTCTCGTGGGAGGCCACCGACAAGCGCACGAAGCCGTCCTTCTTCGCCAAGCACACGCTGACCGAGCTGCGTACCTGGAGCGACTACGCCCTGGAGGGCCAGGGCCGCCTGACGCACCCGATGCGGTACGACGCGGCGAGCGACCGCTACCTGCCGGTGAGCTGGGACGAGGCCTTCGCGGAGATCGGCGCCACCCTGCGGGGGCTCGACCATCCCGACCAGGCCGAGTTCTACACCTCGGGCCGCGCCTCCAACGAGGCGGCGTACCTGTACCAGCTCTTCGCCCGCGCCTACGGGACCAACAACTTCCCCGACTGCTCGAACATGTGCCACGAGGCGAGCGGCGTCGCGCTGATCGACGCGATCGGCATCGGCAAGGGCACGGTCCTGCTGGAGGATTTCGAGAAGGCGGACGCGATCTTCTGCGTCGGCCAGAATCCCGGCACCAACCACCCGCGCATGCTCGGCGACCTGCGCCGGGCGGCGGAGCGCGGCGCCAAGGTCGTGGTGCTGAACCCGGTCCGCGAGCGCGGCCTGGAGCGGTTCGCCGACCCGCAGAACACCGTCGAGATGCTGCGCGGCGCCAGCCGCCCCATCGCCAGCCACTATGTGCAGCCGCGCTCGGGCGGCGACATGGCGGCCTTCCGGGGCATCGCCAAGGTCGTGTTCGCCCGCGACGCCGAGGCGCTGGCGGCCGGCCGGCCCTCGCTCCTCGACCGCGCCTTCCTCGAGCACCACACCGCCGGGCTCGAGGCGTACCGCGCCGCCGTCGAGGCGACGTCCTGGGACGCGATCCTCGACCAGTCGGGCCTGACCATGGACGAGATCGCCGCGATGGCGGACGTCTATCTCGGCGCCCAGCGGGTCATCGCCACCTGGGCCATGGGCGTGACCCAGCACCGGCACTCGGTGGCGACGATCCGGGAGATCGCCAATCTGCTGTTCCTGCGCGGCCATATCGGCCGGGCCGGCGCGGGCCTCTGCCCGGTGCGCGGCCATTCCAACGTGCAGGGCGACCGCACGGTCGGCATCAACGAGCGCCCGTCCGCAGCCTTCCTGGATTCCCTGGAGCAGCATTTCGGCCTCGCCATGCCGCGCCGGCACGGCCATAACGTGTTGGCGGCGATCCGCGCCATGCGGGACGGGACGTCGAAGGCCTTCATCGGGCTCGGCGGCAACTTCCTGCGGGCGACGCCCGACACGCCGGTCGTGGCGCAGGCGCTGGCCTCGTGCCGGCTCACCGTGCACATCGCCACGAAGCTCAACCACGCCCACCTCGTGCCGGGCGCGGTCGGCTACCTGCTGCCCTGCCTCGGCCGCACCGAGATCGACCGGGGCGCCGAGGGCAAGATCCAGATCGTGACCGTCGAGGATTCGATGAGCATGGTCCACGGATCGGGCGGCATCAACAAGCCGGCCTCGAAGGAGCTGCGCTCCGAGATCGCCATCATCGCCGGCATGGCGCAGGCCACCGTCGGCGCCGCCGCCATCGACTGGGCCGGCTTCGCCGCCGATTACGACCGGATCCGCGAGGCGATCGCCGCCACGATCCCGGGCTTCACCGGCTACAACACCCGGGTGCGCAAGCCGCGCGGCTTCATGCTGCGCAACCTCGCCGCCGAGCGGGTGTTCGAGACGGCGACCGGCCGGGCCACCTTCTCGGCCGACGCCCTGCCGGCCGAGACCGAGCACCAGGCCGCCCGGAAGACCCGCGACACCTACGTGCTGCAGACCTTCCGCAGCCACGACCAGTACAACACGACGATCTACGGCCTGGATGACCGCTACCGCGGCGTCTACGGCGAGCGCCGCGTGATCTTCGCCCACCCGGACGACCTCGCGGAGATCCGCGACCGGCTCGGCGACCGGGTCGACGTCGTCGGCACGCACGACGACGGCATCACCCGCCGGGCGGAGGATTTCCGCCTCGTGCCCTTCGACATGCCGCGGGGGGCGCTGGCCGGATACTATCCGGAGCTGAACATGCTCGTGCCGCTCTCGACCTACGGCGAGAAGAGCGACACGCCGACCTCCAAGTCGGTGCTGGTCACCCTGCAGGCGCGCGCGGCCGCGTGAGCGCGGAGCCCGACGAGGCGGCGTTCGTCGCCGCACTCGACCGGGTGTCCGCGGCCCGGCCCGATCTCGACCCGCTGGCGGCGGGCCTCCTGGCGGCACTCGACCTCGGCCTGCCGGGCGACAGCCGCGCTTTCGCCCGCACCTTCGGGGTTGAGCACGCCCTCGTGCTGCGCGCCCTCTCGGGCCTGGACGAGGCGGGCCTCGTCGCCGTCACGGCGCGCGACGGGCGCACCCAGCGGACGCGCTACACGATCGCCGATTCAGGGCCGTCGGTGCCGTCATCACGAGCGTAGCGAAGTAACCCAGGGAGCGCGACAGACTTGGGCGTGGCGCTGCCCTGGATCGCTTCGCTCCGCTCGCGAGGACGGACGCGCCGACATCGGACGGAGCCGCGCTCAGAACCCCTTCGCCTTGATCGCCTCGGCCCAAGTGACCGCCCGCCGGTTCACGCCGAGATGCTGCCGCTCGTAGAGCCGGCCCTCCAGCTTGATCGCGCCGCGCTTCGCGTATTCCGGGCGCTCGAACGCCTCGATCACCAGCTTGGCCCGGCGCACCTCCTCCTCGGTGGGGGCGAAGGACGTGTTGGCCGGCTCCAGCTGCGTCGGATGGATCAGTGTCTTGCCGTCGAAGCCCAGGTCGCGGGCCTGCCGGCACTCGTCACGGCAGCCCTCGGTGTCGGCGATGTCGTTGTAGACGCCGTCGAGGATCGCGAGCCCCTCCGCCCGGGCGGCGGCGAGCGCCATCATCATCCAGGGCAGCATCGGCACGCGGCCCGGGACGATCTTGGCCCAGGTGTCCTTGGCGAGATCGTTGGTGCCGAGCACGAGGCAGGTCAGGCGGTTGCGCGGGTCGCGCTTCGCCCGGGCGATCTCCTGGATGTTGAGGATCGAGGCCGGGGTCTCGATCATCGCCCAGATCGCGATGCCGTCCGGCGCGTCGAGCGATTCGAGCCGGTCGGCGATGCTCTCCAGCACGGCCGGGGACGAGACCTTCGGCATCAGAATGGCGTCGGGCTTGGCCTCGATGGCGGCGTGGAGATCCGCCTCGCCCCACGGGGTCTGCGGGGCGTTGACCCGGATGATCAGCTCGCGGCTGCCGTAAGCGCCGCTCTTCACGGCGGCACAGACCTGGTCGCGGGCGATCTCCTTCTCCTCCGGGCCGACGGCGTCCTCGAGGTCGAGGATGATGCTGTCCACCGGCAGGGTCTTGGCCTTGTCGAGCGCCCGCTGGTTCGAGCCGGGCATGTACAGCACGCTGCGGCGCAGGCGCAGATCGGTGGTCGTGGCCATCGGCTTCTCCCTCCTGGGCCGTCGCGCGGCCTCCCGTCGTTGCGCTGCACCCTAAAGCACGGAGCCGACTCTGCCACACCCTAAAGGTCGGGGCGGGTGAGTCCCCGCGGGGTTTGATACCGCGCCGTCTCTCCGCAGATCGAAGCCGCGGTTTGGTCATGTTCCGCCGCTTAAAGGCCGGACGAAACCAATTCTCGGAGTCCGGGATCTCTACGATGCGCAAAGTCTTGGTCACCCTCGCCTTGCTCGGGACATTGGCTGCACCCGAGGTGGCCAGGGCCCAGAGCCGGACCACCCTCGGAGTCGGCTCCGGTGCGGTCGCGGGGGCGCTGGTCGGCGGGCCGATCGGCGCCGTGGCGGGGGCCGTGGTCGGCGGCTTCGTGGGGAACTCCACGGAGCGCGGGCGTCGCCACGTCCGCCGGGGCCGCCGCTACGGCTACGCGGCTCCGCGCCGGTCCTACCCGCGGCGGGCGGAAGCGGCCGTGCCGCGCACCACGGGATCCGTCGCCCGCGCGGCGCCGCCGGCTCAGCCCACCACTTGGAAGGATCCGCGCTGAGGCGCCTCCGGATGTGCTGAGGCCGCCTAGGCTGCCGGTTCGAGGGCGGCTGGGGCTGACGTCCGGAACGTGTCCCGGGCGAGGCGCGGGAAGGCGATCGCTTGCCCGACGCCCCGGGCGCCCAGGAAGCTCACGAAGGCGAGCCACAGCCCGGTGTTGCCGAAGCCCAGGCTCTCGACGAGCGCGAGGATCGCGCAGTAGGCGGCGAGCGCGCACACCATCAGGTTGCGCATCGCCCGCGTCCAGGTCGCGCCGATATAGATCCCGTCATACGCGAAGGGTGCCGCGGCGGCGAGCGGCGCCAGGGCGGCGAGGACGAGGTAGGACCGGGCCGCCTCGCGCACCGGTCCGTTCGTGGTCACGGCATCGATGAAGGCCGGGCCGCCCGCCAGCGACAGCAGGCTGACCGCGAGGCCGAAGCCGAGGCACCAGCGCAGGCTCAGGGCGGCGGCCGCGTCGAACGCCTCTCGGTCCCGGGCGCCCACCGCCTGGCCGCACAGGGTCTCGGCCGCCGTGGCGAAGCCGTCGAGGAAGAAGCCGCCGATCAGGAAGAGATTCCACAGGACCGAGTTCGCGGCCAGCACCACGTCGCCCTGCCGGGCGCCCAGCGCCGAGAACAGCACGATGCCGGTGATCAGCGCGAGCGTCCGCAGGATGACGTCGCCGTTGACGCTGAGCGTCCGGCGGAGGGCCGCGGCGTCGCGCAGGTCGCGCAGCGGCACCCGGAACGGCCGGGAGCCGAGGCGGGCCAGGAGGATCAGCCCCAGGCCGAGTCCGAGCGCCTCGGCGCCGAGGGTCGCCAGCGCCGCGCCGGCGAGGCCCAGGCCGAAGCCCAGGACCAGGGTGAGCGTCAGCGCGACGTTGGTCAGGTTGATGGCGATCTGCAGCAGCAGGCCGAGATCGGTGCGCCCCCGCCCCAGGATCGAGCCGAGCACGCCGTAGCTCGCCAGCACGAAGGGCGCGGACAGGATGCGGATGTGGAAGTAGGTCGCGAGACCGGCGATCACCGCCGCGCTCGCCCCGCTGATCGCGAAGGCGAGCTGCGCGAGCGGGCCCTGCAGGGCCACCAGGACGAGCCCGATCAGGGCGCCCGCCGCCAGCGCCCGCGCCAGGATGCGGTCGACCTCGGCGTCGTCCCGTCCGCCGACCGCCTGCGCGGTCAGGCCGGCGGTCGCCATGCGGAGCGCCCCGAACGACCAGAAGATCGCGTCGAAGATCACGGCGCCGAGGGCGATGGCACCGAGCAGCGCCGCGTCGCCGAGCCGCCCGATCACCGCCGCGCCGACGAAGCCAAGCATCGGCGTCGTGACGTTGGCGATCGTCATGGGCAGCGCCAGGGCCAGGACGCGGCGGTTCGTCGGTTGGCCCGTGCTGGCGACGGCGTGCATCATGCCTCACGCTAAGGAGCCGCGCCGCCCGCGCAAAGCGCGGTCATCGCATCGGCGGGTTGCTGTGACGGGGGGCCGTGCTATCGACGCGCGGATCGCGGCCGATAGGCCCGAACCTCAGGGTGCCCCGTCAGCGGGAGACGGCGAAGAGGCGCGCGATCAGCCAGAGCGGTACGACCACGATCGCCCCGGCGACGATCCAGCCGCCGAAATCGTGGAGCGAGGCGAGCCCGACCTCCACCAGTGCCCGCGCCGAGTCGTAGACGTGCCAGAACAGCCGCCCCGGCGTCAGGCCGAGCATCGACATGAAGGCGCCGACCAGCACCGACAGGAACAGGAGCCGCAGGAACACGCCGGCCGGCGAGCCGCCGAGGAACCGCCGCAGCGCGGAGGGGCGCGACCGGTAGCTGTCCGCGCCGTAGGGGGCGTTCGGCGGGGCACCCTGCTGATAACCTTGCCGGCGCCGGTCGTGATCGACGAGCATTGCGTCCTCGTGAAGCCTCAGGGCCCTCGGATCGGCGACGAAGCGGGCGGAACCGTGGCCGGCACACCACACCGCGTCGAAACCCGAGCGCGGATCAGGCGTTGGCGGGTTTCTCGCGCGCCGTGCAGATGGCAAGCGGCGTCGCGCGCGCCAAGATGCGGGACGGGGTGGATTGCGACGCGGGACTCTCGCGACGCGGCCTCGACCAAAGGGAGAACTCCCGGGAATCGGGATTGGTGTGAGAGGCTCTGAGTGCCGACGGGACCATACGCACGATGATCGACCACGCCCTGTTCGACCCGGCGACGATCGATCCCGAGACGCTCCGGCTCAATGCCGAGATCGTCGCGGCGCACGCCGCGCTGCCCGATCCCTGGTCGCTGCCGATCGCCGAGGTGCGCGAGCGGCGCCGCATGGGCACCAAGGCGGCGCCCGCCATGCCGCACAGCGCCCGGGCGGAGTGGCTGACGATCGACGGGCCCGGCGGCCCGCTCAAGCTCCGCGTGGTCCGGCCCAAGCCCGGCACGAAGCTGCGCGGCGCCTACCTGCACATCCACCGCGGCGGCTGGGTCTGGGGCTCCGCGGACGAGCAGGATCCCTGGCTGGAGCGCATCGCCGACACCTGCGGCTTCGTCGCCCTGTCGGTCGAGTACCGCCTCGCTCCCGAGCATCCCTATCCGGCGGCCCTCCTCGACTGCGAGGCCGCGGCCCTGTGGCTGGCCGGTCCGGGCAAGACTGAGTTCGGCATCCACGCGCTGACCATCGGCGGCGAGTCGGTGGGGGCGCACCTCGCCGTGATGGTGCTGCTGCGGCTGCGCGACAAGCACAACCTGCCGCGGGCCTTCCGGGGCGCCAACCTCAACGCCGGCTTCTTCGATCTCGGCCTCACCCCGTCGGTACGGAACTGGGGCGAGGAGCGGCTGGTCGTGAACACCCGCGACCTGACCAAGTTCGCCGACGGCTACGTCCGCGAGGGCATCGACCGGCGTCGGCCGGACGTGTCGCCGATCTACGCCGACCTGAAGGGCCTGCCGCCGGCCCTGTTCACCATCGGCACCGCCGATCCCCTCCTCGACGACACGCTCTACATGTCGGGGCGCTGGGCGGCGGCGGGCAATGGCGGCCACACGGCGATCTATCCCGGCGGCTGCCACGTCTTCGCCCGCTACCCGAGCCCGATGAGCGAGCGGGCGCTGGAGCTGATCGACCGCTTCCTGATGGCGCTCGCCTGACCGACCCGTCCGAGATCCTGCCGGAGCGGTTCCGGGCTTGGTTCGCGGGGCGCGGCTGGGCGCCCCGGTCGCACCAGCTCGATCTCCTGCGGATCGCCGGCGCCGGCCGCTCGGCGCTGCTGGTGGCGCCGACCGGCGCCGGCAAGACGCTGGCCGGCTTCCTGCCGAGCCTCGTCGCCCTCGCCGAGCGCGGGCCGCAGAGGAAGGCGGCGGGCCTTCACACCCTCTACGTGTCACCCCTGAAGGCGCTGGCGGTGGACATCGCCCGCAACCTCGACGCGCCGATCGCCGAGATGGCGCTGCCGGTGCGCGTCGAGACGCGCACCGGTGACACGCCGGCCCACAAGCGCACCCGCCAGATCAGCCGACCGCCGGACATCCTGCTGACCACGCCCGAGCAGCTGGCCCTGTTGATCGCCCATCGCGAGGCGGCGGAGTTCTTCTCCGGATTGCGCTGCGTGGTGCTCGACGAGCTCCACGCGCTGGTGACGTCGAAGCGCGGCGACCTGCTGTCCCTGGCGCTGGCGCGGTTGCACCGGCTGAGCCCCGGCCTCGCGGCGATCGGGCTTTCCGCGACCGTTCGCGAGCCTGATGAATTACGAAAATATCTTGTGCCGCAGGGCCGACTTCCCCCTCCTCCTTCTGCGGGCGCGCCTTTGAAGCTGCACGAAGGGAAGGCCGGCCCGGCTGCGGGAACAGGCACGGGTCCCCTCTCCCGTGCGGGAGAGGGGCAGGGTGAGGGTCGAGAACGTTCAGAACGTAGCTTGACCGCGACGGGCGGCGATGATGCGCCTGATCCTGAGGCTTCGCGTCCCTCACCCCAACCCTCTCCCGCACGGGAGAGGGGGCCGGTCGCGCCACCCATGGCCGATCTGGTCACCGTCGCCGGCGGCGCGAAGGCCGACCTGCGCATGCTCGATCTCGGCCGGGCGCTGCCGATCTCCGGCCACACGGCCTGGCACTCGATGCCGGCGATCTACGAGCTCATCCGGGAGCACCGGACCACGCTGGTCTTCGTGAACACCCGGCTCCAGGCCGAGTACACGTTCCAGGAGCTGTGGCGGCTCAACGACGATGCCCTGCCGATCGCGATCCACCACGGCTCGCTGGACGCCCAGCAGCGCCGCCGGGTCGAGGCCGCCATGGCGGCGGGTCAGCTCCGGGCGATCGTCTGCACCGCGACCCTCGACCTGGGCATCGACTGGGGCGACGTCGACCTCGTGGTCAATGTCGGCGCGCCGAAGGGGGCGAGCCGGATCATGCAGCGGATCGGCCGCGCCAACCACCGCATGGACGAGCCCTCGAAGGCCTACCTCGTCCCGGGCAACCGCTTCGAGATGCTGGAGTGCCAGGCGGCGCTGGACGCCGTCGAGGAGGCCGCGCAGGACACGCCCGACGCCCGCCGGGGCGCCCTCGACGTCCTCGCCCAGCACGTGCTCGGCATGGCCTGCGCCGACGCCTTCGATCCCGTCGACCTCTACGACGAGATCGTCTCGGCCGCGCCCTACGCCGACCTCGCGTGGGAATCGTTCGAGCAGGTGGTCGACTACGTCGCGACCGGCGGCTACGCGCTGCGCGCCTACGAGCGCTTCGCCAAGATCCTGCGCGGACCGGACGGGCTCTGGCGGGTGCGCGACGCCCGCACCGCCCAGGCCTACCGGATGAATGTCGGCACGATCGTGGAGGCGGCGCGGGTGAAGGTCCGGCTCGGCCGGACCCTGCGCGGCAAGCCCGGCACGGTGCTGCCGAAGACCGGGCGCGTGCTCGGCGAGATCGAGGACGAGTTCGCCGAGACGCTCACCGTCGGCGACACTTTCCTGTTCGCCGGCGAGACCCTGCGCTTCGAGGGGCTCGCCGAGGACGAGTGCCTCGTCACCCGCGCGCCGGCCGGCACCGACCCGGCGATCCCGTCCTACGCGGGCGCGAAGTTCCCGCTCTCGACCTTCCTGGCCGCCCGGGTTCGGGCGCTGATCGCCGACCCGTTCGAGTGGGACCGCCTGCCCGAGCAGATCGGCGCGTACCTGCTGCAGCAGCGCCGCCGCTCGGTCCTGCCGGGCGAGCGCGACCTGCTGGTGGAGACCTTCCCGCGCGGCAAGCGCTACTATCTCACCGCCTTCCCGTTCGAGGGCCGCCTCGCCCACCAGACGCTCGGCATGCTGCTGACCCGGCGCCTGGAGCGCGCCGGCCTGCGGCCGCTGGGGTTCGCGGCCAACGATTACGGCATCGCCATCTGGACGACCCGCGACGTCTCGGAGCGCGCCGCCCTCGACCCGGACTTCATCGGCGACCTGTTCGCGGTCGACATGCTGGGCGACGACCTGGAGGCGTGGCTGGACGAATCCGCCATGATGAAGCGCACGTTCCGCCAGTGCGCCGTCATCGCCGGCCTGATCGAGCGCCATCACCCGGGGCAGAAGAAGTCCGGCCGGCAGGTCACGATCTCGACCGACCTGATCTACGACGTGCTGCGCAAGCACCAGCCCGACCACCTGCTGCTGCGGGCCGCGCGGCAGGATGCGGCAACCGGACTCCTCGACGTGAGGCGCCTCGGCATGATGCTAGAGCGCATCCAGGGGCGAATCATCCACAGGTCTCTCGACCGGGTCTCGCCGCTCTCCGTGTCCGTGATGCTCGAGATCGGGCGCGAGCGGGTCTACGGCGAGGGCGCCGACGAGATCCTGGCCGAGGCCGAGGCGGAGCTTCTCCAAGAGGCTCTGTCCTGACCGTCGATCCGCCCTCCCCCGACGACACCGAGGATGCGATCTTGGCGGCCGGCCTGAGACTCGAGAAGACGCACAAGCACCCCACCCTGCAGCTCGCGGGCGAGACCCTGGTGCTCGACCTGTGCGGCGGCCTGTGGCTGCCGGAGCACCGGACGCTGATCGTGTCCGACCTCCACCTGGAGAAGGGCTCGTCCTACGCGGCCCGGTCCGGCCAGTTCCTGCCGCCCTACGACACCCGCGAGACGCTCGCCTGCCTGCACGAGGCGGTGGTCCGCCACGATCCCGCCCGCGTGGTCGCGCTGGGCGATTCCTTCCACGACGCCCGCGGACCCGAGCGCATGGAGCCCGGCGACCGCGCCCTCGTGGCGGCCCTCCAAGAGGGCCGGGACTGGGTCTGGATCGCCGGCAACCACGACGCCGCCGTGAACGAGGGTGTCGGCGGCCGCTACGCCGACGCACTGACGCTGGGCGGCCTCGTCCTGCGCCACGAGCCGAGCCCGGAACCGGTTCCCGGCGAGATCGCGGGCCATCTCCATCCCTGCGGGAAGGTGGCGATGCGCGGGCGGGCCGTCCGCCGACGCTGCTTCGTCACGGACGGCACCCGCCTCGTGATGCCGGCCTTCGGAGCCTACGCGGGCGGCCTGAACGTCCGCGACAGGGCGATCGAGAGCCTGTTCCCCAACGGGTTCACCGCCCATCTCCTCGGGGACGGGCGGGTCTTCGCCATCGGCCGGGCGCAGCTCGCCCGGGATTGAGGGCGCGCCTCGGCGTGCTCGAAGCGGCGTGACCGGGATCAGGCCGTCTTCATGAAGCGGATCACGCTCTCGGACAGGCTCGTCGAGTGGCCGGCGAGGCTCTCGGCGATGCCCTGGACCGCCTGGGCGAGCTGACCGGTGGCGTTGGCGGCCTCGGAGACGCCGCCGATATTGCCCGCCATCTCGTGGGTCGAGACCGCCTGCTCCTCGACGGCGCTCGCCATCGCCAGGGTGAGCTTGGACAGTTCGTCCACCGCCGCGGTGATCATCTCGATGGCGCCGACCGCGTCGCCGGTCGCGGTCTGGATCGCCGAGACCTGCTGGGTGATCTCACCGGTCGCCTTGGCGGTCTGCTCGGCGAGCGCCTTCACCTCCGAGGCCACGACAGCGAAGCCGCGACCGGCGGCGCCGGCCCGCGCGGCCTCGATCGTGGCGTTCAGCGCGAGCAGGTTGGTCTGGTCGGCAATCGACTTGATCATGCTCACCACCGCGTCGACCTTGCGGGCGTTCTCGGCGAGCTGGCGCATGGTCGCGTCGGTGGTCCCCGCCTGGGCGGCGATCTGCTGCGCGCGCTCCGAGACCCGCCCGACCTGGCCGGAGATCTCCTGGATCGCGCCGTTCATCTGCTCGGAGTTCGACGCGACCGACGAGGCCTTGTGGCGCGCGGATTCGGCCGACTGCATCAGGCCCTCGGCCGAGCTCTGCATCTCCTGGATGGCGGAGCCGACGGCCTCGACGACCCGCTTGACGTCGGTCTCCATGTTCACCTGCGCGGTGACCACCGCCCAGGTCAGCATCGGGCCGAGATACTGGCCCTTCTCGTCGGTCACGGCCGTGACCCGCAGGTTCAGGGTCTCAGGCCCGACCTTGATCTTGGTGCTGTGCGGCAGCCGGCTCGCATCCGCCAGCATGGTGCGCTGGTGGCTCGGGTTCTTGTGGAAGATGTCGAAGGAGCGGCCGAGCATGTCGTCGACCTTGACCGGCAGGTGCTGGTCGATCGTGCCGAGCGTCTTGCGCGACGTGGCGTTCATGTAGTCGATCTTGAAGTTGTCCTTGAAGTCGGCCGTCATGACCGCCACCGGCACGTTGTCGATCATCGTCAGGAGCCTGTTGATCTCCTTCTTCTTCGCCGAGATGTCCGCGGCGAACTTGACGACCTTGATCGGCTTGCCCCGCGCGTCGAGGACGGGATTGTACGTCGCCTCGAGCCAGACCGAGTCGCCCTCCTTGTCGAGGCGCTGGAACTCGCCCGTGACGTACTGGCCATCCTTCAGCTTGTTCCAGAAGGCGCCGTACTCCGCAGTCTCGGCATAGCTCTTGTCTACGAAGATACGGTGATGCCGGCTCTGGACGTCGCTGAGGCTGTACTTCATCAATCGAAGGAAGTTCTGGTTCGCGTGGAGGACAGTTCCGTCCATCGAGAACTCGATGATCGCGAGCGAACGGTCCAGGGCGTCGATCTTGGCCTGGGCTTCGTTGAAGACAGTTCGATTGAACATGGTGCTGCTCGCGTTCCCCCGAGCCGGGTCTAGCGTCGCAGCGTTAATGAATTCCTTATTTCGACTTACGTCCAGATTACGTGCGAGCGAGGACGGAACGAATGCTTCTGGCGCCGCTGTCTCTGCGTGTCGGTATCCGAGTCGGCGCTGCCATCGGAGAATGAGATGCGACGTAGCGATCTCAATGCTGTAATTTGTCCGTAAATACTAGAACCAGCCTCGCATGCGGAAGTAGACGATGGGCGCGACTGCGCTCAGGAGGATCAGGCCGAGCGCGTAGGGATATCCGAGTGCCCAATCCAGCTCGGGCATGTGCTTGAAGTTCATGCCGTAGATCGACGCGATCAGCGTCGGCGGGACCCCGACCACCGAGACGACGGTGAGGACCCGGAAGACGTTGTTCTGCTCGATGGTGATGAGGCCGAGGGCGGCGTCGAGCAGGAACTGCACGTTCTCGGCGAGCCGCGTCTCGAACTCGTCCAGGGACTCGATGTCCCGCTTGATCGTCTCGAAGCGCGAATCCTCCGGCAGGCCGAGGTTGTCGCAGGCCGCGGCGACGAACGGGATGATCCGTTCGAGCCCGAGCAGGCTCGACCGGATCTTCCCCAGAACCTTCCCGCGGTTGCTGATGCCGCGCAGGATCCGGCGCAGGGCGAGGTCGCGGCGCCGGGGCGGCGGGCTCTCCAGGCGCCGCCGCTCGGCACCGCGGACGTCGAAGTCGAAGATGCGGGTGGAGAGCGTGTCGAGCTCGGATCCCATGTCCTCCAGGGCGTCGGCGAGGCTGTCGACCAGCTCTTCCAGGACGACGAGGAAGATCTCGCTTGGCGTCGTGCTGCCGTCGCCGTCCGCGACGCGCTTCGCGGAGGTCTCGAAGGCGCGCAACTCATGGAAGCGGATCGTGACGAGGTGATCCTTGGTCAGCAGGAAGCCCAGCGGCTTCAACTGCGACGCGCTCTGCTCGAAGGTGATCATCGGCGTCGACAGCGAGAGCCCGCCCTTCACCCGCCGCAGGCGGCTCGACGTCTCGACCTCCGAGAGCGCCGCCCGGGACGGTACGCGCAGGCCGGTCGCGGCCTCGACCGACGCGGCCTCCTCCGGCGTGGGGTCGTTCAGGTCGAGCCACACGGTGTCGCGCGCGATCGGCCTGCCAGGTTGCAGCGCCACCGGGCCTTCGGGTCCGTGCAGGCTCAGCATGAGAGCGCGTTATCCATGAGGGGGAACGGAGCCGCCGGCACGTCATCGCACCGTCGCGCGGGGGTGCGACAGCCTTGACTCGGAACCCGCCCGCGCCTATCTCGCGGCCGTCTTTGGCACTCGCCGAGACAGAGTGCTAACAGTCGAGTTCGCGAGCGGTCCCGCCGGCCGCATCAACGCCAACTCCAGACCTGAAGCAAGAGGGCAGCTCATGAAGTTCCGTCCGCTGCACGACCGCGTGGTCGTCCGTCGCATCGAAGGCGAAGAGAAGACCAAGGGCGGCATCATCATCCCGGACACCGCCAAGGAGAAGCCGCAGGAGGGCGAGGTCGTCGCCGTCGGCCCCGGCGCCCGCGACGAGTCCGGCCGCGTCAACGCGCTCGACGTGAAGGCCGGCGACCGCGTCCTGTTCGGCAAGTGGTCCGGCACCGAGGTCAAGATCGACGGTCAGGACCTCCTGATCATGAAGGAATCCGACATCATGGGCGTCGTCGCCGCCTGATCGGGTCACCCGTCATCGCCCTTTGAGGCCGTCCCGGCCTTGGGGTTCAACAACTAGCTAAGAGGCACACAATGGCAGCGAAAGACGTTCGTTTCTCCGCCGACGCCCGCGATAAGATGCTGCGCGGCGTCGACATCCTCGCCGACGCGGTGAAGGTGACGCTGGGCCCGAAGGGCCGCAACGTCGTGATCGAGAAGAGCTTCGGCGCCCCGCGCATCACCAAGGACGGTGTGACGGTCGCCAAGGAGATCGAGCTCTCCGACCGCTTCGAGAACATGGGCGCCCAGATGGTGCGCGAAGTGGCCTCGAAGACCAACGACATCGCGGGTGACGGCACCACCACCGCGACCGTGCTGGCCCAGGCCATCGTCCGCGAGGGCGCCAAGTACGTCGCCGCCGGCATCAACCCGATGGACCTGAAGCGCGGCATCGACCTCGCCACGGCTGCCGCCGTGAAGGACATCACCGCCCGCGCCAAGAAGGTCTCGACCTCCGACGAGGTCGCCCAGGTCGGCACCATCTCGTCGAACGGCGACACCGAGATCGGCCAGATGATCGCCCACGCGATGCAGAAGGTCGGCAACGAGGGCGTGATCACGGTCGAGGAGGCCAAGACGGCCGAGACCGAGCTCGACGTCGTCGAGGGCATGCAGTTCGACCGCGGCTACCTCTCCCCGTACTTCATCACGAACGCGGAGAAGATGGTCGCCGAGCTCGAGGACCCCTACATCCTCATCCACGAGAAGAAGCTCTCCTCGCTCCAGGCCATGCTGCCGGTGCTCGAGGCCGTTGTTCAGACCGGCAAGCCGCTCCTGATCATCGCCGAGGACATCGAGGGTGAGGCGCTCGCCACGCTCGTCGTCAACAAGCTGCGCGGCGGCCTGAAGGTCGCGGCCGTCAAGGCGCCGGGCTTCGGCGATCGCCGCAAGGCCATGCTCGAGGACATCGCGATCCTGACCAAGGGTCAGATGATCGCCGAGGATCTCGGCATCAAGCTCGAGAACGTGACGCTCCCCATGCTCGGCCGCGCCAAGCGCGTGCGCATCGAGAAGGAGAACACCACGATCATCGACGGCGTCGGCGAGAAGTCCGACATCGAGGGCCGCATCTCGCAGATCAAGGCGCAGATCGAGGAGACCACCTCGGACTACGACCGTGAGAAGCTGCAGGAGCGTCTGGCCAAGCTCGCGGGCGGCGTCGCGGTGATCCGCGTCGGCGGCGCGACCGAGGTCGAGGTGAAGGAGAAGAAGGACCGGGTCGACGACGCCCTCAACGCCACCCGCGCGGCGGTCGAGGAAGGCATCGTCCCGGGCGGCGGCACCGCGCTGCTCCGCGCCAAGAAGGCGGTCGCCGAGCTGAAGTCCGAGATCCCGGACGTCCAGGCCGGCATCAAGATCGTGCTGAAGGCCCTTGAGGCCCCGATCCGCCAGATCGCCCAGAACGCGGGCGTGGAAGGCTCGATCGTGGTCGGCAAGATCACCGACAACACCTCCTCGGAGACCTTCGGCTTCAACGCTCAGACCGAAGAGTACGTCGACATGATCCAGGCCGGCATCGTCGACCCGGCCAAGGTGGTGCGCACCGCCCTGCAGGACGCGGCCTCCGTCGCCGGCCTGCTGGTGACCACCGAGGCGATGGTCGCCGACGCGCCGAAGAAGGACAGCCCCGCTCCGGCCATGCCGGGCGGCGGCATGGGCGGCATGGACTTCTAAGTCCGCGCCACCCGCGTCACGGAGGAAGGGGGTCGCCGCGAGGCGGCCCCTTTTCTTTTGGCGCCGGCCCGCCGCGGTGGCCCGCGGGGCGCGGGCCGGTCAGACGCCGCGACGCGACGCCAGGGCCGCGAGACGCGCCCTCACGGTGGCAATCAAGGATTGCCGGACGCGCTCGGTCGCCTGGAACGGGATATCGAAGTTCAGGCTGTGGTAGATCAGGGGTCGGATGCTGCCCTGATCGGGATCGTTCGCGCCTGTCTCGATGAAGTCGAGGATCCAGGCATGGATCGCCGCGTGATCGGACGTGTCGGGATCCGCGGCGAGGACCAAGTGGCCGCCGTGCGTCCAGTCATCGCGCAGGGTCGCGGACACTTCGTCGGATGCAGGCATGACCTCACCTCGCGGCTCTGCCCGGTGCGGCCGGAACGATAGTGTATCCGCGCGCGCCGATCCCGTTCATCACCGGCGGCCACCGAGCTTCGACGCCGCGTCACCTGTACGACTGCGCCTCCCCCCGCCGCCATGTCGCGCGGCAAGCGACAAAAAAACGGGACGGCTCGCGCCGTCCCGTTCAGGGGCCTAATTATCGGCCAAGGAAGATCGAAGCCAGTCGCTGGAGCAGGCCCCGCGGTGCGGGCGGAGGCTCGCTCTGCCCAGGACCGTCCCCGATCTAAGCGTTGGCGGCGAAGGGGTGCTGCGCTGAGTTGCGCTGCTCGGTGACCGTCGAAGCCTTCGGCTCGCCGTTCACGGCGCGCTGGATCGACAGCTTGGTGGCCTCGTAGTTGTACTTCTGGATCTTGGCGTCGTCGGCCGCCTCCCAGTGGATGAACACGCCGACCAGGATGTACAGGTCGTCGGCCTCGTCCGCCGGGATGATGCCCTCGGCCACCGCGTCCTGCACGGCCTTGGCAACGCCGTGCTGGGCCGGGCCGAACATCTGGACGGCCTGACGGGCGTCGTTGATGGTGACCTTGTTGAACATCAGGGTGTTCGGCTTGCACGGCAGGTTCGGCGCGATGACCGCGAGCAGGCTGGTGAAGCCGTGCTTGTTGTTCACGAGGCCGTTGCAGAAGGCCGTCTCGGCCGGCGAACCGCGCGGTCCGATGATGAGGTCGATGTGGGCGACCTCGTTGCCGTCGCCGACGAGGGCCTCGCCGACCTGAACCTTGGTGATCTTCGCCATTCGGTGTCTCTCCCTGGATTCCGAAATAGAGCCGCGCGCCGGGCGGTGCCGCGGCCGGGAAGCCATCCTTGTTATCGGCGCCCGACCATGCCGGCCGAGCCGGTTGGGCCGAGCCGGTTGGGCCGGACAGCGCGGCGGACCCTACAGCGGGCCCCTGCGGCTCACAACCCGCGCAAGGCCCTGACACGAAGGAATTTCCATCCGCCCGGCGCTATGGACACCGGATCGTGCACGCGGCTCAGGCCAGCCGGGCGCCGGCGCCCGCGAGCGCGTCCCAGAACAGCGTCGCGACGGTGAAATCCGCGCTCGTGCCGGGATTGATCGCCCGCGCCTTCAGCGACGCGTCGAGGGCCAGCAGCGCGTCGACCGGCCGCGCGGCGAGGTCGATCCGGGCCAGCGCGGCGTCGGCCTCCCGGCGGACGCCCTCGGCCGCGACCGCGCCGTGCTTCCGGGCGATATGGCTGTCGGGCACCGCGCGCAGGTAGGCCAGGTGAATCGCGGTCGTGCACCAGGTCGGGTCGAGTCCGGCGGCGCGGGCCTCGCGCAGGGCCGCGAGCCCGATCGCCGGCACGTCCGCGAAGCCCGTGACGTAGGCGTGGGCGATCCGGTCCCGGTCGGCGGCCTCCGCCATGGCGTCGCGCAGGGAGCCGGGCGCCGCGTCGGCGACGTCGTGCCGGGCGGCCTCGCCGAGGCCGCCGGGACTCGCGCGGCGGATGCCCGCGAAGACGGCTTCCGAATCCGCGCCGTTCAGCGTGTCGAGCACGGCCGCGACGGTCCGGTTCTCCTCGGCCGCGACCGCGAGCGGCGCGCAGAGCAGCAGGATGCCGAGATTGGTGTTCTGGCCCACCGCCGCCATGGTGGCGGCGACGCCGTCGCGCACCCGCGCCCCGACGCCCGCGCCCGGGCGCGCCAGGGGCGGGGCCGAGACGTCTGCGCTCGTGACGAAATCCCCCAGTACCATGCGGTGGCCGGGCGCGTAGGCGTGGACGTTGCCGGGCTTGAGGGCGTCGAGCTCCGCGAGGCAGGCCGCCCGGTAGAGCGTCCCGATCAGCGCCGCGTCGAGGCCGGCCCCGCTCATGCCACCACGAGCCGGGGGCGGCTGGCGCCGCGGGCCGCGGCGAGGAAGCCGCGCACCACCGCGGCGGCGATATCGGTCTCGCACACGGTCTGGAGCCCCGACCAGGCCGGCATGGAATTGACCTCGAGGACCGAGAACCCGCCCTCCCCGTCCTCGACGAGGTCGACGCCGGAATAGTCGACCCCGACCGCGGCGGCGGCGGCCTCGGCCAGCTCGGCGGCGGCGCGCGGCATCGCCCAGGGCAGCGGCCGGCCGCCCCGGTGGACGTTGGTGATCCAGCCGTCGCCCTCGCGGATCATGCCGGCGATCGCCCGTCCGTCGCAGACGAACACCCGGTAGTCGCGCCACAGGCCGTCCCGGCGCGGCACGTAGCGCTGGAGGTAGTAGACCCGCGCCACCGCCTCCTCGTCGGGCAGGTCTTCCGGGCGCTCGATCAGGGCGAGCCCCTCCCCTTGCGAGCCGAACAGCGGCTTCAGGACCAGCGGCGCGCCCGGACGCGCCTCTGCGGCGACCAGGGCCGCGGCCGCCTCGCGCTTCGAGAACACCCAGGTGGCCGGCGTGGGCAGCCCGGCCCGGTCGATGAGCAGCGAGGTCGCCGCCTTGTCGACCGAGCGCTCGATCGCGGTCGGCGCGTTCCAGACGGTGACCCCCGCCGCGACCAGGGTGTGCAGCACGCCGAGCCGCATCGTCGTCGCCTCGAAGGTGCCGCCCGCGATGGTCCGCATCAGGACGCCGTCCGGCAGGGCGTCGGGGAAGCCCGGCACGCGCAGGGGCTCGTGGCCGCCGGTCACGACGGCCACGTCGGCCAGCGAGAACAGCACCGGCTCGACGCCGCTCGCGCGGAGGGCCGCGAGCAGGCGGTTCTTGTGCCAGGTGCCGTTATCGGCCGCGAGCCCGATGCGCATGGGGGTCCTGATCGTCACGGGGCCGCCCGCATCCGGGTCGGCCCGAGGTTCTGTCGCTCGGTGGATCGGACTGGGGCCCCCGCCGCGCGGGCGGGGCGCCCCGCGTGCCCTCAGACGAAGGACGCGTCGACCAGCGTCGGCTCCAGGCGGCCGCCGCGATAGGTGGCGCCGGAGCGCACCGACGTGACGATCGCCTCGGCCGGCGAGAACAGGGCGCCGTCGATCTTGTAGAAGTCGCCGTTCACCCGCGCGAAGATCTCGGCGAAGGGCGCGCCGTGGTCGCTCGACGTGGTCGAGGGCAGCTGCTCGGCGAGCTGCTTGGCGTCCGCGTCGTCGGCATCCACGAACAGCTGGACCCGGCCGCCGTAGATGATCGCGTCGTTGGTGCGGCCCATCGCCTTGATGAAGTCCGGGTGGGGCGGCGACAGCGGCGCAGAGCCGATCCCGTCCACGATGGCGTGCAGGTCGAAGCCGACCGTGTGGGCCTTGTGGAGGGCGACCTCGAGGACGCGGGCCACGACCTGGGTGGAGCCGGCGAGGCTCTGGGTCGGCGCGAAGATGAAGGTCAGGTCCTCGGGCCTGAGGCCGGAGGCCTCGGCGACTTTCGCAACGACGCTCTCGGGCGGGCCGCCCGCCGCTTCCAGCACGAGGGCGGTCTTGGTGGCGGAATCGCGGAAGCCGAGCTCCTGGTACAGGTCCTCGACGGCCGCCACCGCGCGGCCGGGGCCCGAGCCGAGGGCGAAGAAGCCGGAATCGCCGGTCTCGTCCGCGAGGCTCCAGCCGGCGTACTGGCTGCCCAGGCACGCGAGCACCGGGTCGGCGGAATGGACGGTCACCGAGTAGGGCCAGGACGCGATCGGCCCGCTCGGCGCGATGGTAACGGTGCCGAGGCCGCCGAGGCAGATCTCGGCGATGCGCCGCCCGGCCTCGATCGAGCCCCGCGCCTGCGCGCCGGCATCGACCATGCGGGCGCCGCCGGCGGCCTGCGACACGGAGAGCCGCAGGGTCGCGGCGTCGGCCACGAGCCGCTCGACCAGGGGGCCTGAGAGCGCGTTGATGCTGGGATAGGACGGGCTGGCACTCATGACGGGGCTTCCTCGGGGTGTGTTTTCTTCGCCGCGCAGACGGCCCGCAGGTGTGCCGTCCGCGTTTCCAACAGGGCGAGCACCTCCGCCCGGTCCGCGCCTTCGGCCAGCACCGTGCAGAGCGGCGCGTCGCGGCGGACCACCGAGCCGGGGCACGGGCGGTCGCGCACGCAGTCCGGCCAGTCGAGGGCCGGCACAGGCGCAAGCTCACGGTCCGCGTAACAGATCTGCGCGGCCGCCGCACCCGCCGGATGCGGTCCGGGCTCCGGCATCGTGCCGAGGCAGGCGGCGATATGGGCCGCGAGCAGCGGCGTCCCGCGCCGGTCGAGGACGTCGAGGGTCGCTCCGGGCCTCGGGTTGATCTCGGTGAGCCACCAGTCGGGCCCGTCGACCAGCAGGTCGGCGCTGGCGAGGCCGCGCAGGCCCGTCGCGGCGACGATCCGCTCGGTCCCGGCGGCGGCCGCCTCTAGGACCGAAGCGGGGAGCGCCGGGGCTTCTCCGGCGCCGCGGGCGAGCGCCCCCGCGTAGCGGAACGGGCGGATCGGCGACGGCGCGCACCACTGCTCGGTGACCGCGAGGACGCGGATCGTGCGCCCGTCGGCGAGGACGTTCAGGGCGTGCGGCCGCCCCGGAACGCGCGCCTGGAAATAGTGGTCCGCCGGCGCGGGCGACCGGGTGGCCGGTCGGATGTGGCTGCCTCCGGAGCCCCCGACCCGCTTGAGCAGCCACGCCGCGGGATCCGGCGGCGGCTCGGTGGCGACGGCCGGATGCGGCACGCCGAGGCGCGCGCACAGGGCCGCGAAGGCCAGGGGATCCTTGAGGGCGGCGACGGTCCCGGCCGAGGCGCCGATCAGCCGGTGCCGCGCGGCGAGGCGCGCGATCAGGTCGGGTGCGTCCTCGAAGCCGCTGCCCAGGATCAGGCCGACCGGGCTTCCGGCCCGCGCGGCGAGGTCGTCGAGGGCCGCCAGGGTGGCGTCGGCGGCGGGGGCGGTGCCGAAGCGGCCCGGCAGCGGCCGGTAGGCCTCGGCCAGCACGCGGGTGTCGGAATCGCCGAACAGGTCGGCCACGTAGGGGCGGAGCCCGGCGCGCCGCGCCGCTTCGGCCAGGGCACGCCCGGCCTGCGCGGCGATCAGGACCGCATCCGCCATCGGTGGCCGGTGCCGGAGCGGCCTAGCCGGCGATCTCCACGGCGAGCGCGTAGGCGTCGCGGAAGTCGAGGCACAGCGGCGTGTCGGAGGCGAGCATCCGGTCGAACAGGCGCCGCTGCGTCTGGTACTTCACGTTTCCGACCGCCAGCGCGCCGATGCCGACGCCCTTGCCGCTCGGCAGCGCGACATCGACCGCGTTGACGTCGATCCCCGCGATGCCGGCGGGCGGCACGGCGTTGACGTCCGAGGCGACGAGCAGCTTCGGCGCGGATTTCAGATCCTCCGCGGTGAGGATCGGGATGCCCGCCGGACCGGCCGAGAGGATGACGTCGGCGTCGCGGATGGCGGCGCGGCGATCCTCGGGCGTCGTGCCGTCGACGGCGCCGACCTCGATGCCGAAGCGCCACTTCATCGTGAAGGCGATCTTCGAGACGCGCTCCTCGCCGTCGTGGCCGACCAGAACGGTGGTGGCGCCCTGCAGGGCGCCGATCACCGCGGCCACGTAGGCGACGACGCCCGCGCCGCCGAAGATCACGATGCGCTTGCCCGTGAGGTCGGTGTTGAATTTCTGCCGCAGGGCGCGGGAGACCTGCGCCACCATGGCGGCGCCGGTGGTGAACGAGCCCGCCGGGTCGGCGAAAACGTGGTTCACGAAGGGCGGCACGAAGGCCTTCTTGGCGCGGTCGACCATGTCGAGGGCGTCCTCGGCGTTCTTGCCGCCGATGAAGATGCCCGTCCGCGTCCCGTCGGCCGGCGACCGCGAGAAGATCGAATCCTGAGTCAGCGAGACCACGTCGGCGAGGCTGACCTCCGTGTAGGTCACCACCGTCTCGAAACCGGCATCCACGGCCATGTTCACGTCGAACGGGCTCATGTGCCGGAGCGGCGTCAGCATGTGGAGGATCGAGCGGGCCATGGAATCCTCGTGCGGCGCGCGAGAGAGGCGCCTTCCCTCCGTCCAAACCCGGAGCGGCGCCCCGGGTCAAGCCCGGGGCGGACGGCTCACGCCGGACCGGTTACCGAAGCGCCACCGTTGCGGCCCCGGGCGATGACGAACCGGAGGGGGCCGCCCCGGTCGAGGCCGGCCACCAGGGCGCGGGCCTCGGCCTCGGACGGGACCAGCGCGAAGCCGGTCGGCCCCCAGGAGGACTGGCCGTAGCCCGCGATACCCTGCGCGGCGACGCTGGCGAGCGCCTCCGCCACCGCGGCGCTGGCGTAGCGGCCGCCCTGATGGGGCGCGAAGTGGTCGCCGATCAGCGTCTGGATCCGGGTGATGCCGGCGCCGAAGCCCTTCGGCTCCGCCAGGACGGCGGCGGGCAGCACCTGCATCAGCGCGATCCGGCAGATCTCGGCGGCCTGCGCCTCCGGGAAGCGCGGCAGGTCGCGGAACGCCTCGACCTCGCGCGTCCCGTGCACGCCGGCCATGCTCGGATCGAGCATCAGGACGATCCGCCAGGCCTCGGGATAGGGCAGACGCGCGATGACCGGCGGCGGCCCGCCATCCGCGCCGCGGCCGCCGTCGACGATGAGCCCGCCCTCCGTGAAGGCGCAGAGGCCGACGCCGGACCGGTTGCCCCGGTCCAGGGTCGCCGCGAAGGCATCCGCCGCGAATGGCTCGCCGTTCAGGCGCGCCATCGCGGCCGCCACCGCGAGGGCGAGCTGCGTGCCCGAGCCGAACCCGGCATGGGCCGGGATCACCCGCTCGACATCGATGGCGACGTCCCCGCCGCGCCCGAGATGGGCGGCTGCGGCCTCGACGTAGCCGCGCACGCGGTCGGCCTCGGGACCCGTGACGTCGGGCCGGGCCGCCCGGCGGGCGGTCAGGGCCAGGGACGGCGCGTCGATGGCCAACCCGATGCTGCCGAAGCGGCGGCCGAGCCCACCGTGCAGATCCAGGAACCCGAAATGCAGCCGTGCCGGCGCCTCGACCCGCACGGCGCCGTCCGCCGCCACCTCGTCTCGATTGGCGACCTCGCCCAACGCACTTCCCTCGAATCCCGCAGGTCCGGCGCCCGCGCGGCGCGCTTTTCACACGCGTCCCTGGACCGGGCAACGTGGGTGCGCGCGGATCGTGCCCGCCGGCGGCGCAGGACAGACCGCCCGGAATAATCGCAACACGGTTTCCGCCGCGCCGGCGGCACGCCGTCCCTGAGCCGACCGCAGGTCGGCGCGCGGCGGCAAACCGATACCCGCGATTCACTTCCCGACGCGCAACGCTGCCGGACCCCCTTGCCGCCGTGCGCGGATGAATGCAAACCTAGGCCCGCGACGGCGCGCCGAGTTTGCCGCCTGCCCGGACATGCCGGGCGGATGAGCCATTCCGATTCGGTGGGGAACCCTCGGGCTCGAGGGGCACCCGCTTCGTCCGGTCTTACGGCCGTCGCCCGCTCCGAAACCAAGCAAGAACGTTGCGAGAGGGAGCATGGCAGCCTGGGTGAAGGGCGGCGCGACGGACGCGGGCACCGCCATCGAGGCGGCCGCATCCCTCCTCGCCAAAGCGCGCGCGCCGGTGATCGCCGGCCTCAGCGCCGACGTCGCCGCGATCCGCGCGGCCTACGATCTCGCGGGGCGCATCGGCGCCTCCGTCGACACCGCCGGCTCGGCCGGCACCTACGCGGACCTCGGAGCGCTGAGCCGGGTCGGGGCGCTGACCTCGACGCCGGCCGAGGCCGTCGGGCGCGCCGACGTGGTGCTGGTGGTGGGCGCCGCCCCCTGGCAGGCGCCGCTCCTGAAGCGCCTCGTCGACGACAAGCCGACCCGCGGTCGCGCAGCCGGATCGGAGCGCGCGCTGCTGGCCGTCGGCGCCAACGCCACCGCGTCGCTGTCCTGGCCGGCCGAGGGCGGGCTGACCGAGGCGGTCGGCGTGCTGCGCGCCCACGCCCGCGGCCACCTCGCCGGCGATGACCTCCCCGGCCAGATCGCCGCCCGGCTCGCCGCGGCCCAGTATGGCGTCCTCCTCTACGACGCCGCCGAGCTCGGCGAGGTCGGCATCGAGATGCTGCAGGGTCTCGCCATGGAGCTCAGCGAGACGACGCGCTGCTTCACCCTCGCGGTCGGCGGCACCGGTCAGGACCGCGCGGTGGTGCCGGTCTCGGCCTGGCTCACCGGGCAGGCGCCGCGCAGCGGCTTCGGCCGCCGCGTGCCCGAGCACGATCCCTGGCGCTTCGACGCCGCCCGGCAGGTCGCCGCCGGCGAGGTCGACGCCGTCCTGTGGCTCGGCGCCGTCCCGGTGTCGCGCCCGGACTGGCTGTCGAACGTCCCGTCCGTCGCGCTCGTCGCGGACGGCGAGGCGCGGGCCGCCGAGGTGGTGATCGCGGTCGGCCAGCCCGGCCGCGACCACGGCGGCGTGTTGTGGAACGAGCAGCGCGCCGCGCTGACCTTCTGGCCGGCCTCGGCGCCGTCGGATCTGCCGTCGGCCGCGTCGGTGCTGGGCGCCCTCAAGGAGCGCCTGGTCACGGGCCCGGCCGCGTCGAGGAGTGAACCCGCATGCTGAGCGTGATCCGGGGCGGGCGCGTCGTCGATCCGACCGCGTCCCGCGATTCCGTGGGCGACGTCTGGATCGAGGACGGCCAAGTCGTCGATCCGCCGGGCCGCGAGCCCGACGCGGTGATCGACGCGGCGGGCTGCGTGGTGATGGCGGGCGGCGTCGAGGTGCACTCGCACATCGCCGGCGGCAACGTGATCACCTCGCGGCTGCTGCTGCCCGACCTCTACGTCAGCGAGGCGGCGCCCGACGGCCATCCCTTCGCCCACGCGGGCGGGGCGGCGGCCTGGATCGGTTCGACCTACGCGCGGATGGGCTACACCACGGCCGTCGAGCCGGCGATGCCGCCGACCCACGCCCTCGGCACGCAGCTCGAGCTCGCCGACATCCCGCTGCTCGACCGCGGCGCGCTGACCGTGATGGGCAACGATGACCAGCTCCTGCAGCTCCTGCGCGAGCGCCAGGGCGGCAACGCCGTGCGCGACCTCGTCGCCCTGTCGGTCGCCCAGTCGCGCGGCCTCGGGGTCAAGTGCATCAACGCGGGCGGCGCCTCGGCCTTCAAGGACGGGGCCCTGCGCCTGTCGCTCGACGACGAGATCCCCTGCTACGGGCTCTCGACCCGGCAGATCATGGGCTCGCTCCTCGACGCGGTCGAGGAGATCGGCGTCCCGCACCCGCTGCACGTCCACTGCAACAACCTCGGCCTGCCCGGGGCCGACGACAGCTTCATGGCGACGCTGGACGCGGCGGAGGGGCGGCGCATCCACTTCGCCCACGCGCAGTTCTACGCCTACGGCGCGGTCGACCCGGCCAATCCCGGCACCGGCGGCTTCCGCTCGGCCGCCGAGCGGATCGCCCAGGCGATCACCGACAACCCGAACGCCACCCTCGACATCGGGCAGGTCGTGTTCGGCCAGACCGTGACCGTGTCCCTCGACATCCTCCGCCAGTTCGCCGGCCGTAAGGGCGCCAAGCCGAAGAAGTGGGTCCTGAACGCGGGCGACGCCGAGGGCGGCGGCGTGGTGCCGTTCCTGTACCGGCCCCGGGGCCCGACCAGCTCGCTGCAATGGGCGATCGGCCTGGAGATCATGCTGCTCTCCACCGACCCGGAGCGGACGATCCTGACCACCGACCACCCGAACGGCGGCCCGTTCACCCAGTACCCGCGCATCATCCACCTGCTGATGGACAAGTCGGAGCGCGACCGCGAGATCGCGACGCTGCCGAGCGTGGTCGGCGAGCGCTCGAGCCTCCCGGGTCTGGAGCGCGAGTACACGCTCTCCGAGATCGCGCAGCTGACCCGGTCCGGACCGGCGAAGCTCCTCGGCCTCGCCGACCGCGGCCACCTGCGGGCCGGCGCACGGGCCGACGTCGCCGTCTACCGCGACGACGCGAACCGCACCGCGATGTTCACCGCCGCCAAGCTCGTCCTCAAGGACGGTGTGCCGATCGTCGAGGACGGCGAGGTCGTGGAGTGGCGCGCCGGCCGCACGCTCTCGCTGACCGTCGAGTCCGACAAGGCCATGGCGAAGCGCGCCGACACCTACCTCACGGAGCGGTTCGGCGAGGGTCTCGACAGCTTCGCCGTGCCCGACGCGGCCTTCGGCGAGGGCCGGGAGAATTTCGAGGCCGTGCCATGCCGGGTGTGATCAGCGGGGCGAGCCGCGGGAAGTACGATGTCTGACCTCACCCTCAACGGCATCCCGGTCGTCGACACCTTCGCGGAGGCGTTCGACGTGGCCGGCACGGCCATCATCGTCACGAACGACACCGCCAAGTGGGCGATGATCGCCGCGACCACGATGACGGGTTTCGCCACCTCGGTCATCGGCTGCGGCGCCGAGGCCGGCATCGACGCCGAGCTGTCGCCGGAGGAGACTCCGGACGGGCGGCCGGGCGTGCGGATCCTGCTGTTCGGTTTCGAGCCGAACGGCCTCAAGGACCAGCTGATCAAGCGCGTCGGCCAGTGCATCCTCACCTGCCCGGGCACGGCCTGCTACGCGGGCGTGGACGGGCCGACCAAGATCAAGCTCGGCGGCGCGATCCGCTACTTCGGCGACGGCTTCGCGGTGGCCAAGCGCCTGCCCGACGCCACCGGCAAGGCCCGGCGCTACTGGCGCATCCCGGTGATGGACGGCGAGTTTCTCTGCGAGGATTCGGTCCGGGCCGTCGACGGCGCGGTCGGCGGCGGCAACCTGCTGTTCCTCGGGCGCAACCACGCCGAGACGCTGAAGGTCGCCGAGATCGCCGTCGAGGCCGCCAAGGCGGTGCCGGGCGCGATCCTGCCGTTCCCGGGCGGCATCGTCCGCTCCGGCTCCAAGGTCGGCGGCCGGACCAAGGGCATGATGGCCTCGACCAACGACGCCTACTGCCCGACCCTGAAGGGCCGCGCCGGCTCGGCGCTCCCGGCCGAGTGCGGCGTGGTGCTGGAGATCGTGATCGACGCCCTCACCTCGCAGGGCGTGTCCGACTCGATGCGCGCCGGCCTGCACGCCGCCACCGAGATCGGCGGCAAGCACGGCCTGATCGCCGTCACGGCGGGCAATTACGGCGGCAATCTCGGCCGCCACCATTATCACCTGCGCGACCTGATCGCGCCGCATGACGCCACGAAGGAGGGCTGAGCCTTGAGCACCCTCACCCTGCGCGCGGCCCCGCCCGAGCGGCTGGATTTCCTCGCCATCAATCCGCTGTCGCTGAGCGGCCTCTCGCAGAGCGAGGCCGAGCGTCTGGAGGTCGGGACCTCCCGGACTGGCGTTCGTCTCGGTGACTGCTTCGCCGTCTCGCTCGACGGATCGGACACGCTGACCATCGAGGGCGGCCACGAGCGCCTCGACCGGGTGGGCGCCGCCCTGTCGGGGGGAACCATCCGGGTGACCGGCGACGTCGGCCAGCGCCTCGGTGCCGGCATGGCGGGCGGCAGCCTGACCGTCACCGGCAATGCCGGGCCGTACGCGGCTTCCGGCGCCACGGGCGGCACGATCACCGTCGAGGGCGATGCCGGGGACCATGCCGGCGGCGCGGTCTACGCCGCCAAGGCGGGCCTCGACGGCGCGACCCTGATCATCCGCGGCACGGCCGGCGCGCATCTCGGCGACCGGATGCGGCGCGGGACGATCGTGGCCGGGCGCGCGGGCGCCTTCGCGGGCTCGCGCATGATCGCCGGCACCCTGGCGGCGCTCGCGGTCGGCGACCATCCCGGTTTCGGCATGCGCCGCGGCACACTCCTCGTCGGCAGCCACGGCCGGATGTCCCCCACCTTCGTCGAGACCGGGACGCACGACCTCGTGTTCCTGCGCCTGCTGGCCACGGCCCTGCGCGGCCTGAGCGCCGAGCACGCCGACCTCCTCGGCAAGCCGCTGCGCCGCTACTCGGGCGACCTAGCGACGATCGCCAAGGGCGAGATCTGGGTCGCGGCCTGACGCCGCCTGGGCAAGGGGCGTGGACGCGTCCTATGCTCCCCGCCAAGCCGGCCCGCACGAGGCCGGAAGCCCGGGGAGGCGCCCATGCTGCTTCTGCTGTCGATCTGTCTCGTCGCCCAGCCCTCGACCTGCCGCGAGGACCGCATCGAGATGTCCTTCGAGAAATCGAGCCCCTTCGTGTGCCTGCGCAATTCACAGAGCGCGCTCGCGACCTGGCAGGCCGCCCACCCGGAATGGCACGTGGAGAAGTGGCGCTGCGCCGCCAAGGGCAGCCTGCCGAAGGACCTGTGACGGGACCTTGGTTCGGCGCCCCGGCGGTGCCATGCTCGGGCCCGCCGGCACGCCGGTACTGAGAGCGGGACGGGGACGATGCGCTCGCTGAAGGTCCGCTTCGCGCTGCTGCTCGGCGGCACCGCCATCGTGGTGGTGCTGGCCGCCGCGGCCGCGCTGGCGGCGATCGGGGCGGCGGAGCGGACCGTCGACCGGACTCTCGAGGCCCAGCGGCGGCTGGAGCTGCTGGCCGAGCTGTCCGGCCGCCTCACGCAGTTCGGGCTCGCGGCGGTGGAGACCGTCGGCAATCCCGACGGCCAGCCCGAGGCGATGGCGATCGCCCGCGACAACGCCGACCGCGCCCTGACCACCGTGGACGAGGCGCTGGCCAGGAGCTTCCCGCCGAGCGACGACCCGGCCGACCGGATGCAGTACGCCGCGCGGACTCGCCCGATGGCGCAGCTGCGCGCGGCCCGGGCGGTGCTCGACCGGCAGGTGTCGCTGATCAGCCGCCAGACCGATCAGGAGCGGCGTCAGGACGCGATCAAGGGCGCGCTCAACGGCTTCGGCGCCATGACCGGCCAGCCGCTCTCCTTCCTGATCGAGGCCGAGCGGCGCAGCATGGCGCTCGGCTCCGAGCAGGCCCGGGCGCTGTCGGAGCGCCTGCGGGTGGCCGCCGCCGCCGCGGTGGCGGCGGCGCTGGTGCTGCTGGCGATCCTCTACCGCGGCGTCACCCGGCCGACCCTGGCCCGCATCGAGGAGGTCCGCCGCGCCGCGAGCGCCATCGGCCACGGCGCCCTCGATACGCGGCTCTCCGTCGCCACGCGGGACGAGCTCGGCCTGCTCATGACCAACGTCAACCGCATGGCCGCCCGGCTCGCGCGCCGGGAATCGCGGGTCGCGGCCGACCGGGCGGCGCTGGAGGACACCGTGGCGGCCCGCACCGCCGATCTGCGCGCCGCCAACGCCCGGCTGGAGGCCGTCGATCAGTCCCGCCGCCGCTTCTTCGCCGACGTCAGCCACGAGCTGCGCACGCCGCTGACGGTCATCCTGGGCGAGTGCGATCTCGCCCTGCGCGGCGCGTCCCGGGGCGCCGATCCGGGGCCGGTATTCGCGACGATCAAGAAGCGCGCGCAGCGCCTCAAGCTGCGCGTCGAGGACCTCTTGCGCGTCGCCCGCTCGGAATCCGGCGAGATCGCGTTCGACAAGCGCCGCCTGGGGCTCGCCCAGGTCCTCGCGGAGGCGGTGGACAACATGAGCTCCGAGGCGGCGCGCCGCCGGGTGGGCCTCACCCTCGATCCCGGCACCCGCGACGTCGAGAGCCTCGCCGACCGCGAGTGGATGCGCCAGACGGTCGAGAGCCTCATCGACAACGCGCTCCGCCACGCCGCCGGCCTCACCCGGGTCGAGGTCGCCCTGGCGGCAGGCCCCGGGCCGGTCGGGCGGATCACCGTCACGGATGACGGTCCCGGCTTCGGCGCGTCCGAGGACGCGCTGTTCGAGCGCTTCAAGCGCGGCGCCGGCGCCGGACCGGACGAGACCGGGTTCGGCATCGGGCTCGCCCTGGCGCGGTGGATCGTCGAGCAGCACGGCGGCACGATCCGGCTCGGCCCCGGGCCGGACGGGCGCGGGGCCCGGGTAACCCTGGACATCCCGGCCTGCGATCCGGCATGGGAAACCGCACCGGTCGACGGTGCTGCCGTCGGCGCCCAGATGGGCGCGCAGGTGAAGGAGTCGGCCGCATGACGCGGATCCTGATCGTCGAGGACGATATCGACATCCGCGGCCTCCTCGCCCGGGGGCTCGAGGCCGAGGGGTTCGAGGTCGGGACGGCGGCCTGCGTCGACGAGGCCCTGAAGGCCGCGCACGATCCGGCCCCCGGCGCCGTGCTCCTCGACATCAACCTCCCTGACGGTTCGGGCCACGACGTCTGCCGGTCCCTGCGGGAGGGCGGCTTTCCCGGAGCGATCCTGTTCCTCTCCGCCCGGGACGAGATCCGCGACCGGGCCGAGGGCCTGGCGCTCGGCGCCGACGACTACATCATCAAGCCGTTCGAGTTCGACGAGCTGGTCGCCCGCCTGCGGACCCACCTGATGCGGCGCGAGCAGGCGGAGGCGCCGCGCTCGCGCATCACCGCCGGCAAGCTGATGCTCGACCTCGAGACCCGGCAGGCGAGCTGCGGCGAGGCCAGCGCCCGCCTCACGCCCCGCGAGGCCGACCTGCTCGCCATGCTGATGGAGAGCACCGGCAAGCCGGTCTCCCGCGCCGACATCTTCGACCGGCTCTGGGCGAGCCAGGGCGGGCTCTCCCTCAACGTGGTCGACGTCTATATCGGCTACCTGCGCTCCAAGATGGCCGATTTCGTGCGCTACGGCGGGCCGGGCCTCGTCACCGTGCGCGGCAAAGGGTTCATGCTCGAACTGCGCGGTCCCGACTTCCGCCAGTGAGCCACTGTACTTAAGTCGCAGGGCCGCCTGTTTCGTGATGGTTTCCGGACGCTTAGGAAGTCTCTCACGAAAAATTTGGGAGGATCCGGCAACTTAGTGCTTGAAGCCCGCGCGTGAATCGTCGATACCTCTCCGGCGCCGGAAATGAGAGCGCCATCAGTGTCTTAGGGTCCTCTTAGGAACCGCGTGACACTCGGTGTAGATATCGCCTGAGGAGAAACACCATGAAGTGGGCTGCCCCGATCGTGTCCGAGATCTGCGTCGGCATGGAAGTGACGAGCTACGAGTCGGCCGAGATCGACACCTTCAACTGAGTTTTACGGGCCGGGGATCTCGGGAGCCGCACCATGCGCGTCGTGATCCTCGGTTCCGCGGCCGGCGGCGGCCTTCCCCAGTGGAATTGCCGCTGCCCCATCTGCACGCTGGCGCGGTCCGAACCGGACCGGGTGCGGCCCCGAACCCAGTCGAGCATCGCGGTCTCCGCGGACGGGTCGGATTGGCTGCTGATCAACGCCTCGCCGGATATCCGGCAACAGCTCTTCGACAATACGCAGATGCATCCGCGCGAGGGCCTGCGCCACTCGCCGATCCGCGCCGTTCTCCTGACCAACGGCGACGTCGATCACGTGGCGGGTCTCCTGACCCTGCGCGAGGGTCAGCCCTACACGCTCTACGGCACGCGGGGGATCCTCGATTCGGTCAACGCCAACCGCGTCTTCGACGTGATGGCCGAAGGTGTCGTCGCCCGGCAGCCGATCGGCATGGACCGGCGCTTCGAGCCCCTCCCCGGCCTGTCGATCACCCTCTTCCCGGTGCCCGGCAAGGTGCCGCTCTGGCTGGAAGACGAGACGATGGAGATCGGTGCCGAGACCGAGACCACGGTCGGCGCCTTGATCGAGGCCGGCGGCCGGCGCCTCGCCTATATTCCCGGATGTGCCCGCGTGACGGACGGTCTGCGCGCGCGGATCGCGGGCGTCGACGCGCTGCTGTTCGACGGGACCGTCCTGCACGACGACGACATGATCCGGGCCGGCGTCGGCACCAAGACCGGCTGGCGCATGGGCCACGTGCCGATGCGCGGCGCGAACGGCTCGATCGACGCCCTGGCGGCGACCGAGATCGGCCGCCGCGTCTTCGTGCACATCAACAACACCAACCCGGTTCTGGTCGAAGGGTCGCCGGAGCGGGCGGATGTCGAGGCGGCCGGCTGGACCGTGGCGCACGACGGGCTGAGTCTGTCGCTGTAGGAGGTGCGCGGTCGGGGATCAGCGGCCCAGATCCCCGCTCGGAGAGCCCCGCGTGGCGGGCCTCGAAGGAGGGTGAGGTCGAAGTCGGGTCGCACCCCGGGCTCGACAGCCGGCGCCCCGCGGTCAGGTCGGCACCACGACGATCAGGGCCCTGTGCCGCAGGCATCGGTGCCGCGAACGGGCAGCCCGGACGCGCCTGACGGTTGGGCCCGTTGGTTGCCGGCACTATATCGTCCCTGAGCCCGGACATTCGCCCCGCTGACGAGGGCGGGATCAGGATACAGGAAACGCAGGTCGAGAACGGACGCCGGACACGCCATGAACGCCATCTTCCCGACCCCGGACACCGCCGACAGCCAGCGTCTCCTGAGTCCCGAGGAGCTGGAGGCAGCCCTGCGCGACATCGGCGCGCGCCGCTACCACAACCTGCACCCGTTCCACCGGCTGCTGCACGACGGCAAGCTGTCGAAGGATCAGGTCCGGGCCTGGGCGCTGAACCGCTACTATTACCAGGCGATGATTCCGGTGAAGGACGCCGCCGTGCTGGCGCGCATGACCGACGCGTCGCTGCGGCGGATCTGGCGCCAGCGCATCGTCGACCACGACGGCGACCACGCGGGCGACGGCGGCATCGAGCGCTGGCTCAAGCTGGCCGAGGGCGTCGGCTTCGACCGCGACTACGTGCTGTCCACCCGCGGCATCCTCTCGGCCACGAAGTTCTCAGTCGAGGCCTACGTCCACTTCGTCTCCGAGCGGACGCTCCTGGAGGCGATCGCCTCGTCGCTGACCGAGATGTTCTCGCCGACCATCATCTCCGAGCGCGTCGCCGGGATGCTGAAGAACTACGACTTCATCACCAAGGACACGCTGGCCTACTTCGACAAGCGCCTGACCCAGGCACCGCGGGATGCGGACTTCGCCCTGGACTACGTCAAGCAGCACGCCACGACGCCGGAGCTGCAGCGGCAGGCGATGGCGGCACTGACGTTCAAGTGCACCGTGCTCTGGACACAGCTCGACGCCCTGTACTTCGCCTACGTCGCCCCCGGCATGGTCCCGCCGGACGCGTGGCAGCCCGGCGAGGGTCTCGTGGCCCAGGCGTCTCAGGCCAAGCCGGGAGCGGCCGGCGGGAAGATGGCGGCCGGCGACCGCCCGCGGCTGCCGCGCGGCGTTCGACTGCGCAACGATGAGACCCGCGGCAAGTGGGTCCTGCTCGCCCCCGAGCGCACCTTCGATCTCGACGACAACGCCGTCGCGGTCCTCAAGCTCGTGGACGGCGCGCGCAGCGTGGCCGACATCGCGGACGAGCTGGGCAAGACCTACGCGGCCGATCCTCGCGCCATCGAGGCCGACATCCTGGTGATGCTCGACGGCCTCGCGGAGAAACGGGTTCTCGAGCGATGAACGCGCTGAGGCCGAACCGCACCGATGCGCCGGCCCCGGTCGGTCTGCTCGCCGAGCTGACCCACCGCTGCCCGCTGCGCTGCCCGTACTGCTCGAATCCGCTCGAGCTCGACCGCCGGTCGGGCGAGCTCGACACGCAGACGTGGCAGCGCGTGCTCGGGGAGGCCGCGGCGCTCGGCGTCCTGCACGTGCACCTGTCCGGCGGCGAGCCGACGGCGCGCAACGACATCGTCGAGATCACCAAGACCTGTGCCGATCTCGGCCTGTACTCGAACCTGATCACCTCCGGCGTCGGCGGGGCCCTGGGCAAGCTGCAGGCGCTCTACGACGTCGGCCTGGACCACGTGCAGCTCTCGGTGCAGGGCGTCGACGCGCAGAACGCCGAGAAGATCGGCGGCCTGAAGAACGCCCAGCCGCAGAAATTCGAGTTCGCCGCCAAGGTGGTCGAGCTCGGCCTGCCCCTCACACTGAATTCGGTGATCCACCGCGGCAACATCCACGAGGTGGCGGGCTTCATCGATCTCGCGGTGAAGATGGGCGCCAAGCGGCTCGAGGTGGCGCACACGCAGTATTACGGCTGGGCCTACGTCAACCGAGCCGCCCTGATGCCCGACAAGGCGCAGGTCGACGAGTCGATCCGGATCGTCGAGGCCGCCCGCGAGCGGCTGAAGGGCCAGCTCGTCATCGACCTCGTCGTGCCCGACTACTACGCGAAGTACCCGAAGGCCTGCGCGGGCGGCTGGGGCCGCAAGCTGATGAACGTCACGCCGCAGGGCAAGGTCCTGCCGTGCCACGCGGCCGAGACGATCCCGGGGCTGGAGTTCTGGAACGTCAACGACCACTCGCTCGGCGAGATCTGGCGGGACTCGCCCGCCTTCACGGCGTATCGCGGCACCGACTGGATGAAGGAGCCCTGCCGCTCCTGCGACCGGCGCGAGAAGGACTGGGGCGGCTGCCGCTGCCAGGCGCTCGCGCTCGCCGGCGACGCGGCCGCGACGGATCCGGCCTGCTCGCTCTCGCCGATCCACGCCAAGGTGCGGGCGCTGGCCACCGAGGAGGCGGCCGACAACCCGCCCGACTACGTCTACCGGACGATCGGCAGCAACGTCCGGTCGCCGCTCAAGGAGGAAGTGAACTCGTGAGAAGTCTTGTCGTGAGGGGCCTCGCCGCGACGTCGGTCGCGCTGGCTCTGGCCGCGCTGCCGGCTCTCGCCGAGGACGCGCCGAAGCCCGCCACCGTCACCCCGGCGAACGCCGCCGCCCCGCCCTCCGCGGCGGACCTCCTGTTCGACCAGCCGCACATGAAGAACACGGCGTCGGGCTCGACGCTGACCTACGATTATCTGCGCCGCTCGGGGATCTCGAAGGGGCCGTTCGGGGCCCCGCTGGAGGACACGGTTCAGCTGAAGGTGACGCCCGGGAAGAGCGCCGAGGCCCGCGACATCAGCGTCGTGATGTTCTCCGGGATGAACCGGATGCCGGCCGGCCCGTTCGAGGACATGTCGGGCAACCCGGTGGTGTCGCTGTTCCTCGAGAACCATCTCCGCGCCGTCGCGAAGGTGCTGGAGGCGAACCCGCGCTACCTCAAGCTCGCCATCCGCAAGGGCCTGCGCGAGAAGGCGACCGTGACGCCCATCAAGGTGACGGTCGGCGGCCGCGAGGTCGACGGCTGGCGCGTGGTCACCAAGCCGTTCGCCGGCGACGCGCTGGCGCAGCGCATGCGCGGCATGGACGACATGACCTATACCTTCGTCACCGCCCCCTCGGTCCCGGGCGAGATCGTCTCGATCGAGGCGTCGTCGAAGAGCCCGGACGGCGGCGAGTTGCTTGAGGAGAAGCTGAGCTATGATCAGAAGGCTGGCTGAACGCGGCGCGCTGGCCGCCCTCGCCCTGACGTTGTCGGGCCTGGCCGGCTGGGCCGCCGAGGAGAACGACTACCCGACCGACGCGCGGGTCGATTACGTGTTCGGCTGCATGGCCGCCAACGGCCAGACCCGCGAGAGCCTGCAGAAATGCTCGTGCTCGCTGGATCAGCTCGCCGCGATCCTGCCGTACGACAAGTACGTGCAGGCGAGCACGGTGCTCTCGATGCGGCAGGGCATCGGCAACCGGGCGAACGAGTTCAAGTCGACCAAGATCTTCGACGACAAGGTCGCCGAACTGCGCCGCGCCCAGGCCGAGGCCGAGATCCGCTGCTATCACGGCTGAGTCGAACGGCGAGGCCGGCGTTGCGCCGGCCTCCCGATTCGCGCACACCGGCGCCCGAACCGCGCACGTGAACGGGACCCGCCTGTGACCGCCTCTTCCCGCCTGTCCGACCTGCTGCCCGCCCTCGGCGGCCGCACGCTGGTCATGGGCATCCTCAACGTCACGCCCGATTCCTTCTCGGATGGGGGCCTGTTCGCCGGGGAGGCCGAGGCGGTGGCCCAGGCGGAACGGCTGGTCGCCGAAGGCGCGGCGATCCTCGACGTCGGCGGGGAGTCGACGCGGCCGGGTCACGTTCCGGTCCCCGCCGAGGAGGAGCAGGCGCGGGTCGTGCCGGTCATCCGGGCCGTGGCGCCGCGGCTGCCGGTGCCGATCTCCATCGACACCTACAAGGCGTCGACGGCGCGCGTCGCGCTGGAGGCGGGCGCGCGGATCGTGAACGACGTCTGGGGACTCCAGCGCGAGCCCGACATCGCCTCCGTGGCGGCCGCGCACGGCGCGCCGGTCATCATCATGCACAACCGGGAGACGATCGAGCCGGATCTCGACATCGTCGCCGACATGCTGGCCTTCTTCGAGCGGTCCCTCGCGATCGCCCACCGGGCGGGCCTGGCGGATTCCGAGATCGTGCTCGATCCAGGGGTCGGCTTCGGCAAGACCTGGAACCAGCATCTCGAGGCGCTGCGGCGGCTGCCCGAGATCCGCGCTCTCGGGTTCCCGGTCCTGGTCGGCGTCTCCCGCAAGTCGCTCCTCGGACGCCTGCACGACCGCGAGACCCGTCCGGCGGATCGCCTGCACGGCTCCCTGGCCGCCCATGCCGTCGCGGCCACCCTCGGGGCCGATATCGTGCGCGTGCACGACGTCGCGGCGCATGTCGACGCGATGCGCGTCGTCGACGCCGTCATGCGGCCGGAGGCGCGCTGAGCATGGCGGGCGACCTGATCCGCGTTACCCGGATCGCCGTGTTCGGCCGGCACGGCGTGCTGGCCGAGGAGGCGGTGCTCGGCCAGCGATTCTACATCTCCCTGGAAGCCGAACTCGATCTCGGCCCGGCGGGCCGCTCCGACGACGTGGCCGGCACGGTGAGCTACGCGGATCTCACGGCGCTGGCCGTCGAGATCGCCACCGAGCGCCGGTTCAACCTGATCGAGGCCCTGGCCGAGACGGTCGCGGCGGAGATCCTCGCGCGCTTCGCGCACGTCGAGTCCATCACCGTGCAGGTCGACAAGCCGAGCGCGCCCGTTCCCGCCATCCTGGACAGCGTCGGCGTCGCGATCACGCGCCGCCGCGGGGCGGGCCGATGAGGGCGTATCTCGGCATCGGCAGCAATGTCGGCGACATGGCCGCGATGCTCGACCGCGCGGTCAACGGACTCGCGGCGACCCCGGGCATCACGGTCGTCGCGCGCTCGGCAGACTATCGCACGCCGCCCTGGGGCAAGACCGATCAGCCGTGGTTCCTCAACGGCGCCGCGGCGGTCGAGACGGACCTCGATCCGCACGGCCTGCTCGACGCCTGCCTGCGGGTGGAGCACGACCTCGGCCGGATCCGCGAAGAGCGCTGGGGGCCGCGGGTGATCGACATCGACGTCCTGGCCTACGAGGGCGCGAGCATCGACGACGCGCGCCTCGTCCTGCCGCACCGCTACGTGCGGGAGCGGGCCTTCGTGCTGGTTCCGCTGGCCGAGATCGCGCCCGACCTCGTGATCGGCGGCGAGCGCGTCGTGGATGCCCTGGCGAAGCTCGACCGGACCGGCATCGCGCGCGCCTGACGGCGGCCCGCGGGACGGGACGCGGCGCGTCAGCGCTCGCCCGGTGCGACGAGCTTGTTCTCTTCCTCGTCGAGGAGCGGCACGTCGTAGTCGCGCAGGACCTTGTCGATGTCGGCCTTGCGCTTGCGCAGGATGGTGTTCAGCGAGCGCTTCCAGTCGTTCTCGCCGATCCGGACACCCATGGCGATCCGGTACGCCATCGGCGGACGCTCCGGCTCCTTGAGCAGCGGCACGACGCTCATGGGCGTGCCGGACTGCTTGGCGAGCCAGCCCGCGGCCGGTCCCCAGAGCACGGCCGCGTCGATCTCCTTGGAGGCCAGCGCCGCCACGATCTCCGCGCTGACCGTCTGGTGCTTCCGCGACGGATCGAGCTGGTAGGGCGCGTAGGCCTTCATGGCCGAGACGAGGCCCACTTCGCCCATCCGGTTCACCGGCGGCGTCCCGGCGATCACGCCGATGCTCTTGCCCTTCAGGCGCGGGTCGTCGAGGGCCGCCACGCCGTCAAGCTCACCCGCGCGGGTGACCAGCGTGTAGGCGGATCGGTAGTACGGATTGGTGGTCTGGACGAGGTCGCTGCCGAAGGCCTGGCCCATGATGACGTCGCAGAGGCCGGTTCCGAGCGTGTTGCGCACGAAGCCGGGACCCTGGGTCAGCCAGTAATAGCGAACCTTGATCTTCAATTCGTCGGCGATGATCGCCGCGATCTTGTTCTCGAAGCCGTCCTCCTTGCGTTCGGAGAACGGCATGTTGCCCGGATCACCGCAGACGCGCAGCACGTCAGTGGTGACGGTATCCGGCAGATGCTGGGCGAGAGCCCCCCGCGCCCCGGTCAGTGTCAGGGCGCAGAGAACGGCGATCCGGGCAAGAGACGACATCAGCCGCCCATGCATTCCTTCTCCGCCTTCTTGGCGGCTTCGGGCTTGCCCTCGTGCTCGGAGGGACGGATACGCCCGATCGCACCGGAAGCGCGCGCCTTCAGGTAGACGTAGAGATCGTCCGAGTAGCACATGACGTTCTTGTTGTCGCCGAAGGCCGGCATGACCTTCTGCTCGGCGGCGTTCACTTCCTGCTTGCCGCCCGCCAGGATGCCGATGAACTCCTCGTACGAGAGGTGCTTCAGCGAGTCCTTGAGCGCCGGTGCGTAGGTCGAGCCCATGCCGTCCGGGCCGTGGCACACGTGGCACTCGGCGTGATAGCGGCGGTAGCCCGAGTACGTGTACCAGTCGAGCATCTTGCCGTCCTGGGTCACGTGGAACGTGGGGTGGCCGTCGGCGTCGAAGTACTTGCCGTCGTCGACCTTCACGGCAGCATCCTGCTTCAGCAGCTTGGGATCCTGCTCGGCGGTCTTGTCATTCGCGTTCAGCGAATTGGCGAGCTTGGGGTCGGCAGGCTTGGCATCCTCAGCATGTACGGCAACCGTCGAGACGGTCGCTAGGGCGAGGGCGGCGATAACCGGCCGCGTTACGATCTTGCTGAGGTTGAGCAACGCATGTGTCTCCCTGGATCGAGGCTCTTCGTCTCCCTCCGAGCCGCAGCCTCTTGCGAGAAAGTCTAATCACAAGGATGCCGGCGCGGGAACCCGCGCCGGCACCGTTTTTCACGTCAAACCCTGCGGCCGATTAGTTCGGCAGGGCGAAGACCGTCAGCTGGCCGCCGAGGTTGGTGTACTGCGACAGAGCCGCGTAGCCACCCACCGCGCCGAGACCGGCGTTCGGGTCGGTCAGGCCGGCCGCGAGGCCGATGCCGGCCCAGCCGCCGACGCCCGAGAGGACGCCCACGTACTGCTTGCCCTTGTGCTGGTAGGTCATCACGTTGCCGATGATGCCCGACGGGGTCTTGAACTTGAACAGCTCCTTGCCGGTCTTGTCGTCGACAGCCTTCAGGTAGCCCTCAAGCGTGCCGTAGAACACGACGTCGCCAGCGGTGGCCAGAGCACCGGACCACACCGAGAACTGCTCGGGGTTGGTCCACTTGATCTTGCCGTTGACGCCGTCCCACGCGATGAAGTTGCCCATGCCGCCGTGCGAGTTCGGGGCCGGGTACATCGAGAGGGTCGCACCGACGTAGGGCTGGCCCGGGGTGTAGGTCACCCGGAACGGCTCGTAGTCCATGCAGACGTGGTTGGTGGGCACGTAGAACAGGTTGGTCTTCGGCGAGAAGGCCGCAGGCTGCTGATCCTTGGTGCCCAGCGCCGCCGGGCAGATGCCCTTGGAGTTGGTGTCCTCACCGTTCTGCTCGGTCGAGTACTTCGACACGACCAGCGGACGGCCGTAGTTCTTCGAGCCCTTGTCCATGTCGACCTTGGTCGCCCAGTTGACGGCCGGGTCGAACTTCTCAGCGACGAGGAGGGTGCCGTCCGCGCGGTTCAGCGTGTAGCCGAAGCCGTTACGGTCGAAGTGCGTCAGGAGCGGCTGCTCCTTGCCGTCGATCTTCTGATCCGTGAGGATCATCTCGTTGATGCCGTCATAGTCCCACTCGTCGTGGGGGGTCATCTGGTAGACCCACTTGGCCATGCCGGTGTCCGGGTTACGCGCCCAGATGGTCATGGACCACTTGTTGTCGCCCGGACGCTGCTTGGGGTTCCAGGTCGAGGGGTTGCCCGAGCCGTAGTACATCAGGTCGAGCTTGGGGTCGTACGAGAACCAGCCCCAGGTGCAGCCGCCGCCGGTCTTCCACTGATCGCCTTCCCAGGTCTTCAGCGAGGAGTCCTTGCCGATCGGCTTGCCGAGCGAGGTGGTCTTCTCCGGGTCGACGATCAGCTGATCGTCCGGGCCCTCGGAGTAGCCGCGCCACACCTTCTTGCCGGTCTTCAGGTCGTAGGCGGTGACGTGGCACTGCACGCCGAACTCGCCGCCCGAGATGCCGACGATGACCTTGTCCTTGACCGGCAGAACCGTCGCGGTGTTGGTCTCGCCCTTCTTCGGGTCGCCGTTCACGACCGACCAGTTGACCTTGCCGGTCTTGGCGTCGAGCGACACGAGGGTGGTGTCGGCCTGGTGCAGGAGGATGGCGCCGTCGGCGTAGGCCAGACCACGGTTGACCGTGTCACAGCACATGACCGGGATCACCGACGGATCCTGCTTCGGCTCGTACTTCCAGATGATCTTCGCCTCGTGGTCGAGGTCGAGGGCGTACACGATGTTCGGGAACGGCGTGTGCACGTACATAATGTTGCCGACGACGAGCGGCGAGCCCTCGTGGCCGCGCAGCACGCCGGTCGAGAACGTCCAGGCGACCTGCAGGTCCTTGACGTTCTTGGCGTTGATCTGGTCGAGCTTCGAGTAACGCGTATTCGCGTAATCTACCGTCTGAAGAACCTGTTCCGCCGGGTTGGCGATGCCCTTCATGACGCTTTCATTGGCCAGCGCCGGCGCGGCGACGGCCGCGACACCTGCGCCGAGCGCAAGGAGATGTACCGCTCTCATGGGTTCCTCCGACAAGTCTTGAGAGTTCTCGCGGCGCGCGAATAGAGTGGCGTCGCTCGGACTCCGACCTGACTGTTTGCGACAGGGATGGACGCCTCGGTAGCGGGCATAGTGGACTTCGAGGAGATCTACAGATCCCCTAGCCAGGAACCGCCATCCCTGAGGCGGCTCCCTCGAAACCGAGGCTTGCCCGGACCTTAAGAGATTTTTGAGCGCCGTCAACTCGCTGTTCGACGCCTGTGGGCACACGGTGAAAGCTTCTTTTCGCGTGACACAGGCCCGGTCGATGTCATGCGTTTGCGAAAAGAAATGTTGCGACGCACAAGCGTCCTTGGGTGGTCTCGACCCGATCTCACGGGGATGTGTGCGTTTCCCATGCAGACCTTGCAAACGAGCGAGCTT